>JBCDAE010000003.1:0-188947 GCA_039186235.1 Pseudomonadota bacterium | reverse complement strand
GCCTTCGGTGTCCGCAACACCATCGCTCGCATTGGCGTCCGAGCCGCCTGCCCCGGTCAGCACATTGCCATCCGCAACCAGCGGTCCGTCTTCGGTTACGCTGTCGATATCAGCCCGCGCGCTGGGCACATCGTCGATGATAGAAACTACTAGAGAGGCAGTAGCAGTGTCGCCTTCACTATCGCTAACGACTACCTCGAAAACATCGCTATCCGGATCGCTCAAAGTGTTATCGATCAAGTCGTAGGTGTAAGAATAGACTCCGTCGGTAATCACCACATTCAAACTACCGAGGTCGGTGTCGACCGTGCCACCATTGGTCACATCAACGCCATTGATCGCCAACGAGCTAAGTGCGTCGTCTCCCGTATCTATAAGAATAGTGCCACTAGTGCTTTCACTGTCACTAGCTTCGTCCGAGCCTGCCGGCTCATTCAGCCGTGCGGGCAGGCCCGCTTCGTCGACAAAAGCGACTGCATCTTGCACTCCAATGGGATTTTCACCCGTCTGAATCAAGACGATGGGTTCATCATCGTCCACGCCAGGAAATACTTCTTCCTCGTCCTCAGAAAGCAGGTCAAAATCAGTAAATGGGAGCAAGTCTCCAATATCGAAAGCCGCTTGGATTTCGCCCTCATCTCGGATGAAGTTGCCGCCTGAACTGGGAATGTCGCCCGAAGAGGGCTCTAGATCTTTCTGAAGAAGCAGCTCAGAGACTGTTTGAGGTTCAAGAGCGACACCATCGACGACTATCTCGGGTACAGACACCGTTCCTTCAGGGACAACAATCCTTGAACCATCGGCGAGCAAGATAACCAAGTCCGCGTCTTCTGCGGCGATGCCAGAAAGCACCGCATCGGGCGGCAGATTCACAACACCATCTTGAGCAAGAATAACCGTTCGACCGGCGCGCAACGATCCTCCCGCGGGAGCTTCTTCCGCCTGATCTACATTTCCATTATTGCTAAAAACCATCGGATATGTCCCAAGCTAGCACCTACGCACACACTTAAGACACAAGCGAACAAATCGCTTTCCAAGGGCCTACAGCCACATGACCCCGGTCTACGCCAGGGGTCCTAAATGCAGATGTCGCCCGAGAGTTTTCACCCTCTCATCTCATTATAGAACAGAATTAGTCTCTAGTTTCAAGCAGGTTAACCATAATCGCTTAACGATTTAGAAGATTGAAATACATGTCAATTTTTTTAGAACGAGAAAAAATGCTACTTCGGAACGGCGAAAAAAATGAGATTTCACGATCCAGAACGAATCGTCTTTACCGACTCACTGATCGCTTCGGAGGTGTAGGTTAAGCGAACTTGAAAGCCATAAATGGGCGTCAGAGCAGCGGTGCAAGAATGGGCCGATTGCAGCCATGGAGCAAATCGTCACGGACTTCCAAAAAAGGGGCAACCGTTGTCGGGAGCTGCAAGGGGCAGGGGCGCCAACGTATGGGAGCATCACCCTGCAGAACAGAGACTTCTCAAACACAAGAGCGCCTGAGCCTCGCACTTTAGGGAGCTAACTGACTTGCCCATCGGCCGATCACTCAATGTGTCTTGAGCGACGTAAACACTAACCATACCTTTACGATGGACCGCAACGCTTGCAGTTGCATTATCGACCAGATCCAAAAGGCACCAATAGAGGAAGCGTCTTGCCTCGACAAAGCAAGCCTTCGCAATACACGCTTCCTCTAACGAGGCTTAGGGGGTCAGAACTAGGCCTCGACAAGATGTCTCAGATTAGAGAACCGTTTGCGAGGTGCTGGTATTAGCAAGAGACCGCCAACATAAAAAAGAAGAATGCAAGAAGGATCATAACGTCATCTACTCAGGATAAAAAAGGAATGGGCGCAAATATGGTTCAAGGACCTTTGGTGCGAACCGAGGTGCATCATGCAAAGAACTTGGAAGAAAACCTTCTCGTAAAGTGGGGGACCAGTTGACAATTGAAATGCCCCTCATCTCCAATGTGTCCGAAACGAAACAAAGGGAATGGCAAACCCCGTTTACTCCGCTTCCCTCGAGAATCACGGCGTCAGAAGGAAGGTAGGCGATACCAGAGATTTGAACGTTGCTATCGACAAGGACGTGGCGTCGACCAACCTTTCGCCGATCGCTCGACAGGGCAAGCCCTCGGAAGTCTCCGCTTTGCCTGCCACCAACGGTTAAATGTGAGCCATGTAGATCGAGATTCGCGCTTTCCCCAACAAAATGAAGAAGCACATCCATGCCTTCTACGCGGCTTCCCTCTGTAGCCTTGAGTGGTCCATCCACGAATTTGTACTCGCCGGGATTAAGGAAAACCGTATCAGCATCTCGAATGTCGAGGCCGCCACAATAGGTACCAGGATCGAGAGATACGTAGCTCACCTTCTCGATGATCAAATTGTTATGATCGCAAAAGAAGACACCTCGCGGTAGATCCTGATCTGCTAAAAGGTCTGGCAATGCGAATTTGTCCTGCCAAACCCCGGCGTCCATAACGTTTGACCCGCCATTTACCGCCACAATACTTACCCCTCTGTTGGCGAAGGTTCGTAGGTTGTTGTATGCGTTATCCGAGTTAGAGTTGATCCATAAGCTGGAGGAATCTAAGTCTGAACTCCCGCTAAGTGTGAATGCACCATCCTTTGTTGGACTAAGAAGGTGGAAGGCCGGAATGATTGGCGCAGCGGCATAGGCCGACTGGCTCAAATCCACATCAAAACCGAAGAACGAAGAAAAGAATGTCGGTATTTGATTGCCTCGCTTCTCGTTCAATTCTGCATCTACCTTCACGGCGTTCAGAAAAAGCTGCTCGTTACGATCGAACAGTTTCTTTTCACCATCGACCGGATTCCACTCGAGAGGCGTAAAGTCTTGATCCGTAATCGCCTCTTCAGCCAAATCGTTGGGCAAGTGCGTCTTACCCGCAAGCGAGCCATCAGCTTTTGCTTGCTCCAAGAGCCACACACTCTGCGAATTGCGACCATTGTCAGCAACATGGTCATTGTACGACGATGTCAAGCGGTCCGCATACCAAAGGGCAGAAGCCTCCGCAGCGGCTTGAAGCCGCGACTTTGTATAGTATGCATGCCCTACGTCTACAGCGAGGCCTGCAAAACCAAGGCAAACGGGTAATGCGATCGAGGTAAGAGCCAAGGTGCCACCGAGCTCGTCGTCACAAAGATTCTGAAAATTCTTGAGCATTTACGCCTCCTAACCTCAGTAGCCGGAACGCTTGTACGGATCCAAATTATATATTGGAGTCTGATGTCTTAATACAATAATTGACCTATAATGACTCAGAGAAGCAAAAGGAAAGTCAATAAGTGTAAATCTATCCGTGCTAGTGACTAGAGTTATTTCAGACTTATTATTCGATATTTCAGATATAAGTACTCTAGAATATGACCCACTAAATCTTTCTACCACGGAAGATGCCATTCGCCTCGCCTCGGCCCTACTCAACTCGCCATGAGTGAATGCTCTATTGGAGTTGACGAGACCATCGTTGATCGTGTTGTAGGCAAAGAACGCATACCCGAAATTGACGATGCCGATCATAATGAAGGTCAGCGGAAAGAGTACGATCGCGAACTCCACTGCCGCAGCACCTCGCTCCATTCGCCAGAGCTTCCGTATCGCGCCTGGCTTTTCAATTTTCGCCATTTCTATTCTCTCACTCACGACGTGAACGCGGCGGCAATCTGCGCATCAGAGGCCGCCGGTTCGCACGTAAAATGCGCAGATCGGCTTGCCTCAAGCCTAAGAAATCGGAGCGGCGACGGTGTTTTTTGGGTAGTCGAGTGAAAGTGCGAACTACCCTTATGGGTGGGTAGGCCTAAATGTGACAATTTGCAGTAAAGTAGGGCGAGCGACTTAAACATCTAAATACGCTTACAGAATCGCGCAATTTTCTCGAGCGAGAGAGCTCTTATGTTCAGTTCACAGCCAATTTCTATCTTACATCTAATTTTGTCGAAGTAAGCATTGGCTTATTCCCAATGTATCTACCGAAAAAATTCGAAATAATTGTAAGTGGGCGTCAAGATCAAGCGGCGTTCGAGGCCACTGCGTGCCGCTCAATAAGCTAGGTGGAGGATCAAGCCCCCTTCATTTATTGAGCGGACCCCAACACGCAGCGCCTCGCACCGTTGATCATAAGACTGATCTGGCGACCTGACTTCGCGGGGGGGATTGTTAGGTCGTCATGTCGCCCGACAAGGCCGCAATGCCCCCCGCACTTTTATGGTCACAGCAGTTTTGTTATCATGTGTTCGATACAATTGCGAGCGAGTTCATTGCATCTCACCTAAATCTAGATGCGGTTTCCCCGCGGACAGCGCCAAGTCTCCTGTCCTGTTGTTGATCAACATAAGCTTGGAGCAGAAAGCTTGTGCCGAAGTCAGAGCATTTCGGGGAGCAGAGCACCCCGTAACTATTCGGTCACATTGCATCTTTTCGATCATTAAAGAGTCGAATCTCGTCCGAGGAGAAGGTCAAGGATGGGGACAGCTCCAGATTCCTTAACTCAGATGCCCTGTCGAGGGATTAGATGAGATCCCTTTGATTAGAGCGATCTCACCCAAGACAGGATCTCTCCAGCGCGCACCTTTTCGACTGCCGCTCCTCGGCTTTCGACACCGAGCTTCTGATAAATCTTACTAAGATGGAATTTCACCGTATTCGGCGACAAGTTGAATCGACGCGCGATCTCTTTGTTCGAACATCCATCTGCCAACGCGTGAAGGACCTCGATCTCTCGAGCTGTGAAGTCTCCCCGTAGGTACATCGCCTCCAGATCATCAAGCAAGCTCGTAAGCTCAGACGTAGGCTTCGCTTTCCTCAGGCGCTGAACTGCGATGCGCAGCCCGTTGGCGGAGACATCGGCGAAGAATGGTCTGACACAGTGTGTTCTTTGGGCTTCAGAAGTCGCTTCGGA
This sequence comes from Pseudomonadota bacterium, assembly GCA_039186235.1. Lineage (GTDB taxonomy): Bacteria > Pseudomonadota > Alphaproteobacteria > Sphingomonadales > Sphingomonadaceae > Erythrobacter. The sequence continues at coordinate 184,015 of JBCDAE010000003.1, read as the reverse complement.
AAGTGCCTCAAACATCCGCTCATAGCAATTCATCTCTTCCAGCACTGAAGCCTTGAGCACATTACCTCGGACCTTAAAGAGTACGCTATCAATACTTCGCGCGTCATCTATTGCTCTCTCAATGAGCGCTAGCGCACCTTCATGATCTCCCACAGAGCGAAGGTATCGCGCGCAAGCATGACGAGCAGTGCTTCGAAGAAACCACCCAAGATCCTCAAGCTTCACGTCGTCAACGTAGAGCCAAGTGGTTACCGAATTGAACGCCTCCTTCGCCTGTTGATGCTGGCTCATGGCCGTCTCACAGTCGAGCGACAAGACCTGCCAAAACAGCTTTAGCCTGTCGTTCGCGATTCTGTCTGTCCAATCATGGAGACCATCAACAAATTCCTTGGCGTTTACAACGCCATCACTGCATATTGCGTCATGCATCAACGCATCAAAACCGACTGAGTATAGGTCGAAACCTCCTCCGCCCTGCACTGCTTTTGAAACTGCCTTTCGCAGCCCCCCCCCCTCGCCTTGAACGCTATTTCGCCAATAATTCGAAACCCCTATATACATTTCGAAAAAATTTGAAAAATTACTCAGATTTCCAAATCTTCTATTTGCTTCTTTTAAACCTGAATAGAATTCTTGAACGGCAGCTAACGGTCTATTTTTGACAAACTCGTACCACCCCTTGCTCATCCGAAAGTATAAATTAGCTACAGTGAAGCCGACCTTTGAAAAGTCCTTCTCTGCCACTTCAAGAAACCCTTGTGCCTTTTCAAAGTCACCATAGGATACGCTTTCGAGTGCAATACTCGTACGAAGTATGCCTGTCACGGCGAGTCCCATTGGGAACTTCTTCGTAAGAGCCTCAACAATATCCAGGTTCTTCTGAAGCCAAAGGCTGTCTCGATCTCTATCGAAGCCAGTTTGCACAAGCACGCCAGAACTCGTATTTATTCGATCAACGAACTCAGCAATGCTCATGTCTGCATATTCGGCTAAATCTTCAGCAATAGAATTGTATTTGAGGGCAGACCGTGAATCGCCCTGCATGATGCAGGAATATATCTTAGTGTTGAGCGCAGATAGATCATTTACAAGAAACTCTTCGGGAATCTTGTTTAAGATCCCTAGGGTGTAGCCGAGCCCCCCGTACTGGTAGTAACGGATCCACATGCTGTTGTCAGCAAAGACGCTCAGCGCAAGGTCATGATCGCCTATCTCGCTTGCGTAGCTTACTGCTTCTTCGATCATTTTGTTTTGACCGCACCATATAGCCGCGCGCTGGTGGGCCTCTTTGAACTTCTCTGGCTGGTCGGCCTTCAGCTTCTCCCTTAGGATTTCGGCAAAGAGGTGGTGAAAACGATACCATTCACCTTCATCATCCAAAGGCAATACAAGCGCATTTAGCGATTTCATTTGTCTGATAAGAGTAAGGCTATTGCGGTGGCAACAGACTGCATTTGCGAGTTCTGCGTTGAAGCTATCTAGGACCGAGGTGGTAAGGAGGAAATCCTGTAACTCTTCGCTCTGCGACCCTAGGACGTTGGAAACGAGGTACTCCGCTATGACAGTCTGTCTACCCAACGCCTTAAAGTTGGGGGTGGCATTCGAAGACTTTGCCAGCAACTTCCCCATTTGAACCGCGACGGGCCATCCCTCAACGTACTGGTGTAAGGCTTCTGAGCCTTCTTTATCGAGTTCGCCCGCAACCGCTTTCTTAACCTCTCGGTCAGAGAATCGAAGCATCGACGCGGTGATCTCAACTGCCTGGCCAGCAGCCAAGAGTTCAACCGCTCCGATGTCCACCGGCTGGCGACTGCCTATTGTGATGTGGATCTTATTGCCAAACTGATTGGAGATTAGCCTGACGCAGCGGTCTATCTCATCACATGTCGCCTTGTGATAATCATCCAAGATTAGGACCACGCGCTCATTAATTTCACTGAGCTCAGCCAGTACGCTCGAAAATATGGCTGGCGATGACATGTCGATGAAACCTCGCTCGGCAAGAGGACGAAGCTTCCCCATAGTCACACCCGAACTCTCAAAGGCAAGCACCAAGTAGGCAGCGAAGTGCCTGAACTCACGATCATTTTCGTCCAGCGTAATCCATGCGCAACGATCACCTCGGCTTAGGAGGAACCCATGCCATTGTGACAAAAGAGTGGACTTACCAAAACCAGCAGGGCCAACTACAAAAGAGAAGCGCTTCACTTTCGCGTTCTCCAAAAGAGCCAAAAGGCGAGGCCTTTCAACGAGTTCAACCTGAAACTGCGGCACGCGATTCTTCGATCTAGAAATCCAACTTGTTTGCACATCCAACTCCGGGGAAGCATCCTTGGGCACCCCATTCTTCCGATTGGTAAGATGATCAATGTCTGAAAACACTGAGAGGAAAACCTAACTAATCTTGCTGAGAGGGAGTTGGGTTTGCACGAGCGCTAAGCTGCGGGTGACGCGACACTAGCATTGCCAGTGCCCATGCTAGCGTGAGCCCCAAACAAGCTAAGGCGGAGAGACTCCGAAAGTCGGCGCCACCATTGAGGGCAAATCCCATAACTGCAGGACCAGTAGCCGAACCTAGAGTGATAAAGGCGGTTGCCAAGCCCGCAGAGCGCCCGGTGGGATCGAGCTTTGACAGTAGCGCCTTAAGATATGGCACCACAAATACCAACGCAAATGTGAAAGTAATCGCATTGATGCCATACATTTCGACTGTCGAGGTTCTTGGCAGAAGAAATGCCACCACAATCTGAACTGCGAATGCGACCGTGATCGGGATAAAAACTCCAAGTCGCGTACCAAGTGCGCCTGCGAGTAGTCCGGCCCCAATTGCAATGAAGCCATTGATCGCTAGTATAAAACTAATCGACTCGATCGACAGCCCAAGGGTCTGTCCAATACGCTCCACGTACGCCCAAAGCCCACTTTGCGAAACATAAAGCATAAATATCGCAGTGAGCGTCAAAAGCGAAGGGGAGACTATTCGAAATGGCAACTTCTTCGCGAGTATCGCCCGGGGCTCGCCGTCTGATAGCCCCAGAATAAAGGGGCAAGCAGCCAAAGCAACAATCAGCAGTAAACATAGAGGGCCGCGCGGCCCAAGAATCGCGATAGAAGTCGGGGCTGCTGCATAAACGAATGATGACAGCAGCACAGCGACCATGATCATCATTGCGAAAATCCGTTGAGGATCCTTCTGGCCCGCCGCTGCAGTATTACCAATTGCGAAGAGTGCTCCGGCACCCAAAGCCGCATACAATCTACACAAAACAAAGAGCGTTGCAGAATTAGTGACAAACGATGCCCAATTACAGAAGATCAGCAGCGCTATCGAAAATAGGGCAATGCTCTTCGAATTGTTGAGTCTCTTACGTGACGATATGTAAAGTGACGTGACTGCAGACAGCCCGAATTCGCACGACACCAAGTATCCCGCATCGCCAAGCGTAAAGGCGAAAGAGTCGATTGCGGCGCCCAAAAGAAGTGGGCCAATGTAGAGAGTGAGCTCTCCCACCGCACCGATTACGATCACCGCGAACGCATGCGCTCGCGCATTTTCTTTCATCGCCGTTCCGCCAGCCTAAGTTGCTGTGCGTCGCCCGTTAGCTATGCAATGGCACGATCCAAGCGCGTATTTACATCTCTTTTTCCAAAACTTTATATCGGTTTTGGTCGATGTATCGGAAGCCGATGGGCATTCAAAAAGTCCTCCAGAAAAGCGTTCGCGACGCTGGGTAACCGATTGCCTCTCGCTAGGATGAGATGAAAGGCCGCGTCGTGATTGATCGTTTCCGGTAGCAGCGCCCGCATTTCACCGAGTTCCACCCATTGCTGCGCAAAATGATCCGGTAGAAATGCGATATACTCCCCAGATTTGATCAAATGCGCCATTCCTTCGATGTTATCAGTCTTGGCTGCAGACTGCAGCGATAAATGAGGTGGCATTGCGCTTTCTTCCAGGTATGATCTACTCACATACTTCGCTTTTTCTATGCCGTCTGCCAGCTTCTGACTGCAGCTTTCGTCGAATAAAGGGTGACCGCTTCCGCAATATAAAAAATGGCGCTCCGAAAAAATCTCACGATAAATGAGCGATGGCAGTTTGTGATGACAGTAACTGAGCGCCAAATGCAGCACACCATCAAGCACCATGGTTTCAAGATTGATGATTGACTCGATATGGAGGTCGATAATCGACTTCTCAGACCTTCGGCGAAACTGTTTGACCGCTTCGGCGAAACGAAGATCTGGATGACTAATCGTTGCTTCGATCAGCCCAAGTCTTAACTCCCCTTCAATGGCACTGGCACCTTCAGACACTCGTAGACGGAAGTCGTCAATTGCCGAAAACAACGTCTTCAACTCGTCGTGGACTATCCGCCCTCGTTTGGTCAGCGAGAAGCCTGCGCGCCCACGATTACACAGTTTGAAACCTAGACGGTCTTCTAGATTGGCTAGCTGTGTGCTGATAGTCGACTGGCTAGTATTCAAGACCGGCTGCGCACGGCTTATCCCACCACTCTCCACGATGGTTTGGAAAACGCGCAAAAGCCTTAGATCGGCGTCTGAAAGCGGTGGTAGCATCTGAGTGTGATACTTTGCGATAATCAGATGTAAATATCGAAACATCGCTTTCTTCGATGCAAAGCTCAGTTTTTCTGCTTCGACATCCAGAGACTGAACCATCCTCAGTACACGTTGCCAGCGCGGTTCTGATCGAGGGTCCGAAGAAGACAAGACGATCTCCGCCGACCTTCACCAATATGCACTGAAGATGCCAGCCCTGTCTTTTAAAGCTGTCTCTCATCGACTGCGCTCGTATAGCCGATGTCTATCTTCATCGATTGCGTGCTCTTTGGCCTTATCTCTTTGATTAGCCGCTGGCTCACGGTTTTGCGCGACCTCAAGCGCACTGGTTTTGTCGCCGGCGTTGCGTGTGACGCTGCGTTCAACGCGTGTTGCGTTATCGACGACCAGCGTAGCTTCCCCAGATATGCGGGTCGCAGCAACCAGGAAAGAGCGCGTCGTGTTAAGCTTGGTCTCGCGTTCGCTCAGAACGAGAATACCGCCTTTTGATGTCATACCCTGCGCGACGTGAGCGTTGACCGCATAAGCAAGATCAAGCTTTTCCAGCATTGGATCGTTATTCTTGAGATCGAGGACCTCACTATCTTTCGTGGAGACTGAGACACCATTTTCTCCAATCTTCTCGATCCGCGCAATATCGCCGTTGAAAAGAGCGCGCACCTTATCAGTGTCATTCTGGGTCCAGCGGATGCAGTCGCCCTCATGCAGGCCGAGCATCTTCTCTTCAAAAACCGAGACCGCATCATGCGCAAGGTTCTTGGCCAATCGGTGGGGTTCGAACTTCTGCCTTCGCCCGTCGTTCATTCGAAGGATGACATGGCCATCACCCAAGCCGACAACACGCCCCCTTTCTCCGCGATCGATACCCTGAACCCTCAGATTACTCATAAACTCAACGATGCGCCCTTCTCTATAGGCCCGCATCTGCCTCGCGCCTTCGCGCGAGATCGTGACGCGGTCCAGCACCGTTAGCTCAATACGATTGGCACCCAGCTCACCTTTCGCCAGGAGTTCCCTCTGCACCATCTCGTTTACGCTGCTTCGCATCGCCCGACCGGCCGTCAGCAGAAGTGTTTCTTCGCGTTGCTGTGGCTCTTTGGTTATCCATAGCTTCGCAGCCAGATGCGCACCTTCATCACGCGCCACCTCGATGGTCTTGTCTTTCAGAGCTTCGAAAGCGCCCGCGACATCTTTCGCTTCGAGCGCCGCGACCACAGCCTTCATCTGTTTGGATTCGGCGCGAAGGTTTTCAGTGACGTGTGAGGTTGCCGCGCCACGATCCTGCGCCTGTTCGAAGGGTTTGCCCGCGGCAATGGCCTGCAGCTGCCCTTTGTCCCCCGCCAGAACCAAACGATCCGCTTTCAAGATATTGGCAAGCCTCACCAGTTTCTCAAACTGCTCGGTTCCAATGAGCGATGCCTCATCCACCATTATGTAGCTACCGCCAATCTCTTTACGCGCCGCCTCAATCTGGATGTCCGTGGCCTTCCCATCCAAGATCCGGCGATAGCGCGAAAGCAGCGAAGAGATGGTCTTGCCTTGGGTTCCGACCTTGCCGCCAAACTCACGCGCGGTGCGAGCCGCGATCGCAAAGGCGTGAACTGTGCGTCCCTCACTCCGCGCTATGGCAGCCAGAGGTATAAGGGCTGCCGACTTTCCTACCCCTGCCCCGCCCTGCACAATATGAACCCGGTCACGCGATGAGAGAATGTCGACGCCGACGCCTTGCTGGCCCGGATTAAGGCGCCGCAGACCGAGCGCGCGCGCCTCCTGCTGCAGCTGCTTGGCCGCTTCCTCTTTGGCGAGAAGAATGGGACTTGCGCCCTTCCCCGCCTCAACTTCGCGCACTGCCTTTTTCTCAGCTTTGAGCATGGAGGGCGTCGTCATCATGCGAGTGTCACCAATCAGCAGACCGCGCGCTTGCAGTGACGCAAAGCGGTCCTCGATCGCCGCAGCCGTCAGCGGCCCTCGCCTTTCCAGCGCGATGCGCAACAAGTCGAGGCGATCAAATCCGGCTTCGTATTCGGTCAGCTCTCGGACGGCCGACGCCACCGCCTGAGCGGCGGCAAACTCCTTAGGACCAAGCCCACCCTTTCTTTCGGGCACGAGTTCATCTCGGTCTTTCGCCGTCAACCCCATCGCTGCGGCCAAAGCCAGCCCTTTGTTCCCGATACCGCGGATGCCATCCATTACACGCGTCCACACCGTCTCACCGAGGTCCACCGAGTTTCGCGCCGCTTGGACAATCGGCTGCAGATTGAGACCGACGCTGGCCGCACGTTTCTCCCACTCCACCATTCTGCGTTCCGGTGTCAGCTCGTGCTGTTTTGCCTTGCGCGTGGCTAACGTCGCGAGTTCACGCTCACGAGGCGAAGATCGTCCCTCTTGCTCAAGGGCCGCCTCAATTTCCCCTGTGCGCGTGGAGAAAGCTTCGACCGCTTCGCGGGTCACGCCTTTGATCTCGAACGAGCCGTCGATGGGATTGCGGGCCGGAACCGTTTCATAGCCCAGGTCTTCAAGGCGCGAGCGAAGCTCGGCGTTGTGCACGGCGCCAAGCGTGTGCTGCCAGGTGAAGAGCCCGTCATTCTTAAGCGCATGCCATTTCCCATCGCTAGCCAGCGTGGCGTTCGCGACAATCGCGTGAACATGGAGCATGGGCTCGTTATTGCGATTGACATCATGCAGGAAGGTAGCGGCCAAGAGGTTGCCCGTGTCTTCGGGTATCTGCTGCCCCTCTTTCCACACACGCGCTTGCGCGAGGTTGGCCTGCGCCCATCTAAGGCTGGCGGCGACCGAGGCGCGAAACGCTTCGACAACACGTTCGTCCTTCCCCAGAAGGGCGACCAAGGAGACCGACTTGGGAGCGGAGAAGGTCAGGTCGAGACCGGGCCGATGTTCGCCGCGCGTTGCGGTGAGTTCGCTTCCGTCCGGAAGTTTGCCTTGAAGGACACGTTCAAACACCGCTACATCCACTTGGCCAGAGAGACCGAGCTTGGTCGCGCCGCCGCCCTGCCACTCGCTTAGGTTCATTCCATCTTCGAGCGTGGTTTGATTATCAGCGGCGTAGTACTCGGCCGCCCCGCTCGCCGAGACGGGGCTGAGGGTGATCACCCTGCGTCTCCAGCTCGGCGATCCTGCGGCACGATACAATGATCGAGCCCGTTGGCGCTTTTGTAGAGTTCGCAGATAGCCACATCAGCCGATCCGTACATCCGCACGACAAGCCTGTTCGCAAACCAGTCAGCCGGAAGCAGCGAAGCGATGAGTATCTGCGTGGTCAAAACAACGACGAAGGTGAAGCTAGCGAGCACACCAAGCTCCCAGCCTCGCATCCGCCACTTTTCAAAAAAGTGGTAGTTATGGACGCGGCGACTTCGGCGGATCGCGGCGGTTACGCCAGCGACGTCGCGCTGGATGGCTTCAAGGCTCGTGGGGTTCTCGCAGACCGCCAGGATCTTTTTCCCGAGCCGTTTGTGCTCGAGGCGCACTTCATCGAGTCTTTCCGCAAACGGCGTTACCCCTTCACGGTATCGCTCCAGCAGTCTTTCTTGAAGGCGGGCAGTCGCTTCGCGGTTCGCTTCTTCCGTTGCGTTGAACGCCTCAAGCAGCTTTTTCTCGCGCCGATCTGCAGAGAGCAGCTGCCGGTTCAGGTACATCGCGGTTTCGCGCATCTCATGCGCAAGGGCACTTAGTGCCTCCTCATCGATAGGCGCTGCACTTGGCGAAAACAGCGCACACCCGCGTTCATCAGCCCTCACAGCTTCTTCGAGGAGGGCTCGGCAAAAGTCGGAGCGGCTAAGGCCACGCTTCTGCGCGAGGGCATCCAGATGGCAATAAAGCGCGTCGTCATAGACCACATTCACCTGTGGCATGGTTCGCCTCCCAGGAAGCGGGACCTAGACGAGAAAGCGCAGAATTCTGCAGTTCTAGGCCTGATATAGGAGCTTCGCCTAGGTTGCGCAGACCACTCAACATGCTCTCCGGCGACGAATAGAAGACTAGACCAGCCATAGACTGGCGGAAGTCCGTGCGTTCGCCGAGAGCCAGGCTTAGCTTTTGCAAAGCGTGGTGTTTGTCCACTCAATTCCCAGATTTTTGAGCCCTCTGCTGGTCTCAGAGTTTTCAAGTGAGATATAGAGGAGTTTCTAGGCGGGCATCGCCGGCCGAACGGCCGGATTACCTCCACGCCTGCAAAGAAGCCACTCATAGCAGCTCACCGCCACCATCCCGATAAGGGAGGCGCTCTATATATCTCTGGAGATCGGACTTGCGGAAACGCAGTCCTCGAGTGCCAAACCTAAGCGGACGGGGAAACCGCCCATCATTTTCCATGAGATTGTAGATTGAGGTCCGTGACTTGATGCCGGTCAAGGTCATCACATCCCTGATTGTTAGCAATGCGTCTGAATGTTCCATATCAGTCTCCTTTGATCGAGACTGAACACTGAACCTTCAGAGCTTTGCCATAGCCACAGGAATCCCAAAGTGGCTTTGGGATTCAGCTGGGTTCGCCGCTGGGGTCGATATCTAGCGATGGCTGGATCGGGCCATACTCTTTGTGAAGCTGTGCACGAAAATTCTTATCGGTCAGGAACCGTCGATAGAGACTACGTTTGTCGTTGATATCCTGATTGATCGAAAGCGTCCTTCGAACCTTCTCTGGATCAGGCGTTGACTGCGGATTTAGCCTTTTACACTCGTCATGAACTTTTTTCAGGAATTCAGTCTGATTGCGCCAAGTGGCGCCACCTTCGCAAAGCTGTTTTGCAACTATGATCGCATTCTCCTGCTGATCATCCCATCTTACAGAACCCAGAAGTTGCCGGAGCTCTCGAAGTCTCTTGTGCACGTCGGTTTCAGCGATCGGTTTGACGAACGGTTCGTAGAGTTCTGAGTGTCCCTTTTTCGGAAGCTTCTTCAGATTGCTGGCTGCGCTCTCGGACGGGGCAGACTCTCTAGCAGTTGCTGGGTCCTCAACACGAAGCGGATGTTCAAATTCCGGAACAGGTCGCAGCGACGGATATGCCGACAGCATATGCCCAACGCTTGCCAAAAGCCAATAACACGATGTTTCGCCCTTCAAAACGATCCGGGTTCCGGTTTGGTCAACGATATTCATCTGCCCTGAAGTGAATAGTTCGAGGTAGTCCGATACGGGCTTTCTATGCTGATCGGGAATTGCCTGGAGGAACACGTCTTGTTGATTGTATCGCTCAGTGAGCCTCGACCTTTTGCCCGACTGAATTGCGATGCCATAAGCTGCAAACGCAATTCCGATGAGAAGGATCAAAGTTGGTAGCCAAGTGCCAGCCATCATTGCGACTGCCGCGAGTACAGTCGAGAACGTCGCAAAGAGCAGAAAAAGGCCATGAAGCCAATTCGACAGTTGTTTATGTTCGAAGGTGAGCTGTCGAACAACCGCGCCAGTCGTTGCAGAAATCGGGTCAACATCACCCGAAAGCCGTTCATCCAAAAATCGTCTTAAGTGATCCGACAGCAACACGATTGGAGGACTTGTAGCCATCCTAGCCAAACTCAAAGGCTCTTTGTGGACCGTCTATTTCAACAACGGTCTCTCCATCCAACGAACTATGAGAGTTGCTCGCTTTCACGACTTTGTGCTCCAAAAAGTTAGCCCACTTAATCGAAGCCTCGAGTCGCTCTTCAAACAGTTCGGACCGATTGTAAATCCTAGCGATCTTCGAAGTCGAGGAACTCGCCGCGTGGTTTAACATACGGTCAGCCACGTACATCGGAATCTGCAACCTCTCGCTTGCGAGGGTTGCGAAGGTCGACCGCAAGTCGTGAAGCGTCCAATGAGGAATGTGCCCATCGACCGCTTCGCCAATTTCGTCCGATGCTTTTTGGTTTGCCAAATAATCGAGCCTAAGCTTCGCTTTCGAAAAACCTGATACGGACGTGTCGCCTGTGGTCGAAAAAAGGAACGGTGTGCCTTGAAGTCGGTCAGGATTCTCTATCGCTTCGGAAATGATCCGATCTGCTAATTTGGAACAAGGGACGCGGAGTGCGTTACCAGATTTTGTACGACTGGCAGGAAGGGTCCAAACGGTTCGAACTCCATTTTCAATCGTGAATTCATTTAGGCGGATCGCAGCGAGTTCATCCCTTCGCATGGGAACTACAATCAGCAATCGAACGAGTTGTGAGAATGGATAGCCCAGCTCCTCGGCTGCAGACCAAATCCACCGAAGTTCCCGAACTGAGTGGACACGGTCGCGCGATTTTTCCTTGGTCGGTTTCTTTACGTCGGCGGCTGGGCTCGCTTTTACTATCCTGCGATCCTTGCACCAACCGAAGAAGGCCTTTGCATATGCCAGATTGCGATTGGCGGCGATCGGCGCACGCTTCCAATGCGCTATAACTGCCTGAAACACGTCTTCCTCGGTGATGGCGCTGATGGACGTACCCCTGTGTTTCCGCAGGAGGCCACTCTTACCATCAAGCGCTCGCCTTGTAGCTGCACCCCGACGCAGGCTCGAAAGATGCGCGGCTTCGTACTCATCCAGGACATCGCTCAGGCAGCGCTCGGCTCTCTGTGCCTGACGAGCAATTGCTGCAGCTTTCCTTCGCGCGTCATTTGGGTCTGCACCATTGAGGATTTCATGGCGGCGCTTTTGAGCTGCAATCCTCGCCTCAGCGATGTCCATACCAGGCCACGAGCCCAGTTTGATCCTCGTTCTCTTTCCATTTTGCAGTCGGCAATTCAGAAACCAGTTTGAGGAGCGTTTCCCTGCACGTATACGAAGGCCCGGTTCTTGACTGTCACTGAGTTCGATCTGTTTTTCCGAGCGGCGCGCTTGGACTAACAGAGCCTCTATTGCTCGTTTTGTGATCGGCTTTTGCATAGTCACCGCACTAAGACTCCGGCGAAATTAGGCTCCATATAGGCTCCACCAGAACAAGGATCTCACTGATTACGATTGATCAGTTATGGCTCGGTTCGGACAGGACCTTTTGATATTTTGCGATATATATCAAACTCTTAATTAATGCAAACTTGACGCTATCAAACACTATCGGACAAGCTTGAACACTCTCCAAATGTGTCTCTTAATCAGCGGGTCCTAGGTTCGAACCCTAGTGCGTCCACCATTTTTCCGCCAGCAATGTGATCTCTCGATCAACCAAGTGCCCGCGTTTTGCGGCTCACCTCTTTCAGGTCTCCGCAATGGCCGGACGCTTGCAATCACATTTTGATGTGATACTAGGTTCGCATGAGCACATCGACTATCACACGCGTTCGCGATCTTGTCACATCGGGCGGGATGACCAAGGCCGGGCTTGCCCGCGCCGCCGGTCTCCACGCCAACACTTTGCGCGACGCGACCGAGCCCGAATGGAACCCAACCGCCGAAACACTCGCCAAGCTTGAGACGTTTCTCAACTCGAACGAGGATCGCCCCGTGCTTGTCGGGATCGAGGAGATCATCGACGAAGCGCGCAACGGCAAGATGTACATCCTCGTCGATGACGAAGACCGCGAGAACGAAGGCGATCTGATCATTCCCGCGCAAATGGCGACGCCGGCGGCGATCAACTTCATGGCTACCCATGGCCGCGGCCTCATTTGTCTGGCGCTCGACAAGGGACGCGTGGACGAGCTGGGCCTCGAACCCATGAGCCGTAACAACAAGGAATCGATGCAAACCGCCTTCACGATATCGATCGAGGCGAAAGAAGGCGTCACCACCGGCATTTCCGCCGCCGACCGGGCGCGCACCGTGTCGGTCGCGATCGATTCCACCAAGGGCGCAGATGATATCGTGACGCCAGGCCATGTTTTTCCCCTCGCCGCGCGCGATGGGGGAACTCTGGTTCGCGCTGGGCACACCGAAGCGGCGGTCGATATCTCGCGTCTGGCTGGGCTCAACCCCTCGGGCGTAATCTGCGAAATCATGAACGAAGACGGCACCATGGCGCGGCTCGACGATCTGGTCGAATTCGCTCGGTTGCACGATCTCAAAATCGGCACGATCCGCGATCTGATCGCCTATCGTATGCGCAATGACCACCTGGTTGAGCGCCTCGGCGAAAGCGCTTTTGAAAGCGACTATGGCGGCAATTGGCGGCTCATTACTTACCGCGACCGCGTCGCGAACGACGAAGCCTATGTGCTTCAAAAGGGTCGCGTGGTGGAAGGCGAACCCACCCTCGCCCGCGTTCACCCGATCTCGGTGTTCGATGACGTGCTGGGCGCACCGGGCCCGCGCCAAAACACGCTGCAGCGCGCGATGAGCGCGATTGGCGAGCACGGTTCGGGCGTCATCGTGATCCTGACTTCGCGCGTGGGCGCTGGTCAGTGGAGCAAAGACGAGGAACTGCGCAATATCGGCATTGGTTCGCAAATCCTGGCCGATCTGGGCGTGCACGATATGGTGTTGTTGTCGAATTCGCGGCCAGATCTGGTTGCGCTTGAAGGCTATGGTATCACGATCACCGATTTCAAACCTATCCCCGAAGGAGGCCGATAATGGCCCGCATTCTTATCGTCGAAGCGCGTTTCTACGGCCATCTCAACGACATGCTCATCGCTGGCGCCAAAACCGCTGTCGAAGCCGAGGGACATGAGGTCGAAGTGCTCACCGTACCCGGCGCGCTCGAAGTGCCAGGCGCCATCGCGTTGGCGGCGGAAAGCGGCGATTACGACGCTTTCGTCGCGATTGGCGTGGTGATCCGGGGGGAAACCTATCATTTTGAGATCGTCGCTGGCGAAAGCGCGCGCGCCATCATGGCTTTGACCATGGATGGCATTGCGATCGGCAACGGCATTCTCACGACAGAAAACGAAGCGCAGGCGCTGGAACGCGCGGACCCTGCCCAAAAGGACAAAGGCGGCGAAGCGGCCAAGGCGGCGCTCAAGCTGCTCGAACTGGCCCAGCGCTTTGATCGATAAGCGCGCTCTTTCCAAAGTGCGTTAAGCAATCAAACTGAACCTCTAAAGGTGTATAGTCACCTCCGTATTCCTGCGTAGAGCCAAGCCGGTCCCGCTCCGCTACTCTCCGTTTATTGGGAATTCGTCAGAGGCTCTGGTCGCACTATCTGAGCAGCGTATCTCCCAATAGGGGGCCGCAACGATCGTGACGTCGGCATCTTTGGCTTGCGACACGCGCAATGGCGTCAATCTGAGACGCACCGTGCGTCCTGGGCCCACGCATGGCTGACGCTTTTGAACACGACCGGCTTCCTGACCTGGGAAATCGACGCGTCGATGATGCACGTGCGGACAATCTGGAATCAGGTGAGACGCCCGTCACGCAAGTGCGCACCGTTGGGCGCGAAAGGGGCGAAGACTCCCCGCGTGCGCTGAGCCACAACACGGATAGAGCGCCGCAGGATGGTGAGCCTTACATCGATCTTTCCGATCTAACTCCGCTTATGGATCAGTTGCTCGCGATCGCTGAAAAACTGCGCGAAGCCTCGCTCGTTAGTGCCCGGCCTGGCTCGGCCACGTCGCCCCCCAAAGCCGTAACGCGCCGTCAAGGCTTCGCCCAGATGGCCCGCATCACCTACGCCAAACGCCGCAAGCGCGGGGCGATCTTTGGCGATCCTGAACTGTTCGGTGAACCCGCCTGGGATATCCTGCTCGATCTCTACATCGCGCACACGGAAGAAAAGCCCGTTTCGGTTTCCAGCGCGTGCATCGGCTCTGCCTCTCCGCCCACCACGGGTCTTCGCTGGCTTCGTATTCTCACCGAGAAAGGCCTGGTTGAGCGCCGGCATGATCCGCGCGATCAGCGCCGCGTTCTTGTCCAACTCACCGAGAGAGCACTCGAGGCCATGGACGAATACTTTGAGGGCGCCGCGAGCTTCACCGTGGATCGACGCGCTGCCCGAGGCTAAGTCGATTGGGGGTTACCGGGAGAGCGCACCAAAGCAAGATTGGCCCGCGTAATGCGCGCTGTCGCCCAGCTCTTCCTCGATACGGATCAGTTGGTTGTACTTCGCAAGCCGATCAGAACGCGCGAGCGAGCCGGTTTTGATCTGCCCACAATTCGTCGCCACTGCCAGATCGGCAATCGTCGCGTCTTCGGTTTCGCCGGAACGGTGGCTCATGACACTGGTGTAGCGCGCGCGAGCGGCCATATCGACGGCGGCGAGCGTTTCGGTGAGCGTTCCGATCTGGTTCACCTTCACCAGCAGCGAATTGGCGAGGCCATCCGCGATCCCCTGCGAAAGGCGCGCCGGGTTGGTCACGAACAGATCATCGCCGACCAATTGCACCTTGTCGCCGATGGCCTGCGTCACGGCGGCCCAACCTTCAAAATCGTCTTCGCTCATGCCGTCTTCGATCGAGAGGATCGGATAGTCTGTGCAAAGCTTGGCGAGATACTCAGCCATGCCCGCTCCATCGAGGCTCAACCCCTCGCCCGAGATTTCGTATTTGCCGTTCTTGTAAAACTCGGTCGCCGCGCAATCGAGCGCCAACACGATATCTTCGCCGGGCGTAAAACCCGCTTCGCTGATCGACGCCATTATGAAATCGAGCGCGGCGCGTGTACTGGCGAGATCGGGCGCAAAACCGCCTTCATCGCCGACGCTGGTGGCAAGACCTTTCTGCGCCAGACCTTTCTTGAGCGTGTGGAACACCTCGCTGCCCCAGCGCACACCTTCGGCCAGCGTGTCCGCCCCTACCGGCATGATCATAAATTCCTGAATGTCGATCGGGTTGTCCGCGTGTTCGCCACCATTGATGATGTTCATCATTGGCACTGGCAGAACATGCGCAGACACGCCGCCGACATAGGAATAGAGCGGCAACCCCCGCGCGTTGGCACCCGCTTTAGCCACCGCTAGGCTGACTCCAAGGATGGCGTTCGCGCCTAGACGCCCTTTATTGGGTGTGCCGTCCAGCTCGATCATGGCCATATCGATATCGCGCTGATCTTCCGCGTCGTACGCGCCGACAAGCATCTCACTGATCTCGCTGTTGACCGCTTCAACCGCCTTCAGAACGCCCTTCCCCTTATAGCGTTTCGCATCGCCGTCGCGCAGTTCCACCGCTTCGTGCGCGCCCGTGGACGCGCCAGAGGGCACCGCCGCGCGGCCAAAACTGCCATCGTCGAGCAGGATGTCCACTTCAACGGTCGGATTGCCCCGACTGTCGAGGATTTCGCGGGCGTGCATGTCACTGATGACGGTCATTCTTGGCTCCGGCTGTAAAGTGTTGTATATGGATAAGACACCTGACGCGGCGTCGATCCAGAAAAGAGAAGACGGGTGATCGATCCGGAGGGTGTGCGAACGCTGTCCGCGCGCCGGTTCGACTTTGCGTCACCCCCTATGCGCAGCGTCCCGAGCGCGCAAGGCGGCGAATGAATCTGGGTCCACAAGCTTTCGCAAAAGGGCTTGTAAATACGGCCCGCATGCCGTTGAACGGCGCAGACACTTGGAAGGGCATGACACACCATGGCTGAGACGAAATCGACGAAGACCTCGAGCAAGACGCCGGCAAAGACGCCAGCCAAGGGCGGAGCAACCAAGCGCACGACCGCGCGCAAAGCAGCGCCCGTGAAGAAGGGCGCCACCGCCAAAGCGGCGGAGGAAACCACGACCACTTCGAGCAATGGCGGCGGCACAGCCGAGGCGAAGAGCCGTTTCAACGCCGCTCTCGAAGAAGCCAAGGCGGGCGCGGTGGCTCTTCGCAGCGAAGCAACAAACCGCGCCGGAGCCGCGAGCGACGATTTGATGAGCGAAGCGCGCGCCTATGGAGACAAAGCGATGAGCAAAGCATCTGACCTGGCGACCGACGCCAAATCCGCCGCAAGCGACGGCATCGCCTCGCTCGGCACGGTGGTCGGCGACACCGCCACCAAGATCGACGATCAGTTTGGCGAGCAATATGGGGATTACGCCCGCAAAGCCTCGCGCACGCTTCAGGAAACCTCGGCCAAACTCGAATCCAAAAGCGTGGAAGAGCTCGGTGATGACGCGCGCGAATTCGTGCGCAAGAGCCCGGGAGTGGCGGTCGGCTTGGCCGCCGTCGCTGGTTTCATGCTGGCGCGGATGTTCCGAGGCTCGCGCGATTAAGGCGGTTGCGAATGACGGCCCGCGCTTATGACGCGGGGCCAGATTTGCGCGCTTTGGGGCTAGGCGATGCTGGATAACGAACCGGATACGTCGACGGAGGAACCAACGCCCTCCCCGGCCCATAAGGAATCTGCGCCATCCCCGCACTACGATGAATCGATCACCGAAGAGGTCGGCGCGCTTCTCGAAGACGCACAGCTGTACGCAACAGCCGAACTGGCGTTTCAAAAAACCCGTGCCAAGCTTGTTGGAAAAAATGTCGGCATCGCGGCGGGCGCGATCGTCGTCGCCATTCTGCTGCTGCATATTGCGCTGATCGCTTTGGCCGTCGGGTTCGTGATCGCGTTGGCCCCCTTGGTTACCATTTGGGGCGCTATTGCTCTCGTGGTGGGCGCCCTGCTCCTCGGCGTTGTGCTGCTTGGATCTATTGCGATGAAGCGCGGACAGGTGATTGGGGAGATGTTCTCGACTGAAAAATCCGCAGAGACCCCGTCAGACGCATCCGACGAGGCTGAGACATGAGCAACCTGCCGGACGAGTTTCAACAGGATCTCGCGCTCCGCGACGCCGCGCGCGCTGTTTTGGTGGCCGACATCGAACACGCGCGCACCTCCATGACCGGCAAGGCCATCGCGGGCCGCGTGACCGGCCGGATCGGCGATGGCGCGAAAGACGTGTTGGAGGTGGCGAAGATCCACGCCACGGAACAGCGAGGAGTTCTCGCCGGGATCGTGGCGCTCATCGCCCTATGGTTTGCGCGCGAGCCGTTGTTTGAACTTTTCAGCGCCTCTGAACCGTCCAACGAAGCGGACTCGGAGCAAGAGGAGGCGTCGTCGCCGCTTGACGCGAGCGAAGCGGAAGCAGAAAACGAAGAAGATGCGGAACCCGAGGTGTCGGAACCGCCATTCACCGGAGAAAACCATGGCTGCAACCGATCAACGTGACGAGTTACGCGCCAAGATCGAAGCTCGCGAGCGCCGTATAGCCGAACGCACTTTGGCCGACGAAGCGCGCGAGGCCGCTGAAGCGGCGACCGAATACGCGCGTCAGCACCCGCTTCAGGTCATTGGCGGCGCAGTCGCCGTCGGCCTCATCATTGGCCTAATGACGAAATCGGGCCGGAGCGCGGTGGGAAACGCAGCTAGCGGCACGGCCAACGCCGTCAGCGGTGCCGCTTCAAGCGTATCCAAAGGCGCCAAGACGGCCGCCAAAAAGCAAGGCTCACGCCTGACGACCCTCTTCACCGAAGCCATCATGGCCTACGCGATCAAGCTGATCGACGACGCGCTTGAAGGCGCGCGCGAG
The DNA here is from genome assembly GCA_039186235.1 of Pseudomonadota bacterium. Classification (GTDB taxonomy): domain Bacteria; phylum Pseudomonadota; class Alphaproteobacteria; order Sphingomonadales; family Sphingomonadaceae; genus Erythrobacter. The sequence goes on along the minus strand of JBCDAE010000003.1, from coordinate 166,078 downwards.
GGCAAGGACAAGCTTGAAGATATCGGTGACGCCGCCACCGCCAAGGCGCGTGAGGCGAAGCGTGATGTCGGCTACGCCGCCGGCACCGCCGCAGACAAAACGCGCGCGATGAGCCAACGCAGCCGCCGCCGTGCGTCCCGCGCCGCGCGTGATCTGGCGCAACGCATGTCGCGCTGACTGACCCTGAAAGCGGCTCGACCAAGGGCTGGATTAGACAATGGTAGGCTTGCGCGGCGCGCAGGCTCAGCTATGGGCTGCGCGCAAGGCTCGGGTCGTTTCCTTTTCACCGGGCAAAGAGGCGTTCACGATGCAAGAAGCAACACCAACTCAAAAACTCCACCTCGTCATGGGCGGACGGGTGAAAGACCCCCGCGGCCACGAGTTTGTCGATCCCGAAGGCATTCACACCGTCGGCGTTTACAGCTCCTACGACGCCGCCGTCGAAGCCTGGCGCGCGCAGGCGCAGCGCACAGTGGACGATGCGGAAATGAAGTATGTGGTCGTCCACATTCACAAGCTCCTGACACCGGACGAGTAAACCGCTTTAGAGCGGGGCTCCGCCTTGAGCTACTCGATACGGCGCTACCGCGACAGCGACACAGAAGCGCTCAGCGCGCTATCGCTCGCCGCCATCCACGTGGTCGGCTCGCACGGCTATTCCGACGCGCAAGTGGCCGCTTGGGCGGGACAGCATAGCGGACCAGGGATGTATCGGGAGCGGGCCGCACAAGGCCACCAGATATTCGTCACCGTGGATCAGAGCGATGCGCCGGTGGCGTACGCGTTGCTTGAGCCAGATGGGCATCTCGATCGGCTCTATTGCCACCCCGACCACACGCGAAATGGTTTGGCTGAGCGGCTGTTGGACACTGCCGAAGAAGAGGCGCGAGCGTTTGGGTTAACCCGGCTTTACACCGAAGCGAGCGAGCTGGCCCGGCCCGCTTTCGAGCGCGCAGGGTACGGTGTCACGCATCGGCGTGACTTCACGATCGAGCATGAAGGCCGCGCTGTCGCGATCCACAATTTTGCGATGGAAAAGCGCTTGGATTGAAACGCTAATCGGCGAAAGCTCAGATGAATTCGATCTTTTCGACGAGGTAGAACTTGTCACCCGAGGGAACCGTCACTTCGATTTCCTCTTCCACCTGCTTGCCAATCATCGCGCGCGCGATGGGCGAGGTGTACGAGATCCGTCCTTTTGACGCGTCCGCTTCCGTCTGGCCCACGATCTGATACTTGACCGGCTTGTCGTCTTCATCAAGCAGCGTCACCGTCGCACCAAAGATCACTTTGTCACCCGAAAGAGACTTGGGATCAATGATTTGCGCGCGGCTAACCTTGTCCTCAAGGTCGGAGATCTGAGCTTCGACCTGGCCTTGGCGCTCTTTGGCCGCGTGATACTCGGCGTTCTCGGACAGATCGCCATGCGCGCGCGCTTCTTCAATTGCGTCAACAATAAGAGGACGTTCCTCGCGCAGGGCTTTGAGGTCTGCCATCAGCAGTTCATAACCCTCAGCCAGCATCGGAACTTTTTCCATCGTCGCCATTACCGTCTCTTTCTCAGTTCATCGCCCGACCCAACCCCTTGAACAAAAGCGTCATTTCGAGTGCGACCACCCTAGTAAAAGGCGGTCCGTTTGCATCGAAATGTGGGGAGATCGAGCGTAATCGTTCAGCTATAATAGTCTTGGAGCGGGCGAACTTCAAGCTGATCTGGTGCAATCGCCGCAATCGCCGCCGCCGCAGCCCGCGACGCCGCCGCTGTTGTATAGTACGGAACCTTCTTTTCCAGAGCCGTCGCGCGGATCGATTTGGAGTCCAAAAGCGATTGCCATCCTTCGGTCGTGTTGAAGATCAAGGCTACTTCGCCATCAATGATCTTATCAACGATATGCGGTTGACCTTCGGCGACTTTGTTCACCTGCTCCACCGCCAATCCTTGCTCCGCGAGATAGCGTTGCGTCCCCGAGGTCGCGATGACCGCGAAGCCGTGCTCGAGCAATTCGCGCACAGCAGGCACGATAACTGACTTGTCCGAGTTCTTGACCGATACAAACACGGTTCCTTCGCGCGGTAAGTCCATCCCCGCGCCGATTTGCGACTTTAGGAACGCCGCTTCAAAGGTCTTATCAACGCCCATAACTTCGCCGGTGGATTTCATTTCGGGCGTAAGGACGGGGTCCGAGCCTGGGAAGCGCCCGAACGGGAAGACCGCTTCCTTTATCGCCATGTAGTTGAGATCGCGCTTGAAGGGTTCGAAACCAGCGAGCTTCTCGCCCGCCATCACCCGGGCCGCGATTTTGGCCACAGGCTGCCCAATGGCTTTCGCGACAAACGGCACCGTGCGGCTTGCGCGCGGATTGACTTCGATCAGGTACACCTCGCCATCTTTGACCGCGAACTGCACGTTCATCAGACCTCTGACTTGTAGCGCGCGGGCCAGAGCGTCGGCTTGGCGTTCCATTTCCTCGATGATGTCCGCGGGAAGCGAATAGGGCGGCAAGGTGCACGCGCTGTCACCCGAGTGGACACCAGCTTCCTCGATATGTTGCATAACGCCCGCTATCCGCACGTCGTGTCCGTCGCACAACGCGTCCACATCGCATTCGATCGCGTCGCGCAGATATTGATCAACGAGCACCGGACTGTCGCCCGACACGTTCACCGCGGTCTTGATGTAATCATCGAGCTGCGCCTCGGAATCGACGATTTCCATGGCGCGCCCACCGAGCACGAACGAAGGCCGCAAGAGAACCGGATAGCCTATCCGTGCCGCCACCGCAGCGGCTTCGTCCCGAGTGTAGGCGATCCCGTTGTCCGGCTGTTTCAGGCGCAGTTTGTTGACGAGCCGGGCAAAACGCTCGCGATCTTCGGCGTGGTCGATCGCGTCTGGGCTCGTGCCCAGAATGGGGATACCCGCATCTTCGAGCGCCTGCGCGAGCTTGAGCGGCGTCTGCCCGCCAAACTGCACAATCACCCCTTTGAGAGTGCCCGATTGCTGTTCAACGCGCAGGATTTCCAGCACATCTTCCGCGGTGAGTGGCTCGAAATAGAGGCGATCAGAGGTGTCATAATCGGTCGAGACAGTCTCTGGATTGCAGTTGACCATGATCGTCTCATAGCCCTGCTCAGCCAGTGCAAAGCAGGCGTGGACGCAGCAATAGTCGAACTCAATGCCCTGCCCGATGCGGTTCGGCCCGCCACCCAGAATGACGATCTTTTCGCGGTCACTAGGCGCCGCCTCGCATTCCGGCTCTCCAAAGCTCGGAGCTTCGTAGGTCGAATACATATAGGGGGTCACCGCTTCGAACTCGGCCGCGCAGCTATCGATCCGTTTGAACACCGGGACCACACCCAGCTTATGACGAAGCGCGCGCACCTCGTCCGCGCTGGTCGCCCCCGCCATCGCCTGAAGCGCGTCGTGCAACAGGCCCGAACGCCGCGCCTGCGTTTCCGCCAGTCCGTCTTTCACACCCACCGAACGCACCGCTAGTGTGGCCAAGCGTTTGTCCGAGAAACCCATCGCCTTCAGACGACGCAAGGCCGCGGCCTCGGTCGGAAGGCCGTTGGCCTGAACCTGATTTTCCGCTTCGATGATCTGTTCGATCTGGCGCAAGAACCACGGATCAAAACTCGTCACCGCGTTGATTTCATCAAGCGTGAGCCCCTCGCGGAAAGCTTGCGCGATCTTAAGAATCCTGTCTGGTGTGCGGCGGCTCAGCGCTGCGGTGATCACGTCGCGCGCCACGCCTTCCAGTTCAACCACGCGGTTAAACCCGTCGAGGCCCGTTTCCAGCCCGCGCAGAGCTTTCTGCAGGCTCTCCTGAAAGTTGCGCCCAATCGCCATCACTTCACCGACCGATTTCATCGCGGTGGAGAGGCTTGCCTCGCTGCCTTTGAACTTCTCAAACGCAAAGCGCGGGATCTTGGTGACGACATAGTCGATCGTGGGTTCAAAGCTGGCGGGTGTGGCTCCGGTGATCTCGTTGGTGATTTCATCGAGCGTGTAGCCCACGGCAAGTTTGGCCGCGACGCGTGCAATCGGGAAGCCGGTGGCCTTGGACGCCAGCGCCGAGGAGCGCGACACGCGCGGGTTCATCTCGATCACGACCAAACGGCCATCCTTGGGATTGACCGCGAATTGCACGTTGGAGCCGCCGGTCTCCACGCCGATCTCGCGCAGCACCGCAATGCTGGCGCTGCGCATGATTTGGTATTCCTTGTCGGTCAGCGTCAGCGCCGGCGCGACCGTGATGGAGTCGCCCGTGTGCACCCCCATCGGATCGACGTTTTCAATCGCGCAGATGATGATCGCGTTGTCCGCACGGTCGCGCACGACCTCCATTTCGTACTCTTTCCAACCCAGTAGCGATTCGTCGATCAGCACTTCGGTGGTGGGCGAGGCCGCGAGGCCTTCGGAGACGATCCGGTCAAATTCCTGCGTGTTGTAAGCGACGCCGCCGCCAGTGCCGCCCAATGTGAAGCTGGGCCGGATCACGGCGGGAAGACCGGTGTGCTCCAGCACGGCGCGCGCTTCGTCGAGCGTGTTGGCAATGCCGGAGCGCGGGCTTTCGAGCCCGATCGCGTCCATCGCGTCACGAAACCTTTGGCGGTTTTCCGCCTTGTCGATCGCGTCGGCCTTGGCTCCGATCATCTCGACGCCGTGTTCGGCGAGAACGCCCATCTCATCGAGCTTCAGCGCGCAATTGAGCGCGGTCTGCCCGCCCATCGTGGGAAGCAGCGCGTCGGGCTTTTCCTTGGCGATGATCTTGGCGACGATTTCGGGAGTGATCGGTTCGACATAGGTGCGATCCGCGAATTCTGGATCGGTCATGATCGTTGCCGGATTTGAGTTCACCAATATGACGCGATAGCCATCCTCTTTCAGCGCCTTGATCGCCTGCGTTCCCGAATAATCAAACTCGCACGCCTGCCCGATGATGATCGGACCCGCTCCGATGACGAGGATCGACTGAATATCGGTGCGTTTGGGCATTATTCTGTGTTCTCATTTGAGGAAGCGGCGTCTTCCTCGTCGGTTTCGGTAGGCGGTTGCCATGGCTGCCACGACACATTGATCAGGCGCATATCGGGAAGCTGGCGCTCGCATCCGCTCGCCAAGATCTGTGAGGCGGCCTGCGGGCGACCGCGCACGCGGAACAAAGCGGGCTTACGTCCAAGGAAGAACGCGCCCCTCTCGCTCACATCCATGTTCATAAAGCGTTCGACCGCGGTCGCGGTCCGATTGGTCTGCTGGATCAGCCGCGTGCCCACGGTTTCATCCGCGCCGTTGGCGACGAGCTTCTGGATCGCTGAGAACTCCATCTTGGTCACGTCATAGGTGAAGGTTGGCACCCAGCGACCCGGCGCTGTCTTGAGATCCTGATACTCCTGATATGTCAGCGAAGGGCGCACTCGATTGGCGCAATCCTCGGCGTCCTCGACACCCACGCGCGGGTCTTCGCTGGAAAACAGCGAGCATCCGGCAAGAGCCAGCGTGGTAAAGGGAAGAACGAAGGCGGCGCGGATCATGTGCCATCTCCCGGCTCAAAGGCGTAAGATATCTGTGTGTATCGATTGACGTAAGGCAGCACATCGGGACGCGACACCCCATCCCTATACACAAAGGTGCAATTTCTGCGGATATCGACCATGCGATCGCCATCGCGCACAAGAATGTAGCTCAAAACATAATGCTGGCGCGGCTTCGAACGGCGTCCGACGACATCCAGTTGACGGGTGAAATCGCCGATGTCGCGCAGCAGGTCCATATCTTTGAACCCCTGCCTCTCGCGCGTCTCGGCGACCCCGGCGTAACGCTGTTCGGGATCAAACTCATTTTCGACGAAGGCCTCGTCGGTGGCGACGACCTTGCAATCCATTCGCCCAGCGATGGGCTTGTCGGTTTCCTCCCTGAAGAGGATCGGACGCCAGAAAGCGATCACAGGCAACCCGCCCGCGCCTTGCTCAAGCGTGACTGAACCATCGCCCTGAAAAGCCACCCCCTCAACGATTTCAGCCCCCGGCCACTCGGCGAGCGGCCGCGGCGTCATCGCGGGGTTTTGCGCGGCGAGCGGGGTAGCGGCTAACGAAAGGGCAAAGGCGGCCACTCTATTCATCAACTACGGCGGACCTCTCGATACCTGTAAACCCGAACTTTCTCACGCCAGCGAGTTTCAAACCCGCAAGCAAGCACGAGAATTTCTTTACGTCTTCTAGGTTCGCGTCCGTCGAAGGCTTCAGAGTGACGGTGTCGCTTCCCAGAAGCTCAAGAGTTGATCCAGCAACGAGCCCACAATGCTCCTCAAGGGCTGGCAGAAAGCCAGCATATCCGCCCGAATTCTGAATGTTGGGCAGCCCCTCCACTAGACCTCTCTTCTCAAGCAACTCTCGAGCGCTCGCCTCAATCTCAGGGCTCATGATTCTATACGAGAAGTCGGCCCATTGCTCGTTCAACTCAGGCTCTTCAAATACTGGCCTGTCGTATTGGACAACTGCTCTGATGCACTCGAAATGCTGGATCGTGGCCCCTGCTGACTTACGGATATCAACTTCCGTGTAGAAATGCTCCTCGACGTAACGAACCATGATGCCGCTTCGCGCAAGCCCGCATCCCGCAAGCTCTTCGGATAGCCTTTCTTCGTATGAGCTGTGTTCGGGTGGCGGTGCGTCGATCACCCCAGCCCCCCGACAAACTTCTCGAACAGGTAAAAGCTGTCCTGCGGACCCGGAGAAGCCTCGGGGTGGTATTGCACGCCGAACGCGTTTTTGCCCTTTACCGCGATCCCGCAATTTGAGCCGTCGAAGAGGCTCACATGGGTTTGCTCAAGCGTGTCGGGCAGCGTGTCCGCGTCCACCGCGAAGCCGTGATTCATGCTGGTGATTTCCACGAGACCGCTGGTCTCGCCCCAGCCCTCGCCCACGCGTTGCACCGGATGGTTCGCGCCGCGATGGCCTTGGTGCATCTTCACCGTCTTGGCCCCGGCGGCGAGCGCCAGCATCTGGTGGCCAAGGCAGATACCGAAGAGCGGGACGTCGGCCTCCAGCAGCTTCTGAATTACCGGCACCGCGTATTCCCCGGTGGCGGCGGGATCTCCCGGGCCGTTCGAAAGAAACACGCCGTCGGGCTGCAACGCCATAATCGCCTCGAAATCGGTCTTTGCGGGCACCACTGTTACCCGCGCTCCAGCGCGCACCAGATTGCGGAAAATGTTGTCTTTCGCGCCGTAATCCACCGCAACAACATGCGGCTTGGCCTGCGCGTCTGCGCTTCCATAGCCGTGGCCCAAGCGCCAGTAGCTGCCCTGCCAATCCTCGTTCGCTTTGCGCGTCGCGGTGATGGCCAGATCGAGCCCTTCGAGCCCCGCCCAGCCCTGCGCCTCAGCCAGCAGCGCGGGAATGTCGAACCGGCCATCGGGCGCGTGCGCGATCACCGCGTTAGGCGCGCCAGACAATCGAATGCGGCGGGTCAACGCGCGCGTGTCGACGCCCGCCAGCCCAACCTTGCCGTTGCGCGCCATCCACGCTGTGAAGTCCTCAGCGCTGCGAAAATTGCTCGGGGCGGTCACGTCTTCGCGTGTTATGCAGCCCACCGCGCTCGCCACGCCCGCTGCGCTTTCCACGTCCTCGGCGTTCGCCCCAACATTGCCAATATGCGGGAAAGTGAAAGTGACGATCTGCGCGGCGTAAGAGGGATCGGTCATCACCTCTTGATAGCCCGTCATCGCGGTGTTGAAGCACACCTCGCCCACCGCGTGCCCGGCGGCGCCAAAGCCTTTGCCCCACACCACGGTTCCATCGGCCAAAACAAGGACACCGGTCGCGCCATCAGGCTGCGCAGGTGAAGAGGCGGAAGGGGCCATGGGGCGCTCCGATTTCTAAGGGTTTCCAGCAATGTCGCTAAGTCTCACCCGCTAAGCGTGCCTTGCATGCGCGTCAACCTAGCCACCCTCGCTCGCACACGTTAGAGCGCAGCCCAGCGTCAATCCATCCACAAGAAACACAAAAAGCGCAAAGATCATGATCAGAGACGACATCAAAGCCGCCACCATCACCGCCATGAAGGCCAAGGAAAAGGAGCGCACCGCCGCGCTTCGCCAGATTTCGGCCAAGATTAAGGACCGCGATATCGAAGAACGGACCAGCGGCAAGGATATCGACGACGACGCGCTGGTCACCAGCGTGCTTCAAAAGATGGCGAAGCAGCGCCGCGAATCGATCGAGATGTACGAGAAAGGCGGGCGCGAAGAACTCGCCGCCGCCGAAGCCGCCGAATTGGCGGTGATCGAGGAATTCCTCCCGCAAATGATGAGCGAGGACGAGACGAAGGCCGCGATTGAAGCGATCAAAGCCGAGACAGGCGCTTCGACCATGAAAGACATGGGCACGGTTATGGGCGCGCTCAAAGCGAAGCACGGCGCGGTGCTCGATGGGAAGCTGGCGAGCGGGCTTGTAAAAGCGGCGCTGAGCTGAATTTTCGCTTCACCACAGGCTAGTCCACACGCGCGCTTGAACGCGCGGGCAAGACCGCGCATTCTCCGACCATGACGATCACCCCGCAATGGAAAGACGAACTGCGCGCGCGCGTCACCCTTTCCACGGTGGTGAACCGCACGACCAAGCTCACCAAAGCGGGTCGTGAATGGAAGGCGTGCTGCCCGTTCCACAACGAGAACACGCCGAGCTTCTACGTCAATGACGAGAAGCAATTCTATCACTGCTTTGGCTGCGGCGCGCATGGCGATGTGATCACCTGGATGATCGAGCAGCGCGGCTTTTCGTTTATGGACGCGATCAAAGAGCTGGCGGAAGAAGCCGGGATGGAAGTCCCCGCGCCCGATCCGCAAGCGGCCAAGAAAGCGGAAAAGCGGGCCGAATTGGTCGACGTCACCACTTCGGCTCAGGATTGGTTTGTGGAGCGGCTAAAGGGTCCTGAGGGTCGAGAAGCGCTCGAATATCTGCGCGGTCGCGGCCTTTCCGACGCCACCTTGCGCGAGTTCGGTTTTGGCTACGCGCCGGAAGACAAACAGGCGCTTTCCAGCGCCCTATCCAATTTCGAAGCACCGATGCTGGCGGAAAGCGGCATGCGCATCGTCACCGATGATGGCAAGGCCTATGACCGGTTTCGCGGGCGGGTCATGCTGCCGATCCAGGATCAGCGCGGACGGGTGATCGCCTTCGGGGGCCGCATTCTGGAAAAGCGCGATGGGGTCGCAAAATATCTGAATTCGCCCGATACGCCGCTCTTCGATAAGGGGCGCACGCTTTACAACCATCACCGCGCCGCCCCCGCCTCGCGACAGACCGGCCGCGTCATCGTGGTGGAGGGCTACATGGATGTGGTCGCGCTCGCGCAGGCGGGTTTCCACGACGCCGTCGCGCCCCTAGGCACCGCGCTCACGGAGACCCAGCTCGAAGTGCTGTGGCGCATGGTCGAGGTGCCGGTTCTCTGCTTCGATGGCGATGCCGCGGGTCAGCGAGCGGCGATGCGAGCGATCAGTCGAGCCCTGGCCATGCTCGCCCCAATGCGTTCGCTATCGATTGTGCGCCTGCCCGCCGGGCTTGATCCCGATGACTTGATCAAGGCGCAGGGCCCCAATGCGATGGAAAAGCTCTTGTCTCAGCCCATGAGCTTGCTCGACGCCTTGTGGGAAGCCGAACGCGACGCGCAGCCGCTGAACAGTCCTGAAGCCAAGGCCGGACTTAAGGCGCGTCTGATGGAGCACGTGAACACAATCGAAGACGGCGATATTCGCGCGCTGTACCGCCGCGAGTTGCTCGATCGATTCTCGGCTTTTGCTTATCCGCCCCGCGACACACGCCCTGCCCCGCGCCGCACGAATTGGCGCAGCGGCCCACCCGCGCCTCAACCACTTTCGCCCGCTGCAAGAAACGCTCTGCAGCGCGCTTTGTCGGGCGGGCAGCGCGTTTCGCTTTTAAGCGCCGTGATCGCCGGACTTTTGCGCCATCCAGACGAGATTGAGCGCCATTCCGAAGCCCTTTCGAGGCTTGCCGGATTGGACCAACAAGCCGCGCCCGTGATTGAATCGCTGATAGAAGTCACCGAGACGCTTGATTCGCACGCGCAAAACGCCATATTTGGCGGACACGGCCTGCCCGCCCCATCGGAAGATTTACGATACGCCTTTCTTCGAGAAGGCACTGACCCCGGTGAAGCGCGCGAGGAATTGGCCGAAGCTGTGGCGCTGCTTGTGCAAAAGCCGGCTCTCGAGGCGGCCTTGGCGGGCACGATTGCGCGGTTTGACGAAGATCCGGAAGGGTCGTTTGTCGAACAGACGCGATTGCGCGAACAGCTTGCTTCCATTGAGGATCGGCTCAAGGCCTTTGGTCGTCGCAAAGCGGCCAGCGCAGGCGGCGAAAAAGCCTCAGCGGATGACAAAGACAGGGCTGCGTGAACCCACGCGGGAACGGGATCAACGCCGGAAAGTAGCTTTGGTAGGCGCTTTCTGGGCACAAACGGACTGAATGACGGCACATGGCTTCGACCGCTAAGACACAAGACAAAGAAGACGCTCCGCTGATCGACCTCAACGAGGCCGCGATCAAGAAGCTGATGAACAAGGGCAAGAAGAAGGGCTATCTCACATACGATGAGCTCAACGAAGCCCTGCCTTCGGGCGAGATGAGCCCTGACCAGATCGAAGACATCCAGACCGCGCTTTCCGAAATGGGCGTGCAAATCGTCGAAAACGACGAAGAAGCCGAAGCCGAAGCGGAGGCCGAAGCCGAAGTCGAAGAAATGTCGGTCGGTGAAGACGAAGCCGACAAGAAAGACACCAAAGCCGCCGCCAAACCCGCCGCCAAGAAAAACGGTACGGGCGAACGCACCGATGACCCAGTGCGTATGTATCTGCGCGAAATGGGCGCGGTCGAGCTGCTCAGCCGTGAGGGCGAGATCGCCATTGCCAAGCGCATTGAAGCCGGCCGCGACATGATGATTATGGGGCTTTGCGAAAGCCCGATCACGTTTCACGCCATCATCCAGTGGTCCGAAGCGCTAAACGCCGAAGACATGCAACTGCGCGAGATCCTCGATCTCGACGCGATGCTCTCTAAAGAACCCCCACCTGAAAGGTGGGGGCACGTGAACGAGGAGTACGACGGAGCGAAAGCGGAAGAACCCGATGCCCCCCCCATGCGCGAAGATGTGGAGGAGGAGAACGAAGAAGACGACGGCTCGATCTCCGAAGAAACCGCCGGGCCGACCATTCGCGACGATGACGAGGAGGAAACCTCCGAAGAAGAAGGCGAAGAAGGTGAAGACGGCGAAGAAGGTGGCCGCAAGCGCGAAGAGGAAGAGGAAGAGGACAACACTCTTTCGCTCGCGCAGATGGAGGCCGCGCTCAAGCCCGACGCAATCGAGCGGTTCGCGCGCATCACCAAGCTCTTCAAAACCTTCGAAAAGCTTCAGGCTGAGCGCGTCGACACGCTAGCCGCAGGCGGAGACTTTCCCAAGGCGAAGGAAAAGAAGTACGAGACTCTGGGCGAGCAGCTGACGGCGGAAGTCGAAAGCATGCAGTTCCATGCGACCAAGATCGAATTTCTGGTCGACAACCTCTACGCCTTTAATCGCCGCCTCACCGCATTGGGCGGCCAGATGCTGCGTCTGGCCGAGCGTCACAAGATCAAGCGCATCGACTTCCTCAAATCCTATGTCGGCAACGAGTTGGACGACGCCTGGATTGCGGAGAACGCGAAGAAGGACAAAAAGTGGGCCGCCTTTGCTGAGAAGGAAGAGGCCGCCATCGACCGCATCCGTTCGGAAATCACCGACATCGCCGCGCAAACCGGCATGGCGCTGCCCGAATTCCGTCGCATCGTAAACATGGTGCAAAAAGGCGAGCGCGAAGCGCGTATTGCCAAGAAGGAAATGGTCGAGGCGAACCTGCGCCTCGTGATCTCGATCGCCAAGAAGTACACCAATCGCGGCCTGCAATTCCTGGATCTCATCCAGGAGGGCAATATCGGCCTGATGAAAGCGGTCGACAAATTCGAATACCGTCGCGGCTACAAATTCTCGACCTACGCAACGTGGTGGATCCGTCAGGCGATCACCCGTTCCATTGCCGATCAGGCGCGCACGATCCGCATCCCGGTTCACATGATCGAAACGATCAATAAACTGGTGCGCACCTCGCGCCAATTCCTGCACGAAGAAGGCCGCGAGCCGACGCCGGAAGAAATGGCCGCGCGTCTTTCCATGCCACTCGAAAAAGTGCGCAAGGTGATGAAGATCGCCAAGGAGCCGATCAGCCTCGAAACCCCCATCGGGGACGAGGAAGATTCGCATCTGGGCGATTTCATCGAAGACAAGAACGCGATCATCCCGGTCGACGCCGCCATTCAGGCGAACCTGAAAGAAACCGTCACCCGCGTCCTCGCCTCGCTCACCCCGCGCGAAGAGCGCGTGCTGCGTATGCGGTTCGGCATTGGCATGAACACCGACCACACTCTGGAAGAGGTCGGCCAGCAATTCTCGGTGACGCGCGAACGTATTCGTCAGATCGAAGCGAAAGCGCTGCGCAAGCTGAAGCACCCAAGCCGCAGCCGCAAAATGCGGTCGTTCTTGGATCAATAAGGGCAAGGCACGGTCAAAGCGGAATGTCTCAGGGGCACAACGGATCAAGCTGGCTCGCCGATCTGATGTCTAATCGTCCCTTTATAGTAGGGGCTCTGTTTCTTGGGACTTACTTTGCCCCATTCCTCATCCTCATTGGGTTCCCGCTGGCCTTAATCTTTCAGAAGCGTCCCGAGGAAGAATGGGAACAGTCGCACTTCACCTATCTCATCTGGACCATCATCTATGCCGCCATGGTTGCAGCTTTCGGTGTTATGGCGGGTGTCGCAGTCTTTCTCGTCATGGGCGAAGGCGGCAACACCACATTCGTACTCGCAGTTCTCGCATTTTTGTTGGGCGGCTTGATTTTGGCGTACTGTGGGGTGCGCGTGTTGATTTCCTTGATGAAATCGGCGTCACGTGTTCCGATGATAAAGCCAAAGACTTGGTGGATCTAAGCAGGGGACCGCTATGCCAACCATCGCCATAGCCAGCCAGAAGGGCGGCTCCGGAAAGACCACCCTCGCCATTCATCTCGCCACCAAGGCCGCGCAGGCTGGCTTTGAAAGCTGCGTGATCGACACCGATCCGCAAGCGACAGCCGCCGCTTGGTCCGATTGGCGCGGGGATTATCTGCCCGTGGTCGTCACCAGCCCGCCCGCTCGCTTGGCTCGAACGATCGCCAGCGCGCAAAAGAACGGCGTTGATTTCGTGGTTATTGACACGCCACCTCATGCCGACGCGGCGGCGCGCGAGGCGATTAAAGCGGCGGACCTTGTGTTGATCCCAACCAAGCCGCGTGCCTTCGATCTGGCCGCGCTGGAGCCGGTGGCCGATCTCATTAGCTTCGCCCAAAAACCCGCTTTTGTTGTGCTCAACGCCGTACCCGCAGGCGCGACCGTGCTGGCCGAAGACGCCAAGACCGCTGCGAAGGACATGGGGCTCGATATTTGTCCCGTAACTCTGGGCGATCGCGCGGCCTTCCACCGATCGAGCGCCAAGGGCGAAACCGCCAGCGAAAGCGAACCCAAGGGTAAGGCTTCCAAGGAAGTGAACAAGCTTTGGAAGTGGCTTTCCAAACGCCTCGACACCTGACTCAGCGGCGCACGGCCCGACAAGCGTCCATCTAAAGGCGCAAACGCCCCAATCCCACGTCGAAAACCGTGGCTTCCCCTCTGGAGTGTTGCCCCGCCCTCGCCTATGTAGCGCGCATGCGTATTGCTATAGCTTCCGATCACGCCGCGACCGACATGAAGGCGCAGCTCGCCGAATGGTTGATGGACGAAGGCCACGAGGTCGCCGACCTTGGCCCTGAGCCCGGCGCAAGTGTCGATTATCCCGATTACGGCTACAAACTGGCTGAAATTATCGCAGAAGGCACCGCCGAGTTCGGTGTGGCCCTTTGTGGATCGGGCGTCGGTATTTCGATCAGCGTCAATCGCCACCCGGCCGCACGCTGCGCGCTGGTTTCCGAACCGCTCTCCGCCGCCTTGTCGCGCGAACACAACGACGCCAACGTTGTTGCCCTTGGCGCGCGCCTGACGGGCATCGAAATGGCCAAATCGTGCGTAGCTACCTTTCTGAATACGGAATTTGCCGACGCGGATGACCCGGAAGGTCGTCACCAGCGTCGTGTCGCCAAGCTTGGTACCCCGCCTAACCTGCCCGATCATATCGAGACCCACCAATGAGCACTCAGCCCAACGACGTCATCAACCCGATGAACAGCTTCTGGAACGACGATCTGGCCACCGCCGATCCCGAAATCGCGGCCGCCATTGCCAGAGAACTTGGCCGCCAGCGCGACAAGATCGAACTGATCGCCAGCGAGAACATAGCGTCCAAGGCTGTGCTGGAAGCCACGGGCAGCGTCTTCACGAACAAATACGCCGAAGGCTATCCGGGCAAACGCTATTACGGCGGCTGCGATTACGCGGATGTCGTCGAAACGCTGGCCATAGAGCGCGCCAAGCAATTGTTTGGATGCAATTTTGCCAATGTGCAGCCCAACAGCGGCAGCCAGATGAACCAGGCGGTGTTCCTCGCACTTTTGCAGCCTGGTGACACGTTCATGGGGCTTGATCTCAATTCCGGAGGGCACCTAACCCACGGTTCGCCCGTCAATATGAGCGGCAAATGGTTCAACCCGGTCTCTTACGGCGTTCGCAAGGACGACGAGATGATCGACATGGACGACGTCGCCGCGACCGCGCGCGAGCACAAGCCCAAGCTGATCATCTGCGGCGGGACGGCCTATTCGCGCCAGTGGGACTTTGCCCGTTTCCGCGAGATCGCCGACGAAGTGGGCGCGATTTTGCTGTGCGATATGAGCCATATTTCGGGCTTGGTCGCGGGCGGCGCGCACCCCTCGCCATTCCCGCATTGCGACATCGTGACGTCAACCACGCACAAAAGCCTGCGCGGCCCGCGTTCGGGCATCATGCTGTGGAACGATGAGAAATACACCAAACCGCTCAACATGGCGGTGTTCCCCGGCCTACAGGGCGGTCCACTTGTGCACGTGATCGCGGCGAAAGCGGTCGCCTTCCGCGAAGCACTCCGGCCGGAATTCAAGACCTACGCACACCGGATTGTTGAAAACGCCCGCGCGCTCGCCGCGAGCCTTGAAGAGCAGGGTCTGCGCATCTGTTCAGGTGGGACTGACAACCACTCCATGCTGGTCGATCTCACCGCCAAGGATGTTACCGGCAAGGACGCGGAAAAGGGCCTCGATCGCGCCTGGCTCACCTGCAACAAGAACGGCATCCCGTTCGACACGCGCTCGCCCTTCGTCACCAGCGGCATTCGTCTCGGAACCCCGGCGGGCACAACTCGCGGCTTTGGCCCCGTGGAATTCCGCAAGGTCGGTGCGCTGATTGCCGAAGTGGTCGACGGCCTGTCGAAAAACGGCGCCGAAGGCGACGCGCAGATCGAGGAAAGCGTGCGCACTCGCGTTGCCGAGCTTTGCGCCGACTTCCCCGTCTATCCCAATATGTGAGGCGAGCGTGAGCGAAGTCGTCAAGCCAAATGGCGCGGCGAATGTTTGCCTCCTGCGCTGGTCATGGATCAAGAAGTAAGTAGCTAAATGCGTTGCCCTTTTTGCGCCCACGAAGAGACACAGGTCAAAGACTCCCGCCCGACCGAAGATGGAACGGCCATCCGGCGGCGACGGCAATGCAATTCGTGCGGCGCACGTTTCACCACGTTTGAACGCGTCCAATTGCGCGAAGTGATGATCGTCAAAGCCTCGCCTGATGGCGGTGAGATGCGCCGCGAAGCGTTTGATCGCGAAAAACTTCAGCGCTCCGTGGCTCTCGCCTGCCGCAAACGCGGTGTGACGCCCGAACAGATCGATCAACTTGTTTCGGGTATCCAACGACAGGTTGAGACTGCGGGGGAACCCGAAGTTCCTTCGGCCCGCATTGGCGAACTGGTCATGGATGGTCTGCGGCAGATCGATAGCGTCGCATATATCCGCTTCGCCAGCGTCTACCGCGACTTTTCTGAAGCGCGCGACTTTGAAGAGTTCGCCAGCACCGTCGCCGAAGCGGCGAAGGAATAGGCGGGCGTGAGCGAGACCAAGCCCGTGATGGTGCTCGTGCGCCCGCAGCTGGGCGAGAATATCGGCAAGGCGGCGCGCGCTATGCTCAACTTTGGGCTAACCGAAATGCGGCTTGTCGCGCCGCGCGATGGATGGCCCAACCCGTCAGCCGGTCCAGCGGCGGCGGGCGCAGATATCGTACTCGACCAAGCCAAAGTGTTTGAAACCACCGCCGACGCGGTCGCTGATTGCCAGCATGTCTATGCGACGACTGTGCGCAAGCGCGGCGTCACCAAGCCGGTGGTAGGCGCGGATGGCGCAGCCAAGCTGATCCATTCCGAACCCGGACGCCACGCTATCCTGTTTGGGCCAGAGCGTTCGGGACTTGAAACCGAAGACGTGGCGCTGGCTCGACATATTCTGACCGTGCCTATCAACCCGGAATTCGGATCACTCAACCTCGCCCAAGCGGTCATCCTTGTCGCGTATGAGTGGTCGAGGATAGGGCACGAGCAAGCGGAAGGCGATCTGGTGCAACCGACCGCTGAAGAAGAAATCTTGCCGCCCGCCGCCCAAGAGGACCTCGACGGGCTCATCGCGCATCTCGAGAAGATGCTGGCCCCGCGCGGTTACTTCCTCCCCGAAACGCGCGCGGAATCGACCAAGCGGACGTTGCGAAGCGTTTTGACCAAGCCGGGCTGGAACCATCTCGAGGTACGGACATTAAGGGGCATCCTAAGCACTCTGGAGCGTGCCGAACGCGGTGAGTGAGAATTACACTTAAGTGTTGATTTGTTGCGCGGCGCTGCTATTGGCACCGCTTCGCAAATGGGCCCCGCACCCCGGTGAAGCGGTGGCCGCGTCAGAAAACAGATCTGACGGTGCGATGCCGGGTTAGACGTCCACCGCTGGGGTGGACCAGCAAATTTGAAGGAAAGACTTATGTCGAAGCGCAAGAGCGCCAAGTATAAACTCGACCGCCGGATGGGCGAAAACATCTGGGGTCGTCCTAATTCTCCGGTCAACAAGCGTTCTTACGGCCCGGGCCAGCACGGTCAGCGCCGCAAGAGCAAGATGAGCGACTTTGGTCTGCAGCTTCGCGCCAAGCAGAAGCTGAAGGGCTACTATGGCGACGTGACCGAGAAACAGTTCCGTTCGACTTACAAAGACGCCACCAAGATGAAGGGCGACACCGGTCAGAACCTCATCGGCCTGCTCGAGCGTCGTCTCGACATGATCGTGTACCGCGCCAAGTTCGCGCCGACGATCTTCGCCGCCCGTCAGATCGTTTCGCACGGCCACATCTATGTGAACGGCGTGAAGTGCAACATAGCGAGCCGTCGCTGCGATGTGGGCGACGTGATCAGCCTCGGCAACAAGGCCAAGGAAATGGCGCTCGTCATCGAAGCTCAGAGCCTGCCTGAGCGTGAAATCCCCGACTACGTCGCACCCGATGGCAACGACAAGGTGTCTTTCACCCGCGTTCCGAAGCTCGACGAAGTGCCCTACCCGGTCACCATGGAACCCAACCTCGTGGTCGAGTTCTACTCGCGCTAAGTCCGACAGGATTTACCCAAGCGAAGAATTACGGGCGGTCCTGCGGGGCCGCCCTTTTCTTTTGGCACCAAGGGTGCGAACTTCCTTTGCAATCGAGGGGGATTTATGGCGCTCAACATTCTGCTGATCGATGGACATCCGGATGAAGGTCGCTTTGCCTCGCATCTACTCGACCTTTATCATGAGGCCTTGCCCACCGATTGCACCGTGACCCGCGTCAATGTGCGCGACATGGAATTCACACCGATCCTGCGACACGGCTATCTCAGGCGGACCGACTGGGAGCCGGACATTTCCGCCCTCGCCGAGAAACTCGACGCGTGCGATCACGCGGTGTTTGCGTTTCCGATGTGGTGGGGCGCGGAACCGGCGGAGCTTAAGGGCCTGATCGACCGGCTGTTCCTGCCCGGGTTTATGTATCAGTTCCGCGAAGGCAGCGCCTTGTGGGATGAATATTTCGAGGGCCGATCCGCCGACGTGATCGCCACCATGGACACGCCCGCCTTCTTCCTACGATGGCTTTACGGCAATTCGATCATCCGACGCTGGAAAGGCCAAGTGCTGGGCTTTGTGGGGTTCAAGCCCGTTCGCTTTATGGTCGCGGGTCCGATCAAAGATGGCGGGGCCGAAAAAGCCCACGAGAAGTGGAAGAAGAAGATCTTCTGGATGGCGAATTCGATCGGGCCAAAGAACCGCGACAAGAAGCAACCTAGGCTGCAAGCTTTCCTAAACCGCGGTTAGGTTCGCGTTTCGTCCCAGACATCGAATTCGTAGGCGATCGAACCTTCGACGAGGGTTTCCCAAACCTGTGCAATCAAGTCACCAGGAACGCCCAGCTTTTCCGCCTCAGCCACCGCGGCAGCGATCACGCGCGCCTTGCGCTCTTCGTCGCGCACTGCCTCGCGATTTGGCTTGATGCGGGCCGCCGCGCGCATATAGCCGAAACGACGCTCAAGCAGCGCGACCAATTCCCGATCGGTCGCGTCAACGCCTTCGCGCACGTCGATCATAGTTTCGCAGGCGTCAGGCTGTTTGGGCATTACTTACGAACTTCCAAGGTATTGGTGCCGGAAATCGGCGGCAAAAGCGGCGAAGCGCTGCTGCTCAATGGCATCGCGCATCGCCTTCATCAAGGCTTGGTAAAACGCGAGATTGTGCTCGGTCAGCAGCATGGCTCCCAGCATTTCGCCCGACTTCACCAGATGGTGCAGATAGGCCTTGGAATAGTCGCGCGAAGCGGCGCAATCGGACGCAGGGTCAATCGGCTCCTGATCCTCAGCAAACTTGGCGTTGCGTAGGTTGATGGGGCCGTTCCAGGTAAACGCCTGACCGTTGCGGCCGGACCGGGTCGGCAGGACGCAATCGAACATATCGATCCCGCGCTCCACCGCGCCGACCAGATCATCAGGCTTGCCAACACCCATCAAGTAACGTGGGCGGTCCGCCGGAAGCTGCTCGGGAGCGTAATCGAGCACGCCAAACATCGCCTCCTGCCCCTCGCCCACGGCAAGACCTCCAACCGCGTATCCATCGAAGCCGATATCGATCAGCTTATCCGCGCTGATTTGGCGCAAACCCTCATCCAGCGCCCCCTGCTGGATACCGAACAGCGCAGCGCGGTTTGCGTGTTCCTCCCCGGCATCAAATCCCTCACGGCTGCGCTTGGCCCAGCGCATGGAGAGCTCCATAGACGCGGCTATTTCGTCGCAGGGCCGATCGGCACGGGGGCATTCATCAAACGCCATCACGATATCGGAGCCAAGCAGGCGTTGAATTTCCATAGAGCGTTCGGGCGTCAGCATGTGCTTGGAGCCGTCGATATGGCTGCGAAACTCGACGCCCTTTTCGGTCAGTTTGCGCAGATCCGAGAGGCTCATCACCTGATACCCGCCGCTATCGGTCAGAATCGGGCGAGGCCAGTTCATGAAATGGTGCAATCCGCCCAAACGCGCCATGCGCTCAGCTCCGGGGCGCAGCATCAGATGGTAGGTGTTGCCCAAAATGATATCCGCGCCCAGCGCGCGCACCGCTTCGGGCTTCATCGCTTTCACCGTCGCAGCCGTGCCGACGGGCATAAAGGCGGGCGTCTGGATTTCGCCGCGTTTCATGGAAATGGTCCCGCGCCGGGCGCGTCCATCGGTGGAATGCAGCGTGTAAGAAAAACGGGGGCGTGTGGTCGTCTCGGCGTTCATCCGCCCATCACTCTCTCAATCGCCAACCGGTTTTGAAAATAAACGCGATGATGCCGACGCACACCGCCAAAAAGCCCAGTGTGAGGCCGAGCGAAACCCCAATCGGCACATCGGAGGTCCCATAAAACGTCCAGCGCAATCCGCTCACCAAGAACGCAATTGGATTAAGCAGGGCAACAGTGTCCCAAGGTTCGGGGAGCATATCGAGCGAGTAGAATGTGCCGCCCAGAAAGGTCAGCGGTGTCAGGATTAGTTGCGGTATAATCCCCAGCTTCTCAAAGCTGTCCGCCCACACTCCAAGGATGAACCCGAAAAGCGAGAAATTCGCCGCCACCAGCACAATGTAGCCGAACGCGAACACCGGATACTTGATTTCGTAGTCGACGAAGAAAGTGGCCGTGGTCAAAATGATCGCCGCCAGAATCAGGCTCTTGGTCGCCGCTGCGCCAACAAATCCAATCAGCGTTTCAGCCACGCCAATGGGCGCGGACAGGAGTTCGTAGATCGTGCCGGTGAAACGCGGCATGTAGATACCAAAGCTCGAATTGCTTGTCGTCTCAGCCAGCAGTGTCAGCATTAACAGGCCGGGAATGATGAAAGCGGCGTACTCGACCCCGCCAATCGTCGGCATCCGGCTGCCAATCGCGCCGCCAAAGACGATGAAATAGAGCGACACCAATAGTACCGGCGCAAGGATAGACTGGAAAGCCGTGCGAAAGGCGCGCAGCACTTCGCGCTTGTAGATCGCCCACGCTCCGATGGCGCTAAAACTCATGCCGCCTCTCCTTCGGCGACCAGATCAACAAATATGTCTTCGAGCGACGAATCGTGGATGTCGATCCCGGTGTAGTCGATGCCTTCGCGGATCAGCGCTTTGGTCAGTTCCGCCACTTCCGATCGGCCTCCGCCCTCGCCGCTGCCCCCGCGATAGCAAAGCTCCAAGCCGCCATCGCGCAGTTCGACCGGAAACGAAGCAAGGCTGGCTGGCAGTTCGGCTAAGGGCTTGGACAGCTGAATAAGCGCTTCGGTGCTGCCCAGCTTTTCCATCAAGGTCGCTTTGTCATCGACCATTAGAATGCGGCCTTTGCGGATCACGCCCACCCGGTCCGCCATCAGCTCGGCCTCCTCGATGTAGTGCGTGGTCAGAATGATGGTGGTCCCGCGCTCGCGCAAAGCGGCAATCTGCTCCCACATGCCCTTGCGTAACTCCACGTCAACACCGGCTGTGGGTTCATCAAGGAACAGAAGCTCAGGATCGTGCGACAATGCCTTGGCGATCAGAACGCGCCGCTTCATTCCTCCCGATAACTCGCGGATTTGGCTGTCCTTCTTCTCCCACAGGCTGAGCGACCTCAGAATCTCTTCTATTCGCGCCTTGTCAGATGCGTGCCCAAAAAGGCCGCGCGAATAGGACACCGCGCGCCACACCGTCTCGAACATGTCGGTCGCAAGCTCTTGCGGGACGAGTCCAATCCGCGCCCTCGCCTGCCGCCAATCCTTCGCCAGATCGTGTCCAAAGGCGTGCATGGTGCCCGATGTCGGGCGGACTAGGCCGCACACCGCTCCAATCAGCGTGGTCTTGCCCGCGCCGTTCGGCCCCAGCAGCGCGAAAATCTCGCCTTTGCGAATCTCAAGATCGACCCCGTCGAGCGCTTTGGTGCCGCCGGAATAGACCTTGGTAAGGCCTTGAACGGAGAGGATCGTTTCGGACATACGATCCCCGCTAGGGCAGGAGCAGCGAGGAGTCACCATAGGAGTAGAAGCGATACTCTTTTTCGATGGCGTGCGCGTAAGCCGCCATCATGCGCTCGCGCCCCATGAGCGCGCTGACGAGCATCATCAGCGTGGATTTGGGCAGGTGAAAATTGGTCATCAGCCCATCAACAGCGCGGAAGGTGTAACCCGGAGTGATGAAGATATCGGTCTCGCCCGCAAAAGGCTCGATCACGCCGCCTTCGCGCGCGGCGCTTTCCAGCAAACGCAGAACCGTTGTGCCCACCGCAATAAGCCGCCCCCCCCTCGCGCGAACCGCGTTCAGTCGCTCCGCCGTGGCCGCGTCAATCCGCCCGATTTCGGAATGCATGTCGTGATCATCGGTGTCGTCGGCCTTGACTGGCAAGAAGGTACCCGCTCCGACATGCAGCGTCAGCGTCTCGCGTTGAATCCCCCGCTCATCCAACGCTTGAACGAGCCGATCGGTGAAGTGCAGCGAAGCGGTGGGCGCCGCCACCGCGCCATCCTCTACCGCAAACATCGTCTGGTAATCCTCAAGGTCTTGCTGATCCACGCCTCGCTTTTGGGCGATGTAGGGTGGCAACGGCATGGTGCCCGCGCGATCCAGCAGAACCTCAACCGGTTCAACGCCTTCGAACATCAAAGTGAGCGAGCCGTCGGCGTGGCGTTCTTCGGCTATGGCGGTAACGCCGCCTCCGAAGACGAGCTGATCGCCGATCCTCACCCGCTTGGCGTTGCGGATGAAGGCCTGCCAACGGCGCAGATCGAGCCGTTTGTGCAAGGTCGCGCCGATCTTAGCCTCGCCTTCGGCGCGCCGTCCTTCGAGCTGGGCCGGGATGACACGCGTATCATTGAAGACCAAGGCGTCGCCCGGTTCGAGCAGGTTGGGCAGATCCAGAACTCCGGCGTCATCGAACGGCGCGTCTTGCCCGCGCGCCACCAGCATGCGTGCTGCATCGCGCGGCCTTACGGGACGCAACGCTATCCGCTCTTGGGGGAGCTCGAAATCAAACAGGTCAACGCGCATGAACTTGGCAGCTCCGTTAAGCAGCCTCGTTTATTGCGGAGCGTTCAGCAAATCGGCGGTGATTTCAACTTCGGGTTCGGCCGCAACCGGCTGAGGGCGCGGTTTGTTGTCGCTCGCAAGCGAAGCCTGAAGGATCCGCGTGGGCTCGGATGGCGGCTCACCGCGATTGATTGCGTCCACAGCCGACATGTTTTCAATCACGCGGCCAAAGTTGGTGTAGCGCTTATCGAGGCTGAAACGCGGGTAAAAAACGATGAAGAATTGGCTGTTCGCGCTGTCCTCATCGCTGGCCCGCGCCATAGATACCGAGCCTCGCACATGCGGCATGGGGTTAAACTCGGCTTTGAGGTCGGGAATCTCGGATCCGCCTTGGCCCGTGCCCGTCGGATCGCCGCCCTGTGCCATAAACCCCTCGATGACGCGGTGGAAAATGACGCCGTCGTAGAAGCCACGCCGGGTAAGCGCCTGAATACGCGCCACATGCTGCGGGGCCCACGTGTCCATAAGGCGAATTTTGATCCGTTCCCCGTTGGATAGATCCAGTACCCAGATCGTGTCTGGATCGACTTCGGTGTCGTAATTGATGTTAGGGTAAAATGTCGGCGCCTGAGATTGAGGCTCGGCTTCCTCGACCGCTTCGGTCGCTTCGGTCGCTTCGGCTTCGGTGGCCTCCGCATCTTGCGAGGGCGTCGCCTCGTCCTGTGCCGCAAGGGCGGCGGGAACGCAAAACAGCAAGAAAAAAGAGCTGGCCTTCAAAAGTGAGCGATTCATTCGAGTAGACTTTGTGAGTTCCGAGACAGGTTTGCGCCCGCGTCTAACGACGCGCGGCTGACACTTCAATGAATGATCTGCTCGCCATCCCCAAACGGCCTTCGACCAAAGCCCTGGATGAAGATCAAATGTCGCCCTTGCGACCAAGCTTTTCGACGCGCGCCAGCACGTCCGCCTCGACCGGCTCGCTCACGAATTTGCCTATCTCGCCGCCATAGAGGGCGATTTCCTTCACCAGCTTGCTAGCGATGGGCTGCAGCCCCACATCGGCCATCAGAAACACGGTCTCGATCTCATCATCGAGTTGCTGGTTCATGCCGGCCATCTGATACTCGTATTCGAAGTCCGCCACCGCGCGCAGACCACGGATAAGGACGCTTGCGCCTTGCTGGTGTGCGAATTTGACCAGCAATGAGTTGAAACCGACCACCTCGACATTGCCAAGTCCAAGGTTCCTTACCTCGCGTTCCACCATCTCGAAACGCTCTTCCGTGGAGAACATGGGGTTCTTCGAAGGGTTGGTCGTCACCCCGATAATCAGCCAGTCAACCAGTTTGGCGCCCCGGCGGATGATATCCGCATGACCCAGTGTAATCGGGTCGAACGTGCCCGGATAAATGCCCACGCGGCGTGTCATGGCTCGATCGTCTCCCATTGAATTCCGCCCTTTGGCTCGCTCTCTTCGCGCTCGATAGTCACGGCTTCCTTGCTTCCTGAATCTCTCTCAAGTCTGAAGGCGCCTGGCTCGTCCTCATCGAACCCGTTGGCGACCATCCCCGCCTTTATCGCGTCGAGGCATGCGTCGTCGACGCTGTAGGCTCGCACAAGCTGTACGCCCTTGTCCGGCGTAGTCTTGCGCATCGTCCCGATCGGCGCGGCGGTGACGCAAGGCTGCGCGTCGAACCGATTAACCAGTTCATCAATCAGCGCCTGACGTCCTTGCTCGGCTTTCTCTTGCTTTGACGCGAGCGCGCCTTGCTGGGCGTTTTCGCCCGCGTTGGAACACCCGCACAAGACGACGCACAAAGCGGCCATCGCCAACACATTTGGTTTCAACGATCGCGCTCCACGATGAACCGCGCCAGCGCGCGCAGCGTGTCCGCTTCCTTGCCGTGCGAGCTGAGATGCGCGATCGCCTGATCGACCAAAGCACGCGCTTGTTCGCGCGCCTTCTCGACCCCCATCAAGGTCACAAAGGTTTGCTTGCCTTGGCTCTCATCCTTGCGCAGCGCTTTGCCCGCCTTCTCCGCGTCGCCTTCCACATCAAGTAAATCGTCCGCAATCTGGAACGCAAGACCAATGTCGCGGGCGTAGGCGCGCAGGTGCGCGCGGCCTTCGGACGGCACCTTGCCAAGGATCGCACCCATTTCCACGCTCGCTGCGAGGAGAGCGCCGGTCTTCAATTGCTGAAGGCGTGTGATCGTGTGCAGATCATAATCCACACCTTCCTCGTCCGCGACCATATCCATCATCTGCCCGCCGGCCATGCCGTTCATGCCGCTGGCGGTGCCCAAAGTCATAATCAGCTCGGCGCGCGTAAAAGGATCGGCGCTAGTCTTCGGGTCGGCCAAGATCTCAAACGCCAAAGCGTGAAGGGAATCGCCGGCCAGAACCGCCGTGGCCTCGTCGAATTCGTGATGCAGCGTCGGCTTCCCGTGTCGAAGGTCATCGTCATCCATGCAGGGCAGATCGTCATGGATCAGCGAATAGACATGGATCGCCTCCACCGCGGTCCCCGCCCGCAAAGCCGCGTCGCGCGCCACACCAAAGAGTTCGGCCGTGCTAACAACGAGCAGCGGGCGCACCCGCTTGCCGCCACCGATAGCGGCGTAGCGCATGGCCTCCACCAGCCGAGCGCGGGTATCGCCTGGAACCGGCATTGCCGCGTCAAACACCGCGTCCACTTCACGTTGGACGCGTTTCAGGCCGTCGGTCAGCAGATCCCCCTCGATCCCCACCAACATTCCTTCACGAAGCTCCATCAAGCGGAGCGGTGCCCATGGGCGCGCCTTCCGCGTTGGTCACGATCTTCTCGATCCGGGCCTGCGCTGCATCGAGCCGCTTCTGGCACGCCGCGCGCAGCTTTTCGCCCCGCTCATACAAAGTGATCGATTGGTCCAGCGGCACATCGCCGCGCTCCAGTTGCTGCACGATCGCCTCGAGCGCGCTCAGCGCCTCTTCAAAGCTCATCTGCTCGATATCGCCGCCGTTTGAGGCGGTGGTGTTTCCCTCGTCCATGATCTGAGCATTGACCATGCCCGGGCAGGCGGTCAAGGCTGCGCGCAAACAGGGAAAGATCAAAATGCTCAAATATGCGGTGGCCTACGCTCTTGCGGCGCTGGTGTTCGGGGCGCTCGACGCGGTCTGGCTGAGCTGGGCGGGCGCAAACCTCTATCGCCCATTGATCGGCGAAATCATGGCCGAAGAGTTCAACGTGGGCGCGGCGGCGGCGTTTTACTTCATCTATCTGGCAGGGATGGTGTGGTTCGCGATCCGACCGGGGCTTGACGTTGGAAAGGCGAGCACCGCTTTGCTCAATGGCATTCTGCTTGGCGTATTGTGCTACGCCACCTTCGATCTCACCAGCCAGGCGGTCTTCAAGGTCTGGGCGACGCAAATCTCCGTTATGGATATCGCGTGGGGAGCGTTTGCGACCGGAACGACAAGCGCCTTAGTGACCGCGATTACTCTTAAACTCTTCGTCTCGCCTGACCGATCCGGCACGTAAGCTATCACCGCAGCCAAAGGACGCGCGCCCTTTTATGTTCATCGGACACTTTGCCCCTGCCCTTGTCGCTTCGTCACTCGGACCGCGTGCGCCGGGACTCGGCACGACCTTCATCGCTGCGCAATTGATAGATTGGGGCTTCTTCAGCCTCGCAATCCTTGGCGTGGAGAAAATGCGGATCGAACCGGGTGCGACCGTGATGGTCCCCTATGATCTCTATTTCTATCCCTACACGCACAGTCTTTTGGGTGCGTCACTGTGGGCGATCGGCTTTGCGCTGATCATCTGGATTGCGCAGCGCAACGCCTTGGCGGCGTTTTTGAGCGGCCTAGTTGTGCTTTCGCACTGGGTCCTGGACTGGGTTGCGCACCGCCCCGACCTGACCTTAGCCGGAGGCGAGACCACTTATGGGCTGGGTCTGTGGAATTACCCCGCGATCGCCATGCCGCTGGAAATTGGTATCACCGCTGTGGCGCTTATCTTCTACCTGCAGCGCACGCGTGGCCCGATCATGCCGCCGATTATCCTCGCGCTAACGCTTCTTGTACTTCAGGCGATCAACTGGTTTGGGACCGAGCCAACACAAGTGACTCTGTTCCTGCACCTCCAAGCGCTGATAGCCTTTGGGGTTCTGGCCCTGATGGCCGCGTGGGTCGGGGAGAATCGCCAATTTGTGCGACGCGGCGGGTTGGCGGCTTCCAACGTCTGACTTAAGGCGCGGCGTATGAGCGAAATTACACCAGAAATCGTCGAATCCCACGGACTCTCGCCCGAAGAGTACAAGCGTGTGCTCAAGGGGCTTGGCCGCACACCCAACCTGGTCGAGCTCGGCATCTTCTCGGTGATGTGGTCCGAGCATTGCAGCTACAAAAGCTCGCGCCTGCACCTTAAGAAACTACCTACTGAAGCGGACTGGGTAATCTGCGGCCCGGGTGAAAACGCCGGCGTGATTGATATCGGTGACGGGCAGGCGGCGATCTTCAAGATGGAGAGCCACAACCACCCCTCTTACATCGAACCTTATCAGGGCGCGGCGACCGGGGTTGGCGGCATTTTGCGCGATGTCTTCACAATGGGCGCTCGGCCCGTGGCGAATATGAACGCGCTGCGCTTTGGCCGGCCCGGTCACCCCAAGATGAAACACTTAGTGCAAGGCGTGGTCGCCGGGATTGGCGGCTATGGCAATTGCGTGGGCGTTCCCACCGTGGGCGGCGAGACCAATTTCCACCCCGCTTACGACGGCAACATCCTCGTTAATGCGATGACCGTGGGCGTCGCGGACGCAGATAAGATTTTTTATTCGGCGGCTTCCGGTTTCGGGAACCCGATCGTCTATGTTGGCTCCAAGACGGGGCGCGACGGGATTCACGGCGCGACCATGGCGTCGGCCGATTTTGAGGAAGACGCCGAGGCCAAGCGGCCCACCGTCCAAGTCGGCGACCCTTTCACCGAAAAGCTGCTGATCGAAGCGTGCCTTGAGCTGATGGCGACCGACGCCATCGTCGCAATTCAGGATATGGGCGCGGCGGGTCTCACCTCCTCCAGCGTCGAGATGGCGACCAACGGCAAGGCGGGCATCCGCTTGGATATGAACAAGGTCCCGTGCCGCGAAGAGGGCATGACGCCTTACGAAATGATGCTGAGCGAGAGCCAAGAGCGCATGCTTATGGTCCTGAAGCCCGGCAAAGAGGAAATGGCGCAAGCGATCTTTGAAAAGTGGGAGCTCGACTTCGCGGTGATCGGCGAGGTGACCGACACGCAGCGCATGGTGCTGGAGTTCGACGGCGAAGTGGTGTGCGATATTCCGCTGGGGCCGCTGGCAGCTGACGCGCCTGAGTATGATCGCCCCTATATCTCGAAAGAGGAGTACGCTGAGTGGGCGAGCGTCACGCCGGTCAAGGACGCGCCGGATACCAGTGATCCGGGCGCGGACCTGCTCAAGATGCTCGCCTCCCCGAACCTTGGTTCGCGCCGCTGGATCGCCGAGCAATATGACAGCCAAGTCATGGCGGATACGCTGCAAACCGGAGGCGATGCGTCCGTTGTGCGGGTCCATGGAACCGACAAGGCGCTGGCAATCAGCACCGATTGCACCCCGCGCTATGTCTACGCAGACCCCTATGAGGGCGGCAAACAGGCGATCGCAGAGGCCTATCGCAACATCTGTGCGGTGGGCGCTCGACCGCTGGCGGCTACCAATTGCCTCAATTTTGCGAACCCTCAGCGCCCGGAAATCATGAGCCAGTTTGTCCACGCCTTGGAAGGCATGGGCGATGCGTGCCGCGCGCTCGACTTCCCGATCGTCTCGGGCAATGTCTCACTTTACAACGAAAGCAAGGCGACCGGCGGCGGCTCAGCGATCCTGCCCACGCCGGCGATCGGCGGGGTCGGCATCCTCGAAGACGCTTCCAAGATGGTCACCCCCGCTTTCAAGGCGGAAGGGGACGCGATCTACCTTATCGCGCCGGAGTTTTGGGCCAAACCTGACCCCACGCGCTCGCACCTTGGCAAGTCGCTTTGGCTGGACGTGGTCCATGGCCGCGACGAAGGCCGCGCGCCGCCCGTCAACCTGTCCGCCGAACTCGGAGCCGGACAGATTGTGCGCAAGCTCATCAGCGAAGGTCTTCTTTCGGCCGTCCATGATTTATCGGATGGCGGTCTGGCTGTGGCGCTCGCCGAAATGGCTCTCTCGGGCGATATTGGCGCGGACGTTTCCACCAACGACGCTTACACCGCCGCGCAATGGTGGTTTGGCGAAGATCAGGCGCGCTACGTCATTACGGTCAACCCGGAAAGGGCTGAGGCCTTCAACCGGATCGTGGCCGAAGGACCGGACATTCCTGAGGCGGAAATGGTCGGCTTCACCCGCATCGGCACCGTCGGCGGTGACAGCCTGTTGGGCGTGAAAATGAGCGATCTTCGCGAAGCGCACGAACGCTTCTTCGCCGACTGGATGGAAGGCTAAGGCCATGCCAGCGGGGTACTCAGGGACGTCGCTCGCCAAAAAGCTGAACCTTCGCGATGGGCAAGTGTGTTGGTTCGACGCGATGCCCAAAAGCGTGATGGACGAGATTGACGAATACGCGCTTGAGCTCACCTTCGTCGCCGATCCCGCGCAAGGCATCGACGCGGCACACGTTTTCGTGACCGAAGAAGAGGACCTTGCGCAGAAGCTTACCTCACTGCGTCAGCAGATATCCAAGAAGGGTCAAATCTGGGTGAGTTGGCCAAAGAAAGGATCGGGACACGAAACAAGCCTTGACCAAGCGGCGGTGCAACGCGTTGGCCTCTCCAGCGGTTTGGTGGACACCAAGTAATGCGCGGTCGATGAAACATGGTCGGGGCTTAAGTTCGTGATTCCCAAGGCGGATCGCTAGCCAACGGCCTTGAGTGAGATTGCGCGTTCGGGGTTGCCACTGCGGGACCCAAGCGACACAAGCCTAGCCATGGCTAGGCGTTTTGGGACGGGATTGGGCATGGTCGCGCGTGCAACGGAGTGGGAGCGGTGACGGAGGCGAAATCCGAAACGCACCCCACGTCGATTCTGATCTTTGTGGCGCTGATCGTGTTCATTGACATGGTGGGCATCGGGCTGATTGTGCCCGTTTTGCCTGGCCTGCTCGAAGACCTGACCGGTGAAGGCCTCGATCAAACCGCGCAGATCGGAGGCTGGTTACTGTTCGCTTATGCGCTGATGCAGTTCCTCTTTGCACCGGTGATCGGGGGGCTGTCCGATCGTTTCGGTCGCCGTCCGGTCTTGCTCATCACACTGTTCGTCCTGGGCGTCGACTATCTTATCATGGCGCTTGCGCCCGATCTGATGTGGCTTTTCATCGGCCGCATTGTGTCGGGGATTATGGGCGCAAGCTGGGCGGCGGCGAATTCGTGCATTGCGGACGTCGCCAGCGCTGAGGAGCGCGGTAAGCTCTTCGGCATCATGGGGGCCGCGGGCGGCAGCGGATTTGTTATCGGTCCAGCGATCGGCGGTATCCTGGGGGAATACGGCGTGCGACTGCCATTCTATGCCGCCGGAGCTCTTGCCATCCTTGGCGCGGCGCTTGGCTACTTCATCTTGAAGGAAACGCTGCCACGCGAACGTCGCCGCGCTTTCACGCTGGCGCGCGCCAACCCGCTGGGCACGCTCATCCAGATGAGCCGCACGCCGATTGTTATTGGCTTTATCGCGGTGATCTTCTTCATGCAGCTTGCTGGCCAAGCGCAGATGTCGGTCTGGTCGTACCACACCCAACTGATGTTCGATTGGAGCGAACGCGATATCGGCTTCAGCGTAGCGCTGTTCGGGATCATCATTGCCGCCGTCCAAGGCGGATTGACCGGTCCGGTGATTGCCAAGATCGGCCCCGCGCGCACGGCCATGCTCGGCTTTCTCTTGGCCTTCCCGGCGTACTATCTCTTCGCCTTTGCCAGCACGAGTTGGATGATGATTGTTGGCATTCTGTTCGGCGGGCTTGGGGGGCTTACCTTCCCCGCTCTCCAGCAGATGATGAGCGCGCGCATCGCCGAAGACGCGCAAGGCGAGTTGCAGGGCGCCATCGCCAGCGCGATGAGCATCACAAGCATCATCGGCCCGCTGATTATGACCGCAACCTTTGGCGCCTTCGCCGACGATGAAGGGATTTACTTCCCCGGCGCGCCTTATCTTTTGGCGGCGGGGCTCGTGATCATCGCGATCGTGATAGCCACCTCCACGATCCGCCAGATGAGGACCCTACCCGCTTCAGCGCCATCTTGAAGGCTGTAAATCTCTCAAGCCATTCCCCTTCACAAAGCCGCCCGCGTGCCCGATAGCGCTCAGCCATGCGAGACCACGAAACCGTCCCCTACACGCTTGAAGCCCTTTCCGATAAAGAGAGCGTCGCCCGTGCCCGAACAGTGCGAGATAGCCTGAAAACGCGCCGCACCTGCCGCTATTTCTCGGACGCGCCGGTGCCGCGCGAAGTTATCGAAGCCGCGATCGAAGCCGCCGGCACCGCGCCGAACGGAGCTAACCATCAGCCATGGCATTTCGCGGTTGTGCAATCCGCGGATAAGAAACGCGCCATTCGCGCGGCCGCCGAAGCGGAAGAGCGCCGATTCTATGGAAACGAAGCGCAAGCGCCCAAAGCCAGCGACGAATGGCTCGATGCACTCAGCAATCTAGGAACAGACGCGGACAAGCCCTTTCTGGAAACCGCGCCCTATCTGGTCGTCGTCTTCGCGCAGCGTAAAGGCGGCATCGAAGAAGACGGGCAGACGCAGAACTATTACGTCAATGAAAGCGTGGGGATCGCCTGCGGGATGCTGATCACCGCGCTGCACGAGGCCGGTCTCGCCACGCTCACGCACACGCCCTCCCCCATGGGTTTCCTGCGCGAAGCGTGCGAACGCCCCGAGTGGGAAAAGCCACTTATGATCGTGGTTGTCGGGCACCCAACGAAAGACGCCACCGTCCCCGCACACGCCCTGAAGAAGAAGCCTCTGAGCCAGATCACAAGCTGGCTCTGAGAGCGGGTTTAAGCCGCGAGCGCTTCCTCACCGGCGGCTTCGGTGGCGAGCAGGTTGTACGGGTCGATACCCTCGGACCGCCACACGCGATGGCACTCGCGGTAAATCGTCGGTTCCGGGATATTGAGCGCGGCGCGCACGCTTTCGACCGGCTGCTTAAGCAATTCGCGAATGGGCTGTTCGAGCAGAGGCGGCGCGCCGCGGCCGGTGCGCTTGGCTTGGTTGACCGCGCCCATGATTGGCGCCTTGCTGCCTTTGACCTGCAGCTTGATGTTGATCGACCCGGCATAACCGATCAGCAGGTGGCCTTGCGACGGGCTTTGGCCATGGGTGAACAGCAGCACGCACTGTTCGCCCAGCGCGTCGCGGCCATAGCCGGTGAGCACGTGGAAAAGATCGTGCGTGTCGCGCGAACGTTCGGCAAACCATTGGATCACATCGGGGTACTTGGCGCGGCCAAGGCTTTCCGCTTCGGCCACCAAGCCCGCCGCTGTCAGTCCTTCGCTCTCCATAAAATCGCAATAGGCGTGCGCGAGGCTGCCTTTGGGCGTCTTGCGCAAGGCCGCGTGATCATCGAGGATTTCGGGCAGGTTGGGTTCGGAGCTGCGCAACGTTTGTCCGCGCTCGGAGAACGCAAGCCTCTCCACACGGGGCATGAAATCGTTCGAAGGCAGGGATTCGTAGATCTTGAAGACGAGGCTGGTGTCTTCCTTGTCTTTCATCAGAAGGCGGAAATTCTTCCAGGCGCGCAGCGGCGAATAGCGTGGTTGCGGACGGTCGGGATGGCGAAGAACGGTGCCATCGGGAGCGGTGATTGCGCTGTAGTCTTTGCTAGCCATGGTGTGCCTTGGTGCCTCTGTTTTCGTGTGCGCCTTAATTAGCGCCCCTTACTTACACTTGTGTAAATAGCAGATTTGGGTCGCAGATCAAAACGCTTTTTTTTGGCGGCCTGTGGATCGGACCGCAAGAGACCTCACCGAACACCCAGCAAGGTCAGCACATTGGCCAGATTGCCGCTTTCAATTTGGCCGTCCGCCGCGGCCTTCGCTTTGGGTTTGGCCATGTAAGCGATCCCGTAAGTCGCCGCTTCGATCATAGGGATATCGTTAGCCCCATCGCCCAGCGCTAGACTCACCGCGCCTTTCCCAAGTTTTGCGCTTTCTTCGGCGAGCACGCGCGCTTTGGTCGACGCGTCGCTGATGGGACCGTCGAGTTCACCTGTCAGTTTGCCATCCGTCACCGCCAATCGATTTCCAACCACACGGTCAAACCCGATCTGTTCAGCGACCCTGTCAGCGAAGTGATGGAAGCCGCCCGTGACCAGCACTGTCCGCGCTCCCCTGGCTTTCAGCCCTTGGATCAAGTCGCGCGCACCGGGATTGGGTCGGATGCGTTCGTCTAGACAGCGATCAATCGCACTTTCGTCGAGGCCCTCCAACAGCGCCACGCGCTCCTGTAGCGCGTTTTCGAAGTCGATCTCGCCCTGCATCGCGCGTTCCGTAATCGCGGCGATCTGATCCTTGATCCCGGCGTAATCGGCCAGCTCGTCGATGCATTCCTGCCCGATCATCGTGGAGTCCATATCGGAAACGACAAGATTGGGTTCGGAAATTCCGACCTCGCTTAAAAGCGCGTCTTCCCGTTTGAAATATCTGGCGAGAATGTTTCGAGCGATCCCCAGATCTTTCACCGGAAACTCAAACTCAAAAGCATCACCGATCCGATCAAGACGGTAGGGGTAGTATTCGGGGAGCCAACTTCGACCTGAAATGCGCTGTCTTCGTTGAATCAGCCGGCCCCATGTTTCAACCTTGTCAGGGTCTGCTATCAGCCGCGCTATGACCACAAAGTCGTCTCCTGAGAAAAAGGGGCCCGAGCGGCCCGTCGCGCTCATTGCAGGGCCAACCGCCAGCGGCAAGAGCGCTGTCGCGGTCGAACTCGCCAAGCGGATTGAAAAACAAGGTTCAAAGGCGGTCATCCTCAACGCCGACAGCGCGCAGGTGTATGCCGACCTGAGCGTCCTCTCCGCGCGTCCCTCCGAAGACGAAATGGGCGGCATCGAGCATCGCCTGTTCGGCGCATGGGATGGCGCGGTCGCGTGCTCCGCGGCGCGCTGGGCCGAAGTGGCGCGTGAGGAGATTGCGCAATGTCACGAGGCGGGAGCGGTGCCGATTCTGGTCGGCGGCACGGGAATGTATCTCAAAGTGCTGCTCGAAGGCATTGCCCCCATCCCAGAGATCGACCCCACCATCCGCGAACAGGTCCGCGCCCTTCCCATCGAGACCGCGCGTGCCGCGCTGATGATCGAAGACCCCGAGCGCGCTACCCTGCTTGAGCCGACCGACAGCCAACGCATCGCCCGCGCGCTTGAAGTCAAACGCTCAACCGGGGTGACCCTGGGCGATTGGCAATTGGCCAAGACAGGCGGCATTGGGGAGGAGATCGCACTGTTCCCGCTCATCCTGCTACCGCCGCGCGAATGGCTCTACGAGCGCTGCGACGCGCGTTTTGCCGAAATGCTTGAGCACGGGGCGGTAGCCGAGGTGGAAGCTCTGCTGGCGCGCAAGATGGATCCCGATCTGCCCGTAATGCGCGCTATAGGCGTGCCCGAGATCGCAGCGCTTCTTGCCGAGGAATCGACAAAAGAAGAGACGATAGAGGCAGGGACCCAAGCCACACGCAACTACGCCAAGCGTCAATACACCTGGTTCCGCCGCCAGACTGACGCTGAATGGCCGCGCATCTCCGAGGCAATTGAATCGCAAAATATCGCTTATGAAGAGATTTTTGAAGGATTATTGCGTTCTTAACGGTTGACGCAGTAGATTCATACGCATAACGCCGCGCTGTCCGACGCCGAAAGGGCCTTTAACCAAACCTCTTGGTTTCGGCTCCGAATGTGTCTAATTCTGCGGTTGTCACGGAAAGGAAAAGGCCTCGGATCATGGATATCGTACTTCTCGTAGCAGGTGCAGGTTGATCTAGGCGTTTTCATCTCAATGTCTTGGTCGGCCTGATGCGAATACCCGCGTCGGGCCGTTTTTGTTTTGTCGTGTTGTTTGGAGAGTAGCGTGTCACAGCCTTCGGGTGCCACCATTCTGGTTCAGGGTCTGGTCGATCAGGGCGTCGAATTTGTATTCGGCTATCCTGGAGGCGCGGTCCTTCCCATTTATGACGAACTCTTCGGCGATGAGCGCATTCGCCACATCCTCGTTCGGCACGAAGCAGGCGCAGGGCACGCAGCCGAAGGCTACGCGCGCGCCACGGGCAAGCCGGGCGTGGTTCTGGTCACCAGCGGCCCGGGCGCGACCAACGCGGTAACCGCCATCGCCGACGCTTATATGGATTCGATACCGATGGTCGTGCTCACAGGGCAAGTGCCCACGGGACTGATCGGGACCGACGCGTTTCAGGAAGCCGACACGATCGGCATCACGCGCCACTGCACCAAGCACAATTATCTAGTGAAAGACCCCGCCGACCTCGCAGCGACGATCGAAGAGGCCTTCCGGATCGCCACCACGGGCCGTCCCGGCCCCGTTGTCATCGACATTCCCAAAGACGTTCAGATCGCGGTTCCTTCACAAAGCCGCGCATCGCGCCTCACCGCGGCGCACCGTTACGCCCCGCAAATGGTGGCGAGCGCGGAGCAAATCACCGAAGCGGTCGAAATGATCGCGAACGCGGAACGCCCGATCCTGTACACCGGTGGCGGCGTGATCAATTCCGGGCCGGAAGCAAGCGAATTGCTGCGCCAGTTTCAGGATCTCACCGGATCGCCCGTCACCTCGACGCTGATGGGCCTCGGCTGTTTCCCGCACACGCACCCCGATTTCCTTGGCATGTTGGGGATGCACGGCACTTACGAAGCCAACATGTCGATGAACCGCGCGGACGTGATGGTCTGCATCGGCGCGCGCTTTGACGACCGGGTAACGGGCCGCCTCGACGCGTTCTCGCCCGACAGCAAAAAGATCCACATCGATATCGACCGGTCTTCGATCAACAAGACGGTGCCCGTGGAACTGGGCATTGTCGGCGATTGCGCCGCGGTGCTGGGCCAGTTGATCGCGGCGTGGGGCGACCGCAAGCCTCAGGATCTGGGCGAATGGAAAGCGCGTATCGCGGGCTGGCGCGCGCGCGAATGCCTCGCTTACCCCGAAAAATCGGCCAAGAACCCGCAGATGATCATGCCGCAAAAGGCGATCGAGCGGCTCCACGCGCTCACCAAACATCGCGAGCCTATCGTTTCGACCGAGGTGGGCCAGCACCAGATGTGGGCCGCGCAGTATTACGGGTTTGAAAGCCCCAACAAATGGCTCACCAGCGGCGGGCTGGGCACGATGGGTTATGGTATGCCCGCCGCTATCGGCGCGCAGCTGGGCTGCCCGGACGCTTTGGTGATCGACATTGCCGGCGAAGCCAGCATCCAGATGAACATTCAGGAACTCGGCACCGCTTCGCAATACCGCTTACCGGTCAAGATTTTCATCCTGAACAACGAGTATATGGGCATGGTCCGCCAGTGGCAGGAGCTGACCTATGAAGGCCGCTATTCGAACAGCTATTCAGACAGCCTGCCCGATTTCGTGAAGCTCGCCGAAAGCTACGGCTGGAAGGGCATCCGCATCACCAGCGAAGACGAGCTCGACGCCGGAATCCTCGCCATGATGGAGCACGACGGCCCGGTCATGGTCGATTGCTGCGTCGCGCCTGATGCGAATTGCTTGCCGATGATCCCGTCAGGCGCCGCGCACACCGATATGATCCTCTACGGCGACCGCGTAGACGGCACGATGGACGACGAAGCGAAGGCGCTAGTTTGATGAAAATCACAACCGCCGAAAGCGAACGGCACGTCCTCGCGGTGACGGTCGATAACGAGCCGGGCATCCTGGCCAAGATCACCGGCCTTTTCACCGCCCGCGGCTACAACATTGACAGCCTTACGGTCGCCGACATTTCCGACGACAACGCGATCAGCCGGATCACCATCGTCACCAACGGCCCGCCCGAAGTGATTGACCAGATCGAAGCGCAGCTGGAGCGCTTGGTGCCGGTGCACAAAGTGCTCGACCTCACCGCCGCAGGGCCACATGTCGAGCGCGAACTCGCCCTCATCAAAGTCGCTGGTAAAGGTGAAATGCGGGTTGAAGCGCTCCGCATCGCCGAGCTTTTCCGCGCCAAAGTGGTCGACACGACCACCGAGAGCTTCGTTTTCGAGCTTACCGGCGCGCCCGATAAGATTGACAGCTTTATCACTTTGATGCGCGAGCTTGGCCTCGTATCGGTCGGCCGCTCGGGCGTCGTCGGCATGATGCGCGGTCTGCAGAGCGTGTAAGCCCATTTTTCCTGACAAACGAATTACCAGAACAAGGGAACACCCATGAAGGTCTATTACGACGCCGACGCTGATCTCGGCTTGATCAAATCCAAGAAAATCGCGGTTCTAGGCTACGGTTCGCAAGGGCACGCCCACGCACAGAATCTGCGCGACAGCGGCGTCGCGGAGGTGGCGATTGCGCTGCGCGAAGGTTCGGCCACCGCGAAGAAAGCGGAAGACGCCGGTTTCAAGGTGCTTTCCAACACTGAGGCCGCCAAGTGGGCTGATATCCTCATGATCCTTGCCCCCGATGAGCATCAGGCCGCGATCTGGGAGAACGATCTGGCGGGCAATATGAAACCGGGCAGCGCCCTCGCCTTCGCGCACGGTCTCAACGTCCACTTCGGCCTGATCGAACCGCCCGCCGATATCGACGTCATCATGATTGCGCCAAAAGGCCCCGGCCATACGGTGCGTAGCGAATATCAGCGCGGCGGCGGCGTTCCATGCCTCATCGCGATCCATCAGGACGCGAGCGGCGCGGCGCACGACATCGCCCTCGCCTACGCGTCCGGTGTTGGTGGTGGCCGCAGCGGGATCATCGAAACCAACTTCAAGGAAGAGTGCGAAACCGACCTCTTCGGCGAACAGGCCGTGCTGTGCGGCGGGATCACCCACCTCATCCAAGCGGGCTTCGAAACGCTGACCGAGGCCGGATACGCCCCCGAAATGGCCTATTTCGAATGCCTGCACGAAACCAAGCTGATCGTCGATCTGCTGTATGAAGGCGGCATCGCCAATATGCGCTATTCGATCTCGAACACCGCCGAATACGGCGACATCACCACCGGACCGCGCATCATCACCGATGAGACCAAGGCCGAAATGAAGCGCGTGCTGGCCGACATTCAGGCCGGGCGCTTTGTGAAAGACTTCGTGCTTGATAACCGCGCGGGCCAGCCCGAGCTGAAGGCGGCGCGCAAGGCCGCGGCGGCGCATCCGATCGAGAAAACGGGCGCGGAACTTCGCGCGATGATGCCTTGGATCGGCGCCAACAAGCTGGTCGACAAATCCAAGAACTGACGCCTATCGTGCGGGAGCCTTTATGAGCGCCCGCACCACCCGCATACTGTTCATCCTGATGGCGCTTGTCTGGGCGGGGATTGTCGCGCGCGGGATCATGAACACCAAGGGCGCCGACGATTTCATCATCACGGTGACGCAGGAGGAGGTGCAAGCCTTCGCGCGCATTCAGCTTAACGCGCTGCAACAACAGAGCTTTGCCCAGGATGTCGAACTGTGCGGCATCATCTTTGAACGCAGCGATGGCAGTTTGGGCGCGTCCCCCACCCGCCAAGGGGACGAGGCCAGCTGCGGCATTGCGTATTTTGATGAACCCGGAATGCGCCCCATTGCCAGCTTTCACACCCACGCCGCGCAAAACGCGGCCTATGACAGCGAAGTGCCCTCGCTTCAGGATTTGGCCAGCGACGCCTCAAGCGGAATGGACGGCTATGTCGCGACACCGGGCGGGCGCTTTTGGCGTGTCGACGCGCGCGGCCCCACCGCGATCCAGATCTGCGGGCCGGGCTGTCTGGCGCAAGACCCAAACTATCGGCCCTGCCCCGACTTCGAGCCCGAACAGCGCTACAGTTATGAAGATCTCACCGCGCGCCAGTTGGGCGCGAACCCCAGCTGCTGATCAAAAAAAGGGCCCGCAAGGCCCCTAAGCGCTGGGGTCTTGCGGGCCAAAGCTCCGTGCAAAGAGGCACACATGCACGAAGCAACCTCCTGAAATGGCTGCCATCCTTCCAAGGCCAAGCTTGGAAAAAAGGTGTGACCGGAGATCAACTAGGAGGAGCGTTCACCCCGGCCACACCAGGACACGCACCGTCAGGCAGCCGGTGCGCAATCCGCTGCGTCGCAGGGGCTTGCCGAGCAAGCCGCCGCTGAACATGCTGCCGCGTCGCACGCGCTCGCCGCGCAAGCGTCCGCGCCACAAGCCGAAGCGGCACAAGCCGAGGCTGCACAGGTCGAAGCCGCACAGGCCGCCGCCGCACAACCTGCGGCTGCACATGCTGAGGCGTCACATCCTGAAGCGTCGCAGGCCGACGCGTCGCACGCCGAACACGCGCTGCACGCCGAGCACGCGGCCACCGTGCACGTCGCCGGAGCGCATTGACCGCTGGCAAAGGTGGGAGCCGCCGCTGTCGTGACGGCAAGGCCACCAGCGACCATCAAAAGGCGGGTAAGGGAAACGGGTTTTGTCATGGTATCAATCCTTTGAAAAAGTGAAGTTTGACCGGCTCAGCTGTCGCCGAAGACTTTGCCGTCGGGCGTATCCGCCCACGCGACGTTCGCTTTGCTGATGAAGCCGGAAATGTTCTTGAGCCAACGGTTCTGAACGTTCTTGTTGAAGTTCAGGTAGAGCTTGCCGTCGACGATCTTGTAGAGCTTGGGATCGCCCGGTGCGAGCGCACCATTTGCTCCAAGTGCCCACGCGCAGTGGCCACCATAGCGGGGGGCGTAGGCGTTGGGATTGGCCTTGAACGCGTCGGCGTTGGCTTGATTGGCAAAATGCCAGACCGCGCCGTCATATTTGACCGCGAAGCGCGCGTCGCCTTTGACCGGCACGCCGTCGCCCTGGAAATAGCTGACGGTGTCATAGCCGCTCACGGCAATGTTTTGGCCTTCGACGCCAACAAACACGCCGCCATCGGCGTGAGCCGGGGCCGAAATCGCCAGCGGAGCAGCGAGCACTGCGGCGGCCAACAAAAGGGTTTGAAGTTTCATTCTTGGGTTCTCCTGGGGATCTGAGCCTGCGCGAGAGCCATCGGACGGTCACCTCGATGAACAAGGGGTGTCAGGGGAGTGCCGGCAGGGGACCAGCGCTTTGTTCATCGATCGCCGCCCGATGGCCGCTCACATCCAAGTGTTCGCAGCGCCCGCCCGATTGGTGACACTGTCTTTCAAAAAAAAGTATGCGTCGAAGCGCCGCGCCCAAGCGGAAAGGGTCGACTTGGAAAGCGCAATCGGCCAGAGGCTCGGGCAGCTATGCGCCTCTCAGACTGTCATAATATCGACGATTTTCGCACGCTGGCGAAGAAGCGGCTGCCCTTCCCGGTGTTCGATTACATCGATGGCGCGGCGGATGACGAGCTGACCAAAGCGCGCAACACCGTGGCCTATGAGGCTGTGGACCTTGTGCCAG
Source organism: Pseudomonadota bacterium (assembly GCA_039186235.1). Classification (GTDB taxonomy): domain Bacteria; phylum Pseudomonadota; class Alphaproteobacteria; order Sphingomonadales; family Sphingomonadaceae; genus Erythrobacter. The sequence continues at coordinate 125,912 of JBCDAE010000003.1, read as the reverse complement.
ATGTGCTGGCCGGGGTGGACGAAATCGACACGTCCTGCACGATCCTTGGCCGCCAGAGCGCCCTGCCCCTGCTGCTTTCTCCGACCGCCGTCCAGCGCGCGTTCCACTGGCAGGGCGAAACCGCCGTCGCCAAGGCAGCGGAAAAGTTCGGGCTGTGGTTCGGCATTTCCAGCCTCGCTACGCGTTCGATTGAAGAAATCGCCGCGCTTACAAGCGGACCCAAGATGTTCCAGCTCTATGTTCACAAGGACAAGGGGCTCAACACGCACATGATCGAGCGGTGCCAGGCGGCAAAGTTCGATTGTATGGCTTTGACGGTCGACACGATCGTTTCGGGCAAGCGTGAGCGGTGTCTGCGTTCCGGTTTCACCACCCCGCCCCGCTTTACCCCCGCAAGCGTGTGGAGCTACGCCACGCGACCCAAGTGGACGCTCGACTATGTCCTTCGTGAGAAATTCCGCCTGCCCAATCTCGACACGCATGTCAGCGAAGGATCGAGCCAGGCGGTCAGCATCGCGGAATATTTCAACACGATGCTCGACACCTCGATGGATTGGTCCACCGCCGCCTCCATTCGCGAACAATGGGGCGGCACCTTTGTGCTCAAAGGCGTTATGAGCGTCGCTGACGCGCGCCGCGCGGTCGAAATCGGCGCGGATGGGATCATGCTGTCGAACCATGGCGGGCGGCAACTGGACGGCAGCCGCGCGCCGTTCGACCAATTGGAAGAGATTGTTGACGCGGTGGGCGGCGACATCGAGATTATCTGCGACGGCGGCGTGCGGCGCGGGACGCACGCTTTGAAAGCGCTGTGCACAGGGGCGACCGCGGCTTCGGGCGGACGGCTTTATCTCTACGCGCTGGCGGCCGCGGGCCAAGACGGTGTTGAGCGGGCGCTTAGCCTGCTCAAGGACGAGATAGAACGCGGCATGCGGCTGATGGGCGTCACGAAGGTCGATCAGCTGACACGCAGCCGTTTGAGAGTCCGGTGATGAGACTCGAGGGGCTCCGTGTCATTAAGCTGACACGAAAATGTCTCTTTAGCGCGGGGAGCACGAAGGCTTAGTCTTGGGGCACGACATGACGATTCATGGCAAATCCATGGTTCCGGCGGCGCTGCTGGCTTTGGCCGCGTGCGGCGCTCCGGCGGAGGAAGACACCGCGGCCGCCAGCCAGGCGGACGACTACGCCGCGCGCATCAACGGCGAGAAAACTTCGAAGGCCGACGCGCCAACTGCTGAGGCGACGCCCGGCGCGCCCGTGGCGGCGCCAACCGTGGCCGAGCCGCTCGAAACCATCGCGTCAGGCCCTTTCAACCCCGGCACCGCGACCGACCCCAACACGGCGTGCAACGCAAACCTGTTCGGACAGTTCATCGGCCAACAGCCCGACGCCGATGTGCGCGCCCAAATTCTCGAAGTCGCCAACGATGTGACCGAAGTTCGCTTTATCGCGCCGGGCGGCGACTACATCAAACCCGATCCCACCAACCCACGCCTGAACGTGATGATCGCGGTGGACGGGATTATCCGCGACATTCGCTGCGGCTAAACGCGAAACCCCCGCCACCACGGTGACGGGGGTTCGTTTTGAGCCGACCAGAGGTTGCATCAGCTCAACACGTTTAGGCTCGCGCCTTAGTCTTGGTAGTGCTCATCGGCCGAGTGGGTCGGATAGTTGGTGTCCGCCTTGGCGATAAAGCCGGGGATGTCAGCGTTCCAACGCTCAGCGACGCTCTCGTTGAAGTTCAGATAGAGCGTACCGTCGACGATCTTGTAGACGTTGGGATCACCCGGCGCGAGGGCGTCGTTGGCACCGATCGCCCAGGCGCAATAGCCGCCATAGGCCGGCGCGTACTTGGTCGGGTCCGCGATAAAGGTGTCGGCGTTCTCCGCGCTGGCGAAAAGATAGTCGTAGCCCTGATAGCGCACGGTGAATTCTTCCGATCCTTCGGTGGGGACGCCTTCGCCGGTGAAGTAGCTGACCACGTCAAAGCCGGATACGGCGAGCGTGTCGGCTTTGGCTTTGCGGAAAACGGGGCCGGTCGCTTCGCCGCCAAGATCGCGGTAAAGGCCTGCGTCAGCCGGAGCTTCCGCCGCCATCGCGTCAACGGGGGCTTCCGTGGTTTCGGCCGGGGCCGAGCACGCCGCAAGGCCAGCGACGAGAGCGAGGGCAAAAATCGAAGTCTTCATTGGTATTCTCCTCCTGGGGAATGGAATTCGTAATCGAAACCTCAGATGCCTGTTTCCGAGGTAACACTCGCCAGTTCGCGCAACATGAGCCCAAGGTTACACGCGATCTTGCGCAACGCGATTTTTTCCGCAAAGAGACTGCGGATGACGACGATTGCGCTCCTTAGCCTACGACTTATTCGCCCTTGGAGGTGAAGGCTTTGGCGTGAGACGCGCGGGGCTGATCTTCCAAGGGACCCGCCCAACGCTCTTCCCAAACGTTCTCGCGAAAAGTCACCCGTCATGTCCATGTTGAAAGACCCCTCCCGCAAATACGCCGCCTTTGGCCAGATCAATTTGCCCGATCGCCAATGGCCCGCGCGCCTGATTGAGAAGGCGCCACGCTGGCTTTCCACTGATCTGCGCGACGGAAATCAATCGATCATTGATCCGATGGACGCGGTGAAAAAGCGGCGCTTCTTCGACCTGCTCGTCGAAGTCGGGGTAAAGGAGATCGAAATCGGCTTTCCCAGCGCGGGCGCGACCGAGTTCGACTTTATTTCTGGCCTCGTGCAATCGGGCGCTGTGCCCGATGATGTAACCGTGCAGGTGCTCACCCAATCGCGCGAAGACCTGATCCGCACCTCGTTTGAAAGCCTGACCGGCGCGAAACAGGCGATCGTTCACCTCTACAACGCGGTCTCGCCCGCCTGGCGCGATATCGTGTTCCGCATGTCGAAAGACGAGGTGCGCGGCATTGCTGAGGCGGGCGCAAAGGTGATGCGCGACGAAGCGGCCAAGCAACCGAACACGGACTGGAACTTCCAATACAGCCCCGAAACCTTCTCAACCGCCGAAATCGATTTCAGCATCGAGGTGTGCGCGGCTGTGATGGAAGTGCTCGCCCCCACGCCCGAAAAGCCCATCATCCTCAATCTTCCAGCCACAGTCGAAGCGGCAACGCCCAATATCTACGCCGACCAGATCGAGTACTTCTGCCGCAATCTGCCCAATCGCGAGAGCGCGGTGATCAGCCTCCACACGCATAACGATCGCGGCACCGGCGTCGCAGCGGCGGAATTGGGCCTGATGGCGGGCGCGGACCGCGTCGAAGGGTGCTTGTTCGGCAATGGAGAGCGCACGGGCAATTGCTGCCTCGTGACGATGGCGCTTAATATGTACACCCAGGGCGTCGATCCGGGGCTTGACTTCTCCGATATCGACCGCGTGATTGAGACTGTCGAATATTGCAACGACCTGCCCGTCCACCAGCGCCATCCCTATGGAGGCGAACTGGTCTACACCGCCTTTTCCGGCAGCCATCAGGATGCGATCAAGAAAGGGTTCGAAGCCCGCGAAACGCAGAACGACGAAGGCTGGCGCGTTCCCTATCTGCCGATTGATCCTGCCGATCTGGGCCGCAATTACGAAGCGGTCATCCGGGTCAATTCGCAAAGCGGCAAAGGCGGCTTCGCCTGGGTGCTCGAAAAGGATCAGGGCCTCAAACTGCCCAAAAAGATGCAAGCTGATTTCAGCCGCGCGGTGCAGAACCTAGCGGATGAATTGGGGCGCGAGCTTAACGCGGATGACATCTGGGACGCGTTCAAACGCGCCTACCACGTGCAAACGCCGGACAAGCACTTTCAACTGGTCGACTACGAAGAAAGCCGCGCCTCGGACGGCACGCGCGTCTTTTCAGGCAAGATTGCGGTGCTAGGTGGAGAACAAAGCGTGTCGGGCCGGGGCAACGGCTTGATTTCCAGCGTGGTCACCACGTTGGAGCAAGCGTTCGACCTGGATCTCAAAGTGCTCGACTACACCGAACACGCGCTAGGCACCGGTCGTGATGCGCGCGCCGCGGCCTATTTGATGTGCCAATCCGGCGGCCGCGTGATCTGGGGCTGCGGGATCGACACCGACGTCGCCACCGCCAGCGTGCGCGCGGTTCTGAGCGCGGCGAACAGCGTGGTGCAAACCGCCGAAGGCTGACATCGCAGAGAACATCTAGCCCCTTTTGCCTTTCCTACAATTGCATCGGCGAGCGAGTAAGCAGGTTGCGTCAGTCTGCTTGCTCATCGCCTAAAGGTCGAAAAAATCTTGAGAAGTGTCACTTTTAAGTTCGTCGGATAGATTATTGCAATCTTTAACTAAATTGTGATTGTTGACCCCGGACACACTGTCACTTTTGTCACTTTTGCAGCGGACAGAATGGCCAGTTTCAGAACGCGCGGCGATCTGCCATATCGAAACCAGATACCGGACGCACAAAGGAGAGATGTGCAGCCATGACCGAAGAAATTCTTGAACCCGATCTGTCGATCATCGACCCGCACCATCACCTCTGGGACTTGCGGGCCATGTTGCCGATGTTTCCCGAACCCAGGCATCGCTTCATCGAAACGCTCATTCCGGTGGCTTATTACGGGTTTGACCATCTCCACGCCGAAGTCACGTCTGGCCACAACGTCATCGCCACCGTCTTTATGGAGTGCGGGGCCTTCTACAACGCAGCCTATGGCGAAGCGAAAAAAGTCGTAGGCGAAGTCGAGTTTGTCAACGGCGTCGCCGCGCAAAGCGCAAGCGGTCTTTACGGCGATCTGCGGCTGTGCGCCGGGATCGTGGGTCACGCGGACCTGCTCCAAGGCGCGGCGGCGGGCGACGTACTGGACGCGCTGAAAGCCGCCTCGTCCGACCGCTTTAAGGGCATTCGGCACCAGGGCGCGTGGGACGCCGACCCCGAGGTTCTCGGCCCTCCGTTCCACGCCCCGCCCGAACTCTACAAAGACGCGACTTTCCGCGAAGGATTCGCCGAACTGGGCAAGCGCGGGATGAGTTTCGATGCATGGATCCTCGAGCCTCAAATCCCCGACGTGATCGATTTGGCCCGCGCCTTTCCGGACACGCCGATTTGCTTGGACCACTGCGGCACGCCTCTTGGCAACGCGAGCTATTCGAGCAAGCTTGAAGAGCGGTTTGATATCTGGCGCGCCAACATCCTCGAACTCGGCAAATGCGAGAATGTGATGGTGAAACTCGGCGGGCTCGCCATGCATAATTGCGACTTGCCGCCTGAAGGACCCGCGGCCGGCTGGTCGTCCGAACGCCTCGCGCCGCTTTGGAAGCCTTACATCGAAACCTGCATCGAAGCGTTCGGTACGGATCGGGCCATGTTTGAAAGCAATTACCCGGTGGATCGCTGGGGCGCGACCTATCCTGTGTTGTGGAACACCTTCAAGCGGATCACGTCCGGTGCCAGCGCCGAGGAGAAAGCGGCGCTTTATGCCGGGAACGCGAGAGCGTTCTATGCGCTTGATGATACGCTTGCCTGAGACAAAACCAGTCTTTATCAGCCACTGAAAATCTGACTTTCAGACGGAGAGTACCCTATGTCCCTTCCCGCCCCTTTCGATCGCATGCGCCTGCCGCTGATCGGTTCCCCGCTGTTTATTGTCTCGGGCCCCGAATTGGTGATCGCGCAATGCAAAGCGGGCATAGTGGGCAGCTTTCCGGCGCTGAACGCGCGGCCGCAGTCTCTTCTTGATGAATGGCTGCACCAAATCACCGAAGAATTGGCAAAGCACAATCGTGAAAATCCGGATCGCCCGGCAGCGCCGTATGCGGTCAACCAGATCGTTCATAAGTCGAACGACCGTGTGATGCAGGACATGGCGACGTGCGAAAAATGGCAGGTGCCGATGATCATCACCTCGCTCGGCGCGCGCACCGAGATCTTCGACGCGGTGCGCAACTGGGGCGGGATCACGATGCACGACATCATCAACAACCGCTTTGCCAACAAAGCGATCGAGAAAGGCGCCGATGGCCTGATCCCCGTCGCCGCGGGCGCGGGTGGTCACGCGGGCACGCAGTCGCCCTTCGCTCTGATGCGCGAAATTCGCGAATGGTTCGATGGATTGATCGCTCTGTCGGGCTCGATCGCGCACGGGTCGTCCATCTTGGCTGCTCAGGCGATGGGCGCCGATTTCGGCTATTGCGGCAGCGCGTTCATCGCGACCGAGGAGGCCAACGCCGATCAGGGCTACAAGAACGGTATCGTGGAAGGCTCCGCGGAAGGCATCGTCTATTCCAACCTCTTCACCGGCGTGCACGGCAACTACCTGCGCTCCTCCATCGAGAACGCGGGATTGGATCCCGATGACCTGCCGGAAAGCGACCCGTCCAAGATGAACTTTGGCTCGGGCGGCAACACCAAGGCCAAAGCCTGGAAAGATATCTGGGGCTCGGGTCAAGGCATCGGTTCGGTTAAGTCGGTCGGTACGGTCGAGGACATGGTGGCGCGGTTTGAGCGTGAATATCACGAGGCCAAGGCCGCGTTGGCCGCCAAATCGGGCTATGTCAGCTGGCAGGACATGGCCGAAGCCGCCGAATAATGGGACCTCAGGTCGAGGCCCAAAGCGCCTCGGCCATCCTATTCTTGCCAAACCCTCACGAATTTTCGATTCTCGGACGGGCGCAAGACCAAAGTTCGGCCATCAGGCCCGGCCATACGTTCGGAGTCCCGCAGATTGCCAAGAATAACCAGCCGATTGACCAGGCGCACTGCGAGCCGCGTCGCAGCCAATCTGTCGTTCGACAAAGGCGGTTCGATCCTTAGCTCCTGATCAATCCAGTAATCCAGACCCTCGGTTTCCAGCGCGCCGTCTATCGCTGGCTTGAAGGCGATTAATCCGGGAGCTGGAAACGCGCCCCCTTCGAGCCACGCGGTAGCCACCGACTCGAAATGGACGCGGCCAATCGCGCTGCGCGAGGGTGGCCAGATCACGGCCTCGACATCTTCAAAATGATGCACCAGGTCGCGCGCAAGCCCCACCAATCCTTTGACCACGGGCAAACTGCGTTGTCCCCCCGTCAAATGCTGCCCGAGGGTCAGAAAGAGCGCATCGGTACGAAAGGCCGTGGGCGAAGTCTCGAGATCAAGAAGATTGTCGCAGGCAGAAAAATCGTAGCTTGGGCCGGGCGCTAAGCCCATGAGATCAAAAGCCAGTCCCTCTCGCAGAAGCTCGACCCAAATAGGATCGTTAGTGGTTGAAACGTTGCTGGGTTCCCGGAAGACTTGAGGGTGACTCTGGCTGGGATCGACAAGCTGCAGATTGATTTCGCTGGCTGGGTCGTGCGTAAGCAAAACGGCTTGCTGAGCCTTCGCAAACTCATTCAACGCAGCGCGCGTGGGCCGTTTTCCCGCTGGGAAGAGCAAGAAAAGCCCGGTGGATTCGGGTTGTACCAAGTTAACGATTGGCCAAGTTCCTAATATGTCCCCAAAGAACAGCGTCTCATGTCTAAGTCTTCATCGTGCCTATACTTGATTGGAGCGTCGAGTCAGGATTAATCAGCATCCCCAAGCCGGACAGTTCCCTTCAGAATACTCCCATGGCGGCGCCCGCGCCTAGCGTAGCGCCGATCTCGCGACACTTCTCGACTATCTCGTTGGAGACGCGCTTGGGAGCCAGGATTGACACAGCGTCTTGCGCTTCGAAGTTGACAATCAAAGGGTCGATTACCCGGTTAAGTCGCCAACCCGTGACTATTCTGTCCAACTGACGCTCGGCGCCGGTCCCATCGGACCCAGCTGCGATGATGGTGCCGTATGGACGGCCCTCAATCCGACCAAGGACAGGATAGTAGGACCGATCAAAGAACTCTTTCATCGAGCCACTCATGGTTCCCAGATTCTCTGGACAGACAAACAGGAAGGCGGCCGCAGCAAGAACATCTTCAACCGTCGTATCGTCGGCCCTGAGCAGATCGACACGAATCTCATCTTGGGCCGCGTGGGCCGCCTCGAAGGCCATCGTCTCGCCTGCGCCCGTCCGGCTATGCCATACGATCAAAAGGCGCTTGTCTGATGCCGGATTTCCCATCGCTCCCGGCAAAGCAAGGATGGCTGTCGATTGTCAACGGAGAGGCCTATTTCCCGACGCGAGGATAGCCTAACCTCAGGCTATGGAGACCAAAGTTCGCCGCGCTGCGCCACTATCGCATGTTCTGGGAGTTTCGAACTCGTTATCTGATCGCGCATGGCAATGGCGTGGCGGCAATATGGAGATGGATTCCAACGGCGATGCAGCGCGGCTCAATCACGATATTACGAGCCAGTTGCTGATGACACGGGGCGTGGCCGAAGTTGATGTGGCCCGGCACGCCAACCCTACTCTGCGCGAGTTCCTCCCCAATCCTTCTGAATTTCGCGATATGGATCGCGCGGCCGAGCGGATAGCCGATGCGGTCCTGTCTCGCGAAAAGATCACCATTTATGGCGACTACGACGTCGATGGAGCGACGAGCGCGGCGCTGCTTGTGGAGACGCTGCGTTCTCTTGGTCATCACGCGGATTACTACATCCCCGATCGGCTCCTTGAAGGATACGGGCCTTCGGGCGAAGCGCTCGTCAAGCTTGCTGAGGACGGGTCCAGCCTGATCGTGACAGTGGATTGCGGGGCCATGGCGCATGAAGCGCTGACCATGGCGCGAGACGCCGGCGTCGAAGTGATTGTTGTCGATCATCACAAGTGCTCTCCCGAGCTTCCGCCGACCGCAGCTTTGGTCAATCCGAACCGACTCGATGAAAATGATGTGGGCGCGGCTCACGGGCATTTGGCAGCTGTCGGGGTCGCGTTTCTGCTATCCGTCGCGTTGGTCCGCACCTTACGCGAGCGTGGCTTTTTTGAGGACCGACCCGAACCCAAGCTGATGGAGCTTCTCGATTTGGTGGCTCTTGGCACCGTAGCCGACGTTGCCGCGCTGCATGGCCTTAATCGAGTGTTTGTGGCGCAAGGTTTGAAAGTTCTTGCCCAGCGCAAGCGCACAGGCATGTCCGCCTTAATTGACGCCAGCCGTCTCAAGCGCGCTCCGATCGCCTCGGACTTGGGATTTGCCCTTGGGCCACGGATAAACGCCGGAGGTCGCATCGGGGAATCCACTCTTGGGGTGCGTTTGCTTACGACACGCGATCCCGAAGAGGCCCGCGAGATCGCGGAGCAACTCTCCGCCCTCAACGAAGAGCGCCGAGCGATCGAAGCGGCCGTGCAAGAAGCGGCCGAAGCGCAGTTGTCAGGTCAGCACAACATGGCGGTCCACGTGCTAGCGGGCTCAGGATGGCATCCCGGCGTGATCGGCATTGTGGCCGGGCGCATAAAGGAAAAGACAGGACGACCATCCATAGTCATCGCTCTCGACGAAGACGAGAGGTCGGGCAAGGGAAGTGGACGCTCCATTGGCGGCGTTGATCTAGGCGCGGCCATCATCGCGGCGCGCGAAAACGGCCTTCTGGCAGCCGGCGGCGGGCACGCCATGGCGGCCGGTCTCACCATCGCGACTGACAAGCTCGCCGATTTCACTCAGTTCCTGGATGAACGTCTCGCGCGAGACGTCGACAAGGCGCTGCTCGGGCAATCGATGAAGCTGGATCTGGCGCTCGCCCCAGGCGGCCTGACGCCCGAGCTCGTCGAGACACTGGATGCAGCGGGTCCCTATGGCGTCGGGTGGCCAGCCCCGCGCGTAGCGGTTGGCCCCGTGCGGATTATAAGGGCGGATATCGTTGGGAAGGACCATCTGCGCCTTATCGCCAGCGGCTCAGACCAAAAGTCGTTTAAAGCGATCGCGTTCCGTGCGGCGGAGACCGAGATGGCACAAACGCTTTTGCACCGCAGTCAGGGTCGGCGATTCCATTTGGCGGGCCGCGTCAAGATCGACGATTGGGGCCCTCGCCCGGCTGCCGAGCTGCATCTGGAAGACGCGGCGTTCGCGGACTGATCACCCGCTAAATGCGGCGCAGCTATTAGGACTGTCACAAATTTAGCAAAAGAAGCGCGGCTGGGGGTTGACCGCTTACGCGCCCACCCCTAGATGCGCGCTCTCGCAACGAGCGTGGCCCGTTCGTCTAGCGGTTAGGACGCGGCCCTTTCACGGCTGAAACACGGGTTCGATTCCCGTACGGGTCACCACCACTCTCACAGAGTTTGAAGCGGATAAGCGCCAATTCTTGTGCCTCACCCGGTGCAGGCGTTTTGGGTCCTTTCCAGTCGCGCTTTGCAAAGCTAGACACGTGGCCGATATGGGCGCTCGCACCGACCTTCCTATTTCCGGTATTCTGCTGGCCAGTCTCACCCTCGTGGCGCTTCTGCTTTTGAGCGTGGATCCCATAGCCTCATTCGCGATTTTCATTTTGTGGGTTGGCACTCTGCTTCTCGCATCCTTGCGCCCCCCGGAAGAGCCGAGCGTGGTTGAAGATGTCGCGCAGGTTGAGCTTTCCGCTACGCGGGACAGCCGTATGCAGAAAGTGATTGAGGAGTTTTCGACACCGCTCCTAGTGACTGAGCGCGGCACAATCTCTGGAGCGAACCGCGCTGCCAGACTTATGCTGGGTCAGCACATCATCGGCCAAGACGCGCGCGTGGCGTTCCGTCAACCCGAAGCGATCCACCTTTTGGGCGACGACCGCAGCGGTCAGGCGCTCGTCCGTGGGCTCGTGCGTCGTCAGGACGTTTGGCAAATCAATCGTCACGTCATTGACCGTAAGCTCTCCATACTCGAGCTCATCAACCAAAGCGCGGAAGCGGACATTAGCCGGGCCCACACCGATTTTGTCGCGAACGCCAGCCATGAGCTTCGCACCCCGCTCGCCTCTATTCTGGGCTATGTCGAAACGCTCGCGGACAGCTCGGACACACTGGACTCGCCCACGTCACAGAAGTTCTTGGGCATAATTGAACGCGAAGCGCAGCGGCTCCAAAGCCTGGTCAGCGATCTTATGAGCTTGAGCCGGGTCGAAGCCGAAAAGCACGATTTGCCCACAGAACTGCTTGATCTTGGCCCCCTGATTGATCGGGCTGCGCGCGACGCTGCGGGCACCGCTCGAATGGAACGGCTCGATCTTCATCTCTCCCACCCTGCTGAAGTTCGCGGGGATGGCCAGCAGATAGAGCAATTGGTGCGCAACCTAGTCGACAACGCGCTAAAATATGGATCGCCTGACACACCGGTTAAGGTGGAGCTGGCGCGTAACGAGGATGGCCGCGCGCGACTGACCGTCTCGGACAAGGGCGAAGGGATCGCCCCAGAGCAAATCCCCCATCTTACCCGTCGTTTTTACCGCACAGACCCCGGGCGCAGTCGCGCTTCGGGCGGGACCGGACTTGGTCTTGCGATCGTTAAACACATTGTCGAACGCCACAAAGGGCGGCTCGATATCGAAAGCGCATTGGGTGATGGAACGCGGGTGATTGTTCGACTGCCGATCGAGGAGGGGGATGCGAACGCACTGGCAGGGACCGAGGAAGCGACATCAGACCACACAAACGCTGGCTTCGGATCAGCGCAAAGAGTGTCTTAGCGCTGTCGTATTCATTGCCCATCCCACCCGCAGTCGCACACGTAGTTGCTTGCGCGCCGCGATGTCCGCGCGACAACTGCATCTTTATTCTTCCCACGGAATTCTAAGTCTATGTCGCCCATCCCACTCCTTCTGATCGCGTTAGGGCTTGGCCTTAGCGGTTGGCTCATTGGGCGAAGCAAGGCGTGGAGTTTTGCAAGAACAGCGCCCGAAAAAGCTCCGGTGGCGCTACCAGATTACCACGCGTGGTATCTTGCCGTTTGGGTGTTCGCTCCAGCGTTGGCCTTCATTGCTTTGTGGTCGTTTCTTGCCCCCCAACTTGTGACGCAAAGCGTTATGTCTTCTCCGGGGGCGGCGGATTTAACCTCTTTTGGGCTGGAGCGGGACGCCTGGCTTGGTGAAGCGCGCGCGGTCGCCTCTGGGCGCGCGACCGGGGTCTTTCACGAAGAGGCTGCCCCTCTCGTCGAGCCGTTTCGCGAGGCTATCTCGTTTTACACCTGGATCGGCCTAGCCATCACTCTCGTGATTGCGTTTTGTGGCGGTTCGTTTGCCTATCTCAACGTCACGCCGGAGCTGCGAGCACGCACCAAAGTCGAACGCGCGGTGATGCTGTCTCTCTTGTTCGCCTCTCTCGCGGCGATCCTGACCACTTTCGGGATCCTCGCCAGTCTGATTATCGAAACGGTCCGCTTCTTCGGACTCGTTTCCCCGGTAGACTTTCTCTTTGGGACGTTCTGGGCGCCGGATCCAATGAGCGCCGCCGATGCCCATGACGGATCGCGTTATGGCGCGGTCCCCTTGTTCTGGGGTACGATCTTCATCGGGGCAATCATCGCCATGCTCGTTGCCATCCCGCTAGGCTTGATGAGTGCCATTTTCCTAACTCAATACGCCGATCCAAAGCTGCGCGCGGTCGTCAAACCAGCGCTGGAAGTCTTGGCCGGTATTCCCACGGTGGTTTACGGGTACTTCGCCGCCCTCACTATCGCGCCGCTGGTGCGCGATTTGGCCTTGGCGCTAGGCGTATCAAACGCTTCGACCGAAAGCGCCCTCGCCGCAGGGCTCGTCATGGGGGTAATGATTATTCCATTCGTGTCCTCCATGGCCGATGATTCTATCGCGGCCGTTCCAAAAGAGATGCGGGACGCTTCATTGGCGATGGGAGCGACCAAATCGGAGACGATCACCCGCGTCCTTATTCCCGCAGCGCTTCCCGGGATTGTCGCTGGAATCATGCTCGCCATCAGCCGAGCCATCGGCGAAACCATGATCGTGGTCATGGCCGCCTCGGCTGCGGCCAACCTCAGCATCAATCCACTGGAGCGGATGACAACGGTCACAGTGCAAATTGTCCGCATGCTGACGAGCGAAGGCAGTTTTGATCACCCCACCACACTCAGCGCCTACGCTCTTGGCCTCGTGCTCTTTCTCGTCACACTAACTCTCAATTTCGGCGCCTTGCGCGTCGTCAAGCGCTTCCGAGAAGCTTATGCGTGACGCACCACTCGCCCTTGAACGCCCAACGCGTACGGCCAAGTTTGAGAAACGGCTACGCAAGCGATATCGATCCGAGCGCGCCTTTAAGCTGGCGGGTTTGAGCGCGATCCTGTTTTCGCTTTCCGCTCTGATTTTCCTCATAGGGACAATGCTGGCCAACGGTCTGGGCGGGTTCCAGCGCGCGGAGTTAACCGTCCCCATCCAATTTGCGTCGAGCGGCCTCACAGGCGATGAAATCTCGCTTACAGCACCCACAGCTTTGGAAACGCTTGAGATGCAGGGCATAGGCGAGAGCGTTCGTGCGTTTGCCGAAGACGCCCTTGGTTCGGCAGGCGCAAAGGAGCTCAGCGATCAGGCTTGGCGCGACGTGGCGGCAGCCCTGAGGGAACACCCCGAATGGATCGACCGGAGCGACCCGATAGTGTTTCAGTTGGCCGCTTCGACCGATTTGGCCGCCGGATTGGCGGGCGAGGGTTCGAGCGACATGCAGGCGCTCGCAACCGACCTTGCCGCGCAAGGAAAACTGGCGCGCAACTGGGATTGGGGTTTCTTCACGAGATCGGACGCGACCAGCCCTCAATCCGTTGGCATATGGGGAGCGCTCAAGGGTTCAATGCTCACCATGTTCGTCACGTTTCTGCTCGCGTTCCCGATCGGTGTCTTTGCCGCGCTTTACCTTGAGGAATACGCGCCCAAGAACCGCTGGACTGAGCTGATAGAGGTGTCGATCAACAATCTGGCTGCGGTTCCTTCGATCATCTTCGGCTTATTAGGCCTTGCGGTTTTCCTGACCCTGTTTCCAAACTTGCGGTCCGCGCCCTTGATCGGCGGAATGACGCTCGCTCTCATGACCATGCCGGTCATTGTGATTTCCGGCCGCAACGCGATTAAGGCCATACCGAATTCGATCCGAGATGGGGCTTTAGCGGTCGGCGCGTCTCAGGTGCAGGTGGTGTTTCACCATGTTTTGCCGCTTGCTCTGCCAGCCATGCTGACCGGCACCATTATCGGCATGGCCCGCGCGCTTGGCGAAACGGCCCCTTTGCTGCTCATCGGTATGCGTGCTTTTATCGCGACGCCGCCCAACGATTTAGCATCGCCAGCCACAGTCCTGCCGGTCCAGATTTTCCTTTGGTCGGACGAGATTGATCGCGCGTTCGTCGAACGCACCAGCGCGGCAATTCTTGTTCTTCTGGTATTCCTACTTTTGATGAACAGCCTAGCGATCTACCTTCGCAACAGGTTTGAGAAAGATCTGTGACCCGTATTCATGAGACCATAATCGATGACACGTCGCCCATGATGAAGGCGCGCGATGTCTCGGTTTACTATGGCCCGACAAAGGCCCTCGACAGTGTGTCGATCGATGTTTCTCGCGAATATGTAACCGCGTTTATCGGTCCCTCTGGCTGCGGGAAATCCACGTTCTTGCGGTGCTTCAACCGGATGAACGACACGATCTCCAACGCCCGCGTCACCGGCTCGATCGAGCTCGAAGGGGATGATATTCACGATGAAGCGATGGATGTGGTCCAACTGCGCGCGCGGGTGGGAATGGTGTTTCAAAAGCCCAACCCCTTCCCCAAATCGATTTATGAGAACATCGCCTATGGGCCGCGCATTCACGGGCTGGCGGACAAGAAAGCGGATCTGGACGCTGTGGTGGAGACTTCACTGGTCCGCGCCGGACTATGGGACGAAGTCAAAGATCGTCTGGACGAACTCGGTACAACACTGTCGGGCGGACAGCAGCAACGGCTTTGCATAGCTCGTGCGCTTGCTGTTGATCCAGAGGTCATTCTTATGGACGAGCCGGCAAGCTCGCTCGATCCCATTGCCACCGCGCGGATCGAGGAGCTCATCGATGAACTGTCCGGCCGTTATGCCATCGTCATCGTCACCCATTCGATGCAACAGGCCGCGCGGGTAAGCCAGCGCACGGCGTTCTTTAATCTCGGGAAAATGGTCGAATACGGCCCGACCTCCGATATCTTCACCAATCCGATTGAAGAGCGCACGAAAGACTATATCACGGGGCGGTACGGCTAATGGCAGAACACACAGTCAAAGCGTTCGATGAGGACATCACCCGGCTTCGCGGCTTGATCGCGGAGATGGGCGGCCTTGCCGAAGTGGCGATTGCCGACGCCTTGGACGCGCTGATTCGCGGTGATGAGCAATTGGGTAACGATGTCGTCGCTCGCGATAAGAAGATCGATGCCTTGGAAACAGAGGTCGACAAGCTTGCGGTGCGCATCATCGCGTTGCGCGCCCCGATGGCGGACGACCTTCGCGAGGTCATTGCCGCGCTGAAAATTGCGGGCGTGATCGAGCGAATTGGCGACTACTCAAAGAATATCGCCAAGCGCATCGGGATGATCGAGGGCCGTGATCGCTTTGAACCACTCACACTGCTTCCCGCCATGGGCGAAGTGGCCAGCGAAATGGTGCACGATGTGTTGACCGCCTACGCGGCGCGCGATCCAGGCTTGGCTCGCGAAGTGATCAGCACGGACGCGAAGGTCGACGCGTTTTATAACAGCATTTTTCGCAATCTGGTCAGCCACATGGTCGAGAATCCAGCAACGATTTCCAGCGCAGCGCAGCTTTTGTTTGTAGCGCGAAATCTGGAACGCATTGGCGATCACGCGACGAACGTGGCCGAAATGGTCCATTTTGCAGCCACGGGCATGTATCCGCCTGAAGAGGACCGCTAGTGGCCTTGCATCGACGTTCGCGGCCTGTGGAGAACTAGCAGCGCCAACTTTCATCAAATTGCAGCAAAACTGAAACAGGGGATCACAAGCGATTGGCGCGAGGGGCGCCGTGCACAGGAGGCTGAAACGCCATGTCTGCCGCGAAGTTGCTTTTGGTCGAGGATGATCCGGCTCTCTCGGAACTGCTCGAATACCGCTTTCAGAACGAAGGGTACCATGTCCGTTGCACAGGCGATGGGGATGAAGCGCTTGTGCTGGCGAGCGAGGACGTGCCGGACTTGATCATCCTGGACTGGATGATCGAAGGCACCAGCGGTATCGAAGTGTGCCGTCGCCTGCGCCGCGACAAGGAAACGGCGCATGTGCCGATCATCATGTTGACGGCGCGCGAGGCGGAAGATGATCGGGTGCGCGGGCTTGAAACGGGCGCAGACGACTATCTCACCAAGCCTTTTTCCCCGCGCGAGCTTTTGGCGCGCGTCGCGGCGGTGATGCGGCGCATCCGCCCCGCCTTGGCCGGTGAAACGATCGAAGTTGGCGATATCAAGCTCGATCCCGTCGCCCATAAGGTGCAGCGGCGTGGTCGTTCGTTGCAACTTGGGCCAACCGAATACCGACTGCTCAAGTTCTTCATGGAAAGTCCGGGTCGCGTCTTCAGCCGTGGGCAATTGCTCGATGGGGTCTGGGGAACGGGTTCGGATATTGAGCTGCGCACCGTGGATGTTCACATCCGCCGCCTGCGCAAAGCTATAGGCATTGATGGCGTCAAGGATCCGATCCGCACCGTGCGTTCGGCTGGATACGCGCTCGAAACCAACTGAGTCAGTGAAAATCGCGCGATTTCGGGATGATCCTGTGATTGCGCGGGTGCCCTCTGGGTTGAGGTAGTTCGTCGATGATCTCGCGCGGGCGCGGGGCTTGGCGGATGTCCTCTTCCTTCACCTCTCCCAGAGCAATGGTCGCTCGACTGGCTGGCATTTTGTGGCTGCTGATAGGCGAATTGACGTGGTCTGCGCGCGCGATCGGGGCGTCGAGCATGTCATCAGAAAGAGCGTAGAGTTTGCCCGTCGCGTCGGTCATATGATGCGCGATCACGTGGATTACTTCGTCATCGTATTCGACGCGCCCCCGCACCTCCATCAGCCGCGCCCCCATAACCACTTTGCGCTGTTTTTCCTTCAGATCAGGCCACACCACGAGGTTGATCACGCCGGTTTCGTCTTCCAGCGTGATAAAGCACACGCCCTTGGCGCTGCCCGGGCGCTGGCGGATCAGCACCACGCCGGACACCTGCACCATGGATCGAAACTTGCGGTTGCGAAGGTCGCACGCGCGCACAAAGCCGCGCTCCGCCAGTTCAGGCCTCAGAAACGACATAGGATGCGCTTTGAGGCTGAGTCGGGTGGTCTGGTAATCGGCCACGACCTCTTCAGACAGTGGCATGATGGGAAGCTTCGTCGCGCGCCGCTCCGCGCCCTCGTCACGCGTGTCAGCGGCACGAAAGAGCGGTAGGTCCGGACCCGCAATCAGGCTGCGCGCGTCCCACAAAGCCTTTCGGCGCGAAACTTCGAGCGACGAAAACGCATCCGCGCTGGCAAGCCGTTCAATATGCGCTGGGCTGAGCCCTGCCCGCTCCCGCAATTGGGCAACATCACAATAGGGACCATTCTCGGCACGCTCGGTGATCAATTGCGCCGCGATATGTTCAGGCAGACCATCAATCTGCCGGAGGCCAAGTCGTAGCGCGATATGGCGGTCCAACCGACCCGATTGCGCATCCCCGACCTCGCCGATCTCTTGCAACGTGCAGTCCCAATCCGACCCATTCACATCAGCCGGCAGCACTTTGACCCCATGTTCTCTTGCGTCGCGCACGATCTGTGCAGGCGCGTAGAAACCCATGGGCTGTGAGTTCAGGAGCGCGGCCGCAAACGCCGCTGGAAAGTGGCATTTGAGCCAGCTCGACACATAGACCAGATGCGCAAAACTCGCCGCATGGCTTTCAGGAAAACCGTATTCGCCAAAGCCGCGGATTTGGTTGAAGCACCTCTCCGCAAAGTCGCGCTCGTAGCCGCGCGTGACCATGCGCTCGACCATCATGTCCTGCAACTCGTCCACCATGCCGCGCGAACGGAAGGTCGCCATCGCCTTGCGAAGCCGGTTCGCTTCCTTGGAGGTGAACTTGGCCGCATCCAGCGCGATCTTCATCGCCTGCTCCTGGAAAATAGGTACGCCCAGCGTCCGCTCCAGAATGCTGGAGAGCTCGTCAGGAGGTCCATATTGCGGCGATGGCGCAGGGATCTGAACAGGTTCGGCCCCACGGCGGCGCTTCAGATACGGATGCACCATATCGCCCTGGATTGGCCCCGGGCGCACAATCGCCACCTGAATGACAAGATCGTAAAACTCGCGTGGACGCAGGCGCGGCAGCATGTTCATCTGCGCGCGGCTCTCAACCTGGAACACGCCGAGCGAATCACCCTTGCGCAGCATCGCGTAGGTCTCCGGATCCTCGCGCGGGACCGTCGCCAACGTCAGCGCGCGGTCGTGATGATCCTCCAGCAGATCAAGGCATTTCTTGATGCAGGTCAGCATACCCAACGCCAGCACGTCGACCTTGAGGATACCGAGCGCCTCGATGTCGTCCTTGTCCCATTCGATAAAGCTGCGATCGGGCATCGCGCCGTTACCGATAGGTACGGTCTCGGTCAGCGGACCGTGGGTCAGAATAAACCCGCCGACATGCTGGCTGAGGTGGCGGGGCATACCAATCATCTGCTCGGTCAGCTTGAGCACACGCTTCAAATGTGGATCGCTCACGTCGAGGCCGGTTTCCGCAGCGTGCTTCTCGCTGATCTCGCGGCCCCACCCACCCCACACGGTGCGTGAGAGGCTGCTCGTGACATCCTCGCTGAGGCCCATCGCCTTACCCACTTCGCGGATCGCCATGCGCGGGCGGTAGTGGATGACGGTCGCGGTCAGACCCGCTCGGTGGCGGCCATATTTGCGATAGAGATACTGGATCACCTCCTCACGCCGCTCGTGCTCGAAATCAACGTCGATATCGGGCGGTTCCTTGCGGTCTTCTGAGATGAACCGATCAAACAGGAGCGCGTGCTTGGCCGGATCAACGCTGGTGATGCTGAGGCAATAGCATACAGCGGAGTTGGCAGCGCTGCCGCGCCCCTGACACAGGATCGGTGGGGACACTTCGTTACGGGCAAAGTCGACAATATCCTTGATCGTCAGAAAATAGCGCGCGAGGTCCATCTTACCGATAAGCGCGAGCTCTTTTTGAAGCGTCTCGCGCACCGTTTCCGGCAATCCTTCGGGATAGCGCCAATCCGCGCCCTTCCAGGTTTCGCTTTCGAGATATTCCTGCGGGGATTGGCCGCCTGGGTAAATCTCCTCCGGGTATTCGTAGCGCAGCTCGTCCAGGGAGAAATCGCACGCATCCGCCACGTCGCGCGCGGCGGCGATTGCGTGTGGCCAGCGAGCGAAGAGGCGCACCATCTCCTGCGGCGATTTGAGATGCCTCTCCGCGTTGGCGTGGAGCAGGTGCCCGGCTTCGGCCACAGTCGTCTTGTTGGCAATCGCCGTCATCACATCCTGCAGGGGACGGCGTTCAGGCGCGTGGTAGTGGACATCGTTTGTAGCGAGCAGAGTGAGGCCATTTGCGCGCGCCAAAGCGTCGAGCCGGTCGATCCGCGCGATATCATCACCACGATAAAGATAGCTGGCCGCAAGATGCTTCAGGCTGGGCAGACCCGCTGCGAGGTGCGGAAGGATTTCCCCCAACGCCCCCTTCACCACACCGAACCGCCCGCTGCCGTCGAGCGCGACCACATTGCTCGCCCAGTCTGAAACCGTGAAGCTGGTCTCCAAGTTCTCAGGGGGGAGCAGGATAAGCTGCACCCCTTCGGCATGCTCGGCCAGCATGCTCAAGTCGATCTCGCATACCCCCTTTTCCTGCCACTCACCGGTCAGCGTCCTCATGCGGCCCGCGCTGATCAGCTGGCACAATCGTCCGTAGGCGGCGCGGTCCTTCGGATATGCAAGGAAGGTCAGGCCCTCCACCGTCTCGATCCGCGCGCCGATCACGGGGCGCAGCTTAAGCGTCGCCGCTTCGGTGTGGATGCGCACGATTCCGGCAAAACTGTTCGCATCGGCAATGCCAATCGCGTCATATCCCAGCGCGCGCGCCGTCATCACAATGTCGACCGCGTCCGACGCGCCGCGCAGGAAACTGAAACAGCTCACCAGACCCAGTTCAACAAAGGGCGCGCGTTCAGGCGCTTCAATGAGGTCGGAATCGATCTCGAGCGTGCGTTTATCGGGCGTAAGCGGAGCGTCGGGCATGGCCTAGCAGCCGGCGATTTGGATCAACCGCGCCTTCACAGCCGCAAGGTCTTCGGCAAACTTGACCGCCTGCTCTGCGCGCGCGGAGCCGCCGAGACGCAACAGATAGGAGGGGTGCGCAGTGACCCACAGCTCTGACCCGTCTTCGAGTTCAATCGGCGCGCCTCGCGCGCGGGCGATACTGACCGTTTTGCCAAGCAGGCCCCGCGCCGCGCTCGCGCCCAGAGCCAAGACAACGCATGGTTTAACAACGCTGCGCTCGGCTTCGAGCCACCAGCGGCAGGTGTCGATCTCTTTGGCGGTGGGCGATTGGTGGAGGCGGCGCTTGCCTTTCCAAGTGAACTTGAAGTGTTTGACCGCGTTGGTGACGTAAGCCTGCGAGCGGTTGATCCCGGCCTGCGCAAGATATTCATCAAGCAATTGCCCCGCTGGCCCCACAAAGGGTTTGCCCTGCTCGTCTTCGTGATCGCCCGGCTGCTCGCCTACAATCATCAGCGGCGCTTCCACCGCGCCCTCGCCCATCACGCTACGCGTCCCGCATTCGGTAATCGGGCAGTCGCGGCAGGCCACCATGCCTTGCGCGATCGCTTCGAGGGTATGCGGCCGGTTCCGCTCCTCCCGTGCTCCGGCCGCCACCATCCCCGCCTCACGCGCCTGCGCTCCGGCGATCAGCTCAGGGATGAGCTCAGCTTCAGGCATATTTTTCCAGTATTTCTTGGGCATCTCCGCCAGCATCGCGCCGACTTTCAGGCGCGCGGGGTTGAAGATGGAGGAGTAATACGACTTCCAAAGCGCCTCGACCGGGTCGCCGCTGGGCGCGTCCTCACGGCGCGCTGGGCCGCTTTCGCGCATCGTAGTCCCGTCCCAATGCAAGCATCCGCGCGGGGTGAGGATCGACCAATTCATATTGGCAAAGCGGCGCATGAAGAAGCCAGCATTGGCGCGTACAATGTGGTGATCGGGCTCAAACCAGGCCACGTAGTGCTCCGCGCCGCTGTCATCGGTAACTTCGCGAAAGCGGACAAAGGCGTGCATTTTATGGCTGTCGCGCCGCACCGATTTGTCGAGCTCTTCGACACGGCGCACATCCGGGTCGGCCTTGTCTTCCATGCAGCGCGAATTCGACTGAAGCCGCCAGAGCAAACGATAGAGCAGGCTGAAGCGCTCAGGGTCGGAATGCAGCGCGGCGTTGCGCGCGAGGCTCATAAAGCGCTTCGAGGCGCGGACTTGGCGCGCATCCTCACCCGGCACCGGCAAGCGGCGCTCACCCCGCGATGGCCCTTCTTGCGCGAACAGATCGCCCGTCCCGCCCGGCTCCACCCACGAGACGCGGTCCGGTGGTACATCGCACTGGATCAGGCCCCGCGCCCGCTCGCGCCAGAAGGCGAAATCATCCGGCTCCGGCAGGTAGACGACATAATGCGCGCCCAAGGATACGTTCTGCATAGCTGTCATTGGGCCACCATCAGAACAGCTCCAACTGTTCCGATTTCGGCGCGAGCAGACTGCGCAGATCCGCCCGGTCCGTTAGCGTGGTCGGTCGCCAATCGAGCGCGATCAGGAAGGGGCGCACCTTGGTGATCGACTGGGTGAGCTTGGCCACATCATCAAGCCGCAAAGTGCGATGCCGCCGCGCGCGCAGAATGCGCTGCACCGCCACTGTGCCCAGCCCTGGCACCCGCAAAAGCTGCTCCTTCGAAGCGCGGTTCACATCAACCGGGAAGTGCTCACGGAACTTCAGCGCCCAAGCGAGCTTGGGATCGATATCGAGCGGCAGGTTGCCGTCTTTGCCTGTCGCCCGTGCCACCTCTTGCGGCGCGTAGCCGTAAAACCGCATCAGCCAATCAGACTGGTAGAGACGGTGCTCGCGCATGAGGGGCGGACGTTTCAGAGGCAGAACAGCGCTCGCGTCCGGGATCGGCGAGAAGGCGCTGTAATAGACCCGCCTCAGGCCAAAACCTTTGTACAGACCGCTCGCCTTGGTGACGATCGCCGCGTCGTTTGCATCGTCCGCGCCCACAATCATCTGTGTCGACTGACCCGCGGGCGCAAAGCGCGGCGCGTGTTTGAATCGCTTCCTTTCGTCCTTCGCCTCGATGATGCGCGCCTTGGTCTTGTGCATCGCGCCTTCAATCGTGCCCTCGTCCTTGTCGGGCGCGAGGCGCGTGAGGCCTTTCTTGGTCGGCAGTTCGACATTGATCGAGACTCGATCCGCATAAAGCCCAGCCTGATGGATCAGCTCGGGATCGGCCTCGGGTATCGTCTTCAAATGGATGTAGCCGCGAAAATCGTGTTCTTCGCGCAGAATCCGAGCGACCTCAACAAGCAGCTCCATCGTGTGGTTCGAGCTCTTGATGATACCCGATGAGAGAAACAGCCCCTCGATATAGTTGCGGCGATAGAAATTGAGCGTGAGGTCCGCGACTTCCTGCGGTGTAAAACGCGCGCGGCGCACGTTCGAGCTCTTGCGGTTGATGCAGTAGTGACAATCGAAAATGCAGTGATTGGTCAGCAGAATTTTGAGGAGAGAGATGCACCGGCCATCGGGCGCGTAGGCGTGGCAAATGCCCATCCCCTCGGTGGACCCAATCCCCTTGCCGCCCAGCGAGTTCTTCTTGGCCGTGCCGGAGGACGCGCATGAAGCGTCATACTTGGCTGCATCGGCCAGAATTTCGAGTTTTTCGCGCAGAGTTAGCTGAGTCATAAAAGAACCTTTTGTTCTTTATATGTTCCAAAGCTGTTCTCTACAAATGCAAAGCGTGCAAGCCGCGCTGGCTGAACCAGGCACGGCTTGCAAACAAATGCAATCAACCACCGTTATACGGGATGGTTGATTTATGGATCATCATACGCAGATCGCCCTCCGCGTCGCGGATATAGCCAATCGTGTATTCCACCTTGGTCTCTTCACCACCTTCGACCGGGGTGAAGTAGTAATTCCCCATAGCCACCGCCATATGACAGACATTGTTGGTGATCCCGGCGTTCTTCCAGCGCACTTTTGACCATGGCTTGATCGCAAAGCCGCCATCTTCGGGGTAGGACGCGTTGCCGCCCACGAAGTAAGACAAGGCCCCATCAAAAGTCAGGCGAAACTGGTCGTCGGACGCAAGCGTCGGTTTGAACAGCACCGTCGCCATATCGTAGGCGTAGAAGGTGTTGATGTGCTCAGCGGCGGCCTTCGTGTAATCGCCGCCCTCGCTGTAGGCTTTGCCAATGGCCACAATGCCCTCACCCCAGGCGAGTTGAGCGGCCACCACTTCCTCTTCGGTGATGCAGCGCAATTGTTCTTCGGTCGGCGCGCGCGGTGTGTTCGCGCCAAGGGGGGCGAGAGGTTGCGCGGCGGCTGATATCGCCAAGGAGAAGACAGACAGCGTGGATGCGAGTGCGAATAAGGGGGGGTTCACATTTCATCTCCTTAAAGCCCTGCATTTGCGGGGGACAGGGCGGTTGTCAGGAAACGCAAAGATATTGCGTGCGCGTCGATTGGACGCGCGACGTATCTATGTCAGCGCGGTTCGCCTTGTTCCAGCGATTCTGGTGTTTTGTGGTTGCGCGAGAGATCGGCGGGATTCGGATCAATCGCAAGCGTCTTGCCGTCTTGATCAGCTCGCCGCGTTGCTCGCTTTCAGACGCTCTTTAATCGGCGGGTTCAGACTGGCGCACAAATGATCGAGCACAGCCGAATGCATTTCCCCATCAAACGCCACGCCAGCGGTGCGCCCGTCCATCCACGCGACGGTACCCAAAGGCGCGTTGACCTGTCCTACCTTGATGACAATCCGATCGCCGACACGGGCGAAGCCATTGCCGCCTAAGAGTTTGCAGCCCCCTTCGGATATGTCGATGAGGTCCACAAAGACGACGCGCGACTGAACCCGGCTTTTCACAAGCAGGCGAAGCGGGCGCCGATCCGATGAGCGTGTGATTGAGTCAATGGTCATGCCGCTGAGATCGCACAAAAGTGTAAAGGAATCTTAAGCGCGCAGGTGAACACCGTTTAACCATATTCTTGACGTCACGGCTGATGCACTGGTGGCTTAGGTGGTTTGACCGTCTAGCGAGCTAAGCGAAGAGCCCTTGCAGGTACCAATCCGGAAGTCCGCCGCGACCATCGCCAGCTATCCCATCTCGGTAAATCCAGTAGCGTCCCCCGGCCTCGTCTTCGATCCGGTAATAGTCGCGCAAACGTGTCGTCGATTTCTCGCGCCACCATTCGGGAGCAAGGCGTTCCGGGCCTTCCACCCGCGCCACTTCGCGCACCTTATCGCGCCATCGGAACCTCTGGGGAAACCCATCAGGCGTCGCGTAAAGAACAGCAACTTTTTCTGGTTTATCCAATATTTTAAGTGGCCTGTCATGGAATTCTAAGTTCATCTGTAAGGTCGTTTGGAGCTCTAAAGGGGGCTGCCAACGCTGCGCGCGCTCGGGGCAATGGCTGGGGTAGCCCACGGGACGGCGCACCGCATACGCCCCCAGGCGCGCGGTCAGGCGGTCAACGAAAGCGCTCAGCGAAGTGCCATGCCGGTCACAGGCTTGCTCCATATCACTTTGGTCGACGTCAAGCGGTTCAGCCCAACTGGCGCGCAACCGCACGGTTTCAATTCCGAAGCCCGCTTCGACATCGTCCAGCTTGGCGGCAAAAAGCCGCGTTATATGCGCCGCCTCACGCGTCGCGGCGGCCAGTTCAAGCTGACGCACCACCACCTCGCCATCAACCCGCCAAAGCCCCAATTCGAGCCGCCGCGCGCCCTCCCCACGTCCCTCAAGCGCGCGCGCCATATCCTGAGCGAGATCTTCCAGCACCGTATCGAGCAGCGAGCGGTGACGGATCGGCTCCATCAGGCGACGCTGAACCAGCGGCATGGCTTGAGGAATGATGGGCAGCAAAGGCTCAGGGACGCCCCCCAGCAATTGGTCAAGACGGACCAGTGGATTGGCGGAGGGTGATTTGCGGTTGCGGAAGCGGCGCTGGAGCGCGTCGCGTCCCGAAGCGCGGCCAAGGTCGCTGTCCTCTCCATTGGCCACTCCGGCAAGCTGACCCAAAGACTTCAGACCCAGACGGCGCAGAACGGTCAGGACGTCAGCATCAAGCCGCAAAGCCGCCACGGGCAGATCGGCGAGCGCACGATGAATCTGAGACGCGTCCTGCCCCTCGACAATCGCCCCTGCGGGCCCGTAATGCGCCAAGGCCCAGGCCGCGCCCGCCGTGGGCGCTATCGCGCAGCGCACCGCCAGCTTGCGCGCCGCAAAGGCGGCTTCGACATCGGCGACAAGCCGCGCCTCCCCGCCGAACAGATGGGCCACCGCGCTCACATCAACGATTATCCCATCCGGCGCGTCGAGAGCGCTCCATGGCCCCCAGCGCTGCGCCCACACAGCCAGCTTTTCCAGAAAGGCAAGATCGCCCGCCGGATCGGACGGTATCGCTTCAAGAGCTGGGCACACAGCGCGCGCGTCGGCCAGCGTCGTGCCAATATGCGCGCCGCCTTCGCGCGCGGCGTCGTTCACGGCTTCGATGCGGGGACCATGCGCAGTCTCTGTGATCAGCGCGATAGGTTTGGCGTCCGCGCCCTCGCCGCGTTCAAGCCCTTGCGTGAGCCGCCAGCGATCGACCGACAGTCGCGCGCACCAAATGGCAAGGATCCGGCGCTGACTTTGGCGCAGAAGGGCCACTCGACCGCCAGAAGCGCCGCTTTCGCGCGAGCGCGGGTCCAAGCGGTTGGAGCGCGGGCTCGGCTCGTTCAGGGCGCTGGGCTCTAAGAGCGGTTTCGTCATCGCTTATAATCCATTGTCCGGGAGCGTGGGAACGCGCACGGAACAGCTCGGCGCGCAAGCTTGGCTGTCCAGGAGCGTGCGCGTTCCAACGCGGAGCTTGCGAAGTCGCAGGCTCCGCACGCCAGCGCATCCGCGCTGAGGAGAGATCCGGCTCCGCGTCGATCCGCACCAACCACAAGGGCACGCGGTGCTTTTCCGCTGCGAGACTCAGCCGGCGCGAGGCGGTGAAATCGAGCGCGCGCGGATTCCCGACGATTTCCCCGATCACGCAGGCCAGATCGCGGCAGCGCAGCCCTTCTTCCAGCGCAAAGAGCGCGTCCTCCGGGGTCTTGGCCTCGACATGGATCAAACGGTCGCGCATCTCGCGCGGCAGCCCATGGCGATAAGGCCGCCCTCCTAGCCGGATCGCACGCGCGTCTTGCACCCATAAAATCTGACGTCGATCCTGCGCTTCCGCGAGAGGATCATCCGCGCTGGACGCGCTTCGCAAAGCGTCGCGCGCCAAGGCCAGCGCCAGCCCCACTCCGCTGGCCTCGCGCGCGCTCGCAAAAACTTCGCTGTGCAGCGGCTGATCCAACAATCCGGGACGCCAACGCGCCTCGCGCGCCCTGGAGATCGCGGCGATATCGCGCGCCGACAGCGTCGCATCACTCAGGCACGCCGCTGAATCGGCTGCGCTTTTAGAGCGCGAAGGCACGGGAAAATCACGAAGCGCACGCGCGCTGGAAGAGGCATTCAAACGGGTCATAGAACACTTAGGCAGACTCATTGCGAGTCTATTTGTTCCTATTATGTTCCACACATATGGGACGAATGCAATGGGTGTTCCGCAAACCCATGTGTGAGGGAAGGCCTAGCCGAACAGGCCGACCAGCATAATCACCACCAACACCACTGGGCACACAAACCGCACCAGAGCGCGCCACAATTTGTGCAGCGCCCCATCGAGCCCGTTTTCTTGATCGACCAACTTAGCGTCCGCGATCCAGCCCACAAACACACAGGTCAAAATCGCTCCGATCGGCATAAACAGCTTGGCTGTCACCCCATCAAGCGCGTCGAAGAAATTCGCCTCTGCAAAAATCGGGATGAAGACGAGAGGATAAAACTCCGCCATTTCGTTGAATGAAAGCGAGGAGAACACGCCCAGCACTGCCGCGCCGACACCGACCAAAATGGTCGCAACCGGCCGTTTCATGTTGAACTTCTCAAAGACCCAAGCCACCGGCGCCTCAAGCAGCGAAACCGAACTGGTCAAAGCTGCGAAAAACACCATCGTGAAAAAAAGCAGCCCGATAAGAGAGCCGAAAGGCATCGCCTGAAACGCAATCGGCAGAGATTGGAACATCAAGCCTGGCCCTGCGCTCGCCGAGAGACCGGCGGCGAACACGATCGGAAAAATCGCCAGACCCGCCAACATCGCCACCGCTGTGTCCGCGCTTGCAATGATTCCGCTTGTCTCAGCCAGATTGGTCTCGCGGCTGGCGTAAGCACCGTACGTCATCATCCCGGCCACACCCAGCGACAAGGAGAAGAACGCCTGCCCCACAGCAGCCAACATGACCTCGCCGGTCAGCTTGGAGAAATCGAAGGTGAACAGATAGCTCAGCGCTTCGCCGAAATTCCCGGTGAAAGCGCCGTAGACGGTGATTCCCAAAAACAGCGCAAAGAACAACGGCATCAGATACACCGCCACCCACTCGATACCGCTCGAAACGCCCCGCGCGACGAAGAACATCGTCACCGCTAGAAAACCGAGATTGAGCGAGACCATCAGCCCGCCATCTCCGAAAAGACCTGGCAAAAGCCCTTCGATATCCTCAGCCGCGCGCCCTTCGAACGCGCCGCCGGAAAGGCCGGTCTGAAACAGGTCGCTCAGAAACACACCGATGTAGTAGACGACCCAGCCGCCCACGACGCAATAAAAGCTCAAGATCAAAAACGCGGCAAATACGCCCAGCGAAGCGAGAATGCTCCACCCTTCAGGCGCCTTGGAATCGCGCGCGAGACGTCGCACGCTTTCAGGGGCGTTGGCTTGTCCGTGCCGCCCGATCAACACCTCGGACAAGAGCACCGGCAAGCCGATCAGCAGCACGCAAAAGATGTAGAACAACACAAAGGCGCCACCGCCATTCTCGCCCGCCTCTGCGGGAAAACGCCACATGTTCCCAAGACCCACCGCGGATCCCACCGCGGCCAAGATAAACGCGCTGCGCGACGACCAATTTTCGTGGCCTGAACCCGATGCTGCCATGAAGTGAATTTTCCCCGAATGCGCGCTGCCCCGAGCGCTTAGATCTCGTTTGTCACCTCTGTGCAATGTTTCAGGCCCCGCGCCAAGGGTGCAATTGGGCTTGTTTGCGGCTGCAATTGGGGTTTTGCCTTTACCCAAGCCGGACGCTAAACGCGCAAGCCATGTCCACGACCTTCCAACTCGACACGAGCACCAGCCGGGCGAACCCCACGCCCAAGCCGCTCCGCCGCCTCACCGTCCCGCGCATTCGCGCCCGAAAAAAGGACGGCGTGACCGAAGAGCCGCTGGTGATGCTGACCGCTTACACGGCTCGGCAAGCCCAGCTTTTGGACGCGCATTGCGACCTGCTTTTGGTCGGAGATTCGCTGGGCCAGGTGATCTACGGCCTGCCCTCCACCATTCCGGTGACGCTGGAAATGATGGCCAATCACGGCGCGGCGGTGGTGCGCGGCAGCTATCATTCGGTGGTCATCGTCGATATGCCGTTTGGCTCTTACGAAAGCTCGCCGGAGCAAGCCTTCGAAAGCGCCGCTTTCCTCCTCAAAGAAACCGGTGCGGCGGCCGTGAAACTGGAAGGCGGTGAAGCGATGGCCCCCACGGTCGACTTCCTGAACTCGCGCGGAATACCCGTCATGGGCCATGTCGGGCTCACTCCGCAGGCTGTGAACGTGCTCGGCGGATACGCGGCGCGCGGACGCTCCGACGCCGAAGCGGACAAGATCGTGACCGACGCAGTCGCGCTGGATCAAGCGGGCGCTTTCGGCATCGTCATTGAAGGCGTGGTGGAGCCTATCGCCATCGCCGCGACCGAAGCCGTCTCCTGCCCCACTATCGGTATCGGAGCCTCGGCGAAATGCGATGGCCAGGTGCTGGTCACAGAAGACATGCTTGGCATGTTTGAACGCGTGCCGCGCTTCGTGAAGAAGTATGACGATATTGCCGGTATGATCGAGAAAACGGTCGAGACCTACGCCGAGGAGGTGCGCAGCCGCGCCTTCCCAGGCGAAGAGCAGACATACCAGCCCAAAGCCTAAGCGCGAGCGAGAGGGATCATGCAAACGCTGCTTCGCTACTACAGCTTCTCGCTGCTGTTCACCGCGGTGTGTATGGGCCTAGCCGCTTGGTACGGCTGGGCCAGCACCGGCAGCGTAAGCGGCATGCTGACAGTCTTGTGGATCGTCTTTGTGCTTTCGATCCTCGAAGTCTCTCTCAGTTTCGATAACGCTGTGGTGAACGCCACGGTGCTGCGCGAAATGGACCCGGTCTGGCAGCAACGCTTCCTAACGATCGGTATCTTGATCGCGGTCTTCGGCATGCGGATTGTCTTCCCCATCGCTATCGTATCGGTCGCGGCCAATATCGGCCCTTGGGCCGCGGTTGAGCTATCCTTGGGGGATCCGGAAGAATACGAACGCATCGTTTCGGCGGCGCATATCGGCATTGCCGGGTTTGGCGGCGCGTTCCTCTCGATGGTCGGCCTCACGTTCTTCTTCGACGAAGAGAAAGACGTCCACTGGATCAAGTCTATTGAAGAATCGGCGGCGCGTTTTTCGAGTATTCCCGCGCTCGAGATCGCTTTGGTCCTTTCAGTCATCGCGGGGGTTTCGACGCTGCTTGAACCCTCCGACGCGCTGACCTTCCTTACCGCTGCGATCTTTGGTCTTCTCACCTACATCGCGGTTCATGCCCTTGGTGAGGTGATTGAACAACGCGAGGCGCGCAAGAAAGCGGCAGGAGAAATCGTACGGTCGGGCCTGGGTGGGTTTCTCTATCTCGAAGTACTCGACGCCAGCTTCAGCTTTGACGGCGTTGTCGGCGCTTTCGCCCTTTCCAACAACATGATCGTGATTGCGCTGGGCCTCTCGGTGGGCGCGATGTTCGTGCGCTCGATGACCGTGCATCTGGTCAAAACCGGCACGCTCTCTCAGTTCCGTTTCCTGGAGCACGGAGCGTTCTGGGCGATCATCGTGTTGGGCGTGATCATGCTGCTATCCGCTCGCTATCACATCAATGAGACGATCACAGGCCTGATCGGAGCGACGCTTATCGGCCTATCGTTCCTGTGGTCGGTGCGACACAACCGCAAGACGGAAGCGCCTAACTCGGCGACCGCGCAAACATAGTCGCGAGTGGCGCCGCCCACATCAACTGGAGCAGGTGATAGAGCAGCAGCGGGGCGATCACAAAGCCGGCGACTTCGGCGGGAAACAGAATGGCCGCGAGAGGCGCGCCAATCGCCACGCTCTTTTGAACAGCCGCAAACAGAAACGCGATCCGATCTTGCTTTGCGTATCCCAGCGCGCCGCTCACCGACCAAGCGCCGATGGTAGCGAAGACCAGAAACACCACAACCAGTCCAAACAACACCGCCCAATCGAGCGCTGAAAACAGGGTTGTCAGCCCCTCTTCGACCGCGCCGGAGAAGGCGACATACACCGCGATGCCAATCACAATCCTATCAAGCCAGACAACGCGTGTCTTTCGTTCCACGATCCAATCGCGCGTCCACCCCTGAACCGCCTGCCCGATCAGGAACGGCAGCACGAGAATGACGGCGATACGCACAATCATCTCGTGGCCGATGTTGGCCCCGCTCTCACCGCCCAAGAAGGCGAACAGAGGGGCGGAAATGAAGACACCCGCTATGTTGATCAAAGCCGCACCAACAACCGAAAGCGCCGCGTTGCCGTTGGCGAGTGTGGTGTAGGACGTGGCGGATTGGATCGTCGAAGGCAGGACACCGAGATAGACAAAACCCAGCGCCACAAGGGGTGGCAGTGCACCGGCGGCGAGCGCCCCTAACCCCCAACCGGCGAGCGACATAACCCCGAACACCCACAGGAAAAGCGGGGCAAAGAAGCGCCAATTGGCCAGACCCTTGGCGATTTCACTGCGCGCAATGCGCATCCCGTTGACTAGAAAGAGAATGAAAATCGCGACACTCGAGATCACTTGAGCCGTCGTGCGGGCATCGCCTGTGGCCGGTACAACAAGCGCCAAGGCCGTGGCGACCAGCAGGACGGCGATCATGGGATCGGCAAGAAGCTTTAGGCGCGCTAGCATGGCGCGCTCCCCTGCCCTTCACCTTGTCAAATGTCGAGACCGGACACAGCAGGCCGGCCCACCCATCTGTCTAATCAGGCATGCAAATCGTATTGCTTGAGCAGGTCATACAGCGTTGGCCGGCTGATTCCGAGCATCTTGGCCGTGCTTGATATGTTGCCCTCGCTGCGCGCCAATGCGTGACGGATGACACGGCGATCGGCCTGTTCGCGCGCAACCTTAAGGTTGAGCACATCACTGGCTTCCTCTTGGTCATCATCGAAATCGAGATCTTCGGCATGGACCAGTTTACCGTCGGCCATGATGACCGCCCGCTTCACCCGGTTTTCCAGCTCGCGCACGTTGCCGGGCCATTCATGCGCGTCAATCGCGGTCAACGCATCCGGCGCAAAACCAGTCACCGCCGGGTTCATCTCGCTAGCAAAGCGCTTGAGGAACGCCTTGGCGAGCAGAACCGCGTCACCGTGCCGCTCAGCCAGACCCGGAATGCGCACCACAATCTCCGCCAAACGATAGAACAAGTCTTCGCGGAATCTTCCGTCACCGATCATGCTCTCAAGGTCTTGATGGGTGGCGCACACAATGCGTGTGTCGACCGGGATAGTCTTGCGCCCACCAATACGCTCGATTGTGCGTTCTTGAAGAAAACGCAGCAGTTTGACCTGCAAGGGCAAAGGAATGTCCCCGACCTCATCGAGAAACAGCGTGCCACCATGCGCGCTTTCGATCTTGCCTTCGGTGGTTTTGACCGCGCCAGTAAAAGCGCCCTTTTCGTGACCGAACAGCTCGCTTTCCAGCAAGTTTTCCGGGATCGCGGCGCAGTTGATCGCTACAAAGGGTCCATCGGCCCGATCGCTTGCATTGTGCAGACCTTGCGCGAGCAGTTCTTTGCCGGTTCCGCTCGCACCGAGCAGCATGACCGATACGCTCGTAGACGCCACACGCTCAATCGTGCGGGCCACCTTGACCATTTCAGGTGCGCCCGTGATGAGTTTGCCCAGAACCGTTTTGTCCTCGCTTGCATTGGCCACAAGGCGGCGATTCTCGCCCTCAATTTCGTGCAGGTTAAACGCGCGGCGCACAATCAGGCCCAGCGCCTCAATATCCAGCGGCTTCTGATAGAAATCGTACGCGCCGCGATCGATCGCCTGTAGAGCGCTTTCACGCGCGCCGTGGCCGCTCGCGACGATGACCTTGGTATCTGGCTTCAGTTCCATAATCGCATCAAGCACAGCGAAGCCTTCGGTTGTGCCATCGGGATCTGGCGGAAGTCCCAGATCCAGTGTCACGACGGCGGGTTCCTCGCTTCGCAGCGCCGTCATGGCGCTGTCACGATCACTGGCGATGGCGACTTCGAAATCGTCATACGCCCATTTGAGCTGCGCTTGCAGGCCTTCATCATCTTCAACGATCAGCAATGTGGGTTTCTTGTCAGCCATATCAGGCCACCTCTCTGGAGGATGCGGATATTGGTACCGCGTTGGAAGTTGCGATGCGAACGGCCTCTGGCGCCGGAAGCTGGACAGAAAAGCGCGTGCCCACTCCCTCTCTCGATTCGACTTGCAGGCGGCCGCCCATCGCCTTGATCATCTCGCGCGCTTCGAACGCACCTATGCCGAAACCGCCTTGCTTTGAGGACACGAACGGCTTGAACAGACCGGTGCGCACGAATTCGGGCGACATACCGCAGCCAGCGTCAACAATATCGAGGCAGCCTTGCAAGGCGTCGCCGGCCACCGAGATGTGAATGGGCGAGTCTCCTTCGCTGGCATCGATGGCGTTTTGCACGAGGTGGATTAAGGCCTGCTCCAGAGCCTCTGCATCAGCCAAAACAGTGGCTGATTTAGTCGACGTAACGACCACAGGATGGCTCGGTTCGAATCGTTTCTCTAACGCCCTTGCTATGTCCGCCAGATCAATTTCTCCGATCGCATCCACCGGGCCCGAGCCATATCGGCCCAATCGCGCAAGAAGCGCATTCAACTTCTCGGACGACTTGCGCAGTGTAACCAGCATATCTGCCCGGAACTCGGGGTTTTCGGCGTGTTTTTGCGCGTTCGCGGCGAGTAGCGAAAGCTGGCTGGCCAGGTTCTTGATGTCGTGCATCACGAACGCCATCCGGCGATTGAATTCATCAAATCGGCTTGCGTCCATCAAAGCTTGTTGCCCGGCCTGTTCGGCGAGATAGCTCGCGAGCTGCTGGCCCACGACCCGCAAGAGATCAAAATCTTCCCAGTCGAGCCGTCGGGTGATTCGCGGCCGCGCGAGTACGATGCATCCGACCAACCGATCATAATGGATCAGCGGAACAAGCGCCCATGCATCATCCGCTTCGAACAGCCATTCAGGCACTTCAACCAACTCGCCATGATGATCGACGCCGCCGCGCGCTTCATCCAGATCCAGTATGTGGTTGTGCCGTTCCAAGAGGCCGCACAGCCCATACTCGCCGGCTATAGCTGGCACCTCAATCATCGGCCAATTCCAGCGCTGCGTCAGTTCAAGCTGCGCTTCTTCGTTAGGGATCAATAGCAGGCCGGCGGGGCTATCGGTTATGTCCGCAATGGCTTGGATAGCGCGCTCGTGAAAACTCGCGCTCGCGATAGAGCCGCGTCCCACCGTTCGTGTGAAACGAAGCCACTCCTCACGATAATCGTAGCGATGCTGGAAAAGGTGTTTTGCGAGCGTGACGCGGACCAGACCTCGAAGTCGCTGCGACGGAATCCAAAAGACCGCCAGGACCACAGCAATGGCAAGGAATACGATCTGGCTGGCTGGCGCGACGTCGCCCCCGATAAGGGAGAGCGAACGCGTCACCAGCACCATCAGCAACACATATGTGCCAATGAACAAGAGCGAAAGCGTTTGAAACGTGACGGCGCGACTCGGGCGAAACTGGATTCCAGCACTTTGGGCGTTGCCACCCAGCGCTAGAAAGACAGCCATGATCCCACAAAAAAGCCCACGCAGACCAAACAGGAATTCCGGGCTTTCCCCTGAGAGATAGCTGATAGTGAACAGATTAAGGTCAAAGGCGAAGACGCCCGCTGCGCCCACGGCTCCCCATCGCAAAATCTCGCGCGAGGATGCAGCGGCGCCAGCGTACAAGTTATGCAAAAGCATAAGGGCGCCAACGGCCACAAGCAGGTTTAGGACCAGGGAAACCTCGTACGTGAGAACAACGAGTTCCGGGACCAACGCAACACGAGCCGCTATGACAAGCAGGAGCGGTTGGAAGCACTCGACCAGAGTGAGGGTAATGAGCAAGGGCCGGATGGGACGCAGGCTCTCGTCGCGTCCATCCGCTGCAAACATCCTCAAAATGAGAAAAAGGAAAGCGAAGTTACGCAGGCTACCAGCAAACACGGCCCCTGGGTGATCCGTGCCCTGCAGCAACACTAAGGCGCACCAAATTGCTGTTACACCGCAGACCATCAACGCCGCAGGACGATCAGGCCGATCGCGGTCGCCGAAACGTGCCACCCAAAGGCCCGCGCCCAGCGCCAGAACCGCTCCGGCGAAATAGGCGAAGGTCTCGAAAGCGAGGCTGAGTTCGAAGCCTGAGAGGCTGTCCGCGACCATGCTCACACCCTGCCGTTGAACCGCGCGCGCCACTTTTGCAGCGCCAATCGACGCGCACAGCACGTTTCTTTAAAAGCGGTTGCAGCAAGAACAATCATGGCGTGACCAACAGCTCGCAAAAGGCCTTCCTTGACCTCTGAATATCAGCGAGAGCTTAAGTGTCGGTAAACTTTACAGCCCAGCTCAAAAGGCCGAAGTTATCAAGCGTTGCAGGGTTAACGCGACGGTTACGCTTCACCGCGCGACCGGCGAAATGGTGCTGTAAGCCTAGCGCGACAGCTCCGCTTCAAGCCCCGAAGTATCAAGAGGCCCGAGCGCAATTCCCTGAGACTGGACCAACTGCTCCGAAAACCGCGCCTCAAGGCCAAGGACAATGGCTCGCCGAGAGTAAAAGGCTACGCCGTCATCCTCAATGGTACGGGCAAGGTTGAACCATTGCCTTGGGGCCGCCTCCCCCTCGCCAAAAGTCACGAACTGCGTGAGCAAAGCTCCGCGCCTCTCAAAGGTGGCGTAGGGGACCCATTGAGGGCGTCGAACGCCTTCCAAAGGATAGACGGCACCGCTGGCACCAGCTGTAAAGTGCAGCATAGAGCCCGCGCGATCAAAATGCGCGCAGAAGAAGGGTAGTCCACGTTCTCCGACGCGCTGCATAGTTGTGAGCCGCTGTGCCAGCTGGTCAAAACTCACCGTAAAGCGCCGAACAAGGATGGTGAGATCGTAACTGGTTTGCTCGCACGCTCGTAAAAACCGTCGATAGGGCATCAAAAGCGCGTGTGCGACGTATTCGGTAACATGATCCCGGAATATCTGCCGGGCTTCGGCTGAGGAGAGGCCCGCGCCCCCAACCAAAGTGTCAATCGCATCGCGGTATTCCAGACTGGCGATCTGACGCGCAATCTGGAACCGTCGCGCGGCCCCGCCAAGCATTTCCGACAATTGCAATTGCCGCGCATGCAGGTCGAGCCGATGCACGAGGCCGGGCACAACATCCGCAGGCAAAGTGCGGACGGTGAGGCGGTGCTTTTCGCGTAAGCGTTCAATCAGGGCGGCGCTGATATCACCGCGCGAAAGGCGCAGCTCATCCGCCAAATCCTCGGCCGAATGATCGAGATCGGCAAAATGGTTTTGCCATCTTTCGATCGCCCGGCGAGCTTCGCCTGCGGGATCTTCCACGCGCTCGGTGTCTGGATGCGAATTATCATAGAGACGGGCAAAAGCCGCCGCCGCCTGCGGAGCCGCGGATAGGAACTCCTGCACCTCCTCGCGATCGATACCTAGGTCCGCAAAGCGCTTATCCGCCATACGGCGGACCAGTCCGTCCACGCCGCCGATCGCCTCGTCTTCGCGCAACGAACTGGGATCAAAGTCAAAACGTTCAATCACCTGCACCAACACGCGCGCAGAAAGCGGTCGCTGGTTTCGTTCGATGAGATTGAGATAGCTGGGGGATATGCCCAGCGAGGCGGCCATCGCGGCTTGGGTTAGACCTTCGCGTTTGCGGAGGCGGCGCAGGGAGGGACCGGCGAGTAGAGCTGAATCAGACATGATCTCAGCTTGTAAATAAATTTACACATTGACACAAGATCAAGCCCATTTCGCCGGATACTGACACGAAAGTATGCAAATTTTCCTGTTATGATGCGCTGCAATATTGCAACGCGCTCACATCACCTCCCCAATTCATGAAAATGGAGAACACCCATGTCGTACAACGAAACTATCAGCCAAATGCGCAGCCTTGTCGAGGCAAACGGCGCAGGCTGGGCCGCCATCGATCCCGAAAGCGCGGCGCGCATGGTTCTCCAAAACCGCTTTAACACCGGCCTCGACATCGCGAAATACACCGCCAAGATCATGCGCGCCGATATGGAAGCGTACGACGCTAACCCGGCGGACTACACGCAGTCCCTGGGCTGCTGGCATGGTTTTATCGGTCAGCAGAAGATGATCTCGATCAAGAAGCACTTCGGCTCCACCAAGAAGCGGTACCTCTATCTTTCGGGCTGGATGGTCGCCGCGCTGCGCAGCGAGTTTGGCCCCCTTCCCGACCAATCCATGCACGAGAAAACCTCTGTGCCGATGCTGATCGAAGAACTCTACACCTTCCTCAAGCAGGCCGATGCGCGCGAGCTGGGCGGTATGTTCCGCGAACTCGACGCCGCACGTGAAGCGGGCGACGAAGTGAAGGCGCAAGACCTCACCAACCAGATCGACAACTACGAAACGCACGTTGTTCCGATCATCGCCGACATCGACGCGGGCTTCGGCAACGCGGAAGCGACCTATCTGCTTGCCAAGAAAATGATCGAAGCGGGCGCCTGCGCGCTGCAAATCGAAAACCAGGTGTCGGACGAGAAACAGTGCGGCCACCAGGACGGCAAGGTCACCGTCCCGCACGAAGACTTCATCCAGAAGATCCGCGCCTGCCGCCACGCCTTCCTTGAGCTGGGTGTGGACGATGGCATCATTGTGGCGCGCACCGACTCGCTGGGCGCCGGCCTCACCAAGCAAATCGCCTACTCGACCGAGCCGGGCGACTTGGGCGACCAGTACAACAGCTTTATCGACGCCGATCCGGTCGATCCGGCCAATATCAAGAACGGCCAGGTTTACATCAGCCGCGACGGTCAACTGCTTGAACCCAAGCGTCTGCCCTCAAACCTATACCAGTTCCGCGCTGGCACCGGTGTGGACCGCGTCGTGCTCGACTGCGTCACTTCGCTCCAGAACGGCGCGGACCTACTGTGGATCGAGACCGAGAAGCCCCACGTTGAGCAGATCGCCGAAATGGTCGACCGCGTGCGCGAAACGGTGCCCAACGCCAAGCTCGTCTACAACAACTCGCCGAGCTTCAACTGGACGCTGAACTTCCGTCAGCAAGTGTTTGATGCCTGGGAAGAAGCCGGCAAGGACGTGTCAGGCTACGATCGCGCCAAGCTGATGAGCGTCGATTACGACAGCACCGAGCTCGCCGCCGAGGCCGATGAGAAGATCCGCACCTTCCAGGCCGACGCCTCGAAACGCGCGGGCATCTTCCACCACCTCATCACCCTGCCGACCTACCACACCGCGGCGCTCAGCACGGATAACCTCGCCAAGCGTTACTTCGGCGAAGAAGCCATGCTCGGCTACGTCCTGAACGTTCAGCGTGAGGAAATCCGTCAGGGCATCGCCTGCGTGAAGCACCAGAACATGGCCGGCAGCGACATCGGCGATGATCACAAAGAGTACTTCGCCGGTGAAGCCGCTTTGAAAGCGGGCGGTAAAGACAACACCATGAACCAGTTCGCCGCGGCGTAATTTGGGTTCAGCGTTGTTCACGGGGTTGCATATGATGCGGCCCCGTGGGAACGCTCTGCCATCGCAAACACTGTAGGATCACCGGTCCCTTTTTCGTGATCCCAGGGAGAGAATTGATGAGCGACACCGACACGCAAAACGCCACCCCCAAGCCAGCAGAACCCGGACGCGCTCGCGCCCTCCTTTCGACCGCGGATATGAAGCTGCTGCGCCGCGCTCTGGAAAGCCACGCGCGGACCACAGAGGACCGCGAGGAACTCGCCAAAATCAACGCGTTGCACCACCGCCTGGGCACTTACGTCCCGAGCGCTTGACGCTTTCAGGCCAGCTTCGGCTGACCGGGGGAATACAACAGATCATCACTTCTCCTGGGGAGGAGAAGACGACCGTCATTACGCTGGTGATCAGCGTCTTGGCGGTCGTTATCTTTTGGGAGGCGCCAACGCAGCTTATGGCGCGTTGAAACGACATTATAACCCGTAGAAGACCACCAATAAGATCGACAAAACCGTGACCATCAGCGCCACCAGTGGAACCCCGGTCCGGATGTAATCGGCAAATTCGTACGAACCCTCGGACATGATCAGCATGTTGGTCTGATAGGCGATGGGCGTCGCGTAACAGAGGTTGCAGCCGAACAGCACGGCAAGGATCAGCGGCTCGGGTGAAATGCCAAGCTGTGTCGCAATGCTAAAGGCGATGGGCGTGCCCACCGTCGCCGCTGTCGCGTTCGACGCGAAATTTGTGATGAAGGTGACAAACGCCATGATCGCGGCAAGCACTAGCGCGGGCGGCAAGAAAGCCAGACCCAGCCCGAGAACTTCCCCTAGCCAGGCGGCTGCTCCACTTTCGTCGATCACGCGCCCAATGGCGATACTGGCCGCCACGAGCACAATGACCTGCCCCGACAGCGCCCTGCCCACCCGGTCGAACTTCACACAACCCGTCACGAACATTAGGATCGAACCAGCAAGCGCCGAAATCGCAATCGGTAGAAAACCAGTCGCCGCGGTGACGACCGAAAAGGCCATGATCGCGGCGGCCAGAAACGCCTTTGATCGTCGCGGCAATTCGCGCGCGCCGTCCAGCATCAGCAGACTGTCGCTGCGCGCGAAGGTTTGAAGATCGGCCTCAAGCCCCATGACCAGAAGCACATCGCCTTCCGCGATGCGTAGGTCGCCGCCGTCGGAGTATTGGTCTTTCTCACCCAGCAAGCGTTCGGGCCGGTGAATACCCAGCACCGCCACACCGTAAAGATCGGCTATACCAGAGCTGGGAAGCGTCCGGGTGATAAGCCGCGAATCCGCTGTGACGGTCATCTCGAACACCATCACATCGTCGCCCTCGGCCGAAGCGGTCCGCTTGATCCGGTCGAGAACCCAGTTCGGCGCCAACTGCCCTTTCAACTCGCGCGTGGCGTCTTCCAGCGCTTCGTGGCTGCCCGAGATGTGCAATTGCTGCTGCGGCTGGAGCACTCCTTTTGGCGCGCTGTGCAGCGTTATCCCCTTGGGAAGCTTTTCCTCAACTTCCCACAATTCCTTTCCGGCCAAAACGGAATTTGTTCCGACGCGCAAACGCGTGTGAAACTGGCGCGCCGCGGCCTGCGTCTCGGTGCGGTTGTCGTTCAGCAATCTCGGCATGACGAGCCACATGTAAGGCAGCGCCACCAAGGCGGCGATCAGGACGATCGGGGTGAAATCGAACACGCCTATCTCGCGCATGCCGAGATCGACCGCGATAGACACCACCAGAATGTTGGTCGACGTGCCGATGGTTGTTGCCAGCCCGCCAATCAGCGAGGCCGCGTTCAATGGCATCAGGGTTTTGGAGGTCGCCAACGCGCCGCGTTGCGCCAGCGCTGCGAAAATCGGGATCATCAGCACCAGGACCGGCGTGTTGTTGACGAACATCGACAGCACAAGCGCGATGACTAGCGAAAACAGCAGACCTAACTGTATGTTATAGCGAAACAATCGCTCCAGCACGCGCGCCGCCGGGTCCAAAGCACCGGTGACCACCAACCCTCGTCCCATTATCATCAGGGCACAAATCGTGATGAGCGCGTAATGGCCAAAGCCCCCGAAGGCGAGCGCCAAGCCGTCAATGGGTTTGGCCCCTTCGAGCGGAAAGAAATACAGCCCGACAGCGATGACCGCGATAGTCAGAAGGCTGATGATTTCGATTGAAAGGCGCCCGCGGGCAAAGGCGATAAACATCGCAACGGTCACCGCCATTGCGGCGATCGCGTGATAGGATGGGTAAGCCAGCATGGGTGTCTCGTCCGGGCGTGTTAATCCCTGAGGCTCTCACGAATGGCAAGGGGTTTGTTCCAAGGCCCGATGCGATGTTGCGACACGAGACCCTTCAAGAAGAAGGCCCACAGAACCCGGAAAGACAGTGGTGGTGCCCCTGGCCCGACTCGAACGGGCACTCCTAAAAGGAAAGCGATTTTGAATCGCTCGCGTCTACCAATTCCACCACAGGGGCACAGCTCTTCAAGAGCGGAACGCGCTGTTAGCGTCCGCCGCGTCTCTCTTCAAGCTTTCCCTCAATATTCGACAATCGTCCGATGACTGCCGACGATTGTTACCTCTCGCGACAGCCAAAACCCTTGAGACTAAAGCGGGCCAATGCCATGACTACTCCCACCAGGGGTCAAAGAAAGGGTGAAATGTGAACAGGTTCGTAGGCTGGATCCGGGTCCGGCCAATCCTGTCGGGGGCGATTTTAATCGTTACACTCTTCGCGTTGTACACTTTCCTGGTTCCGAGCGAGCGCACCTATGAATATGTCGTCGAAGATGCCGAAAAGGGCGAAGTCGTCAGGCTCGTGTCGGCCAGTGGAACGCTACGGGCGCTCAACACCATTAACGTCGGCTCCGAAATTTCAGGCCAAATCACGGCCGTTTACGTCGATTTCAACTCGCCGGTCACTCAGGGGCAATTGCTGGCTGAGATCGACGCTACCCGACCCAAAGCGCAGGTGACGCAGGCCCGAGCGCAAGTGGATTTGGCCCGCGCCAGCCTTGCGCAAGCCGAAGCGGCCATATCGCGCGCTTTGACTGATGTGGACGTGCAGACCCGCGAGTATGAACGCCGCCTCGAGCTTCAGAAAAAGGGCTTTGTCTCCAGCGCGGGCGTTGATCAGGCGCAGAACGCGCTCGTCGCGGCCAAGGCCAACTTGAACACCTCGCGCGCGCAAGCGCAGAGCGCCAAGGCACAAATCGCGCAGAGCAGCGCGATCCTGCGATCCGCCGAGCTCGACTTGTCACGCACCCGGATCATCGCACCGACAAGCGGCGTGGTCATCGATAAGCTGGTCGAGCCAGGCACCACGGTGGCGGCCAATTTCCAAACGCCCAATCTCTTCACCATCGCCGCGGATACAAGCCGTATGCAGGTCGAAGCGGCGGTCGATGAGGCCGATATCGGCCAGGTGGTCGACGGTCAGACGGTTCGCTTCACGGTCGACAGCTACCCCGACGACACCTTTGAGGCGCGCGTCCAGCAGATTCGCCAGTCCGCCACTCAAGACGCCTCAGCGGTCAGCTACCTGGTGATCCTCGATGTGGCCAATCCAGACGGCAAATTGCTCACCGGGATGACGGCGAATGTCGATATCATCACCGGCAAGAAAGAGAATGTGCTGCGCGTTCCCATCGCCGCAACCCGTTTTCTGCCGCGCGAGGATGACCGCGCCGCTATCGATGAGGAGGAGGCTGAGGCAAACGAGAACGCCACCGATTCTTCAACGGTCTGGGTGCCAGGAGATGGTCCGTACGAACCCAATCGAGTGGAAGTTTCTCTCGGACTCGCCGGTGAAGACTACACCGAGATTACAGGCGGGCTTGAAGAAGGTCAGAAAGTCCTCGTTCGATCGCGTGAGATCGAGGAATAGGAAGAGAGGCCCATGGCGATCTCCACTTCCTCGGAGCGTCACGCATCGGCTGTGGGCAGCGCACGCCCGCTCGTTGAGACCCAGCAGCTTGTAAAGACGTACAAATTGGGTGGCGAAACAATTCATGCGGTGAACGGCGTTTCTCTGACTATCCATCAGGGCGAGTACGTGGCCATCATGGGCGCGTCTGGCTCAGGCAAATCCACCTTCATGAACATGATCGGGTGTCTCGATGTGCCAAGCGAAGGCAGGGTTTTCATCGATGGAATTGAAACCGGCGACATGTCGACCGACGAGTTGGCAGCCTTGCGAAACCGCAAGATTGGCTTTGTTTTTCAGCAGTTCAATCTGCTCGCACGCACGACTTCGATTGATAATGTCGCGGTGCCTCTGATCTACGCAGGGCTCGAAACCGCAGAACGCCGTGAACGGGCAACTGCCAAGCTGATCGCTATGGGTCTTGGCGAGAGGTTGCAAAACACGCCCGCCAAGCTGTCGGGCGGTCAGCAACAGCGCGTCGCTATCGCCCGCGCTTTAGTGACCGAACCCCTGATCCTGCTGGCAGACGAGCCGACCGGCGCGCTCGATACCAAGACTAGTGAAGATATCATGGCGATATTTGAGGAGCTCAACAGGCAGGGTATCACCGTGATCGTGGTGACTCATGAAGACGAAATCGCCGAGCACGCCAAACGTCGTATTGAGTTTCGCGATGGCAAAGTGATTGAAGACCACGCCGTAGAGAACCGCATTGTGGCGCAACCACGTGAGGAAACCGTCTAATGGCCAGCCAGCACTTTAGCGCCGATGCACCCAGTCGATCGGGTTCTGCGGCCGCGGACGCCAGCGCGCTTGCGCCGGACCTTTCCACAAAGCGTAGCTTTTTCTCAAGCTGGGGCGTGAACGTCGCGATCGCGCTTACAGCGCTAAGAACCAACATCATGCGATCGCTATTGACGATGCTCGGCGTTCTGATTGGTGTTTTTGCCGTTACGCTTGCGGTGGCCGTGGGAAACGGCGCTTCGGAATCGATCACCACGCAAATCAACAGTTTCGGGTCAAATATGGCCATTCTCGTACCCGAGCCTGATGATGGAGAACAAGGAGGCCCTCCGCGACGCTCGCTTGAGCGAGGAAGGCTAACCATGCGCGATCTTCGGGCGATCCAAAACGAGGTGCCCTATATTCGGGCGGTGGCTCCCCAACTGCGCCAACAGCTTGACGTCGCCGTCGCGGGCAATTCCGTAGCGACAGAAGCGGTCGGAACGACCGGAGGCTATGGCCTCGTTACGGCTCATCTGACTGACGTTGGACGGTACATCAACAATTCTGACGTTCGTTCAGCGGCTCGCGTCATCGTTATCGGTCGCACCGTATCCGAAGCCTTGTTTGGTGAGTTTGATCCCGTGGGAGAAACCGTCAGGCTCTCCGGCGTGCCCTTTACG
The DNA here is from genome assembly GCA_039186235.1 of Pseudomonadota bacterium. GTDB lineage: Bacteria > Pseudomonadota > Alphaproteobacteria > Sphingomonadales > Sphingomonadaceae > Erythrobacter. The sequence goes on along the minus strand of JBCDAE010000003.1, from coordinate 82,500 downwards.
ATTATTGGCCTGCTCGAAGAGAAGGGATCGACCTTTGGCGACGATAACGATGATATCCTCATCATGCCAATCTCTACGATGCGGCAGCGTTTCGCCGGGGACTCTTTACCCGGCCCAGACGACTTGGTTCTGGCGTTTGTCGGCTTCGAAGAGGGCGCCTCTTTGAAAGAGGGAAAGCGCAAGATGATCAGCGTGCTTTCTGATCGTTACAATGTGCTCCCTGGCGAAACGACGCCATTCAAGATCCGCACGACGGAAGAGTTTGTAGAGCAAAGCCAGGTGATCACTGGAATTCTCCAAGCGGTTTTGGTTTCGATCGCTTCGATTTCCCTTTTGGTGGGAGGCATCGGGATTATGAACATCATGTTGGTGAGCGTGACCGAAAGGACCCGGGAAATTGGCCTGCGAATGGCGCTAGGCGCACGCAAAAGCGACATCCGCAACCAGTTTCTAGTCGAAGCCGCGGTCTTGTGCACTTTGGGTGGGGCCGTGGGGCTGGCGCTCGCCTGGATTGCAGGCCTTGCGCTCTCGAACTACGCCGATTTCCCGGTCCCCGTCGGGATCACCACAGCGTTGGGCGCGGTGCTTTTCTCCGCCGTCATCGGGCTCGTTTTCGGAGGCTATCCGGCGGTGCGCGCCTCGCGGCTTTCGCCCATCGAAGCGCTGCGCACCGAATGATTCCTAGCGCAGCGATCCGGCGAGGATCTTGTGCAGCTTGGAATGCAGCGTGTCGTTGGCCGCGAGGATCTGCTCCGAATGGATCGGGTTTGACCGGCCACGAAAATCGCTGACGAACCCGCCCGCCTCGCGCACGAGCAAGCATCCCGCCGCGGTGTTCCAATCGTTGAGGCCGCTTTCCCAGAATCCATCAAAGCGCCCTTGCGCGAGATAAGCGAGGTCAAGCGAGGCCGCGCCGAAGCGGCGAATCCCGGCCACTTCGGGCCCAATCGCGCCGAAAATGCGGCTCCATTCGGCAAAATCGCCATGGCCCTGAAAAGGAATGCCGGTCGCGATCAGCGCTTCGGGCAGCGAGCGGCGCGCCGAGACGCGTAAGCGCGCGTCCTGAAGCCACGCTCCGCGGGTCTTTTCGGCCCAGTAAGTCGCGTCCTGAATGGGATCGTAGACAATCCCGGCGGTCACATCGCCCCATCCCTTGCCATCCAGCCGGGGTTCTTGAACCGCGATGCTGATCGCGAAATGCGGGATGCCGTGCAGAAAGTTGCTTGTGCCATCGAGGGGGTCGACAATCCAGCGCGGCTTGTTCGCGTCGCCTTCAATCACGCCGGCTTCTTCCATCACAAAGCCCCAATCGGGACGCGCGTGAAGGAGTTCATCGTAGATTGTGCGCTCAGCGCGCATATCGGCTTTCGACACGAAGTCGGCTGGCCCCTTGCGGCTCACCTGCAAGTGCTCGACTTCGCCAAAGTCGCGCCGCAAACGTCCGCCCGCTTTGCGCGCGGCGCGTTCCATCACGCGGATGAGGCCGGAAAACATGCTCATAGGAAGTTAGCCAGCCTTCCCGACATAGGTCTGCTCGTACACGTCGACGACGATACGCGTGCCGCTTTCGATATGCGGGGGCACCATGATGCGCACACCGTTATCAAGCACGGCGGGCTTGTAGCTGGAAGACGCCGTTTGGCCTTTCACCACCGCGTCGGCTTCGACGATATCGGCCTCAACCTGCTGGGGCAGCTGCACGCTGATCGGCTTTTCCTCCCAGAGCTCGAGCATCACCTGCATCCCATCGGAAAGGAACGGGCGCGCGTCGCCCAGAAGATCGTTGGGCAGGTTGATCTGCTCGTAGGTGTTCGTGTCCATAAAGACGAGCATGTCGCCGTCTTCGTAGAGGAACTGATATTCCTGAGTGTCGAGACGCACCTTCTCAACGGTGTCCGCGCTGCGAAAGCGCACATTCGTTTTGCGCCCGTCCTGCAGGTTCTTCATCTCGACCTGCATATAGGCCCCGCCCTTGCCCGGCTGGGTGTGCTGGATCTTGGCGACTTTCCAGATGCCGTTTTCGTATTCGATGATGTTGCCGGGACGAATGTCGACGCCGCTGATCTTCATGGAGGTTCTCTCGGGCTTTCTCAGAAATGTGTGGGCGGGCTGGCCGAAGGATAGACGCGCCTACGCGCTGGCCTCGCCCGGCTCGGGTGATGGGCGCGCATAGCCTGTGCCCGTGAGGACAGCAAGCCGTGTGAATCCGCGCGCCCTATGTCGCGCATACGATTAGCAAGTGGAACTGCCTTTTGAGCGGTGGTATCGCTTCCTCATGCGTGACCTGCGATCCAGTCGGAAAAAGCGCGCGACCATCTTTTCAGCGATGGTTGTAGCGAGCGCCGCCGTATTCCCATTGGCCGCTCAAGTGGGCGGGCCGCTTGGCACGCTGACTCATGGGACATACGAATGCTCGCTTCCGGGCGACGCGTTGGCCGAGCCCTTCGAGCCGATTGCCAGCGAGACCATTTTCATAATTCCCGGCTCAGCTTACCGCGACGCGGAGGGCGCGCGTGGGCTCTATCTGCTGCGGGGGCGGGAAATTGTTTTCACGAGTGGCTCAAAAAAGGGGCAACGCTTTCGCCGCATCGGCGACAACACGATAAAGCGCCTGCGAGATGATGGAGAATTGGGCCGCCTAACCTGCATTCGTATCGCAGGGTCTGGGTAACACCCCGACCGTTAGGCAAACTAGGAGGACACATTCTTGCCAAACCGCCCCCTATCCAGCGCATTTATGAGCCTGGCCATTGTCGTTAGCCTGGGCTTTACGACTCCCCTTACCGCACAGTCGGAAACGGACAGTCCCGCCATACCGATCCCGACAGCTTTCGAAGTTATCGAGAGACTCAAGGAAGGCGGGCTTATTATGGTGATCCGGCACGAGCGCACCGAAATGCCTTCGCGAGAAGATGATTACACGCAGCCAGCCAGTGAATGCCGCGCCCAGCGCAATCTGTCGGTCGCGGGCGTCGTGGGCGCTCACGAGAACGGTGGCCTGATCCGCGCGGCAGGCATTCCGGTGTCGCGCGTGATCTCCAGCCCGATGTGCCGCGCTGCGGAAACCGCGCGTTACATGTTTGGCGTCGACTACACGACCGACGCGCGATTGATGCACCACAATCCAGCCGAAAACAGCGATCGACCGCTCGACCAGGCGGCGCAAGAGACCGCGGAGCTTGTCAGCGAGCTGGCCCCGTTAAGCAAGGGTGGCAACGTCGCGCTCATTTCGCATGGCGGCAACATCTACGAAGGCACTGGGCTTCGCCTGAGCGAAGGAGAAGTTGGTGTTTTGAGCTTCGATGAAAGCGGCAAAGCCACGCCAATTGGCCAATTCACCGGGAGCACGCTGGGCTTTTATGTGCGGATGAAACAGGCGGAGGCGGCAGAAGGTAAAGCGGAATAGACTATTCGGCGCCTTCGATAGCTTTGGCGAAGGCTCCGACCGCTTCCACCTCGTCGCTATTCCAAACTCCGCCCGAAACGGCGAGAAAGTCCGCGCCCGCGCTCACAAGCGGCCCGCAATTCTCGGACGTTATTCCGCCTATGGCGACGACCGGGATTTCGAACAGCTTCACCCACCACTCGATCAAATCGAGCGTAGGCCGCTCAGCGTCCTCGCCCTTATCCTTGGTGGTTGAAAGAAAGAAGGCGCCAAACGCCACATAGTCCGCGCCCGCTTCCCCCGCTTCCATCGCGAGATGCTTGGACGCGTGGCAAGTTACCCCGATCTGTACCTCGCGCCCCAACGCTTCGCGCGCGTCGCGCGGATCGCCATCGTCTTGCCCCAGATGCACGCCATCCGCCTGCAACCGTTTAGCCAGCGGAACGCTATCGTTGACGATAAAGGCGCATTCGTGCGCCGCGCAGATGGCTTGCAACGGTTCTGCTAGGCGTGCGGCTTCGTGCTGATCGATATCCTTCACCCGGAATTGGAAGGCGGCGATCAGATTACCGTCGTCTTGTTGGCCCGCTTGCAAAGCGCGCTCAAGCCGCACGGGAAAGTCGCCTCCCACATCGAGCGGCGATATCAGATAAAGCTGGGTTGAAGGGGTAGTGTCACTCATGCCGCGCCCTTAGCGCGCGAGCGGGGATCAAGCCAAGCGCGAAGCGAGTGTCCGGGAGTGAGACACATGGGTGGACGGCCAGACTCGCCGCCTCAGTTATGGTAAACAGATTTTGAGGAGACGTCTAAATGATCATTGGAACACGTTTCGCCCCCGCAGCTCTTGCTCTCTTGGCCGCGCTTACATCGTCTGCAAGCGCTCAAGTTGTTGTCGAGAGCGGACTTTCGTTTTTCCAGCCTGCCAAAGTCGGCGAGCTTGAGGTCACCCCGTACAACTTGATCTCGGACACACGCTGCGCGGATCCCGATTTTTGCTTCAAAACGAACAGCGCGGTCGTTTCGGTGTTCATGGTAGACGAGCGAGGTCCACAACGGATGGACCTGCGACTGGGGCAACCTATTCGTGTGCCAGGTGGTTTCCTGATGCTTTCCAATACGGGCGTCGAGCCCAGCGCCAATGGCGCGATTTCAATCGAAAAGTACCGGTTGGAGCTTAGGTTCTTGCCAGACCAAAGCGCCTCTGAGGGAAGCTAAGACTTACCCAGCAGCGCTCGCGGCGGCGATCTGATCGATCGCTTTGCCCAGGGCACCATCGAACTCGGCTTCCGACTGGCCCTTGCGCAAATCCTGCAAAAGCCCGCGCGAAAAGCTGGCGATCATTCCGGCGTTCTTGGCAAGATGCGCGCAGGCGTCATCGGTGGAGTACCCTCCCGAAAGCGCGACCACGCGCAGAACGTTCGGATGGGCAATCGCGGGCGCGTAAAGGCCTGGTTTCACGGGTATCGACAACTTGAGCATAACACTGCGACCCTCAGGCAAAGCGCCGAGTTGCTTCATGATTTCGGCCAAAAGGATATCCTCGCCCGCCTCGCGATCGTCGGCGGTGATATCGTATTCCGGTTCAATCATCGGGACGAGGCCAGCGTCCGCGATCTGATTGCCCACTTCAAACTGCTGAGCGACAACCGCCGCGATGCCGGCAGGATTGGCCGACTTGATTACCGAGCGCATCTTTGTGCCGAACATGCCCTTAGCCACCGACTTTTCGAGCAAGGCCGGAAGCTTATCGAGCGGCTTCATCAACTGGACGCCATCGGCCTCGTCGGCGAGCCCTTGGTCCACCTTGATAAAGGGGACGACCCCGCGCGCCTTGAGCGCGTCCGGTGTGGGCAATCCGTCGACTTCGCCGTCCATTGTCTTTTCAAACAGGATCGCGCCGAGCACCTTCCCGCTGGCAAAGCATGGCGACGTGATCACTCGGCTGCGCATCTGATGGATCTGTGCGAACATTTCCTCGTCGCCCGACCATTCGCTGTCGTCCACACCATAGCCACGCAGCGCCTTGGGCGTGGAGCCGCCCGATTGATCGAGCGCCGCGATAAAACCTTGGCCTTCGGCGATCTTGGCCGTCATTTCCTGCGTGTTCATGTGGCGTCCTCAAAGTCCTGATTGTCCGTTTGGCGTGGGCCTTAAAGCGCCCTACCCGCCCTCGCAACCGGACACAGCGGCGTTGTAAGCGTTTTCCGCCGCGAGGATGGCACTGGCACCAAAACACTCGAAGTTAGACCTCGCAAGGCTAGCTGCGCGGCGAGAACTTTCGGATGATCCCGGTAAAGCTGAAAGCGGGTTTCCCGTCGCCTGTAATCAACCCGCGAACAAAGATCGTTTTGCCGCCGCCGCGCGTGACTTCACCGCGCGCCTCTACCAAGGCTCCGGGCGTAATGCCTCCCAGAAAATCGCCGGACAGGTTCAGCGTCACCGCGTTCGCGCCTCCGAGCTCATCGGTCGCGATGGCGAACAAGGCAAAATCGGCAAAGGTCATCAAACAGCCGCCGTGCATCGAGCCTGCCCCGTTCATGTGCTTTTCTTCGGCCCTGAACGCGCTGAGGTATGACCCATCCTCTTCGCGGCGCATGAAGAAAGGTCCGGACCGGGTCTCAAACGGATCGTGGTTCCAATGGTACCAACCTGCAAACTCGCCTTCGGTGGCTTCGACGGCGTTGCCGTAGCCGTATTCGGTCTTCGTCTCGCTCATGTCTCGCCTCCTAGCCTTGCCACATCTGCAAACGGCGCACGCTGTCTGCAAATCGTTTGTCGTTCTCGAGCGGGGCAAGGCTGTGTTCGACCAACTTCCAGCCGCCGATCCGAAACTTGTTCCAAAGGCCCGTCATCAGGAACCGGCCCTGCCATTCTCGCGCGCCGAGTTTCAGTTCGAGGTCGGCCGACGCCGTGAACCATACGGCCCGTCCGTGGCGTCGAACGACGCTTTCGCCCACTCGGTATCCGAGGCATCGAAAATCGTTCTCGACGCTCGCGGTAAAGCTTGGCCGATCGAGCACCTCCGGCGGATTAGTGGCGAAGACAAACATGCAATCGCGCGAGGCCAGCTTTTTGAGATCAGCCGGATTGCGGTGCATCCAGGAATACAGGAAACGCCTCTGGCGCTCGTCAATCATGGCCGGAATGTTGGCCATCGGTCAGAATTCTTTCCGGCATGACTGACGGTTGTCGATGCTCAAAAATTGAGACGCGGTCACTCTTTGACGTCCTTTTTCGCCATCGCGGGGATGAGATTGATGGCAATCGAAATCCTCGTGCCGGTGCCGTGAAAGGCGCGCACCGCGTGTTGCAGCCAGCTTGGGAACATGACGATCATACCGGTCGACGGACGCAGTTTGGGTTCGTTGTCCATCAGCTTGCCGCTGCCGTCCTTCATGCGCAGATCCGGCGCCGTCATGCGGATCATAGGCATGCGCGGATCGAGCAATTGCAGCTCGCCGCCCAGGGCCGGATCGGTTGACCCTTCATAGCCATCATCGACATACGCCACCGCGGACCAAAAGCTTCCCGGATGCGTGTGATGGAAATTCGCGTTGCCCGCCTGACTGACATTGGCCCACATTTCCGGGACCCAGCTGTAGCGATTGGCATTGGGGCTGCCGATATCAATCGTGGCTTCGTCAGCCAACGTCATCGCCTTGTACGCGAGCGCTCTGGCCGCCTCCCCGCCCCAATTCAGCATCTCGGTGTTCGAATGCCAGCCACCGACATTCGAGATGTTCACACCGCCGGGATCGCGCGCCTGTTCGGCCACAATCGCATCCTTGAGCGCTTGCAGGCCCTCCGGGCTTTGCAGCTGATCAATGACGAAGGGTGTGCCGAAAAGGAGCCGAGTGTCAGCCATTGCGCAACCTTCTATCGCTCCAGCGCCGCGACACCGGGCAAGACCTTACCTTCCATCCATTCGAGGAACGCTCCCCCGGCGGTGGAAAGGTAGCTCACATCCTGAGCCACACCGGCCTGCGCCAAAGCCGCGACGGTGTCGCCGCCCCCGGCCACGCTCACAAGCGAATCTTCAAGCGTCAGCGCCGCCACATGGCGCGCCAAGGTCATCGTCGCCGCGTCGAACGGTTCGGTCTCGAACGCGCCCAACGGACCGTTCCAGACAAGGGTGCGGCACGTCTTGAGCACATCAGCCAGCGCCTCGGTGGCTTGCGGGCCGATATCGAGGATCATCTCGTCTTCGGCGACTTCGTGCACGTTGCAGGTGCGCAAGCTGTCCGGATTCGCGGCAAACTCCTTCGCCACGACGACATCGTAGGGCAGATGAACCGTGCAGCCTGCGTGGTCCGCCTCGTCCATGATCCGGGAAGCGGTGTCGGTGAGATCGTGTTCGCACAGCGACTTGCCCACACTGACCCCGCGCGCCGCCAAGAAGGTGTTGGCCATCCCACCACCGATGATCAGGTGCTGCACGCGGCCCACGAGGTTTTCGAGCACCGCCAGTTTGGTAGACACCTTCGCGCCCCCCACAACCGCAGCTACGGGCGGCTCAGGAGTGCCCAGCGCGCTGTCGAGCGCCTGGAGCTCTTTCTCCATCGCCCGCCCTGCATAGGCCGGAAGGAGATGCGCCAAACCCTCGGTCGTCGCGTGCGCGCGGTGCGCGGCGCTGAAGGCGTCGTTTACGTAAAAATCCCCGTTGGCTGCGATCGCTTTGGCAAACCCGGGATCGTTGGACTCCTCGCCCGGCCAAAAGCGCGTGTTGTCGAGCAGGCCGATATCGCCGTTCCGCAGGATGCCGATCGACTGTTCCACCACGGGGCCGGACACCTCGGGTATGAACATGATTTCCTTGCCCAGCACACCTTCGACATCGCCCACTACCATGCTGGTGGAAAGCACCGAGGATCGTTGCCCATTCGGGCGACCGAAATGCGCGAGCATCAGGACTTTTGCCCCGCGCTCACTCAATTCGAGGATGGTGGGCTTCACCGCTTCGACCCGCGTCACATCGGTGGCCGAGCCATCCTTCATCGGCAGGTTCAGATCGACCCGTACGAGAGCGACCTTGCCGGTCACATCGCCCAGATCGTCCAGCGTTTCGAAAGCCGCCATCCCTCGCGCCCCTTATGTAACGATCAGAGGAATGTCGCCATGACACCAGCGGTGTCGATCATGCGGTTGGAGAAGCCCCATTCATTGTCATACCAGCTGACCACGCGCGCCAGCTTGCCTTCCATGACACTGGTCTCAAGGCTGTCGACCGTGGAGCTAGCCGGATGGTGGTTGAAGTCGGAACTGACCAGCGGATCGCTGGTGTAGTCGAGCACGCCCTTCATCGCGCCATTGGCGGCGGCTTTGAGCGCGGCGTTGAGTTCCTCGGCGCTGGTGTCGCGCTTGGGCGTGAACACGAGATCGACCAGCGAGACATTCGGCGTCGGAACGCGCACCGACGACCCATCCAGCTTGCCGGCGAGCTCGGGTAGAACCAGACCCACCGCGCGCGCCGCGCCGGTTGTTGTCGGGATCATGTTCTGCGCCCCGCCACGCGCACGGCGCATGTCGCTGTGCATCTGATCCAGCATACGCTGATCGTTGGTGTACGAGTGGATTGTGGTCATGAAACCGCGCTCGATGCCGACGGCGTCGTTGAGAACCTTGGCCACGGGGGCGAGGCAGTTTGTGGTGCAGCTCGCGTTGGACACGATAACGTCCTCGGCGGTAAGCGTTTCGTGGTTCACGCCGTACACGATGGTGGCCGAGACGTTCTTGGCTGGGGCAGAGATCAAGACGCGCTTAGCACCCGCCTGAAGATGCGGTTCGGCCGCTTCGTGGCTTTGGAAGAAGCCCGTGCATTCGAGCACAATGTCGACGCCTTGCGCGGAGTGCGGCAGGTTGCCGGGATCGCGCTCGCTGGTGACCGCGATGCTCTTTCCGTTCACGACCATCGCGCCATCGGCAACTTCCACCGTGCCGGGGAAACGACCGTGGGTGGAATCGTATTGAAACAGCAGCGCGTTGGCTTTCGTGTCCGCAAGATCGTTGATCGAAACGAGGTCCAGATCGTGATCGCTGCGCTCCAGAATAGCGCGCGCAACCAGGCGCCCGATGCGCCCAAAACCGTTGATGGCAACTTTAGTGGCCATGTAAGAAACTCCTGCTTAAGCTTTCAAAGTGTTTGTAATTTGTGCCGTGACCGCTTCGACCGTGAAGCCGAAATGGGCAAAAAGATCCTTGGCGGGCGCGGACCCTCCGAAGCGGTCGATACCGATGTTGAGACCATCCGCGCCGGTGTAGCGCTGCCACCCGAACGTGCTGGCCGCCTCGAGGCTCACGATGAGCGAATCCTGCGGAAGAAGACCGGCGCGATAAGCGTCCTCCTGCTCGTCGAACAGTTCGGTGCACACCATGGAGACGACGTCCGCGCCAATGCCCTGCTCTTCGAGCGCCTTGGCGCTGTCGAGCGCGAGGCCGACTTCAGACCCGGTCGCGAGGATCACGACCTTACGCGCCGCATCCGCCGCTTTAACGCGGTACCCACCACGTGCCGACAGGTTCTCATCCGCGCTTTCCAAGCGGTATTGCGGAAGCCCTTGGCGGGACAGCGCGAGTATGGTCGGGCGATCCTTCTGGCTGAGTGCCACTTGCCATGCCTCGGCGGTTTCCACCGCGTCGCCGGGGCGCATCACCAGCACATTGGGCATGGCGCGCAGCGAAGCGAGGTGTTCGACCGGCTGGTGCGTCGGCCCGTCTTCGCCCAGACCAATGGAATCATGCGTCATCACATAGATCACGCGGGCTTGTTGCAGAGCCGATAGGCGGATCGCACCGCGCGCGTAATCGGTGAAGACCAGGAACGTCCCCCCATAAGGGATCACGCCCCCGTGCAGCGCCATACCGTTCATCGCGGCGGCCATGCCGAATTCACGGATGCCGTAATAGACGTAGCGCCCGGAGTAATCGTCGGCTGTAAAGGGACCGATATCGCCCGCCTTGGTGTTGTTCGATCCGGTCAGGTCCGCGCTTCCGCCGAGCGTATCGGGAAGCCTCGGATTGATCTGGGCCAAAGCCATTTCGCTTGCCTTGCGGCTGGCGACATTCGCGGGCTCCGCGATAAGCGAAGCGACGTAGTCCTGCATGGCATTCCCGTTGGGCAGGTCGCCGGCCATGCGCCGCTCGAACTCATCCTTGTGCGGCGAAGCCGCGAGACGCGCGTCCCACGCCGCCGAAGCCTCACGACCCGCCGCGCCAGTGGATCGCCAATCCGCCAGAATATCCTCAGGAACTCCAAACGGAGCCGCCGTCCATCCCAGCGCCCCGCGCGTGCGCGCCACTTCATCTTCGCCCAAGGCGGCGCCGTGGGTCGCGCTTGTGCCCTGTTTGGTCGGCGCGCCCTTCCCGATCACGGTGCGGCAGGCCACCAGCGAGGGACGCGGATCGGCTTTCGCTTCATTAAGAGCGCGATCAATGTCGGCGAAGTCGTGCCCATCGCACTCACAAACGTGCCAACCCGTCGCGGCGTAGCGCGCTTTCACGTCTTCGCTGGTCGAAAGATCGGTCGCCCCATCAATCGTGATGCGGTTGTCGTCCCACAGAACGTTAAGCCCGCCGAGATGAAGGTGGCCAGCGAGCCCGATCGCTTCGTGGTTGATGCCTTCCATCAGGCATCCATCGCCCGCCACGACCCAGGTGCGGTGATCGACAAGATCGTCGCCAAACACCGCGTTGAGGTGGCGCTCGGCCATCGCCATGCCCACCGCCATCGCTAACCCCTGCCCCAGCGGGCCGGTGGTGCATTCCACGCCATCGAGCAGGAAGTTCTCAGGGTGGCCAGCGCACGGACTTCCAAGCTGCCGGAAGTTGCGAATATCGTCCATAGTCGGGCGCTCATACCCGGTGAGATGCAGGAGCGCATAAATGAGCATCGAGCCGTGACCGGCGGACAGGACAAATCGGTCGCGATCCGCCCAGTCGGGCCGGACCGGGTCAAATTTCAGATGACGCGCGTACAGAACGCTCGCCACATCCGCCATGCCCATCGGCATTCCAGGGTGCCCTGAATTCGCCGCTTGCACAGCGTCCATCGAAAGCGCGCGAATGGCGTTGGCCATCGAACCAAGGCGAGCGGCGTCGAGTGTCATGAGCTTGAATGTGCCTCCAGCATGTCGGTCGTCACTGGAGGGAAATGAGGTCCCATCTCCCCCTTTTCGGCGAGTCACGATGACGCCGAAAAACGCTTCGATTCGATCCTATTAGATTTCGTCGCGCCCGCCATTGCCGAGCGTTTCGGCAAGGTCAACACCACGCGCCCATTGACGGCCCAAATGAGGGCAAAGATCAGTTATCAACAGCGCCGCCCAAATCTTTGCATCGCATGGTTAATCTTGGTATTTCCACATGCATGGGCGAGAGCCGGATTGATAAAGCTGTGGAGCGGATAGAGGCCGCGGTGGCGCGTATGGACGAAGCGCGGGTCGAGGTAGTCGCCGCTGCGGGCGCAAACACGGGATCGGGCAGTGCGGCTACAACGAACGCAGAACCCGAAAGCGCCGCGCGCGTGATGGAACTGGTCAACGCGCATGAAAAGCTGCGAGAAGAGGTATCGGACACCTTGCGCGATCTCGACACATTGATCGAAGAATTAGAGGGTTAGGTCAGCCTATGCCCGAAGTCTCGATCAAGATTGGCCCCAAGACCTATCAAGTCCGCTGCGGCGAAGGTGAGCAGGACCGGATCAGCGCGCTGGGCGATATGATCGCGGAAAAGTACGCGCAGCTGGGCCCCGCTCGCGCGCCGCTGGAATCCGACAATCTGTTGTTCACCGCCCTGTTCTTGGCCGATGATCTTTCCGAAACGCGAAAGCGCGAAAGCGAGGCGTACAAGGCCGCGAAAGACGCGCGTACAGCTCTGGAAACCGCCGTCACGAAAGTGGAGCACGAGAAGTCTCGCGGCGGCGGCAAGAAGGCCGAGCTGCGCGCCGAGATCGAAACTCTTCAAAAAGCCGAGAAACGCGCGCGCGACGAGGTGAAGGCGCTCAAGGAAGAGATCATGCAGATGCGCGAGGCAAACGAGCATCAACACGATCTGTTCGGATCGCCGGTCGACGAAGAAGCGATTGCGATTGCGCTCGAAAAGCTGGCCGACAAAGCGGAGGCCGCGGCGTCGGCCATGGAAAGCGCGGCCCAGCCCAGTTCGGCTTGAAGACCACCGCGATACACCCTAATTGCGTGGATGGCGGGGCTGCCCGGCACGAGCCGATTGAATATCCCTGAGGCTATAAGCAATCCATGGGAGCTGTCCCTGTCTGGGTCCACCAGTTCGGCTGTGGGGCCCGGATACACGGCGCCCACCTGACGTTTTCGGCGTCAGAGGATTTCTCTGGCAACGACCTATGGTGGTCCCGTCATCCCTGCAAGAAGGCCCGTTTTGACTTCCAAATCGCAATTTAGAGACCAAATGCGAGCCGCCCGCCGGGAGCACGTGAACGCGCAGCCTGACTCTGTGCGCGGACTGTTATTCAATCATCCGCCGCGGCCCATCTTGGGATCCATCCCGCAAAACGCGGTCATCGGCCTTTACCACGCCACTTCTTCTGAAGCTCCCGCAGCGGGCTACGCGCGGTTCTTTCAGGAGAACGGCCACACTCTGGCCCTCCCCCACTTCGAAGGCCCCAAAGCGCCGATGCGTTTCGCGGTGCACTCCGACGCGTTTGCCGAAAGCGATTTGGAAAGCGGACCTTTTGGCCTTTCGCAACCCGGTGCTGCGGCGCCCTCCGCAACACCCGATGTCCTTTTCGTCCCATTGATCGCGTTCAACACGCATTGCCAGCGTTTGGGACAAGGCGGCGGGCATTATGATCGCTGGCTAGCGGAACATCCCGACGTCAAAACGATTGGACTGGCGTGGGACGTGCAGTTGATTGAACCCGCTGACGCGCTCCCGACCGAACCGCACGATATAAAGCTCGACGCGGTAGTCACCCCAACCCGGATGTACGGAAATCTCTGATGCGCGAAACTCCGACCTGGCGAATCCCGATCGGTATTCTCGGCCTGTTCGTAGCGCTGATGGTCTATGGCGTGCTGATTGCGGTCTACCTCGCCGATGTCCTCGCCGCGTGGCCCGGTTGGGCGCAGACCATTGTTTACGTTGTTCTCGGTGTCATCTGGCTGCTACCTCTGGGCCGTTTCCTAATCTGGATGGAAACTGGCAGTTGGTCGCATCCAGACAAGAAAAGCTAGATTTTCTTGGCGTACTCAGCCTCAAGCTCTTGATCGCGAACCCAGAAATCCGTCTCGCGTGGTCCCACCAGCACCTCGGCCAAGAGATCAAAATGACCATGCCATCCAGCGAGTACGCCAAGCACGATATCACGCTCCACAACGCCTTGATGCACAAGCGATAGCTGCGTCGTTCCATCGGCGTTAGCGGCGAGATCGATTGCAACGGTTGATTGCTGCTCCCCAGCGCTTTCAAACCATGTGAAGACAAAACGCCGCGGTGGGTCGTATTCCAAGATCTCTCCGCGGTGTGTGACAACCTCCTCGCCCGCGTATTTCTCGGGAGGGTCACTTTCGGAGAGGCGCCGATGGTCGAAGTCAAAGACGATTTCGCCTCCGGGCGCGTCTCCCGTTGCACCGCCGCAAAACCACAGCTTGCGTTTCTCTGGATCCACCAGAAACTGCCAGACCTTCTCTATCGGCGCGTCAAATCGCCGATCAAAAGCCAGCGTGGCGGGGCCGATCTGCTTGCCATAATCACTCATCGCCATCCTCCCTCAAAGCGGCATCCAGCGCATCGAGGCGCTCGTTCCAGAATTGACTGTAGCGTTCGATCCAATCCCGCGCGGTCATCAGCGCGAGGGGTTGGAGCGTGCACATGCGTTCGCGCCCTCGCTTTTCGCGCACGACGAGGCCTGCGCTTTCCAGAACACCAATATGCTTTGATGCGCCCGCGAGTGAGATGTCGTGCGGTTCCGCCAGCGTTCCGACGCTTGCCGGTCCCTTGGTGAGGCGCTCCACCATCGCTACGCGAATGGGATCGCCCAGGGCCCGGAACACAGTGTCGATTCGCTCAACCATTTGGTTAAGTAATACGGCAAGGCGCGAAAAGTCAACCAGGTGGTTGAGTGTCAACGAAATTGATGAAATGTCCCAAGTGGCGCGAGTGACGGGACTCGAACCCGCGACCCTCGGCGTGACAGGCCGATACTCTAACCAACTGAGCTACACCCGCGCATTTAAGCGGCTAGCGCCTCTTGGGAAGCCGGGCCTCTAAGGCAGTGCGCCAAGGCTGTCAACGCACTCAAAGCCCGATTTCAAACTTTATTTGTCCCTCAATCCGACAGCAGCAAAACCGGGGTTTCGACCAGCTTTTTGATCTCCTGGATGAAGCTCGCCGCGTCATACCCATCGACCACGCGGTGATCGCATGAGATCGAGATGTTCATGAGCTTGCGCTTTTCCACGCGCTCCACACCGTCTGACCCTGTTACGAACATCGGGCGCTCAATAATGCGGTTGGGGCCGATGATCGCGACTTCAGGGCGGTTGATGACGGGCGTGGTGGCCACCCCGCCCAAGGGCCCAAGCGAGGTGACGGTCAGTGTCGAACCAGAAAGCTCTTCCGACTTGGCCGACCCATCGCGCGCGGCGCCCGCCAAACGACCGATTTCGCTCGCCAGCTGCCACAGATTGCGCGCCTGCGCGTCGCGAATGACGGGGACGATAAGGCCGGTATCGGTTTGCGTGGCCATGCCCAGATGAACGCTGCCATGCCGGGTCACGACTTGCGCCTCATCATCATAGCGCGCGTTAATCATCGGAAAATCAGGTAGTTTCTTGCAGATCGCGGTGATCAGCAGCGGCAGCATGGTCAGCTTTGGCTTTTGCCCGCGATTGGCGTTCAGATCGCCGCGCATACGCTCCAACTCGGTCACATCGCATTCTTCGACATAGGTGAAGTGCGGAATGTGGCGCTTGGAGGCGGCCATGTTTTGCGCGATGCGTTTGCGCAGGCCAATAACCTTGATCGTCTCGTCGGCGCGGGTCGCGCCCGCCGGCGAGAAGCCGCCGCCCGAATTATAGGCGAGGAACTGGTCAAGATCGCCGTGACGCACGCGGCCATCTTCGGCGGGGCTGACTTCGGCCAGGTCGATACCAAGATCTTTCGCGCGTTGGCGCACAGCCGGACTGGCGAGAACTTTTGCAGACGCCGGAGCGGGCTCAGGGGCTGGCGCGGGTGCAGGAGCCGGTGCCGGAGCCGGAGTGGGCTCCGGGTCGGCTTTGACCTCGGGTTCAGCAGCGGGTTCGGGCTGGGTCTCTTCGGCGGGTGCGGGATCATCCTGCTCGCCTTCGACTTCGATAACGAGCAGCATCGAGCCAACGGCGATCGTGTCGCCCAGATCGCCGGCCACTTCGAGCACTTTGCCCGTCACCGGGCTTTCAATGTCAATCGTGGCCTTGTCGGTCATCACATCGACGAGGTGCTGGTCCTCCTCAACCGCGTCGCCCACCTTGATGTGCCACTCGACGATTTCCGCCTCGGCCACGCCTTCGCCCACATCGGGCATGTTGAATGTGAATGTCGCCATTGCGTCAGTCTTTCAAAATCTTGTCGAGAGCCTCGCCGATACGCACGGGGCCCGGGAAATACGCCCATTCCAAGCTGTGCGGATAGGGCGTATCAAAGCCGGTGACGCGCTCCACCGGCGCTTCGAGGTGGTAAAAGCAACGCTCGGTTACCAGCGCGGAAAGCTCGGCGCCAAAGCCGCTGGTGCGTGTCGCTTCGTGCACGATCAGGCACTTGCCGGTCTTTTTGACCGACGCTTCGATCGCTTCGATGTCGAGCGGCACCAGCGTGCGCAGATCGAGAATATCGGCTTCGATACCCTTGTCCGCGCACACCGCTTCGGCCACGTGAACCATCGTGCCATAGGCGAGCACGGTGACTTCGTCGCCTTCGGTGACGTGGCGCGCCTTGCCCAGCGGGATGCGGTAATACCCTTCCGGCACCACGCTGTCCTTGTGCTTCTTCCAGGGCTCCACCGGCTTGTCGTAAAAGCCCGAAAACGGACCGTTATAAATCCGCTTGGGCTCGAAAAAGATGACCGGGTCGTTGTCTTCGATCGACGCGATCAGCAGCCCCTTGGCGTCATGAGGCGTCGCCGGGATCACCGTCTTGAGGCCCGCCACATGCGTGAACAGGCTTTCCGGGCTTTGGGAGTGGGTCTGCCCTCCGAAAATCCCGCCGCCAAAGGGCGAGCGCACCGTCATCGGCGCGATGAATTCGGTGGCCGAACGATATCGCAGCCGCGCGGCCTCGGAGATGAGCTGATCGAGGCCGGGATAGATGTAATCGGCGAACTGAATCTCAGGCACGGGTCTGAGGCCATAGGCCCCCATCCCCACCGCGACCCCGATAATGCCGCATTCGCTGATCGGCGTGTCGAACACGCGGGTTTTCCCGTGCTTTTCCTGAAGGCCAGCCGTGCAGCGGAACACACCGCCAAAATAGCCGACATCTTCGCCCATGACGATCACGTTATCATCGCGCGCCAGCATGACGTCGAGCGCCTCGTTGATCGCCTCGATCATATTGAGCCGCCGTTCGGTGCCCTGGCCTTGGGCGGCCGCCGCTTGGGTGTCCACGCTCATTTGCCAGCAAAATCCTTAGGGTGTTGGTTGGGCCACTTGACCTTGCGCTCTCGCGTCGCTTGCTCGGCCTGCTCCTCAAGATGCCAAGGCAATTCCTCGAACACGTCTTCGAACATGGTGTGGAAGGGGTGGTGCAGGCCGTGGCCAAGGATCCCGTTCTTTTCCGCTTCCTTGGTGGTCGCCTTCACCCGGTCGGCGCATTCCTTGTCCATCGCGGCTTGGCGGTCTTCATCCCATTCGCCCAGTGCAATCAAGTGATCCTTGAGGCGCGTCACCGGATCGCCAAGCGGCCATTCCTCGCGCTCCTGCGCGCTGCGATAGCCCGATGGGTCATCGCTGGTGGAGTGCCCTTCGGCGCGGTAGGTGAAGAACTCGATCAGCGTCGGCCCGGCGTTGGCGCGCGCGCGGTTGGCGGCCCATTGCTGCGCGGCGTAACAGGCCAAGGCGTCGTTTCCATCGACCCGAAGGCCAGCGAGGCCATAGCCCAGCGCGCGCGCCGCAAAGGTCGTGCGCTCGGCGCCTGCAAAGCCCGAAAAGCTCGAAATCGCCCATTGGTTGTTGATGACGTTAAGGATCACCGGCGCGTTATAGACGGTGGCAAAGGTGCAGGCGGAATGGAAATCGCCTTCCGCGGTGGAGCCCTCGCCCACCCAGGTCGCGGCAATCCGGCTGTCCCCCTTGATCGCGCTCGCCATCGCCCAACCGACCGCTTGCGGCGTTTGCGTCGCGAGATTGCCTGAGATCGTGAAAAAGCTGTGCTCGCGGCTCGAATACATGATCGGCAGCTGGCGGCCCTTCAGCTTGTCGCCTTTGTTCGAATAGATTTGATTGATCATCTCGATCAGGGGATAGCCGCGCGCGAGCAGGATGCCTTGCTGGCGGTAGCTGGGGAAGACCATGTCGTCGCTCGCGAGCGCCATCGAAGCGGCGACGCTGGTCGCCTCTTCGCCGGTGCACTTCATGTAGAAGCTGGTTTTGCCCTGCCGCTGGCCGCGAAACATGCGTTCATCGAAGGCGCGGACCAGGGCCATATTGCCCAGCATGGTGCGCAAAGTCTCCGCATCAAGCTTGGGATCCCAGGGGCCATGCGCTGCATTGTCATCGCCCAGCACGCGGACAAGACCGTAGGCAAGATCTTTCATATCCGCCGGCTTGGTCGCCTCGTCGGGGCGCGGTTGATCGCCGGGTTGCCCGATGTCGATATCGGAAAAATCCGCCACGTCGCCGGGGCGAAACTTGGGCTCGGGCACGTGCAGCGCCAGAGAGGGACGGTTATCCCCTTTGTGCGACGTTTGATCGGCCGGATCGGCCATAGGTTTGCTCTCCCAGCAACAGGTCTTGCGGGAAGGCGTATGTCAGCGAAATTGGGCGGTCAAGCGACCTCGATCACACCGCAACAGGGGCCTTGATGGGGGGCAATGGCGCGTAATCATGCACTACAAAATCCTCGATCCGGTAATCGAATATTGTTTCGGGCTTTCGGGTGATTTCCAGAGTGGGATGACCTTGCGGCTCTCGCGTGAGCTGTTCTTCGATCAAATGCGCGTGATTGAGGTAGAGATGCGTATCCCCGCCCATCCATACGAGCTCGCCCGACTCCAGCCCGGCTTGCTGCGCCATCATGCGCGTGAGGAGCGCGGCGGACCACAGGTTGAACGGCAGGCCCAGCGCCACATCGCAGCTGCGCTGGTAGAGCAGGCAATTGAGGCGGTCGCCGGCGACGTGGAACTGATAGGTCTTGTGGCACGGCGGCAGCGCCATCTGGTCCAGCTGCGCGACGTTCCAGCCTTCGATGATATGCCGACGGCTGCCAGGATTGGTCTTGAGGCTTTCGACGACCTCCGCCACCTGATTGATGCCCTCGCCTTTCTCGTACAGGCCATCGGGGCGATAGCGGTAAGTCGGCCAATCGACCCACTGCTTGCCATAGACCGGGCCGAGATCGCCCCATCTTTTGGCAAACGCCTCGTCTTCGGCGATGCGCGACACGAAATCGTCAAGCGCGATATCCTCGCCCGTTTCCTTCACGTAGCGCGCGTGCGGCCATTCGTTCCAGATTTTGACGCCTTGGAGCACCAGCGGGCGGATATTGGTATCACCGGTGAGGAACCACAGCATTTCGCGCGTGGCGGTCTTCCAATAGACCCGCTTGGTGGTGAGCAGCGGCATCGCGCCATCCGCCAGATCAAAGCGCAGCTGCGCGCCAAACACCGAGCGCGTCCCCACCCCCGTGCGATCGGCCCGCTCGGAGCCCGAGACCCAGATGGCGCGCATCAGATCAAGATACTGGTGCTCGTAGTGCCCGGGGCCGTGCAGCTCAGAGGGAATCACGTGTGGATGCTTCAGCGTTGCCATGGCGAAAACTATAAGCGGCAATTGCCCGCTTGCCACCCCGCTCATCCACACCTATAGGCGCGCCCCTACCGCATAAACGCGTCACGCTTTGTGTGCATGAGTCGGGAAGTAGCTCAGCCTGGTAGAGCACCGTCTTCGGGAGGCGGGGGCCGGAGGTTCGAATCCTCTCTTCCCGACCAAATGCTCTCTTTTCATTGCTGGGCTACTAGGCAAAGTGCCGCGTGTCGGTGAGCAGATCGGAGGTTTTCGGCACGAACAGCAAATCAATCTGGTTTGTCGCCTGGTCGAGCGGACGCCTGTGCAACTCCAAGAGTTCGCAAACCGCAAAGCCCCTTTCGTCCATAAACGCGATGACCTCCGCGATCAGCGGCGCGCCCTTGTTGATTTGAATGAGCGATACTTCGAGCAGGACGGCCTTCGCCGCCTTGAGAGATTTGCTTGCGCCTTTGAGAACTTCCAGTTCAAAGCCTTGCGTGTCGATCTTGATCAGGTCGACCTGTTTGCCGGCAAGCAAAGTGTCCAAGGTCTTCGTGCTGAGTTTTGTCTTGCGCCGGTCAAGCGGACTGTTCTCCTCGAACACCGAGGAACCGGACTCCATCACGAAGAATTCGACCGGTTCGTCATCTTCTGGCCCGAGAAGGTTGAAGTGCAGGTCAGCCCCGAGACGTTCGGCTACGCGTGACAGCACCGGCTCCTTATCTTGATTGGCCTCAACCATCGTTATGGAAGCTGACGGCCAAATCCCATGCGCCATCTCTGACCAATTGCCGTGAAAGGCTCCGATATCGACAATTGATCCGATGCGAAGGCCGCGCTGTGCCAGTCTTTGCAAGCCACGCTGCATGTGCGGAGCATTGGCGTAGAGATGGGCGAAGCTAAGGAACTCATCTTTGTCGAGATTGAACCCAAGATGGAAAATGGCCCTCCGAACCCTTTGTGGAAGAACGGCCTTCAGCCCATTCTGGATAGTCTCTTTCACTCAAGCCCCCTCATGCGTTTGGTTCGATACCAAACCGCTAAGCCGCATCTTTGGAAAGACGCTAACCCATAGGCCCAAGGGCCGCTAGCGAACGCGAAAAAAAGCAGGGCATTGAAAGCGATGGTGCAGGGAAATCAGACCTCTTCGGGAATCGGCGTCGCTTCCGCCCACACCGGGAAGGGATCATCCAGCCCCTCCCAAGCTTCGGGCTCGTATTCGGTTTCGGGCACCAAACATTCCTCGAGCGCAGCGCTGATCGCCTCTTGATCCATGCCGATCCCGATGAAGACCATTTCCTGACGGCGGTCGCCCCAAGTCTGGTCCCAGTGCTTCATCACGAACTCTTCGAACGTGCCATCGTCGGGCCAGCGGTTTTTCGGCACCGCCGCCCACCAGCGGCCCATGCGACTGACGCTCTTTTGCGTGCCCGCAATCGCGAGTTCGGCAAGGAAATCGGGACGCGTCGCCATCCAGAAATGGCCCTTAGCGCGGATCACCTTGTCGAGGTGTTCTCCGGTCAGGAACGCGTAGAGCTTACCAGGATCGAACGGACGGCGGGCGCGGTAGACGAAGCTTTCAACGCCGTACTCTTCGCTTTCGGGGCGGTGGCTGGCGAAATCGTAGAGCTCTTTTAGCCACGTCGGGTGCTGTTCGGATTGCTCTTCGTCGTAGAGCCCTGTCCCGATCACATCGTCGAGATCAACCTTGGAATGGTCCGCCTCGATAATCTTCGCATCAGCGTTCAACGAAGCGACGACCTTCTTCACCATCGCGAGATGCTCAGGGCTCACATCCTTGGCCTTGTTGACGATCACGACGTCGGCGAATTCGATCTGCTCGACCAAAAGGCCCACAAGGCTGCGGTCGTCTTCTTCACCGGCGGTCTCGCCGCGCGCCGATAGCAAGTCGCTGCTGGAATAGTCGGCTAGGAGGTTCACCGCGTCGACCACCGTCACCATCGTATCAATCTGCGAAACATCGCCCAACGATTCCCCTTCTTCGTCGCGGAAGGAGAAGGTGGCGGCTACAGGAAGCGGCTCGGAAATGCCGGTGCTTTCGATCACAAGGTAATCGAAACGCCCTTCTTCGGCGAGCGTGCGGACCTCTTTCAAAAGGTCATCGCGCAGCGTGCAGCAGATGCAGCCATTGGTCATTTCGACCAGCGTTTCTTCCGACCGCGAAAGCGCCGCCTCGCCACCGCGCACCAGATCGGCGTCGATGTTCACCTCCGACATGTCGTTGACGATCACCGCCACGCGTTTGCCCTCGCGATTTGAAAGGATGTGGTTGAGCAGCGTCGTCTTGCCCGCGCCAAGGAAGCCGGAAAGGACAGTGACGGGAAGGCGCTTTTCCTCAGGGAGAACGAAACTGGGCATGGGGGCTCCGGATGGCTGCTCTTTATGATACTTCATATCATAAGGGCGCGACGCTGGCTCTTCAATGCCTTACATAGCTCAGGTGTAATCGGCGCTGGCGCTGTGCCCCGGGATAACGGTTGTGGGCACTTTGGGTTGCATCACCCACATGCCGACAAAGCCCAAAGCGATCGTCAGCGCGCCAAGCCCCAGCGATAGATGCCAGCGCAAACGCAAGAAATCGGGCGCGGCGTATCCGAGCGAACGGTCCACCATGGGGCTCAGCGCGATGAAGGCTCCAAGATAGAGGAGCGCCGGGCCTGGCCATTCCCAGCCTTCCAGATAGGGCACGAACAGCGCCGCCGCGATCAGGCTGGGCATAACCGAGATGATGTAGGAGCTCGCGCTCGCCGCCCCAATCTTGGCAATCGACTGCCCCCACCACACGCCGCCCAAAAAGCTGAAGATTACAGCCGGGTAGACAAAGCCCATGTAAAGCGCGTTGAAGCGGTATGGCGTGTCGAGAACGACCAAAGCCACGCACAAGATCTGCGGAAGAAGGCCCGCATAGCCAAGCGCGCGCGCAGCCGGGGTAAGAGACGTGTGTTGATCCATATGGGCACAAAGCTGGGCCAAAGCGGCGGTTCCCGCAAGAGAGCCGTGGGTTTGTGTCCAAAGCGACCCTATATTGGCCCCAACGCGGAACGCCCCTGCTCCGTGTTGGTTTTCTAGCAAGAGCAACAATCTCAGCTGGATACAGGACGGAAAGTAGACCCAAGTGGCTGACGACAACGACGACACTCCGCGAAATTCCGACCGCTCGCGCGAACGCGCTGTGCCGGCTGGGCGCTTGGCGCGTATCGGTACGTTCGGGCGCCTTGTAGGCGGCGTGGCTGGCGGGATGGCCGCCGAAGGCGCGCGTCGGCTGACCAGTGGAGAGCGCATCTCGACCCGCGATCTGATCCTCACGCCCGGCAATGTGCGCCGCATGACGGACAAGCTTTCGCATCTGCGCGGCGCGGCGATGAAAATGGGGCAGATGATCAGCCTCGATTCCGGCGATTTCCTACCGCAGGAGCTGTCCGACATTCTCGCGCGCCTGCGCGATCAGGCCAATTTCATGCCCGCGAAACAGCTCGACAAAGTGCTTAAAGAGGAATGGGGCCCGGACTGGCGCAAGCAGTTCAAATGGTTCAACCCGCGTCCGATTGCCGCAGCGTCCATCGGGCAAGTGCACAAGGCGATGACCCGCGACGGGCAGGAACTGGCGATCAAGGTCCAGTATCCCGGCGTGGCAAAGAGCATCGACAGCGATGTCGACAATGTGATGACGCTGCTCAAGGTCGCCGGCTTTGCCCCGCCCGAACTTGAAATGGACAAGCTGCTCGAGGCCGCGAAACGCCAGCTTCACGAAGAGGCCGATTACCAGCGCGAGGGTGAGCAAATGCAGCTCTATCGCGAAAAGCTGGCGGATGTTCCGGGCTTTGCGGTGCCCGAACTGCACGAAGGCCTCACCCGGGGCTCGATCCTCGCCATGAGCTTTGAAGACGGCGTCGCCATCGAAAAGCTGGAGGATGAGCCCGCCGAACGCCGGGATGAAATCTACGGCAGTCTGCTCGCCCTCGTCAGCCGCGAATTGTTTGATTTCGGCGTGATGCAGACCGATCCCAACTTCGCGAATTTCCGCTATCGCCCCTCCACAGGGGAACTGGTCCTACTCGATTTTGGCGCGTGCCGCGCGGTCGATCCGGCGGTCTCTAACGGCTACCGCAATATGCTGGTGGCGGGATTGGACGGCAATCGCGACGACGTGCGCGAAGCCACGATCGAAGCGGGCTTTATGATGCCCATCGTGGTCGAAAAGCACCCTGATCGCGTGAATAAGATGATCGACATCGTGATCGACCAGATGCGCGAGGATAAACCTTTCAACTTCGCTGACCGGGGCTTTGTCCACCTGCTGCGCGAGGAAGGCTTCGCCATCGCTCAGGACAAGGACACGTGGGCCTTCCCGCCGATTGAAACCCTGTTCGTGCAGCGCAAGGTCAGCGGAATGGCGCTGCTGGGCACGCGCCTTAAGGCGAAGGTCAATGTGCGGCGGATGGTCGAAGGGATTCTGGCGACGACCACGCCCCTATCCGTCGAGAAAGCCGCCTGATTACTCGCCGTTTGGCCGGGTGTAGGCAGCTTTCACATAGTCTTCGAGCACATCCAGCGGCAGCGATCCGTTGGCCAGCACCGTATCGTGAAACACGCGCAAATCGAACGCGTCACCCATCTGCTCTTCTGCCCAAGCGCGCAGTTCGCGGATCTTCAACTCGCCGGTCTTGTACGCCAGCGCCTGCCCCGGCCAGCTGATGTAGCGATTGACCTCCGCGTCGATATTCGCCGCCGATAAAGCGGTGTTGTCGAGCATAAAGTCGACCGCCTGCTGCTTCGTCCAGCCCTTTGAATGCAGCCCCGTGTCCACCACAAGTCGGCTGGCGCGCCACATTTCGTAGGATAGCCGCCCCATCTGCTTGGCTGGGGTGTCGTAAAGACCCATTTCGATGCCAAGCCGTTCCGCATAGAGCGCCCAGCCTTCGACGAAGGCGGTGAAGTACGCCGTGTTGGCCGTCAGCGGGTGCATCTCGAGCTCTTGCTGGATCGAGATCTGCAGGTGGTGCCCCGGCACCGCTTCATGCAGACTGAGCGCGGGTAATTCCCATAGAGGTCGCTGGTCCAGCTTCGTTGTATTGATCCGGTAAATGCCCGATTGGCCCGCTGAGAGACTGCCGGGCTGGTAGTAGGCCGTGGTCGTGCCGGGAGCGATGGCGGCGGGGATCGGCTTCACCGTGTAAGGATTGCGCGGCAAACGCATGAAAAGCTGCGGCAGAAAGCCGTCAATGGTCTTCGCCAGCGCAGCGACATGGGCCACGTAGGAGTCGACATCGGTCATGTAGTAAGCTGGATCGGTGCGCAGATGCTCGATATACGCCTCGCGGCTCGAGTAGCCGGCGCCCTTCGCGATTTCTTCCATCTCCGCCCGAATGCGGGCGACTTCGGAAAGGCCGCGCTGGTGCACATCGTCGGGCGTCACATCGGTAGTCGTGAAGCTTTGGACGCGTTGCGCATAGTACTCATCCCCGCCCGGGGTTTCCGAAACGCCGGGTAAGCCGTTGCGGCAATTGGGGGCGTATTCATTCGCGTAGAAAGCCAGTAAATCGCGATAGGCTCCCATCACATCGTCGCGAATGATGGCGCGGGCGTCTTGCTGCATCGCCTGCCAGTCGACTTCGGGAATGATCGAAGGCCGCCCGCGATCAAACGGCCGCCAGAACACCGACTGTCCCGGATCGTCGACGATTTGCGCGGCGATCTTGGCGTCGAACCCCTCGAATGGCTCGCACGCTTGCGATAGGCCTCGTGTCACGCCTTCGCGGCTGCGTTCGATCCCATTGCGATTGAACTCGGGAAACTGGCTCAACCGCGCCACATAGCTTTCGTAATCCGCCTTGGTGAAGAACGGCGACCGGCCCGGCAGCGAGGCGAAACCGGTGAACCAGCCCGCGTAGGTGGTGAACAGGACAAACCGCGTGTGATCGTGCTGGGCGGCGGCCAGTTTGTCTTCAAAATCGCGTTTGATGACCGCGTAATCAATGCGTTCCCGGCTGTCCGCGGGCAGTTGCTCTGGATCGATTTCGTTGAGACGCGCCAGAAACCCGCGCGTTTCCGCCACCTGTCGCTCATAAGCGTCGAGGCTGAGATCGCCGAGCTTCCCGTTGCCGCGCGGATCGCCCAGACTGGTCGCCAAAAGCGGATCGCTGTCGAGCACCGATTGCCACACCTCTTCGCGCAACGCCTCAAAGTCCTCCAGCGCATCGGCGTGCGCCGGAGTTGTTAGAGAAGCGGCCAGTAAAGCGGCAACCCAACCACAGCGCATAAGACTCTCTCCCCGTTACCGTTAACCAAACTTGCCATAGCGCACGCAGCGCCGCTATCTTACTGATATGTCTGAAAAGGTCGAACCCTCACTCGCGGTTCTCTTCGTGTGTCTTGGCAATATCTGCCGTTCGCCGATGGCCGAGGGCGCGTTTCGCCAAGCCGCTCGGGACGCCGGGCTTGATTGCCGGGTCGATTCCGTGGGGACGGCCGGGTATCACATCGGTGAAAGCCCCGACCCGCGCGCCATCGCCACCGCTCGCAAGCACGGCGTCGACATCAGCGGCCTTCAAGGACGCCAATTGGCTCCTTCTGATTTTGAGGAATTCACACATATCTTCGCGCTCGACACCGCGAACCTGGCCGGCATCCATTCACGTGCTCCAAGAAGTGCAGAAAGCCAGATTTCGCTGTTATTGGACGCGGTGCCCGGCCGGGAAGGCCAGACCGTGGCCGATCCCTATTACGGGGATGAAGAGGATTTCGAGCGGGTGTGGAGCGACATTTCTGTCGCGGTGGAGCATGTGGTCGAGAAACTGAAAGGTGGCGGCTAAAGGCCGATTTATGCCTGTGACGTGGCCCGGCTAAAGCGCGGGAGAAAATACGCGAGCATGGCAAGGGCGAGCAGGATCGGCCCGAAGATAACGACCGGCGGCGGGATCGGAGCGCCAGCCGCCGCGATCTCCACCAAAGGCGCGCGCAACACCACGACAAAACCCCAGATCATGCGCGACAGATGGCGGGCCACACGCCGCTTATTCCGCTCGCGCTGCTTAAGGTGCCAGAGCGCGTCTCCAACAAGAAGGATGCCTGGAATTATGGCGATCACAAAAGGAGCGTATGGCGGAATCAGCCCTTCCCGAACCACCGGTATCGCCGCAACTAAGAAGCCGGTAAGCGCGAGCAGCAGAATCAGGCTCAACCCGATCTCAAGCGCTCGCACGAGTCGGCTTTCTTTCTGCAAGGCCAAATAGGCACCGCCCACGGCGTAAAAGGAGGTAATAACCGCCATAGCCAAAGGCGGGATCATCCGGTCAGCCAGCATCGAAATCGAAGTAAGCCCCAGAAGAAACACGCCTCCTAGGTAAATAAGGCCGGCGATACGGTGGAGCCCTCTGCCCTTGCGCGCAGCAAAGGCAACAAGCGCTGCGATCAGAACGACAGTTCCGATCAGATAATGGCCGTAATAGGCCAGCGCGCCGTAAGGCGACGGGTCAAAGATATCGATGGGATCAGGTCCGAACATCGCTCCCCCTGTCCCGTTCCTAAAGGCCTATCCGCCTCTGAGCAATTGCACGCCCCAATCGCGCTCAAACAGATAGAGCAGAATACGCGCGGCCTCTCCGCGCTCCGAGGTCAGCCCGCCGTCGCGCTCCATCAACAGCCGCGCATCGGCGTGCGCGGCGGGAAGCCATTTCTGCACATGCTCTAGATCGGCGATGCGAAACGCGGCTTCGCCCGATTGGCGCGTGCCGAGCAATTCGCCGCCGCCGCGCAATTCCAGATCTTCCTCAGCGATCCGAAACCCGTCCTGCGTTTCGCGCATCAGCGCCAAGCGCTTGCGTCCGGTTTCCGAGAGCTCGTTTCCGCGCAGCAGCACGCAGACCGATTTTTCAGACCCCCGCCCCACACGCCCGCGCAATTGGTGCAATTGCGCCAGACCAAAGCGTTCGGCCTGTTCGATCACCATCAAGGTGGCGCTGGGCACGTCGACGCCGACTTCGATCACCGTGGTCGCGATAAGGAGCTTCGCCTCGCCGCTGGCAAAGCGTTCCATCGCAGCGTCCTTAACTTCTGGGCGCAATTGGCCATGAACCAGCACCACATCATCGCCAAAGCGCTCCTTTAGCGACGCGTAGCGCGCTTCGGCGGCGGCGATGTCGGCCACCTCGCTGTCGCGCACCATGGGGCACACCCAATAGGCTTGTTGCCCGCTCGCCAAATGCCGCTCCACGCCTGCGACCATGTCTTCGATGCGTTCCTGCGCGACGACACGCGTGTCGATCGCCTGACGGCCTGGCGGAAGCTCATCAAGGCGGCTCACATCCATCTCGCCATATTGCGCTAGCGTGAGGCTGCGCGGGATCGGCGTCGCGGTCATCGCCAGCGTGTGCGGCGCGCGCTTCCCCTTCCCCGCCAAGGCCAGCCGCTGCGCGACGCCAAAGCGGTGCTGCTCATCAATCACAACGAGGCCAAGATCCCTATAGCTCACGCTATCCTGAAAGATGGCGTGCGTGCCCACCAGAATATCAATCGATCCGTCGAGCAGACCCATCAAAATGCTCTCGCGCTCCTTGCCCTTGGCGCGCCCGGTCAGGAGCGCAATCTCGACGCCAGTCGGCGCGGCCATAGCTCGCAGAGTTTCAAAGTGTTGGCGCGCGAGAATTTCCGTCGGAGCCAGCAAGGCCGCCTGCTTGCCCGCCTCGCACGCGATCAGCATCGCAGCGAGCGCCACCACCGTCTTGCCCGCACCAACATCGCCTTGGAGCAGGCGGAGCATGGGCGCTTCCTGTTGAAGATCGCCCTCGATCTCCGCAATCGAGCGTTTCTGCGCGCCCGTCATCTCGAACGGCAAATCCAGTTTCGCGCGCAAACCCCCATCGCCCGCCAAGGCCTGCCCCTTGCGCCGTCGCCCTTCGGCCTTGACCAAAAGCAGCGCCAGCGAGTTCGCCAGCAATTCGTCATAGGCGACGCGCGCGCGGGCGGTTTCATTGGGGCCTCTGTGCGCGGCCTTGATCGCCTCGCCCCAAGCGGGCCAATCCTCCGAGGCGAACTGACCCGGCTCGATCCACTCGGGCAGATCCGGCAAGCGTTCGAGCGCTTGCTCCACCAACGACCCGACGCGCGGCTGGGTGAGCCCTTCGGATAGCCTGTAGACGGGCTCCGTCATCCGCCCCATATGCGCCGAGCTTTCGGTCTCGACATGGTCGGGATGGACGATCTGCAACATGTCGCCGTACCGGTCGAGGCGCCCTGCGACCCAGCGTTTCTCCCCCACTGGAAGCTGCTTTTTGGCCGTGTAGGACGCCCGGCCAAAATAGGTCAGCGCGGCGATATTGCCCACCTCATCCTGCGCCAGCACACGGTAGGGCCCGCGCCCCGGATTGCGCGCCGCGCGGTGTTCTGTGGGTGTGAGCGCCACGATCACCTGCTCGCCCTCCCCGCCCTCATCCAGATTGGCAATCGCGCGGCGGCTGACAAACCGTTCGGGCAGGTGGTAGGCGACATCCTTCACCGTGCTCAGGCCCAGCTTTTCCATCGGTTTGGCGAGCTTCGGCCCCACGCCATCGAGCGTCTTGGTCTCGGCAAACAGGGGATTGAGAATATCGGGCCGCATCGTGTCGACCTGCTAACACCCAATGGGTGTAATGACGAGTTGATGAACAGCCTCGGCGCGACTAATCCACACACCATGGTTATCACCGACACCAACGACATGCCTTCCTTCGAAGAGCGCCTCGCCCGCGCCAAGTTTCGCGCCTGGCACCGCGGAACGCGCGAGGCCGATTACATGATCGGCGGCTTCTTTGATCGCTACGCGCAAGAATGGGGCGAAGACGAGCTCGTGTGGTTCGAAGATCTCCTGGCCGAAGACGACGTCGACATCATGGCTTGGGCGCTGAAGACGCAGGACGTGCCCGAACGTTTTCAAGGCCAACTGATCGACACAATGATGAAGCTCGACTACGTGGATATTCCGCGCTAGGCGCGCCCTCCCTTTGGCGCTTTAGCGTCAAAGAAACCGCTCCTTTTGAGCCCCGTGCGGGAACGCGCGGGGCCTTTGTCGTTTGAGACCCTATCGATGCCTGACCTCTCCCGCATCCTTTCCGCCGCTGAGCCGCTGACGCTTTCCTCGCTGCCGCGCGGCGCGGCGCCGCTAGTGCTCGCGGATTTGGCGCGCGCGGCCAAACAGCGCGCGGTGTTCATCGCCGCCGATGACGCTTCGATGCACTCGGTGGCGGAAGCGGCGCGCTTTTTCGCGCCGGAGGTCGAAGTGCTGGAATTCCCCGCATGGGATTGCCTGCCTTACGACCGCGCCTCTCCAGCCCTATCGGTAAGCGCGGCGCGCCTTTCGGCTCTCTTCAAGCTGCAGCACCCGACGGGAAACTCGCAATTGCTTGTGACCACAGTCAACGCCGCGCTGCAACGCGTGCTCACCCCGTTCCGCATCCGCGAAAACGCGCGCGGGTTCAAACCGGGGGTGACGATCGGGCACGAAAGCCTCGTCGCACTGCTCACGCGGCAGGGCTACACCCGCACCGACACCGTGGTGGACCACGGCGAGTTCGCGGTGCGCGGCTCGATTGTCGACATTTTCCCCTCCTCTCTGGAGGAAGGTCTGCGGCTCGATTTCTTCGGCGATGAACTGGAGAGCCTAAGGCTCTTTGATCCCTCGACACAGCGGTCGACCGGCCAGTTGCAGGACCACCTGTTGCTGCCAGCCTCGGAGGCGCTTCTCGACGACGAGACGATCAAACGCTTTCGCAGCCGTTATCGCGAGATGTTCGGCGCCAACGCCACGCAAGACCCCCTCTACGAAGCTGTGAGCGATGGGCGGCGGTTGGCGGGCATGGAGCACTGGCTTCCGCTGTTTGAAGAGAAGCTCGCGACTTTGTTCGACCACCTCGCAAAGGACGACGTGGTCGTGATCGACCAATCGGCCATCGGCGCAGGCGAAGAGCGGCTGTCCGACATCACCGACTATCACGATCAGCGTCTGCGCGTCGCCAGCGACACAAGCGGCAGCTACCGTCCGCTCGAACGCGACGCGCTGTATCTTACCGAGGACGAATTCACGGCCGCGCTCGCCTCCGCGCCCGCGCACCGCGCCTCGGTCTTCGCCGCGCCCGAAAGCGCTACCAATCTCGATTTCGGCTTCAAAGCCGCGCGCGACTTCACGCCCGAGCGCACGCGGGGAGACAACGTCTACGAAGCCGCCGCCAAGCATCTCCAGAGCGTAGCCAAGTCGGGCCGCAAACCCGTGCTCGCCGCCTATTCGCAAGGCTCGGCGACGCGGATCAGCTCGATCCTCGAAGAAGCGGGCTGCGCCACCACGCTGGCGTCCTCTTGGCAGGAAGCGCTTGGCCTTTCCGCCAAGGGAGCGGCCGCGACGGTGGTTCTGCCGCTGGAAACCGGTTTTGCCAGCGACACCCTCGAAATACTGACCGAACAGGACGTGCTGGGCGACCGTCTGGTCCGCCGAAAGAAGAAACGCAAGGACGCCGACGCTTTCCTCGCCGAACTGCAAGCGCTGGCGCGCGGCGATCTCGTCGTCCATGTCGAACACGGCATTGGCAAATATCTCGGCTTAGATCCCATCACCGTGGGTAAGAGCCAACACGATTGCGTTGCGCTCGAATATCACGGCGGCGATAAGCTCTTTATCCCGGTTGAGAACATCGACGTGCTCTCGCGCTACGGTTCCTCAGAAGAGGCGGTGCCGCTGGATCGCCTGGGCGGGGAAGCCTGGCAGAAACGCCGCGCGCGCCTCAAAGAGCGGATCACCGCGATTGCGGGCGAGTTGATGAAGGTCGCCGCCCAGCGCGCGCTCAAGAAAGCGCCGGTGTTCGAGGCGGAAGAAGCCAGCTTCAACCAGTTCGTCGACCGCTTCCCATGGGAAGAGACCGAGGATCAGGACGCCGCCATCGCCGACGTGCTTCGCGATCTGGAAAGTGGCAAGCCGATGGATCGTCTGGTCTGCGGCGACGTTGGTTTTGGCAAAACCGAAGTGGCTCTGCGCGCCGCGTTTGTCGCGGCGATGAACGGTCAGCAGGTGGCGATTGTCGCGCCCACCACCCTGCTCGCGCGCCAACATTTTCAGAACTTCTCCGAACGCTTCGCTGGCTTCCCGCTGAAGGTCGGGCGGCTTTCACGCCTCGTTTCGTCCAAGGAAATGACCGAAACGCGCGAAGGTCTGGCCAATGGCACAGTCGATCTGGTCGTCGGGACGCACGCCATTCTCTCCAAATCGACCGAGTTCAAGAATCTGGGCCTTGTGATTGTGGACGAGGAACAGCGCTTTGGCGTCACCCACAAGGAAAAACTGAAACAGCTGCGCGCCGACGTGCATATGCTGACGCTCACCGCCACGCCCATTCCGCGCACGCTGCAGATGGCGATGACGGGCTTGCGCGAGCTTTCGACGATCCAGACACCTCCGGTCGATCGTTTGGCGGTTCGCACCTATGTAATGGAGTGGGACGATATGGTGATGCGCGAGGCCCTGCTGCGCGAGCATCACCGCGGCGGGCAGAGCTTTATCGTCGCGCCCCGCATTGCGGACATGGAGCCGCTCGAAGAGTGGCTGCGCGAGAATGTGCCCGAAGTCAAAACTGTCTCCGCGCACGGACAGATGGGTGCGGGCGAGGTCGAAGAGCGCATGAGCGCGTTTTACGACAAGAAATACGATGTGCTGCTGTCCACCACCATTGTGGAATCCGGTCTCGACATCCCAAGCGCCAACACAATCATCATCCACCGCGCCGATCGCTTTGGCCTCGCCCAGCTCTACCAACTGCGCGGGCGTGTGGGTCGATCCAAAATCCGCGCCTACGCCTACCTCACGACACCGGAGGACATGCAGCTTTCCGAAGTAGCGGAAAAGCGCCTCAAAGTGCTTGGCGATCTCGACAGCCTTGGCGCGGGTTTCCAGCTCGCCAGCCACGATCTCGACATTCGCGGCGCGGGCAACCTCTTGGGAGATCAGCAGTCGGGCCACATCCGCGAAGTGGGCTTTGAACTTTACCAGTCGATGCTCGAAGACGCGATCATGGCCGCCAAGGCGGGCGAAATGGGGCTGGAAGCGGCGAAGGACAAAGTCTCCCCGCAAATCACCGTCGACGCGCCGATCATGATCCCCGAAGACTACGTGCCCGACCTCGCAGTGCGTATGGCGCTCTATCGCCGCCTCAACCAAGCGCAAGACAAGGCCGAGATCGAAAGCCTTGCCGCGGAGATGATCGACCGATTTGGCGATCTGCCCTCGCCCACCCAAAACCTCGTGCACCTGATCGAGATCAAGCATCAGGCGATCGACGCCAACATCGCCAAGATCGATGTCGGCGCGCGCGGGACGCTGGTGAGTTTCCACAAGGACGATTTCCCCGATCCCGTGGGCTTGCTCGCCTATGTCGACAAGCTCTCGGGCACCGCCAAGCTGCGCCCCGATATGAAGCTCGTCATCAACCGCGCGTGGGGCGATCCGCAAAGCCGGCTCAACGGCCTGTTCCAGCTCACCAAGGGACTAAGCGGAATCGTGCGCAAGGCTGAAAAGGCGAAACGCAAGCAAGCGGCGTAAAGCGCAAAGGGCAAACGCATGGAGCGTTTGCTACCGTTTGGCTCAGGTCAATTCCAGCAAAGCTTCGCCCGGCATCGCTTGTCCTCCAAGGAAGCCCTGCCAATAATCACATCCCTCTGATGTGATGGTCCCAAGCTGATCGGCGTCTTCAACGCCCTCGGCGCAGATCTCCAGCTCAAGCGCGCGGCCCAGAGCCAGAATGGCCTTGAGCACGGCGAGCGATTTTGAGTCGCTTGGGACGCCCGCGATCATCGATTTATCGAGTTTGAGAGCATCAAGCGGGAGCTCGCGCAGATATTGAAAGTTGCAAAATCCCGCTCCAAAATCATCGAGGGCCGCGCTTAACCCCACGTCCCGAAGCGAATACAGAGCGCGCGAGGCCTGATCGATATCGCGCAGCAATAGGTCCTCGGTGATTTCGAGCGTCAGCCGCGAGGGATCGACGCCATGGGCCGCAACTAACGCCGCAAAGTCGATAGCAAAGCGCGGATCGCTGAGCTCTTGGGGCGAGATGTTCAGAGACAAAGCGAGCTCTCTTGGCCAACACGCGGCCTCCCCAAGCGCTTTGCCCAGAACATGCTGTGACAGTTGGGTCGTCAACGCCGCACGGTCGGCCATGGCAAAAAGCGAGCGGGCGCCAAGCATGCCTAGGGTCGGATGCCGCCAGCGCGTCAGGGCTTCCGCTCCAATCACAGCGCCGCTGAAGCACGAGAATTGCGGCTGAAACCGCACCTCGATCTCGCCTTGGTCAAGCGCGCGACGCAGCTCGCTCTCAATCGCATCGGCCCTCACTCCAGCGATAGAAGCGCTTGCATCGTCTGGCGTCTCGCTACGCCCAAGGGAGCGATCTGCAATCGGAAGCGAAGTCATTGCGCGCTCTCTAGGCTTGCACAGCGCCCAAGGGTGCACCAATTGCAATCCGACCGAAATTGGAACATCAGGCTAAGTCTTGGACACTGCGCGCGACCGACCGCGATCTTTTTGGGGAAAAGCCCTTCATGGCGACTATGCAAACCTCTCAGGCCAAATCCGGATCGACGTCCAACGATCTCGGTTTCGCGCAAGGCGAGGACGAAGATCGTTCGTATGATCGGATTGCTATCGTCGCGTCCGATACGGAGCGCGCGCAGGAGGCGTTGGCCCATCTGGCCGCCCAAGGCGACTGGGTTCCCATGGAAGAAGCGGACGCGGTCGTCGTTTTGGGCGGCGATGGGTTTATGCTGCAAACCCTGCACACGATGCTCGACGCCGGGCGGATCGTACCCGCCTATGGGATGAATCTGGGTACGGTTGGATTTCTGATGAACCGCTACGATAAGCGCGCGTCGATCCGTAAGCGGCTGGAGCGGACCCGCAGCAAGGCCATCGCGCCCCTCAAAGTTCACGCCACCACACAAACCGGCGAAAACCACACATTGTGGGCGATCAACGAGGTTTCGCTGTTGCGTGAAACTCGCCAAACGGCGTGGATTGAGGTGACTGTGGGCAGCCGCGTCCGGATCAAGCAATTGGTAGGCGATGGCGTTCTGGTCGCAACGCCGGCCGGCTCCACCGCCTACAACCTCTCCGCCAATGGCCCGATATTGCCGTTCGGCAGCGAAATGCTCGCTCTCACACCGATCAGCCCGTTTCGCCCCCGCCGTTGGAAGGGCGCGATCCTGCCTGATCGCATGAAAATCGGCTTGCGCGTGCTGGACCCCGTCAAACGTCCGGTTTCCGCAGTTGCCGACCAGAAGGAACTGCGCGATGTCGCCGAAGTCACTCTGGCGGTCCAGCACGAAACCGAGCTTGAGCTCTTGTTTGACCCCGGCCAATCGCTTGAGGAGCGCATCGTCGCCGAGCAGTTCGTCACCGAGTGAACCTCGCGTTCGAGATGGTGCGCCAGGGCGCCGAATAGGATGACGCAATAAGTCAACAAAGGCTCTTGCCAATTTTATTCGCCAAACATATACGCCCGCCTTCGCACACGGAGAGAAATCCGTTCGTGCTGCTCCCCGATAGCTCAGCGGTAGAGTAGGTGACTGTTAATCACTTGGCCGTAGGTTCGAATCCTACTCGGGGAGCCACTTTTTCCGGCAATATACCGTTTTTGACGGAACTCGGTTTATCCTTGGACTGAGACCGAAGGTTCGTACACCCGCTTCGGTACCGTGAAGCCACGGTTTATCACCAGCCTCAATCTGTCGATAATAGGCTTCAATCCATTCCTTTGATCGATTGTGAAGCCCC
Source organism: Pseudomonadota bacterium (assembly GCA_039186235.1). GTDB lineage: Bacteria > Pseudomonadota > Alphaproteobacteria > Sphingomonadales > Sphingomonadaceae > Erythrobacter. Next base: position 47,363 of record JBCDAE010000003.1, on the reverse strand, counting down.
CTCCTTCATCGGATGATAAGTCTTAAGCCGAAAAACGACTTCCCGTTTTAGGCATTCGGCGCTCGGAAGGCCGACAGTCTCCTCTTTTACTCACTTTGGGACGTTATCGGCATACCGTATCTGGTTGGCCTAGCCGCCCAGCGCCTTGTTTCTCGTGGAGTTAGCCTGTCCGAGTGCAGCCTTGAATGCGTCGGTCGCTTTTTCGGTTAGATTGGGTGCCAAAACGGCGAAGTGCTGCTTTACGCCGCGTTCCTGATCGCGCCAGATGATCTCCTCGTGTCCCTCGATTTCGCTCAAGTAATTCATCCAATAACGACTCACGATCCATAAGGATCGCGTCAACTCCCGGAGATTGCGCGAAGGATCCTCGATCAGCAAACCCTCTTTGTCGATCCGGCGAATCAGTGTGTGCAGTTCTTCGAAGTCGGCAATAAGGGCCGCGTTTGGGTCGACGTCCATCTGATCGGCAATGAACTGAGCGCGGTCGCGAAACAGAAATCTATATTGCCAGGTCAGGTCCATGCCGGACAGCAAATGCTCTATGTAGTCTTCAGCCACCGATCCTGTAAGGTCGGTTCGCTTGTGTGCGGCAGCGCTGCTCTTCGCGTCTTGTTGGATGCGCAACGCAAGCTCACGCTTGGCTGGGAAGTGATAGGTCAGATTTCCTTGCGAGATACCGACTTCAGCAGCGATCTGGCTCAGCGAAGTTTCGCCATAGCCTTTGGCATTAAAAAGCTTGCGACCTGCCTCGACGATGCGATCCTTAGTCGAAGTCTTCGCGGCCATGCGGTCGTTTACCAGTGGCTTGGTGCTCGGCGTTTGACTTTCTAGGTTATTAAACCTAATTAGGTCAAATAACCTAATCGAGTCACGCCTTCACGGCCTTTTACGGAGAGAGAGGGACCATGAGCGCAGAGCAAGAGCACATCCTAGTTATCGGTGCAGGCACCTCGGGCAGCGCTCTGGCGGCGCGGCTGAGCGAGGATCCACGCCGCCACGTGACCCTTCTCGAAGCGGGCCCGGATGAGAGCGCCTATGGCGACTATGTTCTCGATCCCTCCCTCGCTCCCGACGCGTGGAAGGGTGCAGGGCCTATAGCGCAGACAACGATGCGATCGGAGCATGGCGACATCTCGGTCTTTCAGGCGCGCATGATGGGCGGAATGTCGGCCGCCAATGGCCTTGCGACCCTGCGGGGGTTGCCGGTTGATTACGATGGTTGGGCGGCTTCGGGTCTGGATGGGTGGGGTTGGATCGATGTGGTCGAGACATTCAAATCGCTGGAAACCGATCGCGACTTTGGCGCTACGAACCTGCATGGTGGCGATGGCCCCTTGAGTGTGCGCCGCTGGCGCCGCGACGAGATGAGCCACGCGCAGATCGCCTTTCAGGACGGTATGGCCGAGGCAGCCAACCCGGTCGTGCATGACATCAACGATCCGGCGCAATTGCCAGGCATCGGCGTCTTCCCCGTCACAGTGGATGCGCATGGCCAACGCCTAACGACCAGTCTCGCCTTTCTTACACCCAGCGTGCGCGAACGCTCGAACCTCACCATTCGGACCGGTGCGGAAGCCGTTCGCATCCTCTTCGAAGGAAGCCGCGCCTGCGGGGTGAAGCTGAAGACGGGTGAGGAGCTTTTGGCGGATGAGGTCATTATCTCGGCCGGTGCCTTGTGGTCACCTTTGCTCCTTATGCGCTCCGGTGTCGGACCCGCGGCGCATCTTGCTGAGCACGGGATCAAGCTTCGCGTAGATCTGCCGGTGGGAGAGAGCTTATCGGACCACCTGGGGCCAGGCCTGTTCTATCGCCATCAAGGACCGCGCGGCGGCACAGCCGGCCCTGCGCAATCGCTGTTTATTGGGGCCTCCGACGGCGCAAACCCTGACTACCACCTCTTTCCGATCGCCCGCACACCGGCCGATGCAGGAGAAGACGGACCAACCCTGTTTATGATGGCGGCTTTTCTTATGCGCTCGTCGGGACAAGGGACTGTTCGGTTGGGCGAAAACGAAACGGCGGGCCCCGTTGTGACGGCCCCGCCGCTGCCCGATAACGGACGCGATGTCTTGCGCCACGCTTTTGCCAAGCTGGCCGAGTGGGAAGAGACCGAGGCGTTCAAGCGATCAGGGTGCGAGCAGGTCGCGCCACTCGATCTTCGCTCCGAAGAGGCGGTGTCGACTGCGCTTGCCCGCGCCTTTGTCTCCTATGGTCATATGACCAGTTCGTGCCCGATGGGCCGCGTTCTCGATGCGGAATGCCGGGTTTTGGGGGTCGAAGGTCTTCGCGTCGTGGACGCGTCTTCGATGCCGACTATCCCGGCGGGTAACACGTATTTGGGGTGTGTGATGACCGCCGAGCGTGTCTCACAGAAAATGAGGGCCGCTCTACCCGCCTGACCCACCGCCCTACACACACCGTTAGCGCCGGATGGCGTTATCCAGGAGAATGACTATGGATCTGAACATCAGGGGTAAAACTGCGATCATGGCGGGCGGCAGCGCCGGGATGGGCCGCGCCACAGCCGAGCGCCTAGCCGAAGCGGGCGCGAACCTGATCATAACCGCGCGCGGCGAGGAACGACTGAACAAGGCCGCTGCGGAGATTGCGGAAAAGTATGGCACGAGCGTCACCCCGGTGGTTGCGGATTCGTCTAAGGTCGAAGGGCGCGACGCGCTGTTCGCTGTGTGTGCGGAACCCGACATCCTGGCGATCACGATCAAGCCGCCCGATCCCAACGGCGATTTTCTGAAAGTCACGCCCGAGATGTGGCGCGATTCAATAGAGACCGCTTTGATCGGGCCGATTGAGATCATGCGCCGCTATATCCCGGTGATGAAAGACAAAGGCTGGGGGCGGATCGTCAACATCGCCACCTTCTCGGCCAAAAACCCGATGATCTGGCGCTTGATGTCGGGCCCGGCGCGCTCGGCGCTCATCAACTACACCGCAAGCGTCAGCCGTGAAATCGCGCCGCACGGTGTGATCATGAATAACCTGCTACCAGGCATGTTCGCGACCGAGGGCGCCTCGGAGATAATGGGCGCCTACGCCAGCGCGTTTGGTCTGGAGCCCAAGCCCGAGGTGGTTCGCGAACACTTCCTCACCCACAATAAGATCCCCGCCGGCTTTATGGGTAACGCCGATGATCTGGCTCCCATGGCGGCGTTTCTGTGCAGCGATCTGGCGCGCTTCATCGTTGGCCAGAACATTGTGATCGATGGCGGACAGCACGCTTCACTCTTTTGATTGGAAACGGGGAATTGGCCATGAAAGTCTACGGCTCTCGTATCTCGTATTACACGGGCAAACTTGAGTGCTACTTGCGCTTCAAAGGCATAGACTACCAACCGTTGCCTATGCCTTACGACCAAAGCGAGATGCTGAAGGAGAAGGTTGGCGCGGTGCAGATGCCGATCGTGGACGATGCAGGCAAATGGATGTCGGACACGACGCCAATCCTTGAATACCTTGAAACCCAGCACCCGCAAAACTCGATCATTCCCGATGACCCTGTTGTCGCGTTTATTGCGTTTCTGATCGAGGATTACGCGGATGAATGGCTATGGCGCCCAGCCATGTATTACCGCTGGTGGTATCGCGATGATCGCAATCTCGCCTCAAGCGTCTTGACCGATGAATTGACAGGCCATGTCAAAGCGCCGCGCTGGATGCGGCGGCGCATGATCGTTCGGCGGCAGGTAAAGCATTACGTGCACCGCGATGGCATTACACCCACGACGCGCTTCCACGCCGAGGAGACCTATGCGAACGCTCTGGCCGCGCTCACGGCCATGCTCGAGACGCGGCCCTACCTGCTGGGCGACGCCCCATCGATCGCGGATTTCGGGATGATAGGCCCAATGTTCCGCCACTTCGGACAGGATCCCACTCCGCAGGAAATCATGCGTCAAAAGGCGCCCGCCGTGTACGAATGGGTGGCCCGGATGTGGTCCGCTCGAGCAAACAAGTCGGCCGCTCTACTCTCCACCGTCCCCGAGGACGCGCAGCCACTCTTGCGCGAAGCGTGCGAATGCCATCTTGGGCAATTGACGGCCAACGCCAAGGCCTACGCCGCCCAGCAGCCTCGCTTTGATATGACTATTCAGGGCACGACCTATCGCAGCGTTGCAACCTCGCAATACCGGGTTTGGTGCCTGGGAGAATTGCGCCGGCGGTTCGCCGAATTGGATCGCGAGAGCCAAGCGAAGGTCAAAGCGCTCCTGCCATTCGAGCACGCGGACTTGCTTTGGACCGACACAGTTCCGGCGGTTTCAGGCTTCAATGTCGAGCGTCATCTCCCCTTTGGTAAAGCGCTCAATGTATTTGAAGGTGGCTTGCCATAGGCTGGCTCCTTTATGCAGCTCGAACCAAAAGACGCTTCCGCGGGTCATGTCCGCTTTCGAGGTTGGAGGCTGACGCCGCCTAATCAACTCTCGTGAACGAGAAACAGCTAACACTTGTTGCAATGGCGCACCCCGCGTGGATCCTGCGCACCGGGGCACAATGGTCAGCTAGGCGCCTTAGCTTGGGTGCATTTAGGATTTGGGGTTGCAGGCGCGCGATTGTGCAGTGCAATAGAGTTGCATGCGAGTTGCCATCATCGATGAAAGCACGGCGCGGGCCTCTATTATCCAAGAGGGCCTGAGCTCGCTTGAGGGATGCGAAATTTTTACGCTGACCTCCCGCGCTGGTTTGATCGCACGCATCGCTGAAATCGAACCCGACATCGTTTTCATGGATCTCGGCAACCCGTCTCGCGATGTTCTGGAAGAGTACTTTGCCGTTAGCCGAGCGCTATCCCGCCCGATTGCTATGTTTGTCGATGAAAGCGATGACGATTCCATTGCTGAATCAATCGATGCCGGTGTTTCGACTTATGTCGTTGATGGCCTTTCATCCAAGCGAATTCAGCCGCTTTTGCAGATGACAATGCAGCGTTTCGAGGCCTTCGCTCGTCTCGAAGCCGAACTCGCCGCAGCGCATAGCAAGCTTGCGGAGCGTGAGACGATCGACAAGGCAAAGCGCATTTTGATGAAAACCAAAGGTGTCACGGAACCCACCGCATACGCAGAGCTTAGGCAAAAGGCGATGAGCTCCAACCGGCGCATTGCTGACATCGCTGACGCCGTGGTGACGGCCTATGAAATGATGGGAGAGGCCTGATGACGACGCGACTGAATATCGGGTTTCTGCCACTGGTGGACGCGTGCTTACCCATTCTCGCTCATGAGCATGGATTTGCCGAGGAAGAAGGGCTGGAATTAGCCTTTGTGCGGGACGTATCCTGGGCGACGGTTCTAGATCGGCTGCTTTACGGACATTCGGACGCCGCTCATCTCCTCGCACCCCTGACGATCGCCACTACGTTGGGTCGTGGTCGGCCCGCGCAGAAGCTCGCGACGCCATTCGTCCTGGGCCTCAATGGTAACGCCGTCACCGTTTCAAACCCATTGGCGAAAGCCCTCGAAGTTGGCGATGAGTTGGGAGATCCGGACGAACTCGGGGCGCGGCTGAAGAGAATAGCAGTCGAGCGAAAAGCTGCGGGCTCACCTCTGCGTTTTGGCGTGGTGCACCGCTATTCGAGCCACAATTACATGTTGCGTTATTGGCTCGCGGCAGTGGGTATTGAGCCCGACGAGGACGTGGAGATCGTGACGATCGCCCCGCCCTTCAGCGCCGACGCTCTTAAGGCCGGAGAGATCGACGGATCATGTGTGGGAGAGCCGTGGAACTCGATCGCGGTAGAAAAAGGCGTGGGGCAAATCGTCTTGGCTACCGCGCAAATCTGGCGGCGCGGAGTCGAAAAGGTTCTGGCTCTGAGGGCCGAACGCCTCAAGGAAATTCGACCCGCGATTGAAGGGCTTATCCGCGCCATGCGCCGAGCGGGCGAGCACTTTGTCGATCCCGAAAACTGGGACACCAACGCCGCAATTCTTGCGCGCCCCGAGTATTGCGACGCGTCGCACAAGCTCGTGCGACGCGCGATTTCGGATCGGTTAGTGCTAACCCATGGCGGGACCGAGCGCGAGTATCCTGATTTTATGTTCCAGTATCACGAGGCGGCCAATTTCCCTTGGGTGAGCCAGGCACAGTGGCTCTATTCCCAATTGGTGCGTTGGGATGGGCTCGAATACGATTCCCAGGAAGCCGAAGCCGCGGCCAAAGTGTTCAAGCCCGGGGTCTACAGAAGCGCGTTAGCCGCGAGCGACGATCCCTTGCCCACAGCCTCCTCAAAGGTCGAAGGAAGTGTATCCGATCCGTTACACGCCGCCACTCAGAGTGGCACTATCTTACTGGAAAACAACACGTTCTTCGATGGTCAAAGTTTTGATCCCGACGCGCTGGAATCGTATATTGCAGCGCAAAAATAGCGCCGTATCTGTGCTGCGCTGCAAAATTACAATTGCATGACGCATGGCGTTCGGTTATTCGATTCGAACACGCAACAAGCTTCCAGCGCAGGAAACTTACCTCTCTCCGCGTGAATGAACACAAAACTCACGGCAACGTCGCCGCCCGGTTGCTCCTTCGAGGAGCTGATCGAGGCGGCTTTTCGCGTTTGCACCTCTCTCCAGGGCTCAAGCCCTATGCAAATAGAACGAAGGACGCACAGCAAATGGCAAAATCGGGTGGTTTCAGATTTGATCGTAGAGGCGTGATCGCCGCTGCTCTTGCAAGCGTCGCGCTGGTTGCTTGCGGCGATACGCCTGAGAGCGCAGATGGCGCGGTCGTAGCCGCTTCTCTCGACGGGGAAATCGAAAAACCCAACCTGAAGTTCGGCTTCATCAAACTGACGGACATGGCGCCGCTCGCGATCGCGAAAGAGAAGGGGTATTTTGCAGAAGAAGGCCTCAACGTAACACTCGAACCGCAGGCGAATTGGAAAGTCCTGTTGGATGGTGTGATCGGCGGCCAACTTGATGGCGCGCACATGCTGGCGGGTCAGCCGCTCGCCGCAACTATCGGATATGGCACCAAGGCCGACCTCATCGCTCCACTCAGTCTTGATCTCAACGGCAACGCGATCACGCTGTCGAACAAGGTGTGGGACATGATCAAAGCGGACCTCCCCAAAGGGCCGGATGGAAAGCCGGTTCACCCGATTAGCGCCGAAGTGCTCAAACCTGTCGTCCAAAGCTTTGAACAGCAGGGCAAGCCGTTCAACATGGGCATGGTCTTCCCGGTCAGCACTCACAATTATGAGTTACGCTATTGGCTCGCAGCAGGAGGTCTCAAGCCCGGCTATTACTCGGACGGCGATGTTCAGGGCGTGATTGACGCTGATGTGAAGCTCTCCGTGACCCCTCCGCCGCAGATGCCCGCCACGCTCGAAGCGGGCACGATCGAAGGGTACTGCGTCGGCGAGCCGTGGAACCAGGCGGCGGTGTTCAAGAAGATTGGCGTTCCAGTGATCACCGACGATCAGATCTGGAACGACAACCCTGAGAAAGTCTTTGGCCTGCGTGAAGACTTTGCCGAGAAGTATCCAGCCACCACCGCCGCTATGCTGCGCGCGATCATCAAGGCGCAGCAATGGCTCGACGCGGATGGCGGTGCGAACCGTAAGGAAGCGGTCGAAATCCTCTCACGCCCCAACTACGTGGGCGCGGATGAGGAGGTCATCGCGGCTTCGATGACCGGAGTGTTTACCTTCGAGCCGGGCGACACGCGCGAGGCCGAAGGCTTCAACATCTTCTTCGATAAATTCGCCGGGTACCCCTATTACTCGGACGCCATCTGGTACCTCACGCAGATGCGCCGCTGGGGCCAGATTTCCGAAGACAAGGATGATCAGTGGTACTTTGAAACCGCGAAGGCCGTCTATCGTCCCGACCTCTATCTCGCCGCCGCCAACAAGCTTGTCGAAGATGGAGTCATCCCGGCGGAAAGCGTGCCCGAAACCGACGGCTATCGGGGCGAGCAAGCCGGCTTTATCGATGGGATCACGTATGACGGGTCCAAACCCAACGATTACCTCGCCAAGTTCCCTATTGGCTTGAAGGCGGGTCAAAGCGTCACCGCCGCTGGCGTGAGTTCTGAGTAATCGAGCGCACCCAAACACCAGACGAAGACTCTTCCAAGAGGAGCGCCATCATGGCCACTGCCTTTGCCGACACCGACCCGACCGAAACGACGACCACTCCCGCTAACCCGGTCGCGTCCGAGCCCGCCACTCCACCTGTGACAAAGGCGATTTCGCAAGCGGAGCCAGAGGCGAGCCCGACGCTGCTCAAGGTCCGCTCCGTGGTTTCGGGCCTGATCTGGCCGATTATCGGCATCGCCGGATTTCTCGCGTTGTGGGCAGTTTTCGCTCCGCAAGTGGACACGTCGCTCGGGACGTTGCCAGGCCCAGCTGAAGTGACTCAGGCCGGCTTTGGTCTTTACGAAGAGTATTCCGCCGCCAAAGACGCGGAAGCAGCGTTTTATACGCAGCAGGAAGCGAACAACGCGGCGGCGATCGCGGCTGGCACGCCCGAGCGAGTTCGCGATTTTACCTATGCCGGTCCGCCGACCTTCCTCGATCAGATCATCACCTCGCTAGAAACGGTGGCTTTGGGCTTTTTCCTAGCGACCATCTTCGCTGTCCCGATCGGTTTGATGGCGGGGCTCTCCACGCGTTTCAACGCGGCGATTAACCCTCTGGTGCAAATCATGAAGCCGGTTAGCCCGCTCGCTTGGCTGCCCATCGTCACCATGGTCATTTCCGCGATGATCACCAGCGCTGACCCGCTTTTGCCCAAAGCGTTTGTGATTTCGGCGCTCGTCGTAATGCTGTGCTCGCTATGGCCGACGCTGATCAACACCGCCGTTGGTACGAGTTCGATTGACAAAGACTTGCTGAATGTCGGCAAGGTGCTGCGGCTCGGCTGGTTTGACAAGCTGACCAAGCTCGTTCTCCCCGCATCGTTACCCTACATATTCACCGGTATGCGCCTTTCGCTAGGTGTGGGCTGGATGGTGTTGATCGCCGCCGAAATGCTCGCGCAGAACCCGGGGCTTGGCAAGTTTGTCTGGGATGAATTCCAGAACGGCAGCTCGCAAAGCCTCAGTCGCATCATGTTTGCCGTCATTGTCATTGGATTGATCGGCTTCCTGCTCGATCGCGGGATGATGGCGCTCCAAACTCTCGTCTCCAAAAACCGAACGGTGTGAGGGGATAGGAAATGACAGAACCGACATTTCTTTCTATCAAGAACCTGCACAAAGATTACACGGCGGACACCGGCGAGGTGACCCAAGTCTTGGGTGGAATCGATCTCGAAATGCGCGAAGGCGAGTTTGTGGCGATCCTTGGCTTCTCAGGCGCCGGCAAAACCACGCTGATCAATTCGATCGCCGGTCTCGTCGAACCGGACAGCGGCACAATGAACCTACGCGGCAAGTCGATCGACGGGCCTGATCGTGAACGCGGCCTTGTCTTTCAGTCCTATTCGCTCTTCCCCTGGCTCAGCGTGGAACAGAACGTCGCGCTGGCGGTGGACGCGGTTCACAAGGATCGAAGCAAGGAAGATCGCAAGGCCCTCGTTGAGCAAAAGGTCGCGCTGGTGGGGCTGGATCACGCGATGGATCGCAAGCCCGCGCAATTGTCGGGTGGCATGCGTCAGCGTGTGGCTGTGGCGCGTGCGCTCGCCATGGAGCCTGAGATTCTGCTTCTCGACGAGCCGCTTTCCGCGCTCGACGCCTTGACCCGCGCCAAGCTGCAAGACGAGATTGAACGCATCCGCAGTGAGGAAGGGCGCACGATCCTCCTCGTCACCAATGACGTGGATGAAGCGCTACTGCTCGCGGACCGGATCGCGGTCCTTACGCCTGCACCCTCGGCCACAATCGGTAAGGTCTACGACGTCAACGTGGCGCGCCCGCGAGACCGCGAGGCGATCAACGACGATGTGAGTTATCAGGCGCTGCGCAAGGATATCGTCGGCTATCTCGGCTCGCTCAACGCCGAAAGCGGAACGGTCGGCGAAAGCGCGATCGATCTGCCCAAGGTCGCACCGATCGATCTGCTGGCGAAGAAGAAAGACAAGCAAGAGCCCCCGCAGGCCTATCTCGACGCGGCCAAGAGCGCGGTCGAAAAGCGCTATCTGGAATTCTTCAAGCTCGACAAGGTCTACCCCACGCCCAAGGGCCCCTTAAAGGTCGTCGAGAACTTCAACCTGTTGATGGACAAGGGCGAATTCATCTCGCTCATCGGGCATTCGGGCTGCGGCAAGTCGACCGTGCTCACCATGGCGGCGGGCCTTAACGAAATCAGCGGCGGCGGGATCGTGCTCGACAATCGTGAGATCGAGATGGCGGGGCCTGATAAGGCGGTGGTGTTCCAGGCGCCGAGCCTCATGCCGTGGCTCACCGCGCGCCAGAACGTGGCGCTGGGCGTGGAGCGGGTCTACCCGCACGCCTCCAAGGCCGAGCGCGGCGACATCGTTGACTATTATCTCGACCGGGTCGGCCTGACCGACGCCAAGGACAAGCTGGCGGCGGAAATGTCTAACGGCATGCGCCAACGCGTCGGCATTGCACGAGCCTTTGCGCTGTCACCGCGCCTTCTGCTTCTGGATGAACCCTTTGGCATGCTCGACAGCCTGACGCGCTGGGACCTGCAAGACGTGCTGGTTGAAACGTGGAACCGAACCAAGGTCACCGCGATCATGGTGACGCATGATGTCGATGAAGCCATCCTCTTGGCGGACCGTGTGGTGATGATGACCAATGGCCCGCGCGCCACGATCGGCAAGGTGCTGAAGGTGGATCTTCCGCGCCCCCGTGACCGCAAGGAGCTGCTCGAGCACCCGCAGTTCTATCAATACCGGCAGGAAGTCCTGCACTTCCTTGCCGAATACGACCACGGTCCGGACGCCAAGGCGGCCTGATCGGAACCTTCCAAGTGGTGAAGAATCGGCAATGGCGCCGTCTTTGTAAAGCCACACCTCTCCAGCGGCGGCGACGTCGCTATTTCTCGAGCAAAGGCGCTCGGCTTCCCATTCCAAGCGTCCCGAAAACAGGGGCGAACAAGGGGGTCTTAATGCGTTCAAAAATTAGCACTTTTGCCTTGCTGGTCGGTCTCGGATTTGCGGCGCCAGCCTTAGCTGAGAATCCGCTGGATCCTGTGGAGATCGGCGATGGCGTCACGCTCGATCCGATTCTCGATCTGCGCTTTCGGGTGGAGACCGCCGATCAGTCGACTTTTCCCGATGAAGCGACCTCCATTACGCTGCGCGCGCGCACCGGTTTCAATCTTCAATGGGCGAAAAACTTTTCCTTCTTGATTGAAAGCGAAGGCACGATTGCGATTGAAGACGACTTTAACGACACTATTCCGAGCAATGGGCTCGAACCGTTCCCTGTCATCGCTGATCCAGAAAGCTTCGAGCTGAACCGGGTTCAGGTTGGTTACAAGGCGGATAGCTGGGGCACAACGATCGGGCGCCAGCGTATCATTCTCGATGACGCTCGCTTCATTGGCAATGTGGGCTGGCGCCAGAACGAACAGACTTTTGATGCAGCGCGCGCAAACGTAACCATTGGCCCTGTCACCGTTGATCAGACCTACGCGATCTCGCAGCGCACGATTTTCGGATCTGAAAGTCCCAACTCGAGCTTTGACGGCGATTTCTTGTTCACCAACATTGCCGCTGATCTCAAGCCGGTAAAGATCGTCGCCTACCGCTACGAGATCGACTACGATGACCGTGTCGCTTTCGCGAGTGAGACTTACGGCGCAACGGTGAGCGGGTCCGTGCCGGCCGGACCGCTAAAACTTGGCTTCAAGGGTTCGTACGCAACCCAGTCCGACACCGGCGCAAATCCCATCGATTACAGCGCCGACTATTACCTTGTCGAAGGCAGCGTAACACTGGCGGGCTTCACCTTGCGTGGGCAGCACGAAGTCTTGGGCAGCGATAGCGGACTCCAGGCTTTCCAAACGCCGCTTTCCACTGCGCACAAGTTCAACGGCTACGCGGACCTCTTCCTGGTCACTCCGGCAACGGGCCTTCGCGATACGAATGTGCGGCTCAGCAAGAAGTTTAAGCTCGCTCCGCTTCCGAGCGGAGTGAACGTGCAACTGACCTACCACGAGTTTGACAGCGATTTCGGCGGTCTCGATTACGGCACCGAGTTTGACGCGGTGGTGAGCTTCAAGATTGCCGACGTCGCGATCCTCGCCAAGTATGGCGATTACAACACCGACGGCTTCGGACCGGACACCACCCGTTTCACCATCCAGGCGGGGATCAGTTTCTGATCTCGGCTCCTCCTTGCAAAAAGTCTTACGGAGACACCAAGTGAACGCGCAAACCAGGTTTGAGAAAGGCACACAAGAGGCCACTCAGGAACGTCTGGTCGTGATCGGTAACGGCATGGCGGGCTGCCGCGCGGTGGAGGAAATCCTCGCCCTCGCGCCAGACCGCTACGCTATCACGATCTTCGGCGCCGAACCGCGCGTCAATTACAACCGGATCATGCTTTCGCCCGTGTTGGCGGGCGAGAAGACCTTTGATGAGATCGTGATAAACCCGGTGGATTGGTACAAGGAGAACGGGATCGCTCTCGTAAGCGGCGATCCCGTGATCCACATAGACCGTGAAGCGCAGCAGGTTGTCTCGCGCGGTGGGCGAATTGAGAGCTACGATAAACTCTTGATCGCGACCGGTTCCGATCCGTTTGTGATCCCGGTGCCAGGCAAGGATCTTCCCGGTGTCGTCACATTCCGTGATCTCGATGATGTCGAAACGATGCTCAAGGCGGCGGAGACCAGTGCAAAGGCGGTGGTGATCGGCGGCGGTTTGCTGGGTTTGGAAGCGGCGCACGGGTTAAGCCTACGCGGGATGGACGTGACGGTCCTCCATCTGATGCCCACTCTGATGGAGCGCCAGCTTGACGAAGCGGCGGGCTATCTCTTGAAGTCGGAGCTGGAGGACCGGGGGATGACCATCCTCACCGGCGCAGACACGGGCGAGATCGTTGAGAAGGACGGGCGCGTGGGCGCGGTCCAGCTGAAGGACGGCACTGAAGTGGAAGCCGATCTAGTCGTCATGGCGGTTGGTATCCGGCCCAACGGCACGCTCGCCAAGGCTAGCGGGATCGAGGTTGAGCGCGGAATCGTGGTGGACGATGACATGGTCACCTCCGACCCCAAGATCTTGGCTGTGGGCGAATGCGTGCAGCACCGCGGCGAATGCTATGGCCTCGTCGCGCCGCTATGGGACATGTGCCGCGCGCTCGCCGCTGGGCTGGCAGCTGGTCCCAACCCTTACGAAGGCTCGGTGACGTCGACCAAGCTCAAGGTGTCGGGCGTTGACCTGTTCTCCGCCGGCGATTTCTCAGGCGGAGAGGGTTGCGAAGACATCGTGATGCGCGACGCCTCACGCGGGATCTATAAACGCGTCGTGGTGAAGAACGATAAGGTTGTCGGCGCTGTCCTTTATGGGGATACACAGGACGGCAATTGGTACTTTGACCTCCTGAAAAACCAGGAGGATATCTCCGACATACGCGAGGCGCTGATCTTTGGTCAGGCCTTTGCGTCGGGAGGGACTTCGCTGGACCCTAACGCCGCCGTTGCAGCGCTATCGGACGACGCAGAAATCTGCGGCTGCAACGGTGTGTCCAAAGGCCAGGTCATTAATTGTATCAAGGAAGGCGCTAGCAGCGTCGACGCCGTGCGCACGACCTGTAAAGCGTCGGCCAGCTGCGGTTCGTGTACCGATCTGGTAGAAAGCCTGCTTTCGATTACGCTGGGCGACGAAGTTGAAGAAAGCGCGCAGACGATGTGCGGCTGCACCAGCTTTGGCCACGATCATGTGCGCAAGGCGATCGTCGAAAACGGCTATTCGTCGATTCCTGAAGTCATGCAGGAGCTTCATTGGTCGACTCCGGATGGCTGCTCCAAGTGTCGCCCAGCGCTCAACTACTACCTGCTGTGCGCCAAGCCCGGCGAGTATATTGACGATCAGAAAAGCCGCTTCGTCAACGAGCGGCTACATGCCAACATCCAGAAGGACGGCACCTACTCCGTCGTCCCGCGCATGTGGGGCGGTATTACCAATCCACGCGAGCTACGCGCGATCGCCGATGTGGTCGAGAAATATGAAGCGCGAATGGTGAAGGTCACCGGAGGGCAGCGGCTCGATATCTTCGGTATCAAGAAGGAAGACCTGCCCGCCGTCTGGGCCGATCTCAACGCGGCCGGGATGGTCTCAGGCCACGCTTACGGCAAGGCGCTTCGCACGGTAAAAACCTGCGTGGGCAGCGAATGGTGCCGGTTCGGCACGCAGGATTCCACCGGGCTCGGCGTCAAGCTTGAGCAGATGAGCTGGGGCAGCTGGATGCCGCACAAGTTCAAAATGGCGGTTAGCGGCTGTCCAAGGAACTGCGCTGAAGCGACGATCAAGGATTTCGGCGTCGTTTGCGTCGACAGCGGCTATGAACTGCACATTGGTGGCAATGGCGGGATCAAGGTGCGCGTTACCGACCTGCTCACCAGGGTAGATACCGAGGAAGAGGCGCTGGAGATGAGCGCTGCTTTCATCCAACTCTATCGCGAAGATGCCTGGTATCTGGAGCGCACCGCGCCTTGGGTGGAGCGAAAGGGGCTCGATTGGGTGAAATCCCAGCTCTTCGACGATCCTGCGACGGTTCCTACGCTCGCTGAGCGCTTCCGTTACTCGCAAAGCTTCAGCCAAGATGACCCTTGGGCGCAACGCGCCGAAGGCGATCGCGCCGATCTGCACAGCCATGTCGGCACCATCGGTGCCGGCCCACCCGCCGATGGCGTGATCAAGACAGTGGAGCCAGCCGAATGAGCGATAGGCAGCCGGACTGGGTCAGCGTTTGTCAGACCACCGCGATAGAGCCGGGGATGGCCGGAACTGTGCCCGTCGAGGGCGCGGATGAGATCGCGATCTTCCACACAATCGGCGGCGAATTCTACGCGCTCGTGAACAAATGCCCGCACAAGGGCGGCCCGCTAAGCCAAGGTATTGTGCACGGCGACAGCGTTTCGTGCCCGCTTCACAATTGGCGCATTTCTTTAAAGTCGGGAGAGGCCTTGGGCGAGGATGAGGGGTGTACACCTACCATCCCGCTCAAGGTTGACGGAACCAGCATTTTCCTTGACCGGACGGCCATCATGGCGCGGCAGGCGGTGTAGGGACACGGCAGCGTGGCCTCGATCAAGACCACTTGCGCCTATTGCGGCGTCGGCTGCGGGATCACCGCTAAGGTGACCGGGGAACGGTCGGTCGATATTGCGGGCGACAAAGAGCATCCGGCCAATCGCGGCGCGTTGTGTTCCAAAGGCACGCATCTTGGCGAAACCGTAAGTCTTGAAGGCCGTCTCTTTCAGCCGATTGTTGGCGAAGAAGCGGTCTCGTGGGATTACGCCACGGCTGAGGTCGCCAAGCGTCTGCAGTCTTGCATCGAAGAATATGGGCCTGACAGCGTTGCTTTCTACGTGTCGGGACAATTGCTCACCGAAGACTATTATGTCGCCAACAAGCTGATGAAAGGCTTCATCGGATCGGGCAATATCGACACCAATTCAAGGCTTTGCATGGCGAGCGCTGTCGCGGCGCACAACCGCGCCTTTGGGGAAGATATTGTCCCATGCACCTATGAAGATCTTGATTACGCCGACGTAATACTGCTCGTCGGTTCGAACACCGCCTGGTGTCATCCGGTTATCTGGCAACGCATCGAGCGAGCGCGTGAGGCGAATGGGACCAAGCTGGTGGTTATCGACCCGCGGCGGACGGAGACCGCCGAACGTGCGGATTTGCATGTCCCTATCGCACCCGATGGTGATGTGGCGCTGTTCAACGCGCTCTTGGCGACACAGGATGTGGATCGCGCCGTGGTTGAGGCGGCTTGCGAGGTGCCAGACGGTTTTTGGGTCCGCCCGGACGCCGATCATGGTCTCGATGTGGACCTGTTTTCCAAACTGGCGGACATGGTGGCCGGTGCCGAGCGTCTCCTCACCCTGTTCAGCCAGGGCGCCAACCAGTCGCGCGTCGGAACGGATAAGGGCAATGCGATAATCAACCTCCATTTGGCGACCGGGCACATCAACCGTCCCGGCGCAGGCCCCTTCAGCATCACCGGCCAACCCAACGCCATGGGCGGACGCGAAGTGGGTGGCCTCGCCAATATGTTGGCGTGCCATCTGGGTTTTTCCGAAGACGAACGGGCAAGCGTCGCCAGTTTCTGGAACACCGACCGATTAGCAACTGGACCTGGACTCAAGGCGGTTGACCTGTTCGAAGCGATGCACCGCGGCGACATCAAGTTTGTCTGGGTCATGGCGACCAACCCCGCGGTTTCGATGCCCAACGCGAGCCGAGTGCGCGAAGCGCTTGCCAAATGCGACACCGTGGTGGTCTCAGACGTGCTCGAAGACACCGATACGATGCGACTTGCCGATATTCGGCTGCCTGCCTTGGGTTGGGGGGAAAAGGACGGAACGGTCACCAATTCCGATCGGACCATCAGTCGCCAGCGCTCGTTTTTTGACGCTCCGGGTGAAGCCCGAGCGGATTGGCAAATTGTAGCCGACGTTGCGCGGGCGATGGGTTTTGGCACCGCGTTTGACTTCCCCACGCAGGCCAGCGTGTTTCGCGAATACGCGGCGATGACGGCCCTTTCGCTGCGCCATGGCATGAAACTCGACTTGACGGCCTGGGCCGAGGCCAGCGACGCCGAATACGACGCGATGGGACCATTCCGCTGGGGCGGAGAGCACCCTTTGAAGAGCGGCGCAACAACGCCCTCTGGTAAGCCGCGTCTGGTCCCGATCTGCGCCCCGTCAAATCCAACGGTCTCGTCCGATTTCCCGATGAGGCTCAACACCGGGCGGTATCGTGACCAATGGCACACGATGACGCGCACTGGTTACAGCTCGAAGCTCGCGCATCACCGGCGCGAACCATTGGTTGAAATCCATCCAAGCGACGCCGCCGTTTTGGGAATTTGCGACGGCGATTTCTGCAAGGTAGCGACCGCTTCCGGGACAATTCTTTACCGCGCGACACTGAGCGAAGGGCAAGAACGCGGTCATCTGTTTGTGCCGATGCATTGGACTGACATCACTGCGTCGGCCGGAGCCGGGCGAACTGGCAAATTGGCAAGCTCAGACACTGATCCCATTTCCGGCCAGCCTGGGTTCAAAGATACCGCGGCGAGCGTCGAACGCATAGAGACCGTGTGGCGCGGCTTCTTGGTCACGACGGATAGCGCTGACTGCTCGCTATGTGACTATGCCGCGCGCAGTCGAATTGAAGGTGGCTGGCTTTGGGAGCTTGCTGGTCTTTCAGAGGTGGACGCCTCGCGCCTTCTTCCTTCGGGCAAGGTCAGCGAAGTCTTTTTCCCTTCCAAGGGAATGCACCGCTACGCGGTGCGCGCGGAGGACGACGCGCTGAAGGCGGCTCTGTTTGTCACTCGCAATGGGAACCTTCCTTCGCGCGATTGGGTCGCTTCACATCTCGGCAGGGCCGTGGAGGATCCAGTGGCGCTGCTGGCCGGGCGTCCCCGCACCGCAGAACCAATTCGCGGCGCAATCGTCTGTGTTTGCCACAATGTGGGCTCACTCGAAATCGAAGCGAGTATCGCTCGAGGCGCCGCCAGCGTTGAGGCTATCGGAGCAAGTTGCCGAGCTGGGACCAATTGCGGATCATGCCGGCCGGAGCTTGCCCGTATGCTGGAGGGTTGGAACAATGAGATAAAGGAGGCCGCGGAATGAGCGACTTTCCATCAGGCACCGTTTGGCTTGTGGGCGCTGGGCCCGGCGATCCCGAATTGCTTACCCGCAAGGCCGAGCGGCTTCTGGTGGCCGCCGATATCGTGTTCCACGACGCGCTGGTGAGTTCAGCTATTCTTGATCTGATCCCGCCCGATGTTACTCTCAAAACAGTTGGTAAGAGATCCGGCCGCCATTCCACACCGCAACCCCTGATTTGCCGAATGGTTGTTGCAGCCGCCCGAGAGGGGCAGCGAGTGGTGCGGCTAAAGGGCGGTGATCCATCGATTTTCGGACGTGCCCATGAAGAGATAGAAGCCTGCGACGAAGCTGGCGTCCCAATACAAATCTGTGCAGGCGTAACGACCGCAAGCGCCGCCGCCGCAAGCCTCAACACTTCGCTGACGAAACGAGGCCTCGCTCGTAGGTTGACCTTTGTGACCGCGCATACCCGCAAAGGCGCGGTGCCTGAGCTTGATTGGGAAGCTCTGGCTGATCCGCAGGCTACGATTGCAATTTACATGGGCAAAGGCGCAGCGCCCCTCATCGCAAGGGGGCTTATGCAAGCGGGGTTGGCCAAGGACACACCCGTTGCGCTCGTCGAGAATGTCAGCTTGCCTGACGAGCGGCATTTCCAAACGCGCCTCGATACGCTGCCGATCGCAGCCCGCACGGCGCTCGGGGATGGACCCGCGATCATCCTGATCGGCGAAGCCATGCGCACCAGCGACCACTGCACCGAAGCGCTCGCGGCAGCTGTGTCGAATGAGGCTGAACAGCTTAAAGAGTGAGCTCTTGAGCGTGTCACGCCTCAGACACACAGCCTAATTGCCATCAATCATGACGAGGGCGGTGGTTTTGTCGGCCTCTATGATTTGGGCAGTGAAATGCAGTCTTCGATCAGCGGAATTCATTCGACCTACGGCATACACTAGGGATCAGTGTCTGGACGTCCGAACGGGCCCCGATTTAGTCTGCATCGCAAGCCGTTTCGTCTTCCGATCAGCCTTTCCGAGACCGATCGTTCGCGGCCTCCATCTAAGTTGCAACGGAAGAATAAGTGGGGGGAACGCCAGGTCATTAGACTGGCACGGCTCTAGTCCGACCCGGAGCCGTTTTCCCTTCATTTTGAAATCTGTCGAACGCTTAGGCTTACGCTTCTCGCACCGCTTTGGCTGCCCTTATTGGGGAACGCGCTGCGGTGTCCCGGCAAAGACAATAGGCGCACGTCGTTGGGGCACATCCGGGCTTACCCAAAAGCCACAGTCCGTCCCAAAGAGAGAAAGCCGACTTTCGCGCTGCACCGCGGCATTGACCGTCAGCCTCCCGAATGTATTACCAAGACGTTAACTAACAGCCGAAGATTCGGTAACTGACCGCTTGGGGGTCTTGTCAAATATGAAGAACTTTGCGTTTTCCGGCGCCTTGGGTGCTGTGGTCTTGGCTTTCTCAGTCCCGGCCTCCGCGGCGACAACTGTGTTTGAAGGCAACCAAGTCGAATGCTCGACCAACACCTTTGCGTTCAGCAAATGCAACGGCGCGCAGAGCGCAATCGAAGAAATCGTGGAGGGAGGCGCGCCCGAATTTGATATCTTCGCGGTGAATTCCTCTGCCGATCCTCTGATCCAAGTCGATTTCAGCAACGGTTTCGTTACGCTGGAAGGCTTTGGAGATGTTCCTCGCTTGATCACAGGGACAACCCTGTCTTTCGCGAACCTCAACCAGGAATGGGGAAGCGCTACCTTGATGACGGGTGGCAATTACGGCGACACCCTGAGCCAAGATAGCGTCTCGATCGTTGATGGTGTTCTAAAGGTTAACCTGATCGGGTCGAGCTGGTTCGAAGAGTCACGCGCCACGATTGCTCTGACGGCCGTTCCGGAGCCCGGCACATGGCTGATGCTGGTTCTGGGTCTTTTCGGGATTGGCGGAGCAATGCGTCAACAGCGCGCGAAGGTAAGCCTCTCGGTTTCGTACGCGTAAGGGCGCACACTCAACACAGATCAACGCGCGAGCTTTGCTCTGGCTCGCCTGACCTTTGCGGCGAACAATGGCTTTCCAAAGCCCTGACCGAGCCGCGCACTGGCTTGGCATCGGCCTTGCTTCGGGGCTACGAAAGCAATGATGCCAGCCCAAGCTACACGCCCTTTCGCCGCCATCGAAGCTCAGGCCCATCTGCACCACCAATACTTTTTGGGCCTTCAGCTTATGGTGGCCGTGGAACAGGGCCGCGAGATTGTCGGCGAGTGGATGTTCCGCCTGTTTCGGCGTCAGCACGAAGACAAATTTCTTGCCAGCTTCAGCAAGCTTGGCCTCAACGATCTGCCGCACGCTGTGGCGGCGGCGAAGTATCATGTCCTTTCAAATGGCGTGGGCGGCGTGCGCGTCGAATACATGGCGGAAAGCGACACCAAGGCCTGGGTCCGTTTTCGCTACCCTCGCTGGATGTACGATGGCCCGTCCATCTGCGGCATCCCGGTGGAGGCGAGCCGCGGATTTCTGCGCGGTTGGTACGCGCAGAACGGCGTATCGTTAAACAACCCTAGACTGGGCTATGTGTGCGTTTCGGAAGATCTGACAGGCCAATTTGGTCTGTGCGGATACTTCAAGGAATACGACCACGACTTGTCCGAGGATGAACGGCTGGTCTTCGCTCCTGATGAGCGACCTCCGCCCTTCGATCCCGCCGCTCAGCCCGCCCCGCCCGACGCGGAATGGAACGAGGAACGCCTCGCCAAGGCCGCGCGCAACTACGCGGTGGAATACTGCCGAAACGGACTAACCGAATTGGCCGGTGTGATCGGTCGCTTAGACGCCGTCGATATTGGCAAGCGCGCCGCGCGGCTCACTGGGTTGCAGCAGTTCGCGCATCTCGCCGAACGGCTTGGCGGCGCGGATGGCGATGTCGTCGACGCGGCTCAATTTCTGGCCAACGCGCTGCGCGGCATGGGAGACGAAGTCGAATTGGACGTCGACGCTGGAAGGGATGACGTCTCGCTCCGCCAAACCAGTCTCAGAATTGCGCGCGGTATGGAGGGGCATGAGCGTGAAACGATGCTGAGCTGCTGGATCGAGCTATGGCGCGGAGCAATCCATTCCCAGCGCGCCTTCCACGAAGTCTCGGCTAAGGTGGAGGACGAGGCGATCCTTTGGAGGATTACGTCCGGCTGAGAAGGCGCAGAAGCTCGGTTTTCTCGGATCCGGAAAGCGGCTCGAGAATCTCTTCCAACGCGCCGCCCACCACCTCTTTGATACGGTGGACGAAGATTTCCCCCTTTGGCGTCAGACTGAGCAAGCTGCTGCGCTGATCTGCGTCGTTGACCGACCGCTTTACAAGCTTACGCCGCTCCAGATTGGCGAACAAGCGGCTCAATTGCGCTTTGTCGCGGCCCATAAGTTCAGCGATACGCTGCATGGGGGCGGGTTGCACCTCGCATAACGTCATGAGGACCATACCCCCTATCGGCCCGATCTTATCGGTGTCGAAAAGCGGCGCTTGTGCATGAACCCGAGCGTTCAAACGCCTCATGAGTCGGTCAATCTGAAGCGCTAGCGCGGACTGTGCGTCGTCTGGCATTCTTTTAGTTGACTCTATCAACCTTCTTTCTACCCTTCTTGTATCCTTGCTCGGCGCGAGGCTGGCAAGGTCTTGCACATTTTGATGGGGATCAAGACATGACGACCGCGCAATCCTTTGCTCTTCGACTGGCCGCCGCGCTCTGGATCATCTGGGGGGCCGTTCACGTCTTTGCCGGAATTGTGATTATCGCAGCGCCCGAAGCCGCAAACGCGGTTCAAGCCGTGGCCGACGCCGTGCCGAAAGAGGATTTGATGTTCGAAGCGCACCCCGCGGCCAGCGCGCTTTACAGTCAGCACGGGTGGAACTTGGGCTGGATCGGCGCGACGACTATCGTCTGCGCGGTTTTTCTATGGCGAGGGCCAAGCGGCGGAGCGTGGCGCACCGCCACCTGGGTAGCCGCGCTAACCGGCGGCATGGCTGATGTCGGCTACTTCGTATTCATGGATCTGGGCGGATATGTGAATTTCATACCCGGCGGATTGATGACTTATATTTCCGCAAGCGCGATAGTCTTGAGCGGATGGGTCTGGTGGAGCGCGAGAGCGGCCGCCAATTAGAAGCGGGTGAACGAATAGAGGCTATGCTGATCCGATCGAGCGCTTAAAGAAACGACGCAAGCAAAAAGCCCCGCGGCAGGCTCACACCTGTCGCAGGGCTTTTGCTTCGAAGTGCCCACCCAACGCTTGAGCGGACGATCCGATTAGATTGCGAACTTGGCTTGCACGCCCAGCTTCTCACGCTGCGCACGCAGCGCGCCGCCGATAAGGCCGAACCCTAGGACAAGCATCAGCCACGTCGAAGGTTCAGGCACCGCGCTGGTGAGAACGCGGATATAGTCACCCGGCGAGGTTGCGACGAAGGAGACCGACAAATTGCCAGTACCTTGAACGAAACTCGCGCTGTCATTTCCTTCAAGACCACGAAAACTGTTCGAGTCATAAACGACTAAATCGTTCCCGAAGGCATCATCCGTTGCGTTCAGGCTTGCCGTGTCCGTAATAATCGCGAACACTTCGCGTCCGAACGTGATTTCGGCTGTTAACGAAGACGCCGGATTATTGATCGGATCAAAGAAGATGTAGAAGCTATCAACGAAGGTTCCTGCGTCGAGGCCGGTAATCCCAGAGAGCGCACCAATGTTTACATTGGTTTTTTCGCGGAGAAAAAACAGATGCGGAGCATTCTGGTCGTCCAATCCAATCTGCTCGCCAGGAAACGGTATAAATTCGAGAAATTCCGCCTCAATGCCCGGCGCCTGCGGATTAACGAGGCTGTTCACAGTTCCGTCAACCGATGTGACAGCCGCAGCCGGCGCGCTGATCATCGCCATACCCGCAGCCAACGTTGCTAAAACTGTCTTCTTCATAAAAGCCCCCAAGCCCTTGACAAACATCAAACCCAAGCGAATCGCCCGGTTAGTTAACAGTTTGTTTACCAATGGCCCCGCGACAGCGAAAGGGGCAAGAATCGCCGCTGTCTCTATTCGGCACACCAAAGCTGGCGCGAGTTAGCGACTTCGAATGCAGGCCTTGTCGTGAGGTTCGGCGAGCGACGAGCTCAATCGCGTTCAACTCGCGTTTGACATTTCCTGCGGCACGGCGCGCAGATGCACGTCGGATTGCGGATAAGGGATCGAGATACCAGCCTCGTCAAAGGCCGCCTTCACTTGCTGCGTGAGGTCCCAATAGACATTCCAATAGTCCTCGGTCTTCACCCAGGGACGGCAGATGAAATTGACCGAACTGTCCGCCAGCTCGTGGACTCGAATGGTGATATCCGGGTCTTCCAAGACTGAGGGATGCGCCTGGGTGACCTTGCGCATGATCGCCATCGCGTCTTCCATCGAATCCTCGTAGGAAATGCCAAACACCAGATCGACACGGCGCGTCGTCGTCGCGGTCATATTCTGGATCAGATTGCCCCACACGGCACGATTGGGCAGCACGATGACTTTGTTGTCGGCCGTCTTGATTGTTGTCGCGACGATGGTGAGCGCCTCGACTTTCCCGACCACCCCATCGAGCTCCACGACGTCGCCCTCGTCAAAGGGCTGGTTGAACATGATCATCAAACCGCTGGCGAAGTTGCCCAACGTGTCTTGGAACGCAAAGGCGAGGATAAAGGACGCGCCGCCGATAAGCGCAAAGACGGGCGTCACATCGACTCCCAGCATCGCCATGGTGGTGGCCAAGCCCACAATCAGCACGAGCCAGTACACCAGAGTGCCCAGGAAGTTGATCAAGATGCCGGAGAGCTTGTCGCTCCGAGTCAACCAACCGCGAACCTGAGCCCGGATCACGCGAGCCACAACCCACAAGGCGACCAAAGCCGCCACGATCACAGCCAGATCGTATAGTAACTCTTGCCCTCCATCGGGTGCCCTGGCCCAATCCATGGCCTCGCGAATTAGAGTTTCGGTGTCTGATGCCTTTATGAACTCGGCAACGATCGCATCGCGATAGGCGCGATACTCAGCGATCTGATCGGCGTTCCCGGCCTTTTCCTCCCATCCATCAAGGACAGCGGAGAACTTCTCCAGACGAGAACCAAGCTCCTCGTACGCCACCGCATAGGTCTCACGCGCCGCATCATCATTGTCGGCGCCGCTTTCATCAATGGCGACTTGAGCTTCAACCAGCTCCTCCGCCGCTTCGCGCGACAATTGCTGCCAACTGGCACTAAGCTCTTCCAAATCGGTGTTGGTCAAAGGGATCAGGCGCGCTTGAAGCGCTTCCAGACCGATTTTAGGATCGTTCAACGGATCGACCGCCGCTTCGGCGGCGTCTCCCACACCAAGGTCAACCGCGCTTTCGCTTGCCTCGCTTGTGCCCTCAGATACTCCATCCGGCGCGATGACCGCAGCCGATAGGGAGAGCGAGCCGACTGCGAAAAACGCCAGAAAAGCCAGCCGAAGGACGGCGACAAATCGCTCAATATGCATCTCTGAAATCCCCTGAAAGCGCTTATGGACCTAAGACAACATGACCGTCCTATTGGGTATGGAGCCTGCGTGTCGAGACCGTCAGGAGCCCGATATCAACAGGCCTAGAAGCACGACGCTGAAAACGCATCAAGACTAATCGGGATCGTCACGAACCGCGAAGCTCACGCCAGGCCTAGGCGTCTCATCGACGCGAAGATCGAAGATATCGGGCCGCGAATAATGCCCAACGACATCGAAATCGTACCGCGCTTTCGTCAGATCATCCGTATCGACCTCAGCGGTGATGAGACCCTCCCCGCCTTCGAGCGGCCCAGCCAAGACCTCGCCCAGCGGCCCAGCAATCAGACTGCCACCCGCGATGAGCTCGCGATCGTCGTCCCAGCCATCGACGGTGACGCCCAGCGCTCTTGGGCTCGGCACGTATTGGCACGCGCTTGTGACAAAACAGCGCCCTTCATGCGCGATATGCCGCATCGAGCTGCGCCAAACGTCGCGGTGATCCACGGTGGGCGCGCACCAGAAATCGACGCCCTTGGCGTACATCGCCGTGCGGAAGAGCGGCATGTGGTTTTCCCAGCAGATCGCCGCGCCCAATCGTCCAAAAGGCGTTTCCACCACCGGCATGGTCGAGCCATCGCCCAGCCCCCACACCAATCTCTCGCTGCCCGTGGGCATCAGTTTGCGGTGTTTGGCGACGAGGCCTTCGTCTGGCGTGATAAAGATTGCGGTGCAATAGAGCGAGTTGCCGCTGCGCTCGATCACGCCCAGAACCAGCGTGGTCTTTGTGCGGCGCGCCAACCCAACCAAGGCTTCGATTTCCGCGCCGTCCAGCGCCACCGCGTTGTTGTAATAGTTCGCGAACGCCTCGCGCCCCTCGGGCAAGCGAAACCCAAGCTGCGTTCCGAACGTCTCGCCTTTGGGATATCCGCCCAGCAACGCTTCGGGCATGACCAGATGATCCAGACCCGCGCCGCGTATCTCGCCTTCATACGCCATCACCTTTTCAAGCGTGACGTCCTTTCCGGCGGGGTCCGAGCCGATCTGAAGCGACGCGATAGCGGTCTGTGTCATCCCTCAAGCCCTGTGTGAGCGCTTACTCCGCTGAGGTAGCCACCGCGTCCTCTTCGCTGCGCAAAAGACCCAGCGAGGCGAGCATGTATTTCACGTCCGGATCGCGTTCGGCGTAATTGCGGTAGACCACGTCGTATTCCATCGTGCCGCCCCGGCTCAGCACCTTTTCACGAAGGCGTTTGCCGTTTTCACGCGTGAGCCCGCCATTCGCCAGGATGTAGTCGCGGCTGTCGTGATCGAGCATCTGCGTCCACAAATAGCTGTAATAGCCGGAGGAATAGCCGGTCGGGCTGGAGAAGATGTGGTTGAAATAGGTGCTGCGATAGCGCGGCGGCACGAACTCCACTTCAAGCCCCAGCTCGGAAAGTGCTTTCGTTTCAAAAGCGGTGACCTTCTCGGGCGTGTCGATCGCAGCGGCCTCTTCAGCGGACAGCGAGTGCCACTTCATATCCAGCAGCGCGGCTTCCATCACTTCGCCAAAGTCGTACCCCTGGTTGAACTTGGACGCGGCCAAGATTTTTTCGAGCAGTTCGATCGGCATGGTCTCGCCGGTTTCATAATGCTTGGCGTAATTCGTCAGCACTTCGGGCTGTTCGCGCCACATTTCGTGCACCTGCGCGGGATACTCGACGAAATCGCGCGGAGTCGCGGTGCCAGATAAGCTCGGGTATTGTTGCTCGGCAAACATGCCGTGCAAGCCGTGGCCAAACTCGTGGAACGTCGTCTGCACCCAATCCCAGCTCATCAACTGGGGTTCTCCCTCCGGCGCTTTGGGCACGTTGAGCGTGTTGAGGATCACTGGCTTATCGCCGTTCAGATAGTTTTGCGGCAAATAGCTGCTCATCCACGCGCCGCCGCGCTTGGAGGGGCGCTGGAACGGATCGAAGTAGAACAGCGCCAGCTCGGACCCATCGGCGTCAAAGATGGTGTAGACCCACACGTCGGGGTGGTAGGTCGGGATGTCGTCGCGGCGTTCAAACGTAAGGCCATACATCTGGTTGGCCATGTAGAAGACGCCGTCTTCCAGCACGTTTTCGAGCACGAGATATTCGCGCACTTCGTCTTCGCTGTAGCTGAAGTTCTCCTGGCGGACCTTGTTGGCGTAGCGATACCAATCCCAGGGCTGGACCGTGAAGTCGCCGCCTTCCCTGGCGATAGCTTCGTTGAGGAGAGCCCCTTCCCGGCGCTGCGTTTCGGCCAAAGCGGGCACCATCTGCTCCATAAAGTCGAGCGCGAGCTTGGGCGTGTCGGCCATGTTGCCTTGCATGATATAGCTCGCCCAATCGGGCTTGCCGAACATGGCGGCCTTCTCTGCGCGGAGAGCGGCGATCTTGGCGACGAGCATGCGCGTATCAAACTCGGCGTTGGTGCCATCGGTGCGCTGATAGGAGAGCTTAAAGAACTTCTCACGCACCTCGCGATTTTCAAGATTGGGCAAAAGCGGCTGCTGCGTCGTGTTCTGCAGCGCGATGGCGTATTTGCCTTCCATGCCCATCTTGGTGGCGAGCCCGGCGGCGGCTTCGATCTGCTTGTCCGAAAGACCAGCCAATTCCTCGGCGGTGTCGACCACCAGCGGTTGATCGTTGGTGCCGCTGCGCACGGTCTGGCCAAATTCGGTCGTTAGCGCCGACAATTCGGTATTGATTTCCTTGACCCGCTCGCGCTGTTCTTCGGAAAGCTCGGCGCCCGCTTTGACCATGTCTTCGTAGGTCTTCTCGAGCAGCTTGGCGCTTTCGGGGTCCAGATCGAACTGCTCGCGGTTGTCGTAGACCGACTTCACGCGGGCAAAGAGCATGGGATCGAGAATGATCGACGAACGATGCGCGGAAAGCTTCGGGCTCATCTCGCGATTGATCGCGTCGATCGTGTCATTGGTGTTGGCGCTGGTCAGCTGGCCAAACACACGCGCAACCCGGCTGAGCATCCGGCCCGATTTTTCGAGCGCGACAATTGTGTTGCCGAATGTGGGCACCGAACGCTGACGCACGATCGCCTGCACTTCCCGCTTCTGGATCGCCATCGCCTGCTCAAAAGCGGGCTTGTAATCGGCGTCGCTGATCTTGGTAAAATCCGGCGCTTGAAAGGGCAGCGTGCTGGGCGAGGCAAAGTAGTTAGCGGCCTCGGCCGTTGCGCCGTCCTCGGATTGCGCGGCGGCCGTCTCAGCGCGCGTTTCCGCGTGCGCGGTGGCGGCAACCGAGGTGGCGAGCGCGAGGCCGGAGGCGGTGGCCAGGATGGAAGGGAAGGAGCGAGCGGTTTTGAGATGGTGTGTCATGGCCGCGCGTTTTGCCACGCCAAGCCGCCGCGTCAATGCGCAATCCCAGACGTTCGTCGAGTAGGCTTGGCTAAAGGCCGATCAGCAGCCTCGCGCCCACCACAATGACCAGCGCCGCCGTCAGCCAGCGCACCCACTGCATGGGCAGGATCCGCACCGCCATCAGGCTTCCGATCTGCCCGCCCACGGCCACGGAAATTAGTAGCGGCAAGGCCGCTCCGACAGCCCCGCCCAAGGCCGCTGGGCCTTGCTTGAGCAATTGCCCGATCAGGCCGAAGCTGGAATTGACGAGGATGAATACACTCGCCGTCGCCGCAATGGCGCGCGCGTTGTTCCAGCGGGCGAGATGTAGCAGCGGCGCAAGAAAAATACCTCCGCCAATGCCAACCAACCCGGCGAGATAGCCAATGGGAGCGGCCACGAAGGGCGCCAGTTTGGCAAGGCGCGTGGGCTCTTCGGCTTGCGCTTCGCTGATGGGCAAAAACATGGCGGCCCCGGTGAGGATCAGGCTGAGACCCAAAAGGGTCAGGAAGCTTGCCTCGCCGATTGGGGTTAGCCCCCCCATCAGAGCGGCCGGCGCGGCCAGCGCGGTCAGCGTTAACGCCCCGCGCCAGGGGGTCACGCCCGCTCTGGCGAAGCGAATGGTGCCGCCAGTCACCACCACGATGTTGCACGCCAGCGCCACTAAGGGCAGCAGGCGGTAATCGAGACCATACCACGCGAGCAGCGCCGCGTAGGTCGATCCCCCGCCAAAGCCGACGCTGGCGTAAAGCAGCGCCGTCACCAGAAAGGCGAGCGCCAGCGCGATGGGGACAGCCCCGATCATGCCCCTAGGTCACCGCTAAGCGGCTTAGACAGGCGCGGCCACCGGCGGGATGCCGACTGCACCATGGCAATGCTTGTACTTCTTGCCCGAGCCGCACGGGCACGGCGCGTTGCGGCTGATCCCGAGGTTTGCGTAGGGGTTTTCGGTTATCGCCCCGCCCGTCCCCGCTTCGGCGCGGGTCGAAGGCGCGAGCGAACCGATCAGGTCCGGGCGGTTTTCCGACCCGTCGCCATCGTTCGAATTGTCCATCCCCGTCAGCGGGTCGATATGGCTGGTGAGGAAATCGGGCAATTCAGGCAGGGGTTCGGGCTCGGGCTGAGCGATGCGCAGTTCCGATTTGAAGAGGATCTTGGTCACTTCTTCGCGCAGCGTATCCAGCATGGTCTCGAACAGACCGAACGCTTCCTGCTTGTACTCGTTGATAGGTTGTTTTTGCGCGATGCCGCGCATCCAGATCACCTGACGCAGCGCGTCGAGCGTTGCCAAGTGCTCTTTCCAGTGGAAGTCGAGCTGGCGCAGCAAAGCGTCTTTCTCGACCATGCGCCAGATCGCCGCATCGTTCTTGGCGATCTTTTCTTCCATCATCGTGTCGGTCTGCGTGCGCAGCCGCTCTTCGATGATTTCCGGTTCAACCTGGTCTTCCTCGAGCCAATCGTCGATCGGCGGGGTCAGACCAAAGACGCCTTCGATCTTCTCTTTCAGCTCGTCGATCTTCCACTGTTCCGGATACGAACCCGGAGGGCAGGCGTCGGCGACAATCGAATTGATTGTGTCGTGGCGCATATCGACCACCACATCGTCGACCGTTTCGGAATCCATGATTTCAGCGCGCTGGTCGTAGATGACCTTGCGCTGATCGTTCATCACGTCGTCGTATTGAACAACCTGTTTGCGCGTCTCGTAGTTGCGCGCTTCGACCTTCTTCTGGGCGGTTTCAATAGCCTTAGACAACCACTTGGAGCCGATAGCTTCACCATCTTCGAGGTTCGAATTCATCATCTTGGCAAACAGGGTGTCGGGGCCAAAGATTCGCAGCAGATCGTCTTCTAGGCACAGATAGAAACGCGAGAGACCCGGGTCGCCCTGGCGGCCTGAGCGGCCACGCAACTGGTTATCGATCCGGCGGCTTTCGTGTCGTTCGGTGCCGAGCACGAACAGCCCGCCCGCCTCGATCACTTTCGCCTTTTCCGCCGCCACTTCTTCTTTGATCTTGGCGGTGGCTTCCTCCTTGACGGGGCCGTTTTCCATTTCGCCAAGCTCGTCGCCGAGGCGGAAATCCAGGTTGCCACCCAACTGAATGTCGGTCCCGCGGCCCGCCATGTTGGTGGCGATGGTCACCGCGCCGAACCGGCCCGCCTGTGCCACAATATGCGCCTCGCGCTCGTGTTGGCGCGCGTTCAGAACTTCGTGCTTCACGCCTTCCTTATCGAGGAAGTTGGACAGCAATTCGGATTTCTCGATGGAGACGGTGCCAACCAGGATCGGCTGGCCCTTTTCGTTGTGCTCCTTGATCGTCTTCGCGATCGCCTGGAACTTGTCCATCGTGTTCTTGTAGAACTCGTCTTCCTCATCGATCCGCGCGACCGGCAGGTTGGTCGGGATTTCGACCACGTTGACCTTGTAAATGTCCCAGAATTCCGCCGCTTCGGTCGCGGCGGTGCCGGTCATGCCCGAAAGCTTGGGGTACATTCGGAAGTAGTTCTGGAAGGTGATCGAGGCCATGGTCTGGTTTTCCGGCTCGATCTTGACGCCTTCCTTGGCTTCCACCGCCTGGTGCAGGCCGTTGGACCAGCGCCGCCCGTCCATCATGCGGCCGGTGAACTCGTCAATGATCACCACTTTGTCGTCTTTGACGATGTAGTGATCGTCGCGCCGGAACATGTGCACCGCCTTGAGCGCCTGATCCAAGTGGTGGACGACCTGCGTGTTCTCGACGTCGTAGAGGTTGTCCGTTTCGAGCAGGCCTTTGGAAATCAGCAGCTGCTCCACCTCTTCCAGCCCATCTTCAGTGAGCTGGATGTTCTTGGTCTTTTCGTCCTTTTCGTACCAATCCTCAGGGATCTCTTTCGCGACCTCATCGAGCGCGTGGTAGAGTTCGGACTTGTCTTCGGTCGGGCCTGAGATGATCAGCGGCGTGCGCGCTTCGTCGATCAGGATCGAGTCCACTTCATCGACAATCGCAAAGCTGAAGGGGCGCTGCACCATCTGCTCGCGCTCGTGCTTCATATTGTCGCGCAGGTAATCAAAGCCGTATTCGTTATTGGTGCCGTAGGTGATGTCGGCCTGATACGCGTCGCGCTTCGAATACTCGTCCTGATTGGGCAGGATCGTACCGACCGAAAGGCCCAACCAGTTATAAAGGCGGCCCATATCGGCGGCGTCACGCGCGGCGAGGTAATCGTTGACGGTGACGACGTGGACGCCCTTGCCCTCAATCGCGTTGAGATAGACGGCGAGCGTCGCCATCAGCGTTTTGCCCTCACCCGTGCGCATCTCGGCGATTTCGCCGCGATGGAGCACGATGCCGCCGATCAGCTGCACATCGAAGTGGCGCATACCGAATATGCGGACCGAGGCCTCGCGCACGGTGGCGAAGGCTTCGGGCAGAATATCTTCGAGGCTTGCCCCGTCTTCCAAACGCTTGCGAAACTGACCGGTCTGCGCCTGCAGTTCGCTGTCCGTCATCGCCTGCATTTGCGGCTCGAGCGCGTTCACTTCGTTGACAATTTTGCCAAGCGATTTGACGTATCGGTCGTTCGAAGATCCGAAGACGGCTTTCATCATGGTTTCAAACATGAGCGAAGAAATCCTGTATTTTCATGGGCTGCGCGCGTTTCCTTCAACGGGCGCGGCGGGGGTATCTGGAAAGGTTTGAAACGTCGCTTTTGCGCGGGCCGCGCGAGGCGAACGGGCGCATCAAAGCGCAGCAGAACGGTGAACCCCCGCTCTATTCGAGCGCGAAATCCGAACCGATTAGGATAGACGCCGGCAAGCTAAGCCTGGTGCGCGGACGGGCGGCCTTGCTGGCTTGATCACGACACTTGCGAACACGCTTGGCTTGCGGCCGCTCACACTGGCACGCGGCACCGCCCGCGGGGTTGGCTATCTCAGCCAGCGCCTCGACGTCATACGATAGATCGTCCAAACGCGACGCGTGCGCCGGCGCGTGAAGCGCAGCGAGGCCCGACAAAAGGGCAAAAATGGCGATCAAACGGCGTGTCATCGGCGATTTAGATAGTCGCTTTTGCCCCGTTCGTCCACCGGCGTACGGGCTGTTTTATGGGTGTAAGCCCGCTTGGCTGATCAACGCGCGCAAGAATTGCGCAGCGCCGTTCTTATCCCTAGAGGCGCACGCGATGGAACTCGAACGCTCTCCCCTCGCCCGACCCTTCCCGGATATGCCCTCGATCAACGGCGTGACGCTGCGCGTGGCCCGAGCGCGCTACAAGGAATGGGACCGCTGCGATCTGACCTTTGTCGAGCTCGACGAGGGCACATCCGTGGCGGGCGTTTTCACGCAAAGCGCCTGCGCTTCAAGCGAGGTCGAATTTGGCCGCGATCAGATCAAATCAGGCACGGCCCGCGCTCTTATCGTCAACGCGGGCAATTCCAACGCGTTCACGGGGCATCGCGGGCGCGAAGCGGTGGAGCAGATTATGGCTCAGGTGGCGGGCCATCTGGGTTGTGCGCCCCGCGACGTCTTGGTCTCCTCCACAGGCGTGATCGGCGTGCCCTTGCCCAAGGATCGCGCGCAGGAAGGCGTCGCGAACGCCATGTCCGCGCCGACATGCGGTTGGGAAGACGCCGCCGACGCGATCGGGACGACCGACACCTTTGCCAAGGGCGCTCACACCTCGGCGATGATCGGCGGCACTAAAGTGAACCTCGCCGGGATTATCAAAGGCTCGGGCATGATTGCGCCCGATATGGCGACGATGCTCGGCTATATCTTCACCGACGCGAACGTGCATCCCGCCTTCCTCCAAGAGCTGTTGAACGCCGCAAACGCGCAAACCTTCAGCTGCATCACTGTCGATGGCGACACGTCAACGAGCGACACCGTTCTCGCCTTTGCCACCGGCCAAACCGACGCGCCACGCATCGAGAATTGGGACAGCCCCGGCGCGGACGCGTTTGCCGCCGCGCTGACCGATATGTGCCGCCAATTGGCGCAGTTGGTGGTTCGCGACGGCGAAGGCGCGACCAAGTTCATCCAGATCCGTGTCTCGGGCGCGGTGAGCAACGACAGCGCGCGCCGCGTAGGGCTGGCCATCGCCAACTCGCCACTCGTCAAGACCGCGATTGCGGGTGAAGACGCCAATTGGGGCCGCGTCGTCATGGCGGTCGGCAAAGCGGGCGAACCCGCCGACCGCGACAAGCTCTCCATCGCGTTTGGCGGCGTGTGGGCGGCGCGCCATGGCCTGCCAGTGGACGATTACAACGAAGCCCCGGTGGCTGCGCATCTCAAGGGCGAAGAGATCGATCTGGCGGTCAATCTCGGCCTTGGCGAAGGCCACGCCACCGTTTGGACTTGCGATCTGACCCACGGATACATTTCCATCAACGCAGATTACCGCAGTTAGCATGGCCGACCTCTCTCCTCTCGACGCGGAAATTCGCGATCTCCTGCGCTTTGCCGCGCAAGGCTCGATGCTGCCGCGCTACCGCGCGCTCAAAGACGACGAGATCGAAATGAAGGGCGAAGATGACCCGGTCACCATAGTGGATCGCGAGGTCGAAGCGTTCCTGACAGAAGCGCTCACCAAGCTCGCGCCCGGCGTCGCGGTGGTCGGCGAAGAGGCGGTCGCGGCGGATAAGAGCGTGCTCGAACGCCTGTCCGAGGCGTGCTGGATCATCGATCCGCTGGATGGGACCGCCAACTTCACGGAAGGGAAGGAACCGTTCGGCATTATTATTGCGCTCGCCGATGCGGGCGAGGCTGTGGCCGGGTGGCTTTACGATCCCAACACGGACCGCCTATGCCACGCGCGCAAAGGCGAAGGCGCTTCGATCAACGGCGAGAGAGTCCGTGCGAAGACCACGGGACAGACACCGCCCGTGGTCGCTGTCAGCCGAATGTTCCTCACACCCGAGCAAATCGCGATGGTCGATGAAAAGCTCGCTCCACACTACCAGATGGTCGATATACCGCGCTGCGCGGCGGAGCAGTATCCACGGTTGGCGCTGGGGCAGAACGACATCTCCAGCTTCAAGCGCACCCTCGCCTGGGACCACGCAGCGGGCGTTTTATGGCTTAACGAAGCGGGCGGAAAAGCCGCGCGGCTGGACGGCACCGCCTACCGTGTGGACGAACAGGACAAGCCGGGCCTGCTGGGCGCCTCTTCGCCAAAGCTGTGGGATGAGTTTGTCGGGCGGCTGTGAAGCTAGACCGCCTAGCCCAAGAGCCGTATTACCCGCGTCGCCGAACTACGGCACAAACAGCAAAAGGAGGCTATCATGGCACGCAAGACCAACGATCTCACCGACCTCCCCTGCTTTCGAGCGCACATCTAAGCGCCGCAAGGGATTCCCTTCCGAAACACGCGTGAAACGAGGCCATCGCTTCGTTAACGGCGATAAAGAGCTGCTGGAAAAACTGGGTCGAAATGACCCCTGCCCACGCGGTTCGGGCAAGTCCTTTCAAACGGTGCTGCCTTAAATCGGGGCGCTTTCGATGGATCGGAGCGACACGATTATTGGCGCTAAACGCGAAGGGGCGCCCTTGATGGAGCGCCCCCTCTTGTTTGGTGCAGGCATACAGGCATCGCCTGCACGCAAATCTATCAAAGCTCGCTTTCGAGCCACTCTTTGAGCTGGCTTTTGGGCGCGGCGCCGACTTTGCGCGCAACCGCCTCGCCGTTCTTGAACAGCACCATCAGCGGGATCGATTGCACGCCCATTTCACCGGGCGTCACGGTGCTTTCCATAATGTCCATCTTGGCGATGGTCACCTGCTCGCCCAGCTCTTCGCTGATTTCTTCGAGCGCGGGGGCGATCATCTTGCATGGCCCACACCAATCGGCCCAGAAATCGACCAGAACAGGCTTGTCGCTGTTCAGCACGTCGGATTGGAAGCTGTCGTCGGTTACATTGACGGTCGCCATGATACGTCTCCTGAAGTTTCGTTGTTTCTTATCTAGTCGAGAATGGCTCGCACTCAATACGCGCCGAGGTCGGATTCCCCATAGCTTTCCTGAGTCGTGCCTAACTGATCCTTTTGCGCCGCGATCCGCTCCGCCGATATCTCGATGACTTGCGGGGTCTGCGTGTAGAGCACGCCCGCGCGCACGCGGCGGCCCGGATAGATCGCTTCGAGCGCGGCAACATAGGCGGCCATTTGGCGCACCGTCGATGGGGGCATGTCATCCAACGAGGTTGGAGGTCGCCGCGTCGTTTTGAAGTCCACCACGGTGATTTCGTCGCGCGTCACCAACAATCGATCGACCGTTCCTGTGATAACCACCCCGCCCACCGTCGCAGAAAGCGGCGCTTCGGCTAGCGCGCCGGGTGCAAAGATCTCGGCAAACTCCGGTGTTTCCAGAACTCCCAACGCCTGATCGAGAATCTGCGAACGGGCAGAAGCCTCCAGATCACTCGCGCGCCCCTTCAGCCACGCGCTCGCCGCTTGTAGCCGCGCGTCGGGCGCAACGTCGGGCAAGCGCTCCAGAAGGGCATGGATCAAGACTCCGCGCCGCATCGCCGCGCGCTTGGCAGCGGGGTCGTCCACGGGCGGTGATGGGGGATCCGCCCCCTGCTCTTCCCCGGCACTACTGGGAGCGAGCGGGCGCGGGGGTTTGGGCTCCGGCCCAACAGGCGTGGTCGCCCAGGCAGGCAATTGCGGCGCCGTTGCGCTCGCATCCGGCGCGCCTTCGCTCTCAACCACCGGATCGGCGTGCCGCCCGAACTCGCGCCGCGCGCCCCATAGCGGATCGTCCAGCGCCTCTTCGCCAAAGATCGGCTCCAGCGCCGCGTACCAGCTGTCTTCGTGCGGGCCTTTCGAGGCGTCGCGTGGACCCAATGCGCCGGTGAGGAACAAGGCTTCTTCGGCGCGGGTCATGGCGACGTAGAGCAGCCGCCAATGCTCCGCCATGTCCGCCGCGCTCGCCGCTTCCTCCGCCGCGCTGACCGGCCCAACGCGCTCATCCTTGGAGAGCGAGGGCAAAGGCACCGCCGGACGATCCGTGTCTTGAGCGCCAAGCGGGCTTTCTTCGATTTCCAGCGCGCTCCCCTCGCCCGGTCGCCCGGTCGCGTCTGCCAGAATGACGATCGGCGCCTGCAGCCCCTTTGAGCCGTGCACCGTCATCACCCGCACTTGCCCGCCCGCGTCGTCGGGATCGCGCTTGAGTTCGGCGGAGCCGGCGTCAAACCATTCGATAAAGCCCGCGAGGCTCGGGGTGTTGGCGCTTTCATAAGCGAAGGCGGCGTTGGTCAGCTCATCAAGCGGATCGTTGGCCTCGCGCCCTAAGCGCGCGATGAGCCGCGCGCGGCCCTGCCACGGCCCCGTGAGGAGCCACGCGACCAGTGCCTGCGGCGTCTCGAAATCGGCGAGGCGCAAGAGGGAGCGCAGTCGATCAGCCGTCTCTCGCACAAACTCAGGCGCGTTCTTGCGCCGCAGATGGTGCCAAAGAGCGACCCCGTCCGCGCGGGGCGCGTGCTCCGACAGATCGTCCTGCGTCCAACCGATGAGCGGGGACGCAAGCAGGTTGGCGCATTCGAGATCATCGAGCGGTTGCGCGGCAAACCGCAGCGCGCTCATCACATCGCGCACGGCCAAGGGCGCGCCGAGGCGCAAGCGGTCCACCCCTGCCACCGCCACGCGGCGTTCGTGCAGTTTGGCGACTATTTGTGCCGCGAGAGCCCCCCGCTTGCGCACCAGCACCATCACATCGCCGGGCTGCGCGTGGCGACGCTCTCCCTTCTCCAGAACGAAGCGACCCGGCCCGCGCACCCACTGTGCCACCTGCTGTGCGATCTTTTCAGCCAGGACCGTGTCGTGATGGGCGAGCCATTCGCGGCTTTCGTCTTCCGTCTCCGCTTCTCCCGCGCGCACGGGCTTCCAAATGGTGACCAAACCGGCGCGATCATCCCCGATGTGGTCGACCGGCGCGTTGGGCAGGCCAAACGCTTCGTGCCCCAACAGGCCGATCGCGGCGTTGACGAATTCGAGCAGCGGCTGCGCGGTGCGAAACGAACGTTCAAGATCGAGCGGCTGCCATGCCGGAACGTTACGCCTGTCCCGCATGTCCATAGCGTTTTCGCGCGCTTCGTTGATGCGTTTCTGGATGCGCGATCGCGCGCGCTCGTAATTCTCGGGGCTGGTGCCTTGGAACCCGAAAATCGCCTGCTTGTAATCGCCCACGGTAAAGATGGTGCGCAATTTGTCGCCGCTCGCGCCTTCGCCAGAGAAGAAATCGTCGATCAACGCTTCGACAATGTCCCATTGGGCAGTGTTGGTGTCCTGCGCTTCGTCAATCAGGATGTGATCGAAGCGGCGATCCAGCTTGTAGCGGATCCAGTCGGCGGTCTCCGACCTTTTGAGCAACACGGCGGCGCGACGGATCAGATCGTCAAAATCCAGCAGCGCTTCTCGGCGCTTC
This sequence comes from Pseudomonadota bacterium, assembly GCA_039186235.1. Classification (GTDB taxonomy): domain Bacteria; phylum Pseudomonadota; class Alphaproteobacteria; order Sphingomonadales; family Sphingomonadaceae; genus Erythrobacter. The sequence continues at coordinate 10,339 of JBCDAE010000003.1, read as the reverse complement.
GCCTCAGCCCATTTGAGCGCGAAGGCGCGGCCCAGTTCGAGCGCGGCGGTGAGCAGTTCGGCGAGCCCCAGCAGCGCAAGCCTCTCGTCTACCATCGCCACGCCTTGCGCGATGAGCTCCTGACCCTCGGCAAAGCCGGGGTGGTTTTCGCGCGGCTTCTTGAGCTTGAGGCTTGGCGTGCCGTCGGCTTTCAACAGGGTCTTGCGAAAACCCGCGACCCGTTCCGCGCGCGCTGAATGGTCGAGCGAAAGCCATTCGCTTATAAAGGCGAGGCATTGCTCCGCGGTCTTTGTGCCCCACTCTTCCAACGGGGCGACCATGGCGCGCACGGTGTCGTCGGGGAACACCTCCGGGCTCAAGCCTTCGAGCGCCCAGTCCTCATCCGCGTCGCTCGGAATACCCAGAAGCCCTTGGCGCACGCGCGTATCGACGGGCGACTGCCAGCCTTGCGGCCCCTCCCAAAGCTCTTCGCGCGCGGCGCAGCGCATCAGCCAGCTGTGCAGCGCACCCGGATCCTTGCGGGTGACGAACAGCTCCAGCGCGCCGAGCAGGCGCGTGTCTTGGCTATCCTCGGCCTCTTGCAGCAGATCGGCGAGAACCTCGCGCGACAAGAGCTCGCGCTGGCGATCCTCCATCGCTTGCGATCCGGGCGCGAGTTCGGCCTCTTCGGGAAAGCTGGTGAGCAACCATTGCGAAAACGCGTGGATCGTGTCGATCCGCAAGCCTCCGCCCGGGCAATCGAGCACGCTGGCAAACAAGGTCCGCGCCCGGTCACGCGTTTCGCCACTGGTGTCCGCGCCCAGATCGCGCAGCTCGGCGAACAGCTTGGTGTCGTCGAGCCGCACCCACCGCGCGAGCACCGCGTTGATGCGGTTGGCCATTTCCGCTGCGCCGGCTTTGGTGAAGGTGAGGCATAGTATCTGCCCCGGCTCGACGTCGCGCCGCAGCAGCAATCGCAAAACCCTTGCGGAAAGCACCTGCGTTTTGCCCGTCCCCGCCGATGCGGAAAGCCACACATTGTCTTGCGGCTGCACAGCGGCCAGCTGATTGCCTTCGAGAGGGAAGACCTTCGAGCTCATGCGTCACCGCCTTGCTCGAACACCCATTCTTCGAGCCGCATAAGCTGATCGTAATCGGTGTAGCCGGGATAATCGGGGTTTTCCTTGGCCGTGAACGGCGCGCTTCCGGTGATGTAGCGGGTGATCGCTTCGGCCAATTTGGCTTCGTGCAGCGGGAGGAATTCCTCCGGCGTGAGACCGCTTTCGCGCGCGGAAAGCTTCATGGGCACGTTGATTTCGCCGAATTGGTCGCCGCTTTTGCGCAACGACCAATATTCGAACGCGCTCGCCTCGCCGCGCAAGGTCTCTCCCCCTTGCGCTGTGCGGTCGGGCCGGAAGCCGCCACGGCTCGCAATCAGGCCTAAAACGCCCAGTTGCAGGCGGTATCCGGCGGCCACTTCCTTTTTGGTCGGCGCGCCGCCGGTCTTATAGTCCACGATGCCTAGCGTCCCGTCGGGCATCCGATCAATCCGGTCCGCCTGACCAAACACCCGCACGCCGAGATAGTCCATCTGACCCCAGCATTCAGTCAAAGCGACCTCGCGGCCCTCCTCGGCGGCCATGTCGATCCAGTCCTCGAACCGGGCCAGCGCCGCCATGATCCGGGGACGCCACAAGCCCCATAGGAGCGGGTGCGGGTTGGTCTTGGCCAGCTCATCCTGCGCAAACGGTACCAGCGGCAAATCGGGCTCATGAACGCGCGCTTTGTGCCAAGCGTCGAGGATCGCGTGGACGAGCGTGCCGCGCAGCGCCGGATCGCTGAACGGATCGGCGGCGAGCGGGTCAAGCTTGCGAAGCCCGAGAATCTTCTGCGCGTAGAATTGATACGGGTCACCCAGCAGCCGATCGAGCGCGGTCGCGCTGATCGAGACACGGCGCAGATCGGCGGAAGGGTTTGGCATGGGCCGCGGGTAAACATGCCCCACCGGCGGCGGCGCGCGATCGAGCAAAGGCAACCATTCGGGCACGCGCGTTTCGCGGTGCTTTCGCGCTTGATCCTCGCCCATCAGCGCTTCGACCCGGAGCAGAAAGCGCGAAGGCCGCGTGGGACCCTGCGCGTCGCGCTGCGCGCGGCTGAGCACCACTTCGGGCGCGCCCATCGCCCCGGCGAGATCGTGCGCGGCCAGACCAATGCGAAACTCTGAACCGGGCACCGCCAAGGCGCGCAAAACGCCGGGCGCGAGCAAGGCGTCGGGCGCGGGGCTTTGCGGCCATGTGCCCTCGTTCAACCCCGCGCAGATCACCAGATCGGCCCGCGCCATGCGCGATTCGAGCAGGCCGTAGATGCTGACGCGCGGATGACCGCCATAAGGAGGGCGAACCCCGATTTCGTCCATCGCATCGCGCAGCGCTTTGGCGAGGTCCGCCTTGGCGAGCGTAGTCCCGCACTCAGCGGCGTGCAGGCGCATATCCTCGACCATGCGCGCCAGAGCGCGGCCGTCCTCGCGCGCCCAGATCGCTTCGCCCGCCAGCGCCTCTCCAGCCACGCTCAAGGCGTTGAGGGCGTGCGCCAACGGCACGTCCTCGGACATATCGAGTAGGGGCGTAAGGATCGCTTCCACGCCTTCCCACCACTTGATCACCTCGGTGTCTTCCGCCGCGCGCCGCAAGGGCGCAAGTCCGGGCGCTGGAGACGGCCCGCGCAGGGCTTTCTCGAACGCCCGAAGGTCCGCCAACCACTCGCGACGCTGCCCCTCCTCGCTCGCCACCAGTGGGTGCCCCAGAGCGGCAGTCAGACTGACGGGCTCCGCACCTTTGGCCGCGATCTCCGCGAGCAAAGCCAAAAGTCGCCCGGCTGGGGTAAGCGACAGCGGACGCCCTGCGGAATCGTCCGCGCTGATGTTCCAGCGCTCCAGATGCTGCGCCACGCGTCGGGCGAGGCCGCGATCCGCGCTCACCACCGCGACCCGTTTACCCGGCTCTTCCAACGCTTCACGAACCAACAGAGCAATGGCTTGCGCCTCTTCCTCGCTGGTGGCGCTCAGGAGAGTGCGCACATCGGGGAGTCGGCGCTTGTTCGACTCCAGATTTACCCATGTGCGGCTGGAATTGGTCGGCAGAAACAGCGAACTGATTGCGCGGCTGCGCGCGGGTTCGGCGGCGCTCAGCCCCTTGCGGTGCCATTTGCGCACTTCCGCGCGCGCCACACCCATGCGGTTCAGCAGGAGCTTGAGGTGATATTGCGGATGGGTCAGCGCGTCGTCGCGGGAAAACACCTCGCCGTCCGTATCGCTCGGCGCGCCCGCGCGGCCCAACTCGTCCCATGCCTCGGCGTCCATTTCGAGATCGAGGTCGGGCAGGATCACCGCCCCGTTGGGAAGATCGGCAATGGTGCGCAGCATCCGAGCCAAAGCGGGCGAGGCGCTGGTGACGCCCGCGGCCACAATCGGCGTTTCGGGCGGCGTCTCGCGCCACCGTCGCCGCGCGCGTTCAAACAGCTGGTTGCGCCGGGTCGCGGCGTCGACCTCACCGCGTTCTTCCAGTCTTGAAAGCCAGCGCGCCTGCAGCCGGGCGAACAGAGCGATCGAGCGTTGCCAGTGTTCGGACAGATCGCCGAGCATAACCAGCACGCCCTCGCTCATCAGATCATCGGGCGTTTTCTCTTCAACGAGCAGGCGGTCCATCGCGCGCGCCACATCGCGCGCCAGCCGCAACCGCGCGGCGCCAGGCAATGGCAGCTTGCCCAGAGCGTCCAGTTCCACCTCGATCAGCCGCGCCAGCTCCAGCCACCGGCGCGTCGGCTCGACCGAATGCGGGATCTCGCTTGCGCCCAAGGGATCGAGCAACGCGCCCAAAGCCTCGTCCAAATCCAGATCGCCCACCGTGACCATGCGCGGCAGGAGCATCCCTGCGAGGCCGGTTTCGCCCGAGTGCCGGGTAAACGCTTCGGAAATGGTGCGCGCGGCGCGCGAACTCGGCACCAGCAATGTCAGGCGCGCCAAGCCAAGATCACCTTCGGAGTATCGCGGCACCAGCCCCGCCACGAGCGCGTCGGCAAAGCCACGATGCGCGGCGATGGTGTATATGTTCGGATCGGGCCTATCCCCGGCCAAGCGCGGCCTCCGTCGGGGCGATGGCCTGCGGCGTGCCGACCTCGAACCACAGCCCGGTGAAAGAGGTTCCGAACACCCGCCCCTCTTCCATCGCGCGGTTCCAAAGGATGTTGGTCGAGAACGGGCCGCTCGGCGCGTCGCGCAGCAGGCGATGCGACACGAGTTGGATCCCGGTGTAGATAAATGGCGCGATACGACCGGGTTTGCACCGGGACAGGCGGCCGAGTGGATCCATGTAGAAATCGCCGGAGCCCGCGAAGTTCTCCGCGCGGGCGTGCGAAACGACGAGCAAGAGCGCGTCCATCTCGTCCGGGTTCCACTGGGCGGAAAGCTCTGCGAAGGCGTTCTTCGGGCCGTCGAGCCAGATATTGTCGGCGTTGAGGCAGAAGAACGGATCGGGTAGTTCGCTTTGCGCTTTCACCAGCCCCCCGCCGGTTTCGAGTAATTCTTCCCGCTCATCTGAGATGACCACGCGCGGTGTTTCGCGCTGGCATACATGCGCCTCCAGCGCGTCGGCAAGGTAGTGCACGTTGACGACCGCTTTGCCGACGCCCGCCTCGGCCAAACGGTCAAGCGCGTGATCGATCAGAGGCTTCCCCGCGACGCGCACCATGGGTTTGGGCATTGTTGCTGTGAGCGGACGCATACGTTTGCCCAGCCCAGCGGCCATCACCATCGCGGTGTCGCTGACCAGCGGATGCGCCCCCGTCCGGCTCATGCGATGGTGCCTCCGCCCGCTTCGCGCAAATGAGCCGGAATGTTCGCGTCAAACCAATGAGCGACCGGAGCAAGCGCGGGGTGTATCAGGTCCGCTTCGAGCAGCCGCCACACGCGCGGGATCATCGCGAGATAGCGGGGCTTTCCATCGCGCTTGTAGAGGCGCGTGAAGATTCCCACGATCTTGGCGTTGCGCTGCGCGCCAAGCAGCGCGTAATCGCCGCGAAAGGCAGGGTCAGCTTCGCCGATGCGTTGGCAGTAATAGTCGAGCATTTTGTCGGCAAAGCCCTGATCGACATCGCGGCGCGCGTCTTGCAGCAAAGAAACCAGATCGTAAGCGCGGTGACCCACAAGCGCGTCCTGAAAATCGATGATGCCCTGAGGCGCGCTGGGTGAACCGCCAAGCAGCATTATGTTTTCCGCGTGGTAATCGCGCAAGACCGTGACGCCTTTGCCCTGACGTTCGACGAGCGGGGTTAGGGCTTCGCGCCAAGCCGCCTCGTACCCGCCAGTGTCCACCTGCAAATTCTGCGCCGGTGCGTACCACTCCGTCAGCAACGTGGCCTCGCGCAGATACGTGTCCATATCGTAAGGCGAAAACGGCCCAGCGGGCGTGTCATGCAGATCGACCAGCGCGTCGATGGCGGCGGTGTACGCCGCCTCTTCGTCCTTCGGGTGGGCGTCGAGCCAGTCGCGCATCCGGTCATCGCCAAAGTCTTCCAAAAGCAACCAACCTTCGCGCGGGTTTTGCGCAAGGATGCCAGGCGCGCGCATACCGTGCGCGCTAAGCCACTGGGCGACCAGAATAAAGGGCTTGGGATCTTCTTCAGGCGGCGGCGCGTGCATCAGCATCGCGGTCTCGCTACTGGCCTTGCGCAGCCGGAAATAGCGCCGGAACGACGCGTCGCCCGCCAACGGTTCAATCGCCGCGTCAGACCAATGCGCGCCCGCGAGAAATTCGTGCAGCCCCTCGGGAAGATCACTCATGGCATGCGCTCTAGCCAATCCGGCCCTGCGCTCGCAATCGCAATCCGGCCTTCATCCGCGACTTCGAGTGCGATTTCAAGGCAAGCCGCTTCGTGGCCAAATCCCCCCGCGTGATCGGGCCATTCCGCGATCAACGCCGCGCCTTCGCGATAATCGTCGAGCCCGATCTCCAGCGCTTCCGAGGGGTCTTCCAAACGGTAGAAATCGGCGTGCGCGACGGGAAGGCGCAGAGGCGGCGCGTCGTAGGTCTCGATTATCGTGAAAGTCGGCGATGGCACTTCGTGCGGATAGCCCAGCGCGGCGATGATCGCGCGCGCCAGCGTGGTCTTACCCGCGCCCAACCCGCCAGACAGCGCGACGACATCTCCGGGCCGAAGACACGCAGCGATGCGCGCTCCATAGGCCTCCATCGACGCCAGATCGGGCAAGGATTCCGGCGCGGCGTGGCTCACGGCAAACGGACGATCGCGGTGGTGCCCTCGCCCTCTTGGCTGGCCATTTCCAAAAGGCCCCCATGCGCTTCGATCAATTGCCGCGCGAGGGGCACGCCCAGCCCGCTGCGCACCCCGCGCCCATTGGCCTTGTGAGCCGCCGTGCCCATCACTTCGGAGAGTTTCTCCGCGCTCATACCGTCGCCGTTATCGGTGATGATAATATGCGCTGCCCAATCCTCATCGGCGCCGGGCTTCTTGATCTCGATCACAATTTGTCCATCCGCCGGGGTGCCCGCGATCGCGTTGTCGAGCAGATTGCCCAAAGCGCGCCCAAGCTGGCGCTCGTCCGCCATCGCAAAGCGGCCCTTGCGTCCCTTTAGGTCCAGCCCAAGTCCGGCTTCGACAATCGCCGCCTCGCGCTCGCGCACCAGCGTGGTGAGGAACGGAAGCAACTCCAGCTTCTGCTTGTCGATCGGCATCAGGCCCGCTTCGCTTTGCGACAGGTCGAGCACGTTTTCGACCTGCTCGGTCAACTGGCCCACCGAGGTCAGGATTGCGTCGACATATTCACCGGCCTCGCGGCTCAGCTTACCGCCCGCGCCGTTGGCGAGCATTTCGGCATAGCCGCCGATCGTCGTCAGCGGATTGCGGAATTCGTAGGACATATTGGCGAGGAAACGCGTCTTGACGCTATCCGCCTCTTCCAACGCCTCGGCGCGTTCGCGCAGCGCCTTTTCCGCCTTTTGGGAATCGGTGATGTCGAGCACCGTCAAAAGCCCGTTGCCATCGGGGAGAGGCACCCCGGCAAAGCGCAAAGTGCGACCATCGGTCAACTCGGCCAGGCCCGAGGTCTCCTTGCGATCCAACGTGGCCGCGCGCACGACGTCCCCGATCTGATCCGCCTCTTTGGGGCTAACGAGGTTCTTCCCAATCGCGTCGAGCAATCCTTGCGCGCCCGGATGCGAATCCAGGAATGTCGCGCTCAGCCCCCAAGTCGGCGCGAACGATCGGTTCCAGAGTTGCACCGATCCATCGGGCGCGAAGATGGCCAAAGCTTCGAACAGGCTGTCGAGCGTTGCCGTGCGCGTGCGCAGCAGCGTGTCGCGCGTGGCGGAGAGCGCGAGGCTCTCGGTCCGGTCTTCGGCGATCAGGACCAACCCGCCATCGGGCATGGGTTGGGCGACGATCCGCAAATGCGTGCCGCCGGGCAGCGGCCAGTTCTCTTCAACCGCGCTCCTGAGGCCAAACCACTCGAGCCGCTCGCGCCGCCATTCGGGAAAATCGCGCACTTCGGGCGTCCGTGCGTTTTCACGCGCTTCGGCGAGAAAGCGCTCGAACGCCATCGCGCCGTCCTCGCTGCCATCTCCATCTTGCGAGCCAAGGTCAAACAGGCGGCGAAAGGGCAGGTTGGCGTAGACCAGCTGTTCCTCGCTATCGAACTGCGCGACGCCAATGGAGAGTTGATCCATCATCGCGCGCTGCGCGCCCTGATACGCTTTGAACGCGCGGCGAACCTGCTGCTGCTCTTCGATATCGATGGCGTAGCCCGCGACCCCCTCGGTGCTGAGGGGAAGGTCGGACACTTTCAGCGTGCGGCGAAGCCCGTGAATGGTGGCGGCGACCACTCGTTCGGTCTTTGTCTGCTTTGCTAGGGTCTGGCGCGCGATCTGAGCGGGACTGCGACCCTTTTCCGGCTCGAGCAATTCGATCTGCCCTTGCAGCACCGCTTCCATGCTGGCGGCGGCGACCGCTTCCACATAGGCGTGATTGACCAGCTTGATCGCCATATCCTTGTCGCGGAACCACATCGGCATCGGCGCGGCTTCGATCAAGCCGATCAGGGCGGCGAAGTCCGCCTCGGCGCGCGCGGTCGTCTGGCGCAAGCGGCTGAGTTCATCTTCGGCCTCGGAGAAATCGAACACCCACACAAGCGCCGCGCCGCCGGGCGACACTTGCGGATCGGCCAGCGCGCCATGCAAAGCGAGATTGCGCCCTGACCCTGGCAAAGACACCGACACTTGGAAGGGTGCGGCGGTTTTTTGCGTCCGGCGGATCCTTTCGGTGAGATCGTGGACCTGAGCGGCGGTCAATCCATTGTCCTGCGCCAGTTCCGAGAGATATTGCGGCATCTGCGAAAGCCCTAGCCAGCGCGCCATCCGCTCCGGCGCTTCTATCCGGCCATCGACCCGCACCAGCATCGGTACAGCGGGGGCCGCGTCGAGCAGAGACTGCATGCGCTTAAGCGAGGATTGCAGCGTCTTAACCCGCCGCACCTGCCCGCTTGCGCGCAAGGCAAAGACCGCCGCGCCCGCCGTCCAGGCGGCCAGCACGAGGCCAATAACAGCCGCAGCGATGGGCGTGATCTCCATAGGCTAGCAGCTATGCGCAGCCAGCCGGGGATGCAACTGCGGTGGGCGCGAAAGCGCTGGATTGCAGGGGAGCAAAGCTCGGGCGTTGAGCGGGGCTACCAGTTCTCTTTGAATGGCCTCAAATCCAGCTCGTGCGTCCATGCCGTGCGGGGTTGGTTGTGCACATACCAGAACGCCTCGGCGATCGCGTCGGGCGATAGGCTTCCGCCCTCGCCCAGATTATCAAGATACTCGGCAAAGCGCGACCGCGCCATTTCGCCATCGATCACACCGTCAATGATGAAATGCGCCACATGTATACCCGCCGGGCCAAACTCTCGCGCCAGCGATTGCGCGAGCATCCGCAGCGCGCCCTTCATAGACGCGAAGTGCGCGAAATTGGCCTTGCCACGCAAAGACCCCGACGCGCCGGTGAAAAACAGGCTGCCCTGCCCTTGGTCTTTCAGGATCGGGATCGCGCGCTTGGCGGTGTGAAACGCGCCGAGGCAGCCGACTTTCCAAAAAGCTTCGAAGGTCTCGGCGTCCAGTTGCTCGAAAGGAATAATCGCGTTGTTGCCTGCGTTGTAGAGTACGGCGGCGACCGGCCCGTTGGAAGCGACGATCTCAAACAGCGCGTCTTGATCCTCCTCCGACGTCACATCGGCACGAACCGCCTCGGCTGATCCGCCCGCGTCTGAGACTATTGCGGCCACGGCCTCCACCTTCTCGAGCGTGCGCCCGGCGAGGATCACATGATGCCCCTCGCTTGCAAACCGCCGCGCCAGCGCGCCTCCGACGCCATTCGCCGCGCCCACACCCAGAATGACTACGCTTCCGTCCATTGTGCTTCTCCTCTGATGAAGTTCTTGCCACAGCGCACGAGGGGACGCGACAAAGGCTCTTTATCGGCGCGCAAAGAAAAAGCCCCCGCTTGGCTCAAGCGAGGGCTCTTTCGGTTCTATCGATCAAAAAGATCAGTAGCGGTAGTGATCCGGCTTGAACGGGCCCGCCGCCGGAACGCCGATATAGTCGGCTTGCTTCTGGCTCAGCTTGGTCAGTTCCACGCCCAGCTTTTCAAGGTGCAGCGCGGCGACCTTTTCGTCGAGGTGCTTGGGCAGGACGTAGACGTCGTTTTCGTATTCGTCCGACTTGGTGAACAGTTCGATCTGCGCCAGCGTCTGGTTGGTGAAGCTTGCGCTCATCACGAAGCTGGGGTGACCGGTGGCGCAGCCCAGATTGACGAGGCGTCCCTTGGCCAGAACCAGGATCGATTTGCCATCGGGGAAAGTCACCATGTCGGTGCCGTCCTTGATTTCCTTCCACTCGTAATTGTCGAGCGCGGAGATTTGAATCTCGCTGTCAAAGTGGCCGATGTTGGAGACGATCGCCATGTTCTTCATGGCTTTCATGTGTTCGCCGGTGATAACGTCTTCGTTGCCGGTGGCGGTGACGAAGATGTCGGCGCGCTTCACAGCTTCTTCCATCGAGACGACTTCGTAGCCGTCCATCGCGGCCTGCAGCGCGCAAATCGGGTCGATCTCAGTGACCATGACGCGCGCGCCGCCGTCGCGCAGCGAAGCGGCGGAGCCTTTGCCCACATCGCCATAGCCAGCCACACACGCGACCTTACCGGCCAGCATCACGTCAGTCGCGCGGCGGATCGCGTCAACAAGGCTTTCCTTACAACCATAGAGGTTGTCGAACTTAGACTTGGTGACAGAATCGTTCACATTGATCGCCGG
>JBCDAE010000002.1:0-195839 GCA_039186235.1 Pseudomonadota bacterium | reverse complement strand
GCCGCTATTGCCCGGCCGGGGTCTACGAATGGATTGAGGAGGAGGGCAAAGAGCCCAAATTCCAGATTAACTCGCAAAACTGCGTCCACTGCAAGACCTGCGACATCAAGGACCCCAACCAGAACATCAACTGGGTAACGCCGGAAGGCGGCGGCGGGCCGAACTACCCGAATAGGTGAGGCGCGGCGTCGCTTCCTCCGTCTTTGCGAGGAGCGAAGCGACGCGGAAATCCAGAGCGACCGCATGATTGGCACTGGATTGCTTCACTTCGTTCGCAATGACGGGACGGAGCTGGACGTTGCACGAAACCGCTTACGCCAAGATCAACCTGGCCCTACACGTCCGCGCGCGGCGCGATGATGGCTATCATGTTCTCGAGACGCTGTTCGCCTTTGTCGACGCGGGCGACACGCTAACGGCCAAGCTCGCGGATCAGGATAGCCTCCAGACCTTCGGCCCCTTCGCAGGCAAGATCGACAATCCGCTCGACAACCTCGTCGCTCGTGCCTTGGCCGCGCTTCCACGCCCACAAGGGCTGGCGGTGACGCTCGAGAAGAATCTCCCCGTGGCAGCCGGGCTGGGAGGTGGTTCGGCGGACGCAGGGGCGGTGTTTCGCATGGTCGAAGAGCTTTACGGTCTCCCTGAAGATTGGCCGTCGCGCGCAGCCAGACTCGGTGCCGATGTACCCTCCTGCGTGCGCAGCGAGATGGCGATTGGCCTTGGCACGGGCACAGAGCTTACCGAGGTCGACAACGATCTTTCTGGCACGCCGGTCCTGTTGGTGAATCCCAGCGTGCCGCTTGCCACCGGTCCGGTTTTCAAGGCTTGGGACCGGATCGACCGAGGGCCGCTTCCCACGGGCTCGGCGCGCACGATTGCGATCGAAGGGCGCAACGATCTCGACGCGCCCGCTTTGGCGCAATGCCCGGTGATCGGAGACGTTATCGGCGCTCTGAACGCAACCGAGGCATGGCTCGCGCGCATGTCCGGCTCTGGCGCGACGTGCTTTGCGCTCTTCGAAACCGATGAGCAGCGCGACATGGCTAAGGCCCAAATCGCCGCTGCCCACCCGAATTGGTGGATGCTTGGGGGCAAATTGCGCTAAGGCTGGCGCGCGATGAGCGACTTTATCCCGTACCGGCGCACCGGCCAATTTGATCCCAAAGACCCGCTGGCCCCGCGCATTGTGTGCGTGGCGGATCACGCGTCAAACACGGTGCCCGGTGACGTGTCTTTGGGCGTGCCCGCACGGTTGATGGATTTGCACATCGCGGTCGATATCGGCGTAGAAGGCGTGGTGCAGCGACTTGCGGATCATCACCACTTTCCCGCCCATCTCGCGACGCTCAGCCGTCTGGTGGTCGATCTTCATCGGGAAGAAGATCACGAGAATCTGGTCCCACAATCCAGCGACGGGCACCTCATTCCGGGCAACATAGGTGCGGATGTAGAGCGACGGCTCGAGCACTACTATCGGCCTTATCACACGGCGCTTGCCGACTTTCTCGACAACTCCGATCCCGATCTGATCCTTTCGATTCACAGTTTCACACCTCGTCTGGAACGCGATGACGCAGAGCGGCCGTGGGAAGTAGCGCTCCTCTACAACGAAGATGATCGCGCCGCGCGCCACGCGATCCGGTTCTTTGAAGAGCTGGGGTTCAACGTTGGCGACAACGAGCCCTATTCAGGGCGTGATCTCAACGCGACGATGAACCGCCACGCCGAAGCGCATGGTCGCCCCTATTGCGCCATCGAGATACGCCAAGACCTAATCAGCACCCGCGCCGACCAAGCCCGATGGGCGGGTGTGATCGCAGATGTCGCGGGAAGGGTTGCGCTGGCGCTTTCCTGAGGGCAGGGAACGCCCGAGAGCAGAACGGGTAATTTTATGTCTTCGCGCTTCGACAAAATGAAACTTCCCTCGCGTCACGTCTCGGTCGGCCCCGAGCGCGCGCCGCACCGTTCCTATTACTACGCGATGGGCATGACCGAGGAGGAAATCGCGCGCCCTTTCGTGGCGGTCGCGAGCGCGGGCAACGATTCCGCGCCCTGTAACACGACCCTCAACGCACAGGCTGACATCTGCCGCGAAGGCGTGATCGAAGGCGGCGGCACACCGCGTCGATTCAACACCATTACGGTCACCGATGGCATCGCCATGGGCCACCAAGGCATGAAGAGCTCGCTTGTGAGCCGCGAAGTTATCGCCGACTCGATCGAGGTGTCCGTGCGCGGTCACTGTTACGATGCCGTGGTCGGCTTTGCGGGCTGCGATAAAAGCTTGCCGGGCATGATGATGGCGATGCTGCGGCTGAATGTGCCGAGCATTTTTGTCTATGGCGGATCGATCCTTCCCGGCACCCATCGCGGCAAGGACGTGAACGTAAAAGACGTGTTCGAAGCGGTTGGTCAGTATGCAGCCGGCAATTGCCCGCTCAAGGAATTGACCGCGCTTGAGAAAGTCGCTTGCCCCGGCCACGGAGCCTGCGGCGGTCAGTTCACGGCCAACACGATGGCGTGCGTCGGTGAGGCCATTGGATTATCGTTGCCAAACAGCAATATGACACCGGCTCCTTATAGGTCGCGTGATGAAATTGCGGTGGCCGCCGGACGTCAGGTGATGACCCTGCTGGAACGCAATCTTCGTCCGCGCGATGTCTGTACGCGCGAAGCGTTCGAGAACGCCGCTCGCGTTGTCGCAGCGACGGGTGGTTCCACCAACGCCGCTCTCCATTTGCCTGCGATGGCGAGTGAGGCGGGAATCGACTTTGACCTTTTTGATGTCGCTGAGATATTCAAATCGACCCCCTACATAGCCGACTTACAACCCGGAGGGCAGTATGTGGCTAAGGACATGCACGCGGCGGGTGGTATCTACATGGGCATGAAGACGCTGCTGGATGGCGGCTTCCTTGATCCCAATCCGATCACCTGCACGGGCAAGACGCTGGGCGAAAACATTGAAGAGATCACGTGGAACCCTGATCAGAAGGTCTTTTACGAGGTGTCTAATCCGATCACGCCAACAGGCGGCGTTGTCGGTCTTAAGGGCAGCCTGGCGCCCGATGGAGCTATCGTGAAGGTGGCCGGGATGGAACGCCTGCAGTTTACGGGGACGGCAAGGGTCTTTGACTGCGAGGAAGACGCCTTCGCCGCCGTCGAGGCGCGCGACATTGTCGAAGGCACTGTGATCATCATCCGCTACGAAGGCCCAAAAGGCGGGCCCGGTATGCGCGAGATGCTATCGACCACCGCGGCTCTTTACGGGCAGGGCATGGGCGAGAAGGTCGCTCTTATCACGGACGGGCGCTTTTCAGGCGCGACGCGTGGGTTTTGTATCGGACATGTGGGGCCAGAGGCCGCGGAGTGCGGGCCCATCGCCTTGGTTGAAGATGGAGACCAGATTTCCATCGATGCCGAAGAAGGCACGATCGAGCTGGACGTGGATGCGGAGACGCTTGAAGCGCGCCGAAAGGCTTGGACACCGCGCACCAACGATTACCAGTCAGGCACTTTGTGGCGCTACGCGCAGAACGTGGGGCCCGCGCGCACCGGAGCGCTGACTCATCCGGGCGCAAAAGCGGAGACGCATGTGTTTGCGGATATCTAGCCGCGGATTGGGAAAGGCACGTATTTGATGAGCGCGTCCCAGGTTTTGACGGCGTTGCAAATGCGCGCGGCGGAACAGGAGCTGTTCGATACGGGGCTGAGCGAAAGCGATCTCATGGAGGTGGCCGGTACCGGCGCGGCGGAATGGGTGCGTCGCTTGGCTGGCGGTCGCTCGGTCACGGTTTTGTGTGGCCCGGGGAATAATGGCGGCGATGGCTATGTGATTGCGAGGCGGCTGCGCGAATGGGGCCTCAGCGTTCAGGTTGTTGCGGCGTTGGCTCCGAAAACCGATGCGGCGATAAACGCGCGTGATGCGTGGGGCGGGTCTGTTTTTAGTTCTGGTGGCGCTGCTAAAGGCGATGTCCTGGTTGATTGCCTGTTTGGGTCCGGTCTGGCCCGACCGCTCAGCGCGGAACACACTCTTTTGCTCCGCGATCTGGCTGACCGTCATTCGATCCGGATCGCGATCGATCTGCCATCAGGCGTTGCGACAGATACGGGCGAACCGTTGAATGAAAAGCTCCCTCACTTCACAGCAACGCTGGCGTTGGGCGCTTGGAAGTATGCCCATGCCCTTACTCCCGCGCGGGCAGTAATGGGAGCGAAGCGGCTTGTCCCGATTGGGATTAAGTCCGTAGCTGACGCGGCCCACCGGGTTGAAAAACCTCGGCTAAAGCCACCTCACGCAAACGCTCATAAATACACCCGCGGGATGTGCGCTATCGTTGCGGGAGAGATGCCGGGCGCAGCGACATTGGCGGCTATCGCAGCGCAGTGGGCTGGCGCGGGCTATACCAAGCGTTTGGGTCCGTTGGATGCTAACGCTCCTGCCGGATTAGTCTGCGACGAAAGATCATTGGCCGAGGCGCTTTCCGATAAACGGTTGCAGACTGCTCTCATCGGACCGGGGCTAGGGCGAGGGGAAAAGGCCCGCGCATCACTTACGACTGCGCTTAGAAGTCGGATACCGCTCGTTCTCGACGCAGACGTCTTGCATTTGCTCAGTCCGTCCGATCTGTCAGGTGAAGTGCCTATTATAGCTACGCCTCACGATGGCGAGCTTGACGCTCTGTGCCGGCGTTTTGCAGTCATAGCCGAAGGACGATTGGCCAAAGCTAAAGCGTTGGCAAAGACGAGCGGTATGGTGATCCTGGCGAAGGGTCCGGATAGTTTTGTCGCCTCGCCCGATGGCGCGGTAGCGGTCGGTCCCGGTTCATCCCCATGGCTTTCCACCGCTGGAACGGGCGACGTCCTAGCCGGGATATTGGTGTCGCGTCTTGCCGTGGGTTCGGCGCCGTTTGATGCTGCGTGCGAAGCCTTGTGGCTCCATAAGGAAGCCGCTCGGATTTCCGGTCCTGCCTTTACGGCCGATGATCTCGCTCGATCGGTGAAAAGCGCATTGGCGCGTGGGCTTGCTTCGACGTGAGTGTGAGCGAAACTGAAACCATTAGTCGCATTGCTGCAAAGGGCGATGGCGTGACGCCAAGTGGCCGCCATGTGCGCGGCGGCGTTCCGGGAGACACTGTTGACGCGGCAGGGAAGCTCACACCGGGTCCGCACCGCGCAACACCGACTTGCCCCCATTTCGGGACGTGTGGCGGTTGTCAGCTTCAGCACGCGGATGAGGCGAGTCTGCACGACTATGTCACCCACCGTGTGGTCAATGCAGCCAAGGGTCAGGGCGTCGAAATCGGTGAGCTGCTTCCAACGCATCTTTCTCCGCCTCAAAGCCGACGACGTGCGACACTGCATGGGCTACGGACACAAAGGGGCGCTGTACTTGGGTTTCGGGCTAGCGGCTCGCACCAGATTGTGGACCTGCGGACCTGTGATGTGCTCGATCCTACGCTTACCCGTCATGTTCAGGGTTTGCGGGCTTTGATTGCAGCGCACGCTGGCAAGGGACCCGTCGACGTCGCCATGGCTCTGTGCGATCAGGGCGTCGATATCGCAATCAAGAACCTGCCCATAGAAGGGCTGGCAGCGACCGAAGCTATTCTCGACTACGCGCGCGACACAGGCGTGGCTCGCTTCAGCGTCGATCTGGGTTATGGGTCTGAAACCGTTTGGGAGCCCGGACCGGTGACTGTCAGCTTTGCTGGAGTGCCTGTCGCATTACCGGTCGGTGCGTTTTTGCAGGCTACACCCGATGCCGAAGCGCAAATGCTGGCTGATGCCACCGAATGGCTGTGCGGCATAGGGTCGGTCGTGGATCTGTTTTCCGGCCTGGGAACGTTCACCCTTGCGCTGCGCTGCGAGCGAAAAGTGCTGGGTGTCGAGGCCGATCTGGCGGCGCATCTTGCCTGCAAGACGGCCGCCGGTCAGCTTTCGGAGCAGGTTTTTGCATTGCACCGTGATCTGTTTCGTAATCCGCTCGACACTGTCGAACTGAGCCGGTTCGGCGCGGCGTTGCTTGACCCCCCTCGAGCCGGCGCGAAAGCTCAGATCGCTCAAATCGCGGCGAGTGACCTTCAACGGGTCGTTTATGTCAGCTGTAACCCGTCCAGCTGGTCGCGCGACATGGCGGTCCTACATCAGGCGGGCTTTCGTCTCGCTAAGCTGCGTCCGGTGGGTCAGTTCCGTTGGTCAACCCATGTGGAGCTGACAAGCCTGTTGGTCCGGTAACCTTCGCCTCAGGCTTGGGCTGTCTTTTCCTCGATGAAGGTGAGCAAGCCTCCAAAGGTCTCGAGCATTTCGCCATCGACCTCATCGTCTTCAATGACGATATCAAGTCGGTCTTCGATTTCGGTCAAAAGTCCGGCAACGGCCATGGAATCGAGCTCTGGCAAATGGCCAAACAACCCGCTGTCGGCCGTCAACGCCATGGCGTCTTCGCGGTCGAGTTCCAGCACGTCGATCAAGACCTGTTTGAGTTGGTCTTCATAGTTGGGAAGGTCAGTGTCTTCGGTCGAAACGTCCATTGAAGCAGTCGCATCGGCATGCGCTGCGCTTTCATCGTGACCAACTGGGTGGCTGCTCATGGGCTTGGCGTTCCCTCTCTGACCCCTATTGCCCCTCGTAAAAGGCAACTTCGAACTTACGAAAAGTGGCGCGCTTTTCCCAGCGGCTTGTCTCACTTCTCAATTGGCGCGGGGACTTAGCTATCCTAAGGCAGGCGCGCAAGTCGCGTGACGCGGGTCGGATTCTCGACTTGCCAGATGCGCGCACTCTCGTGATACCGCCTGGCGAAGGTCTATGTGTAGAACACAATGTCGCAAACGCCCAATCCAACTCCTTTTCCGCTCGATCACCTTGTCGAAAGGACGGGAAGGGAAGGTTGGGGGGCAAACCCGGCCCTCGCGCTTAAGGACAAGCGGTTTTCGCATGATGATCTCCGGCACTCGGTTGCGCGTATGTCCGCATGGTTGGCGAAGATCGTGCCTGAGCGCGGAGCGCGCGTGGCAACTTGGGCTTCAAAGGGCGAGTTGACCTGCCTTATGCCCTTGGCCGCGGCTCGTGCGGGTCTGGTGCATGTGCCGATCAATCCCCTTCTAAAGCGCGCGCAAGTTGCGCACATTCTTAACGATAGCGGCGCGTCACTCTTGATCGCCAACAAAGCGCGACTTGCTTCTCTGGAAGAGGGCGACACGCCGCCTGGGTGCCAAGCGCTTGAGGAAAATGAGGCGCTCGACGCGGTGGAAGCCCTTGGGCAACACTTGGATGCTTCTGACGCTGATCCCGAGGAATTGTGCGCGATCCTGTACACAAGCGGATCAACCGGGCGCCCAAAAGGTGTGATGCTTAGCCACGCCAATTTGTGGCTCGGCGCCGTCAGTGTGGCGGACTATCTTAAACTGCAAAGCGACGACGTCACGTTGGCGGTGCTTCCGCTTTCCTTTGACTATGGCCAGAACCAGCTTCTCTCGACGTGGTATGCTGGTGGATGTGTGGCGCCGCTGGACTATCTTTTCCCGAAAGACGTGGCGAAGGCCTGCGCCAAATATGGCGTCACCACGCTGGCAGCTGTGCCGCCTTTGTGGGTGCAACTTACAGAAGTGGACTGGCCTGAAGAGGCTGTGGCGCCGCTGCGAAGGTTGACCAACAGTGGCGGCGCGTTGACGCGTGAGCTGGTGGTCGGACTTCGCTCCATTTTCCCTGAGGCCAATCTGTATCCCATGTACGGCCTGACGGAGGCGTTTCGCTCGACTTATCTCGATCCGGCCTTGGTCGACGCCAACCCCACTTCGATGGGCTCCGCTATACCCTTCGCGGAGATCCTAGTAGTGGACGACAGCGGTCGACTGGTGGGGCCCGGCGAGGAAGGGGAGCTAGTTCATTGCGGACCTTTAGTGGCGCAGGGGTATTGGCAGGATCAGGTCCGCACCTCCGAACGCTTTCGACCGGCGCCTGACGCTTCACGCCATGGAGGAATAGCGGTTTGGTCCGGCGACCGGGTCAAGCGAATGGACGACGGCCTGCTCTATTTCGTGGGGCGTCGCGATGCGATGATCAAAACGGCCGGAAACAGAGTAAGCCCGCAGGAAATTGAAGAAGCTGCCATTTCCTTTACTGGCGTGACCCAAGCGGTGGCGTTTGGCGTGCCGGATGAAAGGTTAGGGCAAGCGGTCCATCTCGTGGTCGAGGGCGAAGACGAAGAAGATAGGCGCGCCGATCTGGCCAAGCACCTTGCTCGTGCGCTTCCCAACTTTATGCAGCCGCGTGAGATTCACTGGCGCTCCGATCTGCCTCTCAATCCGAATGGTAAGTTTGACCGCGCAGCGCTTTACCAAGAGCTTCTGGAGAACGTTCAGTGAGCAAGCCGCTTGGACCCATTCCCGAAGGCTACAGCGCGCTTGATGGTGAGCTTGCGATTGGCTCAAGAAAAGCCAGCGACCTTGTGGCCGATGCCGGCCGAACGCCTGCGTTTGTGTATTCCCGAGCGCATCTCGATGCTCGCATGGCCAGATTGCGCGCCGCCCTACCAGACCGGATCGGTGTGAATTACGCAATCAAGGCCAATCCGCATCGCGGCGTGCTGTGTCACATGGCGTCCTTGGTTGATGGGTTTGATATCGCATCGTCTGGAGAATTGTCGTTGGCGTTGACCGTTGGGCTTGATCCGAAGCGGATCAGCTTTGCCGGACCAGGAAAGCGTAACGAGGAACTCGAAGCGGCGATCAACGCGGGCGTCACGCTAAACTGCGAGTCAGAAGGCGAGGCCGAGCGAGCTTTGGCGATTGGCGAACGGATTGGCTCAGCCCCGAGAATAGCGCTGCGCGTCAATCCTGACTTTGAACTCAAGGGCTCCGGCATGAAGATGGGCGGGGGCGCAAAGCCCTTTGGCATCGACGCGGAGCGAGTCCCAACCTTGGCGAGACACGTGATCGATCGCGGCGCCGAGTGGAGAGGGCTGCACATTTTTACAGGAAGCCAGACGCTCAGCGCCGATGCCATTATAGAAGCGCAGGCCAATGTGCTGAATCTGGCCACGGAACTGACCGACAAGATCGGTTCACCGCTTCCAAAACTCAATATGGGTGGCGGGTTTGGTATCCCGTATTTTCCGAAGGACACTCCGCTGAACCTTGAGGCCGTTGGTGAGGCGCTCACCGGTATGGTTGCCGATCTTCCCGACGCTTTGAACGAGACGGAACTGTGTTTGGAACTTGGTCGGTACCTCGTCGGTGAGGCCGGCGTCTATTTGTGCCGCGTGATTGATCGCAAGGTAAGCCATGGTGTGACATATCTCGTGACCGATGGGGGGTTGCATCATCAGCTCGCCGCCTCGGGGAACTTTGGGACTGTCGTTCGGCGGAACTACCCGGTTGCGGTGGCGTCGAATTATGACGGCGCAGCGACGGAGGAGGTTAACGTGGTTGGATGCCTATGCACCCCGCTTGATCGCTTGGCGGATGACGCTCTTCTTCCAGAGGCTCAAGTGGGCGATCTCATCGCGGTGTTCTGCGCCGGAGCCTACGGGGCAAGCGCAAGCCCCTCGGCTTTCCTAGGCCATGGTCCGGCAGCCGAATTCCTCGTCTAGCGTTCGGATTTGCTGGCCTTTCTGGGTTTTTCCTAAGGGGAAAATTTACCAATCGTCACGATATCTGAAATCACTCTTGGCCAAGATCAAAGGCTAAGGGGGGATCGCCATTGATTTTGACCTGCTGGAGCCAGACAAATGTACGAGCAGCATTACGGTTTCACGGGTCGGCCGTTTCAACTCACGCCGGATCCAGAATTCTACTTCGAGAGCGCCAGCCACGCGAAGGCGATGAGCTATCTGAGCTATGGGCTCAATCAGGGCGAGGGGTTCATCGTCATCACCGGCGACGTGGGTGTCGGCAAATCGACCCTAGTCGCGCATTTGATGGAACGCGTGGATCCCACCGCATTGACCGTTGGGCAGATCGTGACCAGCGCTCTCGACGCCGACGAGATCATTCATGTCGTGGCGCAGAGTTTTGGCCTTGTCGTTGAAGGGAAGGACAAAGCCGGGGCTCTGGGCGCGATCGAGCGGTTTCTGCAGGACGAAGCGCGCGATGGTCGGCGTTGCTTGTTGGTGGTCGACGAGTGCCAGAACCTCGAATTGCCCGCGCTCGAAGAGCTGCGGATGCTCTCCAATTTCCAGCTGGACGCCACTCCGCTGCTTCAAAGCCTGCTCGTCGGGCAATCCGAGTTCCGGCGTACCCTTGCGCATCATTCCGACCTCGATCAGTTGCGCCAGCGGATCATCGCTTCGCATCATTTGGAAGCGCTCAGTCTGGAAGAGGTCGAAGGCTACGTTGTCCATCGACTGGAACGCGTAGGCTGGGAGCATCAACCCGAGCTTGGCGAAGGTCTTAAGCCTGCCTTGTTCGAGGCGACGCAGGGTATCGCGCGGCGGGTAAACCAGGTGATGAACCGCATGCTGCTCCTCGGCGCGATTGAAAGCCGCGACACGCTTTCGCTGGAGATGCTGGAAGCGGTGCGCAAGGAAATGGAGATCGATCCCAAGCCTGTCGCGACGATGGCAAAGTCTAGACCTGAGCCCGTCGAGCCAGAGCCCGAGCCCGTCGAAATGATCACCACCGATCTCGCAAACGTGCCGATTACCGAGTTTCAGATCGAGTCGTCGCCGGCAGAGAACGCGCAAGATCCAGACACCGCTGAAGCCATCGAGCGCCTTGAGGCGCGGCTTGAGGAGCAAGAGCGCTCGTTTCGCCATGTCCTCACCATGCTGATCGAGTGGCTCGAAGATGGGTCACACAGCAAAGCGGCCTAACCCTGCGCTCCGTGGCCAAGCGCGAGATAGTCCTCGCTTTGCATTTCGTTGAGGCGGCTGACGGTGCGATCAAACTCGAACGCGCCATCGCCTGAGGTGTAAAGGGCCTCGGGTTCAGCTTGAGCTGTCACAAACAGTTTCACTCGATTTTCGTACAGCGCGTCGATCAGCTTGGTGAACCGGATCGCTTCGTTGCGATTGGCGGGGCTCATCTGTGGGATACCTACAAGGATCACCGTGTGAAACTCGCGCGCGATCGCCAGGTAGTCCGCCGCGCCGCGATTCTCCCCGCACAAGCGCTTGAAGCTGAACACGCCCACACCCTTCAACGCCTTGGGCACAAAGAGCGTTCGTCCGCCTCCCAGTTCCAAATCGCAAGACGGTACGTTGTCAGCGTCTTCTGGAGCGAAATCGGTCAGGCGAAAGAAAGCCTCGCGCACTTTCTCAGTAGCGGCGTCGCCCAAGGGTGTATGCCAGGTGTTTAAGGAGCCTATCCGGTCCAAGCGGTAGTCCGTCGGCCCGTTCAGTTCGACTACGTCCAACTCTCGCTCCACCAGCTCGATGAATGGGATGAAAAGCGAACGATTGATGCCGTCTTTGTAGAGATCGCGGGGAGGGCGGTTGGACGTGGTCACGATCACTGTCCCGCATTCCATCATCTTGGTGAAGAACCGGCCCATGATCGCGGCGTCGGCGGTGTTGTTGACCACCATTTCGTCAAAGGCGAGGCAGCGCGTCTTTTCCGCCAAATCCTTCGCGACCGAGCGAAGCGGGTTCTCGATCTTCGCCTTGCGCGCCGCGGCGACCAGTTCGTCCACTTCCAGCATGAAGGCGTGAAAGTGCACCCGGCGTTTTGATTGAATGCCGAGCGTTTCAACGAACAGATCCATCAGCATGGATTTGCCGCGCCCGACGCCGCCCCACATATAGACGCCGCGCGGGTCTTTACGGTCGTCGCTCGCCCCGGTCAGCCGTTGGAAGAAGCCGCGTTTGGGCGGGGGCGCTTCTAACTCCACCTGCAGTCTCTGCAATCGCTCGGCGGCCGCCCTTTGCGCGGGATCGGGCTGCAACTGGCCGTCCGCAATCAGCGCCTCGTAGCGCGCGAGCATACCGGCCATCAGGAGGCCTTGCGGGGCACGAACTTGCGAATAATCCCGCTATAGGCGGCGACCACGTCTTCCTCCTGCACAACCTCACCGCGCACAAACACCAGCTTGCCGGTTTCGCGGACGATTTCGGTCAGTGCGTCGAGAGGTCGCTTGGGATCGCCTCCGCCAACGAACTGTGTGGAAAGCTCCAGCGTCACGGAGGGCCCCGCGTTTCCGCTGCCCACAACATGCATGGTTGTAAACAGGGAGATATCAATCAAACCCAGCGTCACCGCGCCGTGGATGATGCCCTGAAGATTTTCGTGTTTGCGCTCGGGAAACATACGCAAGCGGCAGGAATCGCCTTCGCGCCGCGTGATCAACCGTCCCATGACCGCGCCGTTGAACAGCGTCGGGTCTTTGAGGTTCCAATGATGCCACCCCGGATTATCCGGGTCGGGCAGATGGTCGAAGACGTCGTCGGGCAGCGCCACGCTTAGATCGCGCGCTCGGCCATCATCTTCTTGGTTTCGGCGATCGCCTTCGCGGGCGAGAGGCCTTTGGGGCACACATTCGCGCAGTTCATGATTGTGTGGCAGCGATAGAGGCGGAATGGGTCTTCCAAAGCGTCCAAACGCTCGCCAGTCATCTCATCGCGGCTGTCGGCCAGCCAGCGATAGGCCTGAAGCAGAATGGCGGGGCCGAGGAACTTGTCCGAGTTCCACCAATAGCTGGGGCACGAGGTCGAGCAGCAGGCGCAAAGAATGCACTCGTACAACCCATCGAGCTGCTCGCGCTGTTCGGGCGATTGCAGCCGCTCCTTGCCCGAAGGCGTGGTGGAAACGGTTTGCAGCCAAGGCCGGATTGAGGCGTATTGCGCGTAAAAGTGCGTGAAATCGGGCACCAAGTCCTTGATCACGTCCATATGCGGCAGCGGAGTGATGCGAATTTCGCCCTTCAGATCCTCGATTGAGGTGGTGCAAGCGAGGCCGTTCTTCCCGTTCATGTTCATCGCGCACGAACCGCAAATGCCTTCGCGGCATGAACGGCGGAAGGTCAGAGTGGGATCCACCTCGTTCTTGATTTTGAACAGCGCGTCGAGAACCATCGGACCGCATTCATCGAGATCAATTTCAAACTTGTCGTAGCGGGGGTTTTCGCCGCTGTCGGGATCATAGCGATAGATTTTGAAGCTTTGCGCGCGCTTGGCCCCTTCGGCCTTGTGCGTCTTGCCCGATTTCTTGATTTTCGAATTCTTCGGAAGCGTAAAAGTTGCCATCTAACGATTTATCCCTGCTCGTTTGAGAGCGTTCTAGCGCGCGCGGCTCAGGAGGCAAGACGCGCTGTGTTGCGAGCTTTACGATGACGGTTGAATGCGCCTCAAGCAAAGGTGACAAAGGCGACAGTGCGTAACCTTTATGTATCGCCGTTACTATGCTGAAATATAACAAAATTATCTCAAAATGTGAAAGTGACACTCCGCGGAATCTGGCGGACCTTTTCGGGAACCGCTTTGGGCTTTCCTCACTGTATGAGGCATGAGTGATGTAGGAAAATGGCCGCGCCGGGCCGCTGTGTTCGGGGCAAGCGGCGGTATCGGGCGCGCCCTTTGCGAAGGCTTAATCGCGAAAGGATGCGAACGCGTTTACGCCGGATCACGACAAGGTTTGGAGCCTGCGGGCGAGGGGCTCACACCGTTCGCTTTCGACCTAAAACACGAAGCCAGCATTCAAACAGCGGCGGAGATGATGAAGAGCGCGCCGCCCGATTGGGTGATCGTCGCCAGCGGAGCGTTGACCCTTGAGGACGGCACGGGTCCGGAGCGGACTTATAAGCGTCTTTCGGGCGAGGCGATGGCGGAAGCGTTTGCGATCAACACGATCGGCCCCGCGCTGATCGCCAAGCATGTCCTGCCGCTTATGCCGCGTTCGGAGCGTTTCGTTTTCGCCGCGCTCAGCGCGCGCGTGGGTTCCATCTCGGACAACGGGCTCGGGGGTTGGCACTCCTATCGCGCTTCGAAAGCCGCGCTTAACA
Organism: Pseudomonadota bacterium; assembly: GCA_039186235.1. Classification (GTDB taxonomy): domain Bacteria; phylum Pseudomonadota; class Alphaproteobacteria; order Sphingomonadales; family Sphingomonadaceae; genus Erythrobacter. The sequence goes on along the minus strand of JBCDAE010000002.1, from coordinate 181,904 downwards.
TGCTGCTGAAGAACTTCGCGCTGGAGCTGGGGCGGACGCACAAGGACGGCGTAGTCGTGGGCTTGCATCCCGGGACAGTCGACAGCGCGTTGTCCAAACCCTTTCAGAAGGGACTGCCGGACGGGCAATTGACCGAACCGACGCAGGCGGCGGAAAACCTGTTGGGAGTGCTTGACCAGCTTCGCCCTGAACACACGGGCAAGGTCTTCGATTTCGCCGGTCTTGAGGTGCCCGCCTAGATCGCAGAGCCTCCGCGCGAGGGCGTTCCGATCGCCCGGATCAAGCGCCACGGGCCTCCAGAGTGTGCCAATTTAGGCCAGACGAGTAGATTCTTCGGCTTGAATCCAAGGGTCGCGACGCACGGCCATTGACTGTCCCTACCTTTTCGTGAACGGACGAAGTTAATTGTTCGGTAACTAATTCGTTAGGTCCGGCTTTCGTAGCGCTTGGGGGCGAAACATGAAAAAACTACTGGTGGCTGGTGCGCTGGCTGCGTCTTTCTCGGCAAGTCCGGCTTTTGCTGCTGAGACCATTTTCTTCAGCGATTTTGAAGGTGAGTCTCCTGGAAGGAACAGCGGTTTCACCGTTGTCGACACCTCTGGCGTTTGGACGCGGGAAGCTGGGACCGCAGGTATCGAGCTCCAGTTCGGCAGCACGGGTGGCGCGACCGCTGATCCTGGCAACAACAGGGTCAAGGTTGAACTCGATAGCTTCAGCAACAGCGGCATGTTTTACACGTTCGCTGAGAGCGGTGTTTACACGCTCGACTTTCTGTTTTCGCCGCGTCCGAACGTAGGCCCTGGAAGCAATGGGATCCGCCTTTTCCTCCCCGATGGATCTGGTCAGCTTTTCACCGGCGGGCCGCTTCCGACTACGAGTTGGACAAATGAGTCGGTTGGTCCATTCACCGCGTTTGCAAACCAAACACTGCTCTTCAGCGCGGAAGGAACGAGCGATTCTCTGGGCGGCTATCTCGACGACATTCGTCTGGACCGAATTGGCGCCGTTCCTGAGCCCGGCACGTGGGCTTTGTTCATTCTTGGCCTGGGCCTAGTTGGATCTTCGCTGCGCCGTCGCCAAACGGCAACCGCGCGCGTCGCCTTCGCCTGACATCGACCTTTTCCGGTCACTTGAACCCCGCCGTGTGATTCGGCGGGGTTTTTGTTTGTTGGGCTGAACGCGCGCCTAGAGCGCGTTTGGCCCAAGGGAAATCTGCGTGTACCAATCGGTGCCGGCGATCCACAGCGAAAGCGGCACGGTCGCAATGTAGAAGGCAAGACCGATCCAATTGGCCGCGTGTACACGCCCGTAGCGGACTTTATCGCTCACAGCGAAGATAACGAGGCCTGCGAGTAAGAGGCCGCTCAGCACCGGTCCTCCGCCTTCTGGAAGATCGGGGATCATGCGAACAAACCGTCCAAGCGCGGTGCCCATTGGCGCGTAGGCGGCGTGAAACATAAAGCGCCAGTGCCAATCCATTCGTTTGCGCAGCAGCACCGCCGCAATAAAGAATCCCGCTAGTGTCGGTAAGAGCTGAAACAGTCGAAAAGAGGCCGGGATACGATTCTGTGTGTCCTCGGGAACCGTGGGCCACATGGCGAACTGCACCGCCAAGCCTGTAATGACTGCCCCCGCCACCATCGCGCCAAGAGCCCAGCCGACATATCTATGTGCGTTCCAATTGCGCTCCAGAACCAGCCAGGGTTGCGCGATAAACAGCGCCGCGAATACAAAGCTAACGATAGCGTGGGGATGCATCCATTCGTTGACCGATACAAATTCGCCACGAGCAATCGGTACAAAATAGGACTGGACGAAAGCGCCGAAAGTGATGAGCAGGAATATCCACCCGACTACTCGCATAAACCGCGCGTCGTCATCCATCCGGATTGGGTACTTGGTCACGCATTCCCCCCCCTTTGAAATGCTGATCGGGGTGAGCGTAGCGTTGCTGCGGCAGGCTGTCCATTTGCCCCGGCTCTTCACCGCTATGCCCAATCGTATGGGAACAGTCGATCAAGGGGCGGCGCTGAGCGTCACGGTCCGGGAATGGGCGGCGTTTCCCAGTAGAGCGCGACTTCATCGTCCAACCCAGTCATCTCGTACCGGATCAGGGATATGGGTAAGCGCCCCATCGCCATGAACTCGTCGTGGAAATCCTTCAGCACGAAGGCTTCGCCGAGCTGGCTGGCTCTATCCGCAAGCAGCGCGTCCATTTGGAGCTTTCCGATCGTGTACGCCACGCCGTAGCCTGGGGGACGGCGCAAATAGATTTCCGCGTCAACGCGCGCCACGTCGACATCGAGCCAAGGCGTCTTCGCGCGCATGTAATCGACCGCTTCGCTGACGCTCCATTGGTTGCGCTGCATATAGACGTCGGCCGGTACGCGCGCGGCGCGGAAGATCCCGAAAATCTGCATGAATTCATCCGCGCGCGGCGAATATTGAGTGGCGCCGGCCAGCATCGTCGCTTCTTCCAGATAGGTCGCCCAGCCTTCGAGCCTTCCGCCTTCGCTGTAGGTGCTGCGGATAGGTCGCTCGTCGCGCTGGGCTAGAACCGCGTCGTAGCGGTGGCCCGGAATGACCGCGTGGACGTGGTCAGGAATAGGGTCGCGGAACTGGATTTGCTCCCAGAAATTCGGCCCCGTTGGCCGTTCTATGTAGGGCGTGTTGGCGCCCAGTTCGCCGACATAGTCGGGGATGGAAATGATCTCTTTCTCGACCAGGAACTTGCGCACGCGAGCGTCGGTTTCCGCGATCTTGCGCTCTTGTTCAGCCGCGCTTTGCGACAATTGGAGCTCGGGCAGATCGCGGTTGCGATGGCGCAGCAAAGCGAGCGCGGCCGTCATGCGCTCGTGCTCGCGTTCGGCCAGCGTGATCATCTCTTGGCCGTTGAGCGGCATCATGCGCACATGGCGGATGAACCAGTCGTACCGCTCCGCTCCCACGCCAGCGGGCGTGGTCATGGTGGAACGTTCGGCGATGAGCCAGTCCCGAAAATCCTCGAGCGCTTTCTTCGCCGCAGCGGTGTCTTCGACAAGGTCGGGCCGCTGCGTCTGACTGCGCTCCAGAAGATCGTCGTACCATCCGATTATCCCGGGAGGAGGGACCTCGCGATACGGATGGTAGTGGTTCACGCCGTCGCTGTTCTCCAGATTGTGCAAAGCCAGATCCGCGTAGTCGCCCGCGACGCTGGTCAGGTTCTTGCGGGCGGATTCAATCGCTTGGGGGACCAGTCGGAGCCTGCGGCGTAAGTCCTCGATTTCGGCGTCGCTGCCGGTTACTTCGGTGAAGGCCACGCGCATCATGGGATCGAGATAAAATCCCGGATCGCGTTTCCACGGACGTAAGACCTCAAGATTGAAGCGATACCCGTTCAGGATCGACTTGACGGTGAGAAAATCGACTTGCTGCGGCCTAGACCAAGTTTGGACCGGCAAAGCCGCCAAACCGGTTTCAAAGCGCTCCAGCCCCGATAGCTTTTCTTCCATAAGGCTTTCGACATAGGTGCCGTCCACGCGCGCGCCGGATTCCAGAACAACCTCGGCGTAAAATCCGGGCACCATGAAGGCCAGCAGCTCATCGTGCAGTTGCACAAGCGCCTGATAGTCCTCGGGGTGGGCTTCCTGCGCACGGACCGGGCTGGTGCCCAAAAGAACAAGACAAAAGATCGAAAGTATCCAACGCATCGCGTTCTCCCCTCATCTCAGAATGAGCACCTGACCAAGGGCTGTCCAGCGCCCTTTGTCAGGAAACTGTCGAGATAACCGGCCTTTCGCTCCATTTCCCCAACGGATCACCGCTCCCTCTGATCGTTTGGATCGCTCATCGGTGCCCGGGGCGGGTCAAGCTGATCGAAAACCCATATCCGAGCAGCGCTTTCCCGCTATCGTGACTCCTTCCTATGAAGAGAGGTTTGGAAATGCTCTTGGGTTTGATGTCCGTTGCCATTGTCAGTGTCCAACTGGCCTCCGATGCACCGCCCAGGCCTCCGGCGTCTCAGCCCGAGATTCTTGGCGAAGGTACGATCTCAAAGCCGGATCGCTACGAATACTGCCAGACGCTTTCTCGCGATGGTCGCACACTCACAATCGGTGTGGAGCACGGGCAATGGCAATCTATCGAAAGCTACACTTGGGACGGATCAAAGTGGGTGGGGCCAAAGCCAATTGTCGGCTCGCCGGATTACAACGCGCATGACCCGTACCTCTCGCAGGACGAGCAGCGTCTCTATTTCATAACCGCGTCGCGTGGGAGCCCCGATATCGCCTATCTCCCGCGCGAGGCGAACGGGAACTGGGGGGAACCGATCTTTCTGGATGCCCCGGTAAACTCGACGGGCGACGATTACTACACATCGATCACTCGCGACGGGGCGGTGTTTTTTTCGTCCAACCGCGACGGCGGCGCCAACGCTGGCTATGACCTGTACGAGGCACCTGTTGCTGGCGGCGGTGAAGCAACGAAGTTGCCGAGCACTGTAAACTCAGGTTGGTATGAAGGCGATCCCTACGTTGATCCCGACCGGCGTTACCTGATCTTTGCATCCAATCGGCGCGGCGGTAAGGGGCGCGGAGACATTTACCTAAGCGTCGCCGACGGGAAGGGAGGATGGTCCAAACCCGTCGCCTTTGACGAGCGCGTGAACACCGAAGGGCATGAGTTATGCCCACTCGTTTCGCTGGACGGATCGGCGTTTATGTTCACCAGCAATGAAGACATTCGCTGGGTTTCAAGCGCGATCATCGACGAAACCATAGCCATAGCGCAGAAGGCTATAGCCGCGGGTTCAGACCGTTCTGAAGCCTCCGATAGAGGTTCTAGGTGAATTGCACTCGGCTACGCGCAGAGTTGCGCAGTCGGGCCGCGCGACCAATGGCAAAAAGACCGAGGATCATCGCGATCCAACTCGCGGGTTCCGGAACGGCTCCGCTTGCGGCTAGCGCCTGCCTTTTTTGGCCGCGCGGAGCAAAAAGGAAGGGTAACGAATCCCCGTCGGAAACGCCGGTGATCTGGTACTCGCACTCGCTTGCTGGGCGCCGCTCCCAAATCTCCTGACGTGCACTGTACACCTGATCCGCAAGGTAGGTTTCACTTGCGTCATAGATGATTGTTGTCAGGCATTCGAAAGGCGAACGACATTCCAGAGTTAGAACGGGGTCGCATTCCAATTGCCCGAAGGCGCCTTGGGTAAGGACTTGCGTGAGAAGCGATTGCGACGCGGGGGCCGTTTCGCTGAGGGCAAGCACGGCATCGCGAAGAGGCTCGCACTCTTCGCCGATGGTCGAACAAGGATGAGACTCATTGGAATTCTGCGCCAGAGGCGCTGGCGCGTCATCGTCGCTAAGCAGTATGCGAGCGCAAGAGTATGGCAACAACGCAAGCGCCGCGGCAATCGCGGCCGCGGTGATCCGTCTCTTCACCCTCCGTCTCAAACGCATGTCTTGAACTCGACTTGCCAATTAATCCTAACTGGTGGGTAAGGATACTTGGCCGGAGTAAAGGCGGCGTTAAGACCTTGGCGTATTTTTTCCGTTTTGAATCAGGTTATTAGAGTATGCTCGAAGCTGTCTTGCGGCGGAGACTTCAAGGCATTGAAACAGCCATGCCACGCCATGGCCTTTGCCAGTTCGAGATTGTTCCCGATAATCTGGAGCCCTTCGCGAACTTCACGCTGATAGACGGGTGGTTGCCACCTTCAGGGTGTACGATACCCGTACACATCGTGTTCTTGGCTATGGAAGGGGCTTTGAAAAGCTCAAATGTGCAAGGGGTATCGCCATATCAGCTGGCTTTGTGAGGTATGACCGCTCGTACATGACAGTGGGCGTAAGCTTACCATGGCGCCAGTGACGTTTGGCAACAATTTGGGCGAACCGAAGCGCGCGCTGCACAATATTCCTTCGAGCGCTTATCGCTAAAGACGACGTAAAATCGGGGCCAAAACGAAGGCAGCGCCGAACCGTTTGGGTTGGCGCTGCCGGTTGTGCGATCGATTGGATTTTATTCGCCGAAGGTGCGTTGCCACCATCCGCGCTTCTTGCCGCCTGACGCTTCTTCTTCGCCAACGTCCGGTGCGGAGACCGCCTCGGGTTCGTCTGTTGTCTTGGCTTTGGCGGCGGTTTTCGCCGGTTTAGGTGTGGCCTCAGCTGGAGCGTCAGTCTCCACGGCTTCCTCAGACTTCTTTTTGCGCGGAGCCCGTTTGCGCTTGGGCTTTTCCTCCGGATCGGTCGCCTCTTCGGCAGGCGTGGTTTCCGCTGCTGTTTCGGGGGTGTCGCCCGAATTCTCATCCTCGGCCTTCTTCTTGCGAGTGCGACGACGCTTCGGCTTTTCCTCTGGAGCCGGTTCCTCTTCCGCCGTTTCGGAAGCCGCCTGGGCCACGTCTTCCGATGCTGGTTCTGGCTCGCTCGCGTCTGCTACGTCCGCGCTGTCTGAGCCGGTCTCCGATTCAACACTCTCGTCACCCGTTTTGCGACGACGGCCCCGGCCGCCGCGACGTCGGCGACGCTTGGGCTTATCTTCCTCATTGTCGCCTTCCTCGGATGCGGCGTTTTCGGCGGGCTCGTCGTCGTTCGAGGCTTCGTTTTCCGAACCCTCTTCCTGACGCCGTTTGTTCCGTCCACGGCCGCCACGGCGACGGCGGCGCTTTTTCTTGCGCGCACCATCGTCGTCTTCGCCGTCAAAGGCGTCTTCATCGGTCTCTTCTTCGGGCAGATCGTCGTCATCGTCTTGATCGATGATCGGTTCGAACTTGGGCGCTTCGGTCGGGCGAGGGCCCGAGCTGCCGACAGCCATCTTTGCGCCTTCGTCTTCCCCTTCGGGAACGACTTCCACACTCACGCTGTAGCGCTGCTCGATTTCGACCAGATCGTGGCGTTTCTCGTTAAGGAGGTAGACCGCCGCTTCAGTGCTGGCTGCCAGACGGATGACGGTGCCTTTGCCTTTGGCCGCTTCGTCTTCGATCAGGCGAAGCGCGGACAGTCCTGCGGAAGACGCGGTGCGGACCAGACCTGTGCCATCGCAGTGAGGGCAGGGACGGGTGGTCGCTTCCAGCACGCCGGTGCGCAGACGCTGGCGGCTCATCTCCATCAGACCAAAGCTCGAGATGCGGCCCACCTGAATGCGCGCGCGGTCGTACTTGAGCGCTTCTTTCATCGCCTTTTCGACTTTGCGCGTGTTGGAGTTGTACTCCATGTCGATGAAGTCGATTACGACGAGGCCCGCCATATCGCGCAGGCGCAGCTGGCGCGCGATTTCGCGTGCGGCTTCAAGGTTGGTGTGCAACGCGGTCTGTTCGATGCCGTGCTCCTTGGTGGAGCGGCCCGAGTTAATATCGATCGAGACCAGCGCCTCTGTCGGGTTGATGATCAAATAGCCGCCCGATTTCAGCTGAACCATCGGATCGTACATCGCTCGCAGCTGATCTTCCGCGCCGTAGCGTTGGAACAGCGGGACAGGGTCCGAATAGGCTTTCACCCGGCGCGCGTGGCTGGGCATCAGCATTTTCATAAAGGCCTTGGCCGACTTATATCCTTCCTCGCCTTCTACCACGACCTCTTCAATCTCACGGTTGTAGATGTCGCGGATCGCGCGCTTGATAAGGTCGCTGTCTGAATGGATCAGCGAGGGCGCGGTGGAGCCCAAAGTCGTCTTGCGTATCTCGTCCCACAGGCGGGCGAGATAATCGAAGTCGCGCTTGATCTCGGTCTTGGTGCGCGACAGGCCGGCGGTGCGCACGATCAGGCCCATTGTCTTGGGCAGCGAGAGGTCGGAGACCACCTGCTTCAGACGCTTGCGATCGCTGGTCGAGCTGATCTTGCGGCTGATCCCGCCGCCGTGGCTGCTGTTGGGCATGAGAACGGTGTAGCGACCGGCTAGGCTGAGATAGGTGGTAAGAGCCGCGCCCTTATTGCCGCGCTCTTCCTTGACGACCTGAACCAGCAGCACCTGACGGCGCTGGATTACATCCTGGATCTTGTAGCGACGGCGCAGGGCCATACGCTTGGCGCGCACTTCGTCGACCTCTTTGGCGCGGCTGCGGCCCTTGCCATTGCGACCGCCTTTGCCTTGCCGACGACTGCCACGACCACGGCGACCGCGGCCTTTCTTCTCTTCGCCTTCGTCTTCCGATGCTTCGGGGTCGTCGCCATTTGATGCAGCATCCGCCTCCGGATCGTTGTCTTCTTCAGCGTCGTCTTCGTCCGAATCTTCGTCGCTGTCTTCGTCTTCATCCTCATCTTCGTCGTCAGACGCGCCGTCTTCAATGGTGGCGACCTTCTCCTTGTCCGAGGTGTCGACTTCCTCGAGACCATCTTCGGCAATTTCCTCGACGAGCTGCTCAGCGCTTTCATCTTCGGCGTCGTATTCGTCGCCAGGCGAGACGCCTTCGTCTTCCTCTTCTTCGCGCAGACGCGCTTCTTCCGCGGCCGCTTCCGCCTCTTCGGCGAGCAGCTGTTCGCGATCTTCTTGCGGGATCTGATAGTAGTCGGGGTGGATTTCGCTGAAGGCGAGGAAGCCATGCCGGTTGCCGCCGAAATCGACGAACGCCGCTTGCAAGGAGGGCTCGACCCTCGTGACTTTCGCTAGATAAATATTGCCTTTGATCTGCTTGTGTTCAGCCGATTCAAAGTCGAATTCCTCAATCCGGTTTCCCTTGAGAACCGCCACCCGGGTTTCTTCCTGGTGGCGCGCATCGATTAGCATGCGCGTTGCCATGTATGTGTCTCCAAACGCCTGATCGAGCTGCGCGTGGTGGCAGCGTGGGGCGTGTCATAGTGTGATGAACGGCGCAGGCTGGGCCCGCGCCATGTGAGTTTATCGCGCGTCGATCTAAGCTCGGCCGGTACGAAGCCAGCCTGCCGTGTTTATGATCTTGCGCGAGATTCGTGTCTGCGGTGGAAGACGGTGCGGCGCTGCGCGCGCATTGGCTCGACTGTCGGGCGGCGCAAGAACTGCGATCCGATTGTATCAGCGAGGCCATACGTCTCGTCACTGCATCAACCTGTTTAGGGCTCAGATAGGGTCGGTGGTTACCGACGAGCCAGCGGAAGGAGAGGCCCCTTGGGCCGCAATTGTTGTAACGGCTTCAAAGCCTTCCCAAGATGACCTCAATTAGCACCGTGGGTTTCAACAGGCAACTATATTGCGCTTGGGTGCGACAACATTCTAAGCGTGAGCGCGTCATGAGTGTCCGAGACCTCTTGTTGCTCGTGCTGGGCGTACCGGTGTTAATCGTGGCGGGCGCTTTTGCCTTGGGGCAGACCATTCCCATCCCGATTTTTGGGCGGGATTATGTCTTGTCTTTCCCGGTTTCGGACGACCCCGCGGCTGAACCCCTTCCTGGCGTTTATGGCCCGGAGGACCCCAGCGCGCCGCTGATTGTGATCGATGCGGGGCACGGGGGCCGCGATCCTGGAGCCGTTGGCGGCGGCGTGATGGAGAAAGTCGTCGTCCTCGCCATAGCCTTGCAGCTACGCGATATCTTGGTGGAACAAGGCGGTGTTCGCGTCGCGCTCACTCGCGAAGACGATCGGATCATCCCCCTAGCCCGCCGACCCGAAATCGCGCGCGAATTAGGCGCTGACCTCTTTCTATCGATACACGCCGATTCCGCCGGAGATTACAGCGAAGTTTCCGGCGCGACGATCTATACCCTTTCCAATAAGGCTTCGAGCCAAGCCGCTGCCCGGTTCGCCAAGCGCGAGAATGACGCGGATCGGTTGAACGGAATCGAGGTCGAAGGGCAAACCGATGCGGTGAGCAAGATGCTCGTCGAACTGTCACAGGGGCGCACACAGGAAATGTCGACCGAGTTTTCCCGCCTGATTGAGCGCGAGGGGCAAGGACGTATCGCCTTTCATCCAACCGCGCTCAGGCAAGCCTCGCTCGTTGTGCTAAAGGCGCCCGATGTGCCCGCGGTGTTGTTTGAAAGTGGCTTTGTTACCAACCGCGAAGATCGGGCCAAATTGACGACCGAGGAAGGCCGCGGGCAATACGCCGAAGTTTTGGCGCGGGCGATCCGTGTCTATTTCGCGGACAGTATCTCGACCGAGGTGGCGTCTGGCTCTGCAAAGGGCGCGATAAGCCTGTAATTCACCGCAATTCGGGCAAAATCTCTGGCATGGCTCAAAATCACTCTGTAATCCGACCCTGTTTCGATGACTGACACGACTGACCTCTCCACGTTCGGCTATTTCCGGTACCGGGTGAACCGCGACCTCGGCGCGGCGCGCGACTGGGTGGTTGAGCGCTGGCGGGCGAGTATCTGGTACAAGCTGCTGGCGCTTGCGATTGCGCTGGCAGTGCTCGTCTGGATGGTCGCGTTTTTCTGGCTGGCGAGCGATCTGCCGGACGCCGAAAGCCTGCTCGAATACGAGACGCCGCTCCCCACGGTTGTGCGCGGATATGACGGTGAAATCGTCCACTCCTATGCGCGCGAGCGCCGCGTCCAGCTGCAATACGCCGATTTTCCCGAGCGACTAAAGCAGGCTTACATCTCGGCTGAAGACAAGACTTTTTACTCGCATGGCGGGGTGGATTTCACCGGGACGGCCAACGCGGTGTTCGATTACGCGACCAAATACGGCTCTGGCGAACGCGCCGTCGGCGGCTCGACGATCACCCAACAGCTCGCCAAAATCCTCCTGCTGGGCGACGAATACTCTGTGACGCGCAAGCTTAAAGAGATGATCCTCGCCAGTCGCATTGAAGGCGTGCTGAGCAAGCAGGAGATTCTTGAACTTTACCTCAACGAAATTCCCCTGGGTCGCCGGTCTTTCGGAGTGCAAGCGGCGGCGCGCGCTTACTTTGACAAGGACGTGGGCGATCTGGAGTTGCATGAGATGGCGTTCCTCGCCATTCTCCCTAAAGCGCCTGAGCGTTACGGACGCAGCGGAGAAGAAGACGCGGCTTTGGCCCGCCGCGGTTTTGTCCTCCGCCAGATGGAAGATAACGGGTTCATCAGCGGGTCCGAACGGCGCGCGGCATCGGCTCAACCTCTAGGCCTTGTGCGCCAGCGCAGCCGTCGCAGCGCGGATGCCGGATATTTCCTGGAGGAAGTGCGCCGACAGTTGATCGACCGTTTCGGCGAAACGGCGGATGACGGTTCAAACAGTGTCTACGCTGGGGGGCTGTGGGTGCGCACGTCTTTGGATATGGACCTTCAGGACGCCGCGCGTGAGGCCTTGCGCGAAGGCCTTCTCCGGTATCATGGACGCCGAGGTTGGGGCGGACCCATCGCTAAAGTTGATGTGGAGCAGGGCAGTCTCGTACGCCAGCTTGCGAGCTCCTATCTCAGCGTCAATTACGAAGATTGGCGCGTGGCGGTCGTCATCGAAAGGACGGGGTCTTCGGCCCGCCTGGGATTCACGAATGGCGATGAAGGTACCCTAACGGACCCGCCGCGCACTTTGGCGGTGGGCGATATCCTCACCGTCAAACCGGATGGAGCGCAGTACCGGATCGCAGTCGTGCCCCAGGCTTCGGGCGGGCTGGTTGTGCAGAACGCGCAATATGGCCGGGTTCTCGCCATGCAGGGCGGGTTCGACGACCGACTAAGCGATTTCAACCGCGCGACGCAGGCGTTCCGGCAACCGGGATCGACGATCAAGCCCTTCGTCTACGCGACCGGGCTTGACAACGGCATGACGCCTTCGACGCAGGTCGATAACACGCAGTTTTGCTATTATCAGGGCTCGAGACTGGGCGAGAAATGCATTCGTGGTGGGCGCGCAGGTCAATTCCCGATGCGCTATGGGCTTGAGCAGTCGCAGAACATCATGACGGTCCAAATCGGCATGCAGGCCGGCATGGACAACGTGGTCGACACGATCGAGACGCTCGAAATCGGCGATGCAGACCCATACGCCGCGACGGCGTTGGGCTCGGAAGAGAGCACCGTGATGCGCATGGTGGCCGCTTACGCGGCGCTGGCCAATCATGGCCGGTTCAACGCACCAACGGTTATCGACTATGTGCAGGATCGGCGCGGAAACGTCATCTGGAAAGCGGATGAGCGGAATTGCCGCAGCTGCAACATGGCGGAATGGGATGGCTCGCCGATGCCCCGCATGGGATTGAAAGGCCGCCAAGCGATGGACGCGCGCACGGCCTTTCAAACGATGCACATGCTTGAAGGCGTAGTGACTCGCGGGACCGCGACCAATCTGCGCAGTCTCAACCTCCCCCTCTTTGGAAAGACGGGCACGACCACCGGACCAAAAGACGTATGGTTCATCGGGGGAACCCAGCGCATGGTTGCGGGCGCCTATCTCGGCTTTGATACGCCGCGCAATCTGGGCGGGTACGCGTATGGCGGCACGATCGCGGCGCCAATCATTCGCTCCATGATCGAGAAATCGCGCGATCGCTGGTCCCAGCTTCCGGCGGTGGCCCCAGAAGGCATCCGCATGGTTCGGATCGATCGCCGCACAGGCAAGCGCGTGTTTGACGGCTATCCGACGGATGACCCTTTGTCCGACATCATTTGGGAGGCCTTCAAGCCCGACACCGAACCGCGCCGCTCCACTCGGCAGGACGAGATCGCGGCCAAGCGTGCCGAAATCCTGGCTCTGATCGAAGCGGGACGAAACGGATACGACGCGGCGCGGCGGGAGACGGGCTTTCCTGAGAACTTCGCTGAGGATCAGGGCGGTATCTATTGAGGCCAGCGCGCAATTGGTGCGGAACCGCCGGACGCCATCAGGAGTATCCAGAGCATGATCAAGAAACTTCGCTCCCTCGCACTTGCTTCCCTGGCGCTCGCGCTCTCCGCCCCTGCGCACGCTCAGCTTTCTGAAGGCGCGACCGCGCCGACTTTCACCACACAGGCCGCGATGGCGGGCAAAGAGTTCGGCTTCAACCTGGAAATGGCTCTCAAGCAAGGGCCTGTTGTGCTCTACTTTTATCCCAAGGCGTTTACGCAAGGCTGCACGCTCGAAGCCAACGCGTTCGCCGAGGCCATGCCCGATTTCAAGAAAGCGGGCGCAAGCGTGATCGGCATGTCCAACGACACCATCGAGACGCTCAAGCGTTTTAGCCGCGAAGAATGCCGCGACGCGTTCCCCGTAGGTGTGGCCAGCGCCGAGGTTATTGCCGATTATGACGTGTCCTTGGGCGAAAGCGGCCTGGCAAGCCGCACATCGTATGTCATCGCCCCGGACGGTTCTATTTCAACCGTCTATTCCAGCGGCGACTATCGCGAACATGTTGGCCGGACTCTCGCCGCTGTGAACAAACTCTCAAAGTAACGCATTGCGGCGCGGCCTTTACCGTCTGCCGCTTTACAATCGATTTGTCCTCGCTAGGGGATGCGCTTTGTTAAAGTCGCTAAGGATACGCCATGCGGGCCGAGGCCCAAGCCCACATAGATCGGATTGAGGCCGCGCTCGATCTCGTTCGCCAATCGCTGGACTGGGAGCGCGCGCTTCGTCGCCTCGAGGAGCTAAACGCGCGCGTCCAAGACCCTTCGCTTTGGGACGATCCCAAAGAGGCGCAGAAGATCAGCCGCGAGCAAAAAACGCTCGAGAGCGCGGTCGAAACCGTGAACGGCATTTCGAGCGAGATGGCGGACGCCGTCGAATTCATCGAAATGGGCGAGATGGAGGGCGAAGACAGCGTTATCCAAGACGGACTGTCAACGCTTGAACGCCTCGCGAACCGGGCGGACGCCGACAAGGTGCAGGCGCTGCTTTCAGGCGAGGCGGACGGCAACGACACCTATCTGGAGATCCACGCAGGCGCGGGCGGCACTGAAAGCCAGGATTGGGCCGAAATGCTGTTTCGCATGTATGGCCGCTGGGCCGAACAGCGTGGTTTCAAGGTGGAAACGGTTGAGTATCAGGCGGGCGATCAGGCGGGCATCAAATCCGCCACCCTGCTGATCAAGGGCGAAAACGCCTACGGCTACGGCAAGACCGAAAGCGGTGTTCATCGCCTCGTGCGCATCAGCCCATATGACAGCGCGGCCAAACGCCACACGAGCTTTTCAAGCGTCTGGGTCTATCCGGTGATCGACGATGATATAGACATCGAGATCAACCCCGCTGATCTCAAGATCGACACCTATCGCGCCTCAGGTGCGGGCGGCCAACACGTCAACACGACCGATTCCGCGGTGCGCATCACCCACCAACCGACCGGCATTGTGGTGGCGAGCCAGAACGATCGCTCCCAACACAAAAACCGAGCCACCGCGATGAACATGCTCAATGCGCGCCTGTTTGAGCGCGAAATGGCCGAACGCGAAGCGGCGGCGAGCGGCGAGTATCAGGAAAAGAGCGAGATTGGCTGGGGTCACCAGATTCGATCGTATGTTCTGCAACCATATCAGATGGTCAAAGACCTTCGCACCGGCGTCACCTCCAGTTCGCCGGACAAGGTGCTCGATGGCGAGATTGACCTGTTCATCTCGGCCGCCCTGGCACAGCGGGTGACGGGCGAAACGGTCGATGTCGAGGACGTCGAATGATCAATCGATTGGACGGCAAAGCGATATTGGCGTTTGGTGCGTGCGCTCTTGTTGCGGCCTGTGGCGCCTTGGACTCGGAAAACGCACGGCCGGAAACCGCTCTGGAGTTCCCGCTTCCCGATCGACCCTTGAGCAAAGAGTCGGTCAGCGAGTTCGCCACAGAGGACGCGCGCGACGAACGAGGCGAGGCCTCAAAAGTCATGGAGTTGGCGCAGGTCAGCGCCGGAATGACTGTGGCTGATATTGGCGCAGGCGAGGGTTACTACACCGTGCGCTTGGCGGACCGCGTGGGCGAAGCGGGCCGCGTTCTGGCGCAGGATATTGATCGTGAAGCGTTGGAGCGGCTCGGCAGCCGCGTTGAGCGTGAGCGGCTTGAGAACATCTCGATCAAGCTGGGCAACGCGGACGATCCGCAACTTCCCGTCGACAGTTTTGACCGCATCTTTCTGGTTCACGTCTACCACGAGGTGACCGAACCGTATGCGTTCTTGTGGCGAATGTGGCCTGCGCTCTCTGAAGGCGGGGAAATCATCGTGGTGGAGGCTGAGCTGCCGATCGGCCAGCGCGGGATCCCGCACGCCCTGTTGTTCTGTGAGTTTGAAGCCGTTGGCTATCACCTGCTCGAATTCATCGAGAAACCCGATATCGAAGGCTATTTTGCCCGTTTTGAGCGCGGTCGAAAACGGTCTGATCCGGCGAATATTGAAGTTTGCACGAGCACCTGACGTTCATCTTGGTTGTGTAAGCTGGCGCTCGAATGACTGAAACACCGCAACCTATGGCCAACCAAATGCGAGACGCGAGCGGCGCGTTGAACGACAGCCAACCTCCCTCGTTCGCAAATTTGGCGCGCGAACTGCCCAAGCTCAGCCTTATCTGGTCGAGTCCGATCCGTCCGGTTCGTCGGGGGGATGTATCCCAGAAGGCTGGGGCCAATCGCGCGCCGGTTCTGGTCTTCCCCGGCATTTTGTCCGCTGATCCCGCGACCTCGCTGATGCGACGCACTCTCCGCGCTTCGGGTTACGCCGCGTATGGCTCACGATTGGGCTGGGTGACCGGAGTGACACCCACCCTCTTCGCCAAGGCGCAGGCGCGGCTTGATCACATTTACGCTCGGCATCAACGTCCGCTTTCGCTGATCGGCATCAGCCTTGGAGGGCTATATGCGCGGGTCTTGGCGCAGCGTAACCCTGACAAAGTCGACTTAGTGATGACGCTCGGCACGCCGTTTTCCGGTGATCGGCGGGCCAATAACGCCTGGAGGGTCTACGAAGCGATCAATAACCACACGGTTGATGATCCGCCGCTTCCCGACGATCCGAGAGTGAAACCCGAAGCGCGCACGATTGCAATCTGGTCGCCCAATGACGGGATTATCGCTCCAGCATGCTCGCGTGGCGAGGACGGTGAACGCGATGTCGCTGTCGAAGTGGCCGAAACCCACTTTGAATTCTCGGCGAGCCGACGTTCTATCGAGCGCATTCAGGCCCTTTTGGAAGAACACAGCTCGTAATTCCTGAGGGGAAAACGCCGCAGCAAACTCGCGGCGATAGCGAGTGTCTCGGAAAACTCTGGGCACTTTTCAACCCATGGGCCGGTCCGCTCTTTTCCTAGTCCAGAGGGGGTGCTAGGCGCTGCCGCGACTAAGAACCTATAGGGGGAGCACCAACTGGGATGACCGATTTCCCAACCAGCTTTGATCGTGACGATCTGTTGCGATGCGCTCGGGGTGAATTGTTTGGGCCCGGCAACGCTCAGTTGCCCGCGCCACCGATGCTGATGATGGACCGCATCACGGACATTTCCGGGGATGGCGGGCCGCACGAAAAGGGCCATGTCGTGGCCGAATTCGATATCACGCCAGACCTCTGGTTTTTCGATTGCCATTTTCCCGGCAACCCTATCATGCCTGGCTGCCTAGGGCTCGATGGCTTGTGGCAGTTGACCGGTTTCAATCTGGGTTGGCGCGGATGGAAAGGGCGTGGCTACGCTTTGGGCGTGGGCGAAGTGAAGTTGACCGGAATGGTTCGGCCCGATCGCAAGCAGCTGAACTATTACGTTGATTTTACAAAAGCTGTGCAAACGCGCCGGCTGACGATGGGCGTTGCCGATGGTCGCGTCGAAGCCGATGGCGAGGTCATCTATCAGGTCAAAGATATGAAGGTCGCGCTTTCCGAAGCGTAAGGGACCAAGGGGCACACGAAAAAGAACATGCGTCGCGTCGTCGTAACAGGACTGGGGATCGTATCCTCGATCGGAAACAACGCTCAGGAGGTCTTGGCCTCTCTGAGGGCCGGAAAATCGGGCATCACCTTCAACGAGGATATGGCCGAGCACGGCTTTCGTTCGCAGATTGCGGGCGCGGTCGATCTCGATGTGTCAGAGCACGTCGATAAGCGCACCTTTCGCTTCATGGGACCGGGCGCGGCCTACGCGCATATTGCGATGGGACAGGCGATTGCGGATGCGGGGCTGGAAGAAAAGGATGTGATCAACCCCATGACCGGGGTGATCGCCGGATCCGGAGGGCCGTCCACTTCAGCCATGCTTGCCGCGCATCAGACGGTCCTCAAAACCGGGGCGACTAAGCGCATTGGGCCATTTGCCGTGCCGAAAACTATGTCCTCCACCGTTAGCGCGAACCTCGCCACTGCGTATCAGATCAAGGGAATGAACTTCTCTATCACCTCGGCGTGCTCCACTTCGCTGCACTGCATCGGGATGGCGGCGCAGCAGATTGCGCTGGGCCAGCAGGATGTGATGTTTGGCGGCGGCGGCGAAGAGCTAGACTGGACGCTATCGTGCCTTTTTGACGCCATGGGCGCGATGTCGAGCAAGTATAACGACACGCCGGAGCGCGCCTCTCGCGCGTTTGACGCGGATCGCGACGGCTTCGTCATCGGCGGCGGTGGCGCAATGGTTGTTTTGGAGAGCCTTGAGCACGCGCAGGCGCGCGGCGCAAAGATATACGCCGAAGTCACTGGTTTTTGCGCCACCTCGGATGGCGCCGACATGGTCGCGCCCTCGGGCGAAGGAGGCGAGCGCGCGATGCGGGGTGCCATCAAGACGCTGAGCGAGGACCGCAAAGTCAGCTATATCAACGCGCACGGCACGTCCACGCCTGTGGGCGATGTGGGCGAGATTGAAGCGGTGCGCCGTGTGTTTGGAGACGGTTCGACACCTCCAGTCAGCTCGACCAAGTCAATGACGGGCCACAGCCAAGGGGCCACTGGAGCGCAAGAGGCAGTCTACTGCCTGCTGGCGCTTCAAGACGATTTCATCATTCCCTCGATCAATGTGGAGACCCTCGATCCCGCGCTCAAGCCGGAAGAGATCGCCACGCAGATTGTCGAAAACGCGGGGCTCGATACGGTGATGACCAATAGTTTCGGGTTTGGCGGCACCAATGGCTCGATGCTTTTATCGAAGTTTCACGGGTAAGCGGAGTTTGCGCGATGGGCGTGCTTGAAGGAAAACGTGGGCTTATCATGGGCGTGGCGAACGAGCGTTCAATCGCGTGGGGCATCGCCAAAGCCTGCGCGGAAGCAGGCGCCGAGCTTGCTTTCACCTATCAAGGGGAAGCGTTCGGGAAACGCCTGGAGCCGCTAGCGCAAAGCGTTGGGTCCGATTTCATGGTGGACGCGGATGTCACCGATGACGCGTCGCTCGACGCTGCCTTCAGCGCGCTCAAAGAACGATGGGGTCAATTGGATTTTGTGGTCCACGCTATTGCGTATTCTGATAAATCAGAGCTGACGGGCCGCATCCTCGACACCTCGCGCGACAACTTCAAGAACTCGATGGATATCTCCGCCTACAGCTTCATCGAAGTCGCCCGGCGCGCGCATCCGATGATGGTCGAGAACGGCGGTACACTGCTGACGCTGAGCTATATGGGTTCCACGCGCGTCACGCCGAACTACAACGTGATGGGCGTGGCGAAAGCCGCGCTCGAAGCGGCGGTCCGGTATCTGGCGAATGACCTTGGCCCCGAAGGCATTCGCGTGAACGCGATCAGCCCGGGTCCGATGAAGACATTGGCCGGGTCCGCCATCGGCGGCGCGCGCAAGACCTTCAAGCACACCGACGCGAACGCACCTTTGCGCAGCAACGCAACGCTCGAAGCCGTGGGCGGAACGGCGGTGTATCTGGTTTCCGACGCGGGCGCGTTCACGACCGGGGAGAATGTGCGCGTCGATGGCGGTTTTCATGTGCTGGGTATGCCGCAGCACGAAAATCTCTAATTTCAATCGCCTGTGATCGCCATCTAACTGATTAGGGCGGTCAACACCTGATCGGGCGGGCGGTGACCGTCGGCCCAGAACCGAATGTTGGCGACCACCTTCTCACCCGAGGCCTCGCGCCCCTCGGCGGTAGCGCTGCCGATATGGGGGAGGGTCATCACATTGGGATGGTCCAGCAGACCGCGAGCGACATTGGGTTCATCGGGGTACACGTCAAGCCCGGCGCCGGCGAGATCGCCGTAATGCAGCGCTTCGATCAGCGCGTCCTGATCGATCAACTCGCCGCGCGCGGTGTTAATAAGGCTGGCTCCCGGTTTCATCAAAGCGATACGGCGCGCGTCCATCAATCCGCGCGTTTCGGGCGTCAGCGGGCAGTGCAGCGTCAGAATGTCGGACTGGGCCACCAGCGCGTCGACGTCTTCGACGAATCGCGCGCTCAGCATGCTTTCGACCGCTTCAGGTAGGCGCTTGCGATTGGTGTAGGCGATCTCGAGACCAAAAGCGCGTGCGCGGTGCGCCACTGCTTGTCCGATCCGGCCCATGCCGACGATGCCCAGTACTTTCCCGCCGAGCTTTCGCCCGAGCAATCCGGAGGGCGCCCATCCGGTCCACTCGCCGCGCCGCACCAATTGGGTGCCTTCGCGAATGCGGCGCGGGACACCTATGATCGCGGCCATCGCGATATCGGCGGTGTCATCGGTGAAAACACCGGGCGTGTTGGTCACCAGAATCCTTTTCTCGGCGGCTGCGGCCAGATCGATATGTTCGGTGCCCGCGCCAAAACTGGCGATGAGGCCCAAGCGCTCGCCGGCGGCGTCGATGATGTCTTTGGTGATTTTATCGGTGACGGTCGGCACCAGAACATCGCAATCGCGCATGGCGGCCACCAGTTGGTCTTGTGTGAGCGGCGTGTCGTCAGGATTTAGCACCGTTTCAAACAATTCGCTCATGCGAGCCTCGACCGAGGGCATCAGATGACGCGTTACCACGACCTTGGGCTTGCCGGCGGGAAACTGAGGAGGCTGGTGCGATGTGGCCATGCGTTTGCGCTAATGGCAGCAGGGGCGGGCGGTCAAGCGTTGAGCGATGACAGGCTCTTGAAGGCGCTTTATGGGTCTCGCTAAGACGCAGAACATGAGATCACGCCAAAACCTCTTTCTTGCGATTCTATGTGCGGTCGCAACCTCGGCGTGCGGGTTCGAGGCTCCGCGTAGTTCGACCGTCAAAACACCTTACTGGGCCTCGCTGAGGTACAACGAGACGAATATGCGGGTTGGCCCCAGCCGGGAATACCCCGTAGAGTGGGTGTATCAGCGCAAAGGACTTCCGGTTAAGGTCCTCAGAACGCGCGATGAATGGCGGCTAGTGACCGACGTTGAGGGGACGAAAGGGTGGATATCGCGCAGTCAGCTTTCGCCTGCGCGGTCAGTTGTCGTGACCGGTGAAACCGAGGTCGATCTGCGCGAGGCCCCACAGGAAGGCGGGGTGCCACTCTGGCAAGCGCAGCCTGGAGTTATTGGAGCGCTTGTGTCTTGCGAAAGCAACTGGTGCAATATTGATATTGCGGGGCGTTCAGGCTGGGTTTCGGCAGAGCGGCTTTGGGGCGATGAAGAGTTAAACCCGGCTAGCTGACACGACGTTATCGCTCCAGTGGGGTAACCCGGTAGCTGCCTTCGCCGTCGACGCGTGTGCTCATAAAGCTGCCATCTTCACCGGGCTCTGAGTTGGTCCAGCACCGTTCCTGCTGGTCTTCACCGTCACCCGCTGGATCGAAGCACATTTCCTCGCCGCGCTGCTCCCATGTTCCCCCGCCGACCGGCTCCATAGCCTCGTCGAGATCGACATAGGTTCCGTCTACACTCAGGCGCGTGCGGGAATAGATAGTCGTTTCGTCGCCGACGGCGTAAAGACCCGGACCCATCTGAAACGGGATCGGCGGGATAGAATCCTCTGTGTCGCCAGTCGTTGATGGATCATCGCATGCAGCTAGGGCGGTTAAAGGAGCCAGAACCAGAGCTACTATTCGCATGGTTCAGACCACTTCGATCGCGACCGCCGTTGCTTCGCCGCCACCGATGCAAAGGCTGGCGACGCCCTTAGTTTTGCCTTGCTTTTTGAGGGCGTTGAGCAACGTCACCAGAATACGTGTGCCGGACGCGCCAATTGGGTGTCCGAGAGCGGTAGCTCCCCCGTTGACGTTGATCTTCTCGTGCGGAATGCCGATGTCGCGCATCGCAAACATGGCGACGCAGGCAAACGCCTCGTTCACTTCCCAAAGATCAACGTCTTCGACGCTCCACCCCGCATTGGCGAGCACCTTTTCGATTGCGCCGATAGGAGCCACCGTGAAGTCTTTGGGCTCGCGCGCGTGCGCGGCCATGCCAACGACTCTTGCTACCGGATTCTGGCCGTTTTCGTCCGCAACGCTGGCGCGAGTCAGTACCACAGCGGCCGCGCCGTCCGAGATTGAGCTGGAGGTGGCCGCGGTGATCGTACCGTCCTTTGCGAACGCGGCGCGCAGCTGCGGGATCTTGTCCGGGCGGCCTTTGCCCGGTTGCTCATCGGTGTCGACGGTCACTTCGCCTTTGCGCGTGGCGTAGGTTACAGGGACCACTTCGTCGGCAAAAGCGCCGCTTTCAATCGCGGCGTTGGCGCGGCTGAGGCTTTCGATCGCGTAACCGTCCATATCTTCGCGCGTAAGTTGGTACTCGTCCGCCGTTTGCTGAGCGAAAGAGCCCATCGCGCGACCTTCCTCGTAGGCGTCTTCAAGCCCGTCTAGGAACATGTGGTCGTAGGTTGTGTCATGGCCAAGGCGCGCGCCCGAACGGTGCTTCTTGAGAAGGTAGGGCGCGTTGGTCATGCTCTCCATGCCGCCGGCAACGATGTAATCGACCGTGCCGCTGGCCAAGGCTTCCGCGCCCATTATCACGGTTTGCATGCCGCTGCCGCAGACTTTGTTGACCGTGGTGGCTTGAACCGATTTGGGCAGGCCAGCTTTCACCATCGCTTGACGCGCCGGAGCCTGGCCAAGACCGGCGGGGAGGACGCAGCCCATGTAGGCGCGGTCGAACTTCTCACCTTCGACACCCGAACGTTCCACTGCAGCCTTAACAGCGGTCGCGCCCAGATCGGTCGCGGAAACATCCGAAAGCGCTCCTTGCATGCCGCCCATGGGAGTGCGGGCGTAAGAGAGGATGACGATCGGGTCTTGGGGGGAAAGCTGGGGCATGGTTTCGATCCCTTGAAACAGGTTTGAGGAACGCTCGCGCTTGGTTTTAGGACCGCCCGCGTGCCTTTGCAATCAGTCGCCGATAGACAATTGGTCTAAGCCACGAAGGGAAGGGCGCTTGCACTGCGCGAAAGATTGCGCGACACAAGTCGCAAATCAAAACCAAATTTTTCGGAGAGGGATCATGGCCGACGACCGCCGCGAACATCAGGAAAAGCTGCTCAAACTGCAACGCGACGCGTTCACCGCCTCACGGCCCGAGGCGATGGCGATGCGCAAAGACCGCATCAAACGCGCGATGGCGCTTTTGAAGGATAACGCGGAAGACTTTGGCAAAACCATGAGCGCCGACTTCGGTAACCGCTCGATGGAACAATCGATGATCACCGATATCGGCAGCACCATCGGCGCTGGAAAGCACGCGCTCAAGCATATGGATAAATGGTCCAAGACCGAGAAGCGCCCGGTGCAGTTCCCGCTCGGCCTGCTCGGCGCCAAGGCCGAGGTCCGCTACGAACCTAAAGGCGTGGTCGGCATTCTCTCACCATGGAATTTCCCGGTGAACCTTGCCTTTTCGCCACTGATGCAGGCGTTGGCCGCTGGCAACCGCGCCATGATCAAGCCGAGCGAATTTACGGAGCGCACCAGCCTGCTCATGGCGGAACTGGTGGAACAGTATTTCACGCCGGATGAGGTGGCTGTCGTCACGGGCGGGCCCGAAGTGGCCGCAACCTTTTCCTCGCTTCCGTTTGATCACCTCGTATTCACCGGTTCAACCCCGACCGGCCGAATGGTTATGCAGGCGGCGGCCAAGAATCTGGTGCCGGTTACGCTTGAGCTGGGCGGCAAGTCGCCCGTGATCATGGGGCGCAGCGCTGATTTCGAAAAAGCGGGCGAACGCATCGCCTTAGGCAAGATGATGAACGCGGGTCAGATCTGCCTCGCGCCCGATTACATGTATGTCCCCGAAGACAAGCAGGACGAAGCCGTTGCTGGCGTCTCTAACGGGGTCGCCAACATGTACCCCACGCTCCTCGAAAACGACGATTACGCCTCGGTCGTCTCGGACCGCCATTTCGAGCGCCTTCAGGGCCTTGTCGAAGACGCAAAGGAGAAGGGCGCCGAGGTCATCGAAGTGAACCCCGGAAACGAGGATTTCTCCAACGCCAACCAGCGCAAGATGCCGCTCAACATCGTCAAGAATGTGACTGACGAGATGAAGGTGATGCAGGAAGAGATCTTCGGACCTGTTTTGCCGGTCAAGACGTATAAAGCCGTCGATCAGGCCGTGGATTACGTGAACGAACATGATCGCCCGCTCGGTCTATACTATTTCGGCGAAGACAAGGCCGAGCAGGAGCGTGTCCTCACACGCACCATCAGCGGCGGTGTGACGACCAACGATGTGATCTTCCACGTATCTATGGAGGATCTTCCGTTTGGCGGGGTCGGGCCTTCGGGTATTGGCAGCTATCACGCGATAGAAGGTTTCAGGGAATTCAGCCACGCCCGCGCCGTATACCAGCAACCCAAGATCGACATTGCCAAGCTGGGCGGGTTCAAGCCGCCTTATGGCAAAGCGACCGAAAAGGCTGTGGCGAATATGATGAAATAGGCCGCGCGTCGCCTCTTGCGAATGAGTTGCAGGAGGCGGTGGCACTCGTTGCGTCTCATGCAACATTCGTACGCAGTTTTGCCCGAGTCGCGGTATTGCCACGATGAAGTGACAAGCCTAGGTGACACGCGGGATAAATCATCTTGGACACGGTGCTGTGATCGACCTCAGCCAGTATCTGCCGATACTGTTATTCATCTTTATCGCACTGGGCCTCTCGGTGCTGTTCGTCTTTCTGCCGATGGGTGTGTCGCGCTTGACTGGGGCCCATAACCCAGATGCTGAAAAACTGTCCGAATACGAATGTGGCTTCCCCGCTTTTGAGGACTCGCGCAGTCAATTCGATGTGCGCTTTTATCTCGTAGCGATCAGTTTCATCATTTTCGATCTTGAAGCCGCGTTTCTGTTCCCTTGGGCGGTTAGCCTTGGTGAAACGGGCTGGGTCGGCTGGATCGGCATGATGACCTTTCTTGGGATTCTTGCCATTGGCCTGACTTACGAGTGGAAGAAGGGAGCTCTGGACTGGGAATGAGCAAGTCTTCGACCATCATCACGCCCCCGACGGCGCCATTAAACGCGGCCGAAGCCGCAGACATGATGCCGACCGCGAAAGGCGGCGAAGTCAAACAGCCCGACGCGGACTTTTTCAACGCGCTTTCCACCGAAGTGAATGACAAGGGCTTTCTGATCACCTCCACAGAGGATGTCTTTAATTGGGCGCGCACCGGCTCGCTGTGGTGGATGACCTTTGGCCTCGCGTGCTGCGCGGTCGAGATGATCCACGTGAACATGCCGCGCTATGATATGGAGCGCTTTGGCGCCGCGCCGCGCGCATCGCCGCGCCAGTCAGATTTGATGATCGTCGCAGGCACGCTGTGCAATAAGATGGCACCGGCCTTACGCAAGGTCTACGACCAGATGTCGGACCCCAAATATGTCATCAGCATGGGTTCGTGCGCCAATGGTGGCGGCTATTACCACTACAGCTATTCGGTCGTGCGTGGCTGTGACCGGATCGTGCCGGTCGATATCTATGTGCCCGGTTGCCCTCCGACCGCTGAAGCGCTGCTCTACGGCGTGATGCAATTGCAGCGGAAGATCCGCCGCGTGGGGACGATCGAGCGATAATATGGCCGTCCATTCCGCCCCCAGATTTGCCTCGAACGAAGGTGTTCTCGATGCGCTCTGCGAAAGCTTGAGTGTTTGGCTCGATGGCGCGCGCGAAGAGCATGGCGAAATCATCCTCACAGCCAAGCGTGATCGAATCGAGACCGTGCTGCGCGCGCTGCGAGACGACCATGAATACCAGCAGCTGATGGAGATCGCCGGGGCAGACTATCCCGAGCGGCCCGAGCGCTTCGAAATCGTCTATATGCTGCTTTCGCTCACCAAGAATCACCGGATCATGGTGAAGTGCTCGACCGATGAGAACACGCCTGTCGCAACGGTCACGACTCTGTGGCCCAACGCCGGGTGGCTTGAACGCGAAGTGTTCGACATGTTTGGCGTGACCTTTGCGGGCAACAAGGACCTTCGCCGGATTCTCACCGATTACGGCTTTGAAGGGCATCCCTTCCGCAAGGACTTCCCGATGACCGGTTACACCGAGCTGCGCTATTCCGAAGAGGAAAAGCGTGTGGTCTACGAGCCGGTGGAGTTGGCGCAGGATATGCGCACGTTTGATTTTCTCTCGCCTTGGGAAGGATCGGACTACGTGCTCCCGGGCGATGAGAAGGCCGCCGAGCCTGAAGCTGTTGAGGAACCCGAGGAAGAGCCTGAAGACGGCATCGCCTTCGAGATCAATGACGAGGAGGGCGAGTAATGAAACTCGAAGAATCGCCCACCACGGACGGCGATGTCATCACCAACTACACGATCAATTTCGGCCCCCAGCACCCGGCCGCGCACGGTGTACTGCGCATGGTGATGGAGCTGGACGGCGAAGTGATCGAGCGCGTTGATCCCCATGTTGGCCTCTTGCACCGAGGCACCGAGAAGCTGATCGAGCAGAAGACTTATCTGCAGGCACTGCCGTATTTCGATCGCTTAGATTACTGCTCGCCGCTGTGTCAGGAGCACTCCTACGTCCTCGCGATTGAAAAGCTGCTCGATCTCGAAGTGCCGATCCGCGCGCAATATTTGCGCGTGCTGTTCGCCGAGTTGACGCGCATCTGCAACCATATGCTCAACATGGGCGCGCATGTTCTCGACGTTGGCGCGTTTACGCCAAACCTTTGGATCATGGACCTGCGCGAAGACTGCATGACCTTCTTTGAGCGGGCCAGCGGCGCGCGCATGCACTCGGCGTGGTATCGCCCAGGCGGCGTGCACCAGGACGTGCCCGAGAAGCTGCTCGTCGACATTGGCGACTGGCTCGATAACCGTTTCTTCCAGCTTTTCGACGACGCGATGAGCCTCGTTATGGACAACCGCATCTTCAAGCAGCGCAACGTCGATATCGCGGTGGTGTCGCGCGATGACGCGGTCGCCTGGGGTTTCTCAGGTCCGATGATCCGCGCCGCTGGTATCCCCTGGGATATTCGTAAATCGCAGCCATACGACGTCTACGACCGGATGGAATTCGACATTCCCGTCGGCACCAATTCCGATTGCTACGACCGCTTCATGGTGCGCGTGAAAGAAGTGCGCGAGAGCGCGAAGATTATCAAACAGTGCCTGCGCGATATGCCGGAAGGCCCTGTCGCCAGCACCGACGGCAAGGTTTCGCCGCCCAAGCGCGGCGAGATGAAGCAATCGATGGAAAGCCTGATCCACCATTTCAAGCTCTACACCGAAGGGTTCCACGTGCCCGCGGGCGAAGTCTACGTGGCGACCGAAAGCCCGAAAGGCGAGTTTGGCGTCTATCTCGTCAGCGACGGCACCAACAAACCCTATCGCTGCAAGATCCGTCCGACCGCCTTTAGCCACCTTCAGGCGATGGACATGATGAGCAAGGGGCACATGCTGCCCGACACGACGGCTATTCTGGGTGCGATCGACGTGGTTTTTGGGGAGTGTGATCGATGATGAAATACAGCGGCGTTTTTTTGGCTGGACTCGCTTTCCTTGCGGCGCCCTCGCATGCGCAAGAGGAAGAGCCGACGCCGGTCAAAGACTTCTTCATTGCAGCGGATGCCGGTGATACAGAGGGCATGGCCGCAGCCATGAACCCGGATCGCGGAGTGTCTTCCAAGAAGCTGCTCAAGAAGATCCGGGATTGCTACCTAAGCAACGTGCGCGATGGACCTTCGAGCCAGGTCGTGGCCGTTTGGACATGCGACGAAGGTCCTGAAAAATCCCGTTCCATCATTGCAGACGTTTCGCGCACGAAAGGCGGCGCGCAGGTCGATATCACGGGTGAGCGCAAACATGATTATCCGGCGGCCCCACGTCCGGGTCCGGCTTTCACCATCGCAGGATCGTAATGGCTGATCGCACACCTTCACCTGACACTCCGGAACTCCGCGCACGCTGGGGCAATTTCGCTTGGACGCCTGAAAACAAGGCAAAAGCAGACCGCGAGATCTCCAAATACCCGGACGGCCGCCAGAAATCAGCCGTGATGGCGCTGCTTGATTTGGGGCAGCGTCAGGTTGGCGAAGAGACCGACACGCAAGGCTGGCTGCCGCTTCCGGTGATTGAATACATAGCCGACTATATCGACACCCCGGTTATCCGCGTGCTCGAGGTTGCGACCTTCTATTTCATGTACAACATGAAGCCGGTCGGCAAATACCACGTTCAGGTGTGCGGCACGACGCCGTGTATGCTGCGAGGCTCGGACGACATCATTAGCGCCTGCAAAAAGCGCGGAATGGAGTTCGGCAAGGTCTCCGAAGACGGCCTTTGGACGCTGACTGAGGTGGAATGCATGGGCAATTGCGCCACGGCGCCGATGGTCCAGATCAACGACGACAATTATGAAGATCTGACGCCGGAACGCCTCGACACGGTGCTGGATGCGCTGGCGAAGGGCGATCAGCCCAAAACCGGAACGCAGGAACCTGGCCGACACACCTCCGAGCCCAAAGATGGGGTCACCACACTCAACGAGATGGTCGACGCCAACCACGATTACCGGGGCGATTGGGGATGAACGGAGGCTTTCTTGCCTTGATGATCGCCGGGCTGCTTGGTTTTGCCGTGGGCGCGTATCTGGCGGCAACCGGAGAGCGCCCGATAGGCATCGCGCTGATGGCGATAGGTTTGACGTTTCAAGTGCTGACCCTGCGTCAGCTCAGGAAAGCTAAAGGTGGCAGCCATGCTGGCGGATAAAGACCGCATCTTCACCAATGTTTACGGCTTCCAGGATTGGGGGCTCAAGGCGGCGCAGGCGCGCGGGGATTGGGACAACACCAAAGCCCTGATGGAGCGTGGCCAAGACGCGATCGTTGAAGAGATCAAAGCCTCGGGCCTGCGCGGGCGGGGCGGGGCGGGTTTTCCCACGGGCCTTAAATGGTCGTTCATGCCCAAAGAGAGCAAGGACGGACGGCCCAGCTTCCTTGTCATCAACGCCGACGAATCCGAGCCCGGCTCGTGCAAGGACCGCGAGATCATCCGCCACGATCCGCACAAGCTGATCGAAGGCGCGCTGGTCGCTGGGTTCGCGATGCGCGCCCGTGCGGCCTACATCTACATTCGGGGGGAATACATCCGCGAAGCGCAAACACTGCAGGCTGCGATTGACGAAGCTTACGACGCCGGGCTGATCGGCAAGAACGCGAGCGGTTCGGGATACGATTTCGACGTGTTCATGCACCGCGGCGCGGGCGCCTACATATGCGGCGAAGAGACCGCGATGATCGAAAGCCTAGAAGGCAAAAAAGGCCAACCACGCCTCAAGCCGCCATTCCCGGCGGGCGCGGGTCTCTATGGCTGCCCAACGACAGTCAACAACGTGGAGAGCATCGCGGTTGCTCCCACGATCCTTCGCCGCGGGGCGAGCTGGTTCAACAGCTTTGGCCGCGAGAACAACGCGGGCACCAAGCTTTTCCAGATCAGCGGGCATGTCGAAGAGCCGTGCGTCGTCGAAGAGGCGATGAGCATTCCGTTTGAGGAGCTAATCGAGAAGCATTGCGGCGGCATCAGAGGCGGGTGGGATAACCTGCTCGCGGTGATCCCGGGCGGCTCTTCGGTTCCGCTCGTTCCGGCAGAGCAAATTCGCCACGCACCGATGGATTTTGATGGCCTTAAAGAGCTTGGCTCCGGCCTCGGCACCGCGGCCGTCATCGTGATGGACAAGTCCACCGACATCGTGCGCGCGATCAGCCGTCTTTCTTACTTCTACAAACACGAAAGTTGCGGCCAGTGCACGCCGTGCCGTGAGGGCACGGGATGGATGTGGCGCGTCATGGAGCGCCTGCGCACCGGTGATGCCGCGATCGAGGAAATCGATATGCTGCACGAAGTGACCAAACAGGTCGAAGGCCACACGATCTGCGCGTTGGGCGACGCCGCCGCGTGGCCGATCCAAGGCCTGATCCGCCATTTCCGCCCCGAGCTGGAGCGCCGGATTGAAGAGCACAACGCTCAGTTTGCGGAGGCGGCGGAATGAGCAATCTCAGAAAACACTCGGGCCATTCGATTGGCGCAGCTTCGCTTGCGGGCGCAATCTTGATTGCCCTTGACCGGTGCGGGGAATTTGCCGCGGGCGCGGAAAGTTTTGCCAGCTGGGCAATCCCGCCTGTTTTCCTGTTCGCCTTAGCGCTCACCGCTTTCGTCACGGTAAAGCTGGGCCATCCTGTTGAGGGAGACACCCGTGCCTAAGGTCACCGTTGATGGCGAAGAAATTGAAGTCCCGGCGGGCGCGACGGTCCTGCAGGCGTGCGAGTTTGCAGGCAAAGAGATTCCGCGTTTTTGTTACCACGAACGCTTAAGTATCGCCGGTAACTGCCGGATGTGCTTGGTAGAAGTAAAGCCCGGACCGCCTAAGCCCGCGGCCTCTTGCGCGATGCCAGCCAGCGAAGGTCAGGAAATCCGCACGGACAGCGAAATGGTCAAAAAGGCGCGCGAAGGGGTGATGGAATTCCTCCTGATCAACCACCCGCTCGATTGCCCGATTTGCGATCAGGGCGGCGAGTGCGACCTGCAAGACCAGTCAATGACCTATGGGCGCGGCGTTGCGCGCACGCAGGAGCATCGCCGCGCGGTCACCGAGAAATATATGGGCCCACTGATCAAGACGGTAATGACCCGTTGCATTCACTGCACACGCTGCGTGCGCTTTTCCGAAGAGATCGCAGGCGTTGACGAAATCGGCGCGCTCTATCGCGGCGAGGATATGCAGATCACGACCTACCTTGAAAAGGCGGCGGCGCACGAGCTTTCGGCCAATGTGATCGATCTGTGCCCGGTCGGCGCGCTCACCTCGCGCCCTTACGCTTTCGAAGCGCGTCCATGGGAGCTGAAGCGCACGCTAAGCATCGATGTGTCTGACGCGGTGGGCGCCAACATATCGCTGCATTCACGAGGTCGCGAAGTAATGCGCGCCCTGCCGCGGGTGAACGACGATGTGAACGAGGAATGGCTATCCGATAAAGGCCGCTACCAGGTCGATGGCCTGTCTAAGCGCCGCCTGGATAAGGTTTTTGTGCGCAAGGAAGGCAAGCTTGCCGCTTCCGATTGGAACGAGGCGTTTGGCGCGATCTCTGTGGCTTTAGGCTCAGACAAAAGCTCCTTCGCGGCGGTTGCGGGCGACATGGTCGATTGTGAGACAATGTTCGCGGCCAAGACATTGCTGAAAGCTTGCGGATCGTCGCTAATTGAAGCGCGCCAGACGGGCATGACCTACGATGTCTCGAACATCGCGGCAGTCAATTTCAATTCGACGCTAGCGGGGATTGAGACCGCCGACGCCATCCTGATCATCGGCAGCCATGTGCGCTGGGAAGCGCCGCTGGTGAACCCGCGCATCCGTAAGGCCGCCAAGAACGGCGCCAAGGTCTTTGTGATCGGGCCGGACTGGGAGACGACCTATCCGGCTGAGTTCCTTGGCAACGATCTCAATATCCTCAACCGCGTGCCCAAGGCTCTGGGCGATGCGATGAAGGCAGCCGAGCGTCCGGCGGCGGTCCTCGGCGGAATGGCTCTGGCCAAGGGCGCGCTGGCTCCGGCGCTTAAGCTCGTCGACAAGTTCGGTCTCGTGAAAGACGGATGGAACGGCTTTAACGTGCTCCATATGAGTGCGGCGAGGATGGGCTCGCTGATGCTGGACTTCACAGTTGAAGGCGGGATGGCCGAGATCGCAGCTTCCAAGCCGAAGGTTGTCTTAAGCCTCGGCGCGGACGAGATGGACTTCGCTTCGTTCGCAGACTGCCTCAAAGTCTATATCGGTCACCATGGGGACAAGGGCGCTCATGCGGCGGACATTATCCTGCCGGCGGCAAGCTACGCGGAAAAGGACGGAACCTACGTCAACACCGAAGGCCGAGTGCAGTTCGCTGAGAAGGCCGTCTTCGCTCCCGGTGACGCGCGCGAGGATTGGACGATCCTGCGCGCGCTGGCGGACGCTCTGGGCGTTACCGTCGGCTTTGACAGCTTTGATCAGTTGCAATCAGCGATGATCGCCGAAGTGCCCGCCCTGGGCGAGGAGGGCCTCGCGGATTACGGCGCGCTGCCTAAGGCTGACGCGAGCGCCAAGGCCGAGGGCGAAATCACAGGGTATCCAATCGCGGACTTCTACCTGACCAACCCGATCGCGCGCGCGAGCCAGGTCATGCAGCAATGCTCGGCCGAACTGCTCCATGCGGATGAGATCAAGGAGGCGGCAGAATGAGCGACGGCTTTACCCGTTTCTTTGCGCGCTTTACGCCGCATTTTCTGATCGCCTTTTTCATGGTCGCTGTCGTTGCGACTGTCGTCACCGATG
This sequence comes from Pseudomonadota bacterium, assembly GCA_039186235.1. Classification (GTDB taxonomy): domain Bacteria; phylum Pseudomonadota; class Alphaproteobacteria; order Sphingomonadales; family Sphingomonadaceae; genus Erythrobacter. Next base: position 150,482 of record JBCDAE010000002.1, on the reverse strand, counting down.
GCCCGATCATCGATAACGTTTTCTATGGCAGCTGGTTGCTGATCGCTGCGGCGCTTCTCACACGTCTCGATACGTATATGGAGGCGCGGTCGTGACCCCCTTCTTTGAATCGCTTGGTCTGCCCTACGAATGGGCCTGGACCATCGCGACCGTGCTTGGGATCGTGATCATCTCGCTGCTCGTCATGTTGGCGGTGGCGATGGTGATCTATGTTGACCGCAAAGTGCTGGGCGCCATTATGCTGCGCCGGGGGCCGAACGTGGTGGGGCCATTTGGATTGCTGCAATCTTTTGCGGATGGGCTCAAGGTCTTTCTGCAAGAGACGATCATACCGAGCGCGGCCAACAAGGGCATCTTCCTGCTCGCGCCAATCATCACCTTCACGGTGGCGCTCGCCGCTTGGGCGGTGATTCCTTTTGACGCAGGGATGGTGATGGCGGACATCAATGTCGGCCTGCTCTACATTCTCGCGATTTCGTCGCTCGGTGTTTACGGCGTGGTGATGAGTGGGTGGGCTTCGAACTCGAAATACCCCTTCTTCTCGGCCATGCGCGCGGCGGCGCAAATGATCTCCTACGAAGTCTCGATCGGCTTCGTGCTGGTGTGTGTGGTGCTGTTTGTCGGCTCGTTCAATCTGAGCGAGATCGTCATGAGCCAGAAGGGCTTTGGCCTGGGCCTTATCAACGCGCACTTTGTGCACCCGCTGCTCTTCCCGATGTTCGTCGTGTTCTTCATCTCGGCGCTGGCCGAAACCGCGCGTGCGCCCTTCGACCTTACCGAGGCGGAATCCGAACTCGTCGCAGGGTATCAGACTGAGTATTCGAGTATGGCCTTCGCGCTGTTCTGGCTCGGCGAATACGCCAATATCCTGCTGATGTGCTCGCTGTGCACTCTGCTGTTCTTTGGCGGATGGCTACCCCCGCTCGAACTGCCGTTCCTATACTGGGTCCCGGGCATCGTCTGGTTCCTGCTGAAGACCTTCATGTTCTTCTTCATGTTCAGCTGGATCTGGGCGACCGTGCCCCGGTACCGCTACGACCAGCTGATGCGGCTTGGCTGGAAGGTCTTCCTGCCCATGAGCCTTTTCTTTGTGGCGGCCATCTCAGGTTACCTGATGGCGATTGGACACTTTGCAAAATGACCACCGCAACCCAGCTCCTCAAATCGTTCACCCTGTGGGAATTCCTGAAAGCGCATGCGCTAACCTTGAAGTACTTCTTCAAGCCCAAGGTGACGATCAATTACCCCTTCGAAAAGTCGCCGCTTTCCCCGCGGTTTCGCGGTGAGCACGCGCTGCGCCGGTATCCGAACGGCGAAGAGCGCTGCATTGCGTGCAAGCTTTGCGAAGCGGTCTGCCCCGCGCAGGCGATCACGATTGAAAGTGAGCCGCGCGAAGACGGCAGCCGCCGCACCACGCGATACGACATCGACATGACGAAGTGCATCTACTGCGGCTTTTGCCAGGAGGCCTGCCCTGTGGACGCCATCGTCGAGGGACCAAACTTCGAATACGCCACCGAAACACGCGAAGAGCTCCTTTACGACAAGGCCAAACTGCTCGCGAACGGTGACAAATGGGAACGAGCCATCGCGGCCAATCTTGAAGCGGATGCACCCTATCGCTAGGGGCGTCGACGAAACGGACAAGGGATAAACGAATCCGGCGCGAGAACAGCTTCTCAAACCCGGATTTGAGGGACAACAAGGGATCACATCGCCACTTCCGAGGCTCGGATTGAAGCCGGGCAATAGAGTGGCTCAATCATCATGATACAGGCTCTCGCCTTCTACCTTTTTGCAAGCGTCGTCATCGCCAGCGCTGTGATGGTTATCCTGTCGCGCAACCCGGTGCACTCGGTGCTGTGGCTGATCCTTGCCTTCTTCAACGCGGCGGGGCTGATGGTGCTGGTGGGCGCGGAGTTTATCGCGATGCTGCTGGTGATCGTCTATGTCGGCGCTGTGGCGGTGCTGTTCCTGTTCGTGGTGATGATGCTCGATATCGATTTCGCCGCGATGCGGGCGGGTTTTATCAAAAACTTTCCTCTCGGGATTCTGATCGCCGCGATCCTACTGGCCGAGCTGATGCTGGCTCTGGGCGCTTACGGCGCGGGCGGGATCGAGCTTGGCAACGCGGTGGCAAACGACGCGGGTCAATTGGCGGGCGAAAGCAACATCGAGGCAATTGGGCGCCTGCTCTATGGTCGCTACATCGTGCTGTTCGAGATCGCTGGGATCATCCTGCTGGTCGCTATGATCGGGGCGATTGTCCTCACCCACCGTGAACCCAAGCCAGGCGCGCGCGGCCGTCAGGACATAGGCAAGCAGATCGCGCGCCGCCCGGAAGAAGCGACCGTGATGAAGCGGCCGACCGTCGGTGAGGGGGTCGAGCTCTGATGGGACCGATTGGTATTGAACACTATCTGGTCGTCGGCGCGATCCTGTTTGTGCTCGGCGTGCTTGGTATCTTCCTCAACCGCAAGAACGTGATTGTCATCCTGATGGCGGTTGAGCTCATACTGCTGGCCGTGAACATCAATCTCGTCGCGTTCAGCGCCTTTATGCAGGATTTGGTCGGTCAGGTCTTCGCTATGCTAGTGTTGACGGTCGCCGCGGGAGAAGCGGCCATCGGGCTCGCTATCCTCGTCATCTATTTCCGTGGCCGCGGCACCATCGCGGTGGACGATGTGAACCGGATGAAAGGGTAGGGCGCACGTGCATTCGATCCAGATCATCGTCTTCGCACCGCTGATTGCGGCCATCATCGCCGGGTTCGGTAACCGGATGATCGGCAATGTGCCGGCCAAGGTTGTCACCACGGGCGCGCTGTTCCTGTCCGCGGGCCTCAGTTGGCCGATCTTTATCGGTTTCCTGACCGGGACCGCTTCCGCCGAAGTCGTCCCCGTACTCACTTGGGTGAAATCGGGTGCGATGACGTTCGATTGGTCGCTGCGCGTCGACACGCTGACAGCTGTCATGCTGGTGGTGATCAACAGCGTCTCGGCGCTCGTCCACCTGTACAGCTGGGGCTATATGGAGGAAGACGACAGCCAACCGCGCTTCTTCGCGTATCTCTCGCTCTTCACCTTCGCCATGCTGATGCTGGTGACCGCCGACAACCTGGTGCAGATGTTCTTTGGCTGGGAAGGGGTGGGGCTCGCGTCCTACCTGCTGATCGGGTTCTGGTATCACAAGCCCAGCGCGGGCGCGGCGGCGATCAAGGCCTTTGTGGTCAACCGCGTGGGCGACCTCGGCTTTATGCTCGGTATCTTCGGAACATTCCTCGTGTTTCAGACGACGTCCATACCGGAAATTCTCTATGACGCGCCCACGATGAGTGGAGCCACGATCGGCTTTGCGGGCATGCGCTGGCCCACGATGGATATCCTGTGCATTTTGCTGTTCATCGGCGCGATGGGCAAGTCGGCGCAGTTGGGCCTGCACACTTGGCTGCCCGATGCGATGGAAGGCCCAACGCCGGTCTCCGCACTGATCCATGCCGCGACCATGGTAACAGCGGGCGTGTTTATGGTGTGCCGCCTTTCGCCGATGTTTGAAGCCGCGCCGATTGCACTGACCATGGTCACAATCGTAGGGGCCGCGACATGTTTCTTTGCCGCGACGATCGGCACCACACAGTGGGATATCAAGCGCGTCATCGCCTATTCGACGTGCTCGCAATTGGGCTACATGTTCTTCGCCGCAGGGGTTGGCGCGTATGGACCCGCGATGTTCCACCTGTTCACGCACGCGTTCTTCAAGGCGCTGCTTTTCCTGGGCGCGGGATCGGTGATCCACGCGATGCATCACGAACAGGACATGCGGTATTACGGCGGCCTTCGCAAAGAGATCCCCGTCACCTTCTGGGCGATGATGGCGGGCACGCTCGCGATCACAGGCCTCGGTGTCTACCACCTCGGCGCAGGCTTTGCTGGCTTTTGGTCCAAGGACGCGATCATCGAAGTGGCCTTTGCGCGCGGCACGGGCGCGGCGACCTTTGCCTTTTGGGCGGGCGTAATCGCGGCGCTGCTGACGAGCTTCTATTCCTGGCGCCTCATGTTCCTCACTTTCTGGGGCAAACCGCGCTGGATCGAAAGCGAGCACATCCAGCACTCAGTGCACAAAACGCCGGAAGAAGCCGGGGCTGACACAACGGGTGGCTACCACCCGCACGAAAGCCCCTATGTGATGCTGGTTCCGCTGATCCTCTTGACCGTCGGAGCGGTCGCGGCGGGGCAGATCTTTGCCCCCGCCTTTCTCGACAGTCCGGAGTTCTGGAGCGGTTCGATCTTCTACAACGCAAACCTCATCCACGCGATGCACGAAGTGCCGTATTGGGTGAAGTACTCGGCCTTTGCCGTGATGCTACTGGGTCTTTCCGGAGCGATCTACGCCTACATTCTTAAGCCGGATGTGCCCGCGAAGCTCGTGGCCACCTTTAGGGGTCTGCACAATTTCGTGTTCCGCAAATGGTACTTTGACGAGCTTTACGATAAGATCTTCGTCAAGCCTGCCTTTATCCTCGGCACGCTTTTTTGGATGCTGGGCGATATCCGCACGATTGACCGCTTTGGGCCTAATGGCGTGGCCTGGATCGTCCAGCGCGGGTCTGCCGCCGCTAAAACCATCCAGTCGGGCTATCTCTACACTTACGCGCTGATCATGCTGCTCGGCCTGATCGCGGCAACCACTTACGTGCTGCTCTAGGGGACGACTGGTACACATGGACGGCTTCCCCATTCTATCAGTCATGATGCTCGTGCCGCTTGTCGGTGCGGTCATCTCGCTCTTTGCGGGAGCGAATGCCGCGCGTTGGACCGCGCTGACCGCGACTATGGCGACCTTTGGCCTCGGCGTTGTTTTGTGGGCGAACTATGAAATCGGCGGCGAGCAATGGCAGTTTACCGAGCGCGCAGAGCTGGTCGCGGGCTTCAGCTACGCGCTCGGGATCGATGGGATTGCGCTGCTGCTGATCATGCTCAGCGTGTTCCTGATGCCGATCTGCATCGCCGCCAGTTGGGGCGCAATCCAGAAACGCGTGGGCGAATACATGGCCGCGTTCCTCTTCATGGAAACGCTGATGATCGGCACCTTTGCGGCGCAGGACATCTTCCTGTTCTATGTGTTCTTCGAGGCTGGCCTTATCCCGATGTATCTGATCATAGGCGTTTGGGGCGGCGATAACCGGATCTACGCGAGCTATAAGTTCTTTCTCTACACACTGCTCGGATCGGTTCTGATGCTGATCGCGATGTTTTGGATGGTGGCGGAAACGGGCACCTCGGACATCCCAACGCTGATGCAGTATGACTTCCCAACGGGCGCGCAGACGTGGCTGTGGCTGGCCTTCTTTGCGAGCTTTGCCGTCAAGGTGCCGATGTGGCCGTTCCACACATGGCTGCCCGACGCGCACGTACAAGCGCCGACTGCAGGCTCGGTGATCTTGGCGGGTGTGCTCTTGAAGCTCGGCGGATACGGCTTTCTGCGTTTCAGCCTGCCTATGTTCCCTCAGGCCTCCGCCGACTTCGCGTGGCTAGTGTTCGCGCTGTCGATGGTGGCGGTGGTCTACACCTCGCTCGTCGCGTTGGTGCAGCAGGATATGAAGAAGCTGATCGCCTATTCCAGCGTCGCGCACATGGCGATTGTAACCGTTGGGCTGTTTGCCTTTAACGTGCAAGGGCTCGAGGGCGCGGTCATCATTATGCTGAGTCACGGGCTTGTTTCGGGTGCGCTTTTCCTGTGCGTTGGTGTCATCTACGATCGGCTGCACACGCGTGAGATCTATCGCTACGGCGCGCTTAGCAACAACATGCCGTATTACGCGCTTTTCTTCCTGCTGTTCACCATGGCCAGCATCGGCCTGCCGGGCACCAGCGGGTTTGTCGGCGAATTCCTATCGCTGGCGGGCATCTATCAGATTTCGACCACTGTGGCGTTGGTCTGCACAACCGGGATCATTCTGGGCGCGGCCTACATGCTGTACCTATATCGCCGCGTCGCCTTCGGGCCGGAAAAGAATGAAGACGCGCAGGCTATGCCTGACATCTCCGCCCGCGAATGGGCCATGTTGGCCCCGATAGCGGCGGTCGTGATGTGGATGGGGGTGTACCCAGAAAGCTTCCTTGCGCCGATGCGTAATGACATAGCTGCGCTTGATGCACGCATCGCTTCGGCTCGGCCGCAAAGCGATAGTCAGCTTGACGTCGGTGCGCCCATGGCGGAACCCGCCAACGCGGTGCCCTATGTCGGCGGACATGGCGAAGAGGGAGCGCACTGATGGACTTTGCGACTTCCTTTGCGCTGGTTACGCCCGAGTTGTTCCTGACCGCGGCGGGCCTCGTGCTCTTGCTGGTAACCGCTTGGGGCGGCGACAAGATCGCTAAGGGCATCACATATGCTGCGGCGCTGACATTCCTCGCTGCTGGTCTGGCGCTTGTGCCTGGGCTTCACACTGGCGTTGATGGCCCGGACACCCTGGCTTTCTCTGGCTTGCTCAAGATCGACAGCTTTGCGTTGTTTGCCAAGGCGCTGATTTACCTTGCCGCGATTGGCTGCTTGTTGCTTGCGCCCGGGTTCTTCAACAGCGAAGCGGCGGGGACCGAGAAAGGCCTGCGCGCCGAATACTCCATCCTCGTGCTTTTTGCCGCGCTGGGCATGAGTATTATGGTCTCGGCGAACGACTTTATGTCGCTTTATCTCGGGCTCGAGTTGAACTCGCTTGCGGCCTACGTGCTCGCCTCGATCCTGCGCGCGGACACGCGTTCGGCGGAGGCGGGTCTGAAGTATTTCGTGCTGGGCGCGCTGGCATCCGGCATTCTGCTTTACGGGATGAGCCTCCTTTACGGCTTTACCGGCGGAACCGACTTTGCCGGAGTTCGCTCTGGGCTGACGGGAGAGCTCGGCACAGGCGCGTTGTTTGGCCTTATCTTCGTGATGGCTGGTCTGGCGTTCAAGATCGCCGCTGTGCCGTTCCATATGTGGACGCCCGACGTTTACGAAGGCGCGCCGACGCCGGTGACCGCGTTCTTTGCGACCGCGCCCAAAGTGGCCGCTGTGGCGCTGACCGCTCGGGTCGTCTTCGATGTGTTCGGAAGCCAGGTGGACGCGTGGCGCCAAATCGTGATGTTTGCCGCGCTCGCTTCGATCATCTTCGGGGCTCTCGGCGCGATCGGTCAGGAGAACTTGAAACGCCTGCTCGCTTATTCGTCGATCAACAATGTCGGCTTCATCCTGCTGGGCTTGGCCGTCGCGAACGAAGCGGGCGCGGCTTCGATGCTGATCTATCTCTTCATCTATGTCGCAATGAGCCTCGGCAGCTTCACCGCATTGCTGATGCTCTGCAGCGACAGCGGTGACTTGTACGAGACCTTTAGCGATATCGCAGGCCTAGCAGTCACGCGCCCGGCGATCGCGTGGGGCTTGTTGCTCTTAATGTTCAGCCTCGCAGGCATTCCGCCACTGCTCGGATTTTATTCGAAGTTCGTCGTGTTCCAAGCGACGGTTGAAGCCGGGCTGGTAGCTTTTGCGGCGATTGCCATAGCGGCGAGCGTCATCGGCGCGTTCTATTACATCAAGTTTGTGAAAGTGATGTTCTTCGATGAACCCGCCGATGTGGTGAAGGGCGAGAGCGGCGCGGCGCATTGGGCGCTGCTGTTCCTGACCGCTGCGATCATTTCGCCCCTTGGCTACCTGCTGACGCCTTCGCTGAGCGATCTGGCGAACAAGGCCGCAGCCTCGCTCTTCATTGCGTTTTGATCCACTTCGTCGACGAAACCGGTTCCACCAACGCGGATGTAGCCGACGCTGTTCGTGCGGGATCGGGATTCGTCGAGGGCGATTGGTTGGTCGCGCGCCGACAAGCCGCTGGCCGGGGGCGACAGGGCCGTGAGTGGTTTGATGGTTCTGGTAATTTTATGGGTTCGACGCTCGTCAAGCTGGCCGATGAAGACCCGCCTCCAGCCAGCCTCAGCTTTGTCGCGGCTTTGGCTGTTTATGACGCGGTTGCGATAGCCTTGGGCGGTTCGGTTCAGCCAGCGCTCAAGTGGCCGAACGATGTGCTCCTCAATGGAGCCAAGCTCTCTGGAATTCTGCTGGAGATGGTGAAGGGACGTATCGTAGTTGGAATTGGGGTAAACTTGGCGCGAGCGCCCTCTTTGCCCGATCGCAAAACCGCCGCTTTGGCCGATTTTATTCCGGCGCCCGAGCTTGAGTGGTTTGGGCAAACGCTCGCGGATTGCTTTTCCGACCGAGCGGTGGCTTGGAGGCAAAGCGGCCTTGGGGCGACCCTTTCCGAATTTCAGGCCGCCTCCATCCACACATCTGGCGCGGAGGTCCGCGTGCACGACCAGGATGGCAGCCGCGTGGAAGGCGCTTTCGCCGGATTAGATGAAAACGATGGCGCTTTGCGCCTGCGCTTGGCGGATGGCTCAGAACCTGTCATTCGCGCCGGTGACATTCTCTAAGGGAGTTGAGCCATGCTTTTGGCGGCCGATGTCGGCAACACCAATGTGGTCTTCGCGCTGTTCGACGACAGCGTGGATGGCATTCCCGCGCTCAAAGCTCGCTGGCGCATCGCGACCGACCCGCGCCGGACGGGTGACGAATACGCGGTGTGGCTTTTGCAACTGCTGAAGATCGAAGGCGTGGCCCGCGAAGAGATTACCCAGATCATCTTTGCCTCGGTTGTCCCTCGCGCGGATCACAACCTGACGGTGCTCGCGCAGAAGTATTTCGGCAAGACGCCGCTTTTCGCTGGTCAGGGCGACGCGCGCTGGCGCTTTGAGATTGATGTCGACCAACCAAGCTCGCTCGGCGCAGATCGCGCGCTCAACATTCTAGCGGCGCACCACAAATATGGCGGCGATATCATCGCAGTGGACTTTGGAACGGCGACTAAGTTTGAAGCGATCGATTTTAACGGCGCTTACAAGGGCGGCTCGATCGCTCCGGGAATCAACCTTTCGCTCGACGCTCTCGTGGGCAAGACGGCTAAACTGCCGCGCATCGCCATCCGAGCGCCGGAAAGCACCAGCGTGATCGGGCGCAACACCGAAGATCAGATGCTGATTGGGGTGTTCTGGGGCTATGTGGCAATGATGGAGGGCATCATCGATCGGATGAAGGCGGAAATAGGCCGTCCGACCAAAGTGGTGGCGACGGGAGGTTTGGCGATCTTGTTTGACGAAGCGACCGATGTGTTTGACCATGTCGACGCGGATCTGACCATTGAGGGTCTCGCCATCCTTGCAAACCAAGCCACTATAAGCGACTGATTACGAAGATAACGAATTAGCATCCTTTGAAAAAAGACTTTACTCCCGAAAACGAGTTGCTGTTTCTCGCGCTCGGCGGATCTGGCGAGATTGGCATGAATGTCAATCTCTATGGTTGCGATGGCAAATGGCTCATGGTCGATCTCGGCATGACCTTTTCCGGCGGCGAGTACCCTGGTGTCGATTTGGTCTTTGCCGATCTCGACTTTATCGAAGAGCGGACCGGCGATCTTGTCGGCATCGTGCTGACCCACGCGCACGAAGATCACATTGGCGCAGTCCCGTATTTCGCAGGCGAGTTGGGCGTGCCGCTGTACGCGACGCCGTTCACCGGTGATTTGATCGCTCGAAAGCTCGAAGAAGCAGGCTTGCTCGGGCAAGTCGAGCTCAACATCATTCCTGACGATCACGGCTCTATCGAGCTTGGTCCGTTCACTGTCACGTATCTCCCGCTGGCGCACTCGATTGCGGAAGGGAACGCGCTGCTGATCGATACGCCCTATGGCCGCGTTTTTCACACCGGCGATTGGAAGCTCGACGAGGAGCCGATCATCGGTGAACCGACCACTCAGGAAGAGCTTCGCGCGATTGGAGACGAGGGTGTTCTCGCGCTCGTTTGCGACAGCACCAATGTGTTCAATCCCAATCCATCGGGCTCGGAAGGCGCGGTTCACCGTGGGTTGATGGAAGAGATTGCCAGCCATTCCGGTAAGCGCGTGTTAGTGACCACGTTTGCTAGCAATGTAGCGCGCTTGCAGACCCTAGGCGAAGTGGCTCGCGAAACCGGACGTCAGATTTGCGTCGCGGGCCGGTCGCTCGACCGGATCATCGAGGTCGCGCAGGATAATGGATATCTCGAGGATTTCCCTGAGCCAGTGGATTTCGACACGGCCATGCGGCTGCCGCGCGGCGAAGTTCTTATCCTGGCAACCGGCGGGCAAGGGGAGCCGCGCGCCGCGCTAAGCCGTATTGCGGATGACAATCACCCCCTCGAGCTGGTCAGCGGAGACGTCGTGCTGTTCTCTTCGCGCCAAATTCCAGGCAACGAGATCGCGATTGGCAAGGTGCAAAATCAGCTTGCCGCGAAAGGGATTACGATGATCACGGACCGGCAGAGCCTGATCCATGTGTCAGGCCATCCGGGACGCCCTGAGCTTGAGGCGCTGTACAGTTGGCTGCGGCCTGAAACACTGGTGCCTGTCCATGGTGAAATCCGCCACATGTGCGAACAGGCGCGCCTCGGGGCCTCGTGCCAGATCCTTAACAACATCGTCCAAAAGAACGGTGAGATCGTGAAGCTTGCCCCCGGCGCTCCAGGAGTTATCGCGCCGGTCGTGAGCGGACGGCTCGTGCTGGATGGTGACATTATAGCGCCCGCTGATGGTGAAGCGGTGAACTCAAGACGACGATTGGCTCACGAAGGGCTCGTTGTCGTGGTTTTGGCGCGTGGCTCAGTGCCGATCATCGAAGCCATCGGTCTGCCGCTCGACGAAGACCTGCCCGAATTCATTGACGAGACGCAGGAGGACATTCTCAAGGCCATCGGGAAACTGCGCGGACAAGACGCCAAGTTACCGGCCGCCGTGCACGAGGCAGCCCGTTTGGCAGCCCGCCGAGCCGCGCGACGCTGGTCAGGGAAAAACCCGCAAGTGCGCGTCATCATGCCGGGCGCGGGGCAGTGACGATGCAATGGACGTCGATCCTTGCGATCTACTTTTTGGTTTGGGTGATGACAGCCTTCGTCCTGCTCCCGTTTGGCGTGAAGACGGCCGAGGAAGCGGGTGTAGAGAAAGTTCCCGGCCAAGCCGACAGCGCGCCCGCCAACTTCCGACCCGGACCCCTAATCATTCGAGCCACAGCGATCGCCGCGATGGCAACGGCTCTCTACGTGCTCAATTACGAGTTTGGCTGGATCACCGCTCAAGACTTGGACGTTCTCCCAAAGCCCGAGCAATTTCAGAGATCGCGATAGGGCGGCTTAGGGCGTTTACTTCCTCAAGCGCTCAATGCTCTGCGCCAGGGCTACGTAGAGTTTCCCCATGTCCGAACCGAGGATGGTAACGCTCAGCGCATTGCCGTCGCGCGTAGACAGCATCGAGCGTAGCATGGCTTCGAAATCATGAATGTAACGATTGACGTTCGCTTTGAAGGTTTCGTCGTCTTGATAGAGCGCCGAAATCGCGCGCGCTTCACCGCCGTCGAGCAGTCGAACTGCACGGCGGGTGAATATACCGCGGTCGCCCTTGAGGTAGGAATCCCACGCTGAATCCGATACTTCGGTCGAAAGGGCTCCGCTGATGTCGATGGCGGCCGAGTTGAGGCTATCGGTGATGAGGGCCATGCGGCGGGCGAAATCGTTATCGAGCTTCTCTTCGGCGAGTTCGTTGGCTCGGCTAATGCGTTGTTCCAGATTCCCTGTGAGCTCGTTCACACGCGCGAGTTGATCGCGCAATTGGACTTTGGCCTCTCGACCGACGCCCGAAGCGTGCGCCGCGGCCTGTTCGAGTTTTCCAATCGTTTCAGCGCTGTCGGAGCGCAGCGCCCGTTCAAGCGCGCTTACAGCATCCTTACTGAGATCTTCAGCGAGGCCAGTGACTTTGAGGCGTGCGCTCTCTTCAAGTGTGCCAATGGTCGCTTTCGAGGCCTCGTCAAGCTTGCTAATGGCGCTGATAAGAGCGTCCTGCGTCTCGCCTGCGAAGCTCTCGCTATCTTGCGAGAGCTTCTCCAGTCCGCCGCGCAGGCCGTTGAGCTTCGACAGCGCTTCTTCGGAATTTTCGATCACTTTGGCTTGCAAAGCTTCAATCGATGCGTCGGTTTCGGACACGCCGTCCTGCGCTTTGATGAGGTAGGAAGAGAGCTCTTCACCCTTCTTGCCCATCGCGAGCATCGATTCGCTCAGCTTCGTTGATCGATTTTCGAGGTTAGTCAGTTCGTCCGAAGCGGTTTTGATCGCGTCCGGGAGATCTTCCCGGCTGTGCTTTGCGCCCGACTGGATGATCTCAAGCAATCGGACGCTTGCATCGGTCAGAGCCTCGAGGCCTTCTTGCGTATGTACAAGGTTGGAGCGTTGCGATTGAAGGTTTTCCCCCAGCGCATCCATGCCTTGGGTTAGTCCCATCTTTGCGGAAGCTCCGACCTCTTCGACCCGCGCGATCATGGCCGTCAGCTTGTCGAGCTGCGCCCCCATCGCTTCGCTCTGAGCGACAATCTTCTCGTTTTCCGCCAGATGCGCTTCGCGTTTCTCCGAAAGCAGATTGTCGAACGCGGCCAGGCTGTTGGAGAGGTTCTGCGCGGCCTGCGCTTCGCGGCTCTCAAACTCGGATTGGCGACGCGCCAATTCCGCCAAGAATCGTTCGTCGCGCTTATGCAGGTGATCATCGAACCGCCCGGCTTCGGCATGAAGCTGTTTGATCCGGGTTTGTGACGCTTCAAGGGCTTGCTGGTCAAGCAGCTCAAGCCGCTTCACCATCTCGCCGATCTCCTGCTCCCACGTCTCTTTGCTCGTCCGCATGCGCTTTAGAGTTTCAGCCTCCGCCTCGCGCATACGCGCCGACACGGCGCGCACTTCCGATTGGAGCAAGGAAACACGCTCATTCATTGCTTCGAGCGCTTGGCCTTCCGTGTCGGTAATCGAACCGCGATACGCGTCCGCCTGCGATTGAATCGCCCCAAAACGTGTCGCGAGAGTTTGCTCGATCCGGCCAAGTTGGGCTTCAAAACGTTCCATCGTTTCGCCAACTTGCTCGCCATAGGCGCTGACCTGCTTCTCACTCGCGGCGCCAAAGGTGTTGAGGCGCTCAAATCCTGCGATGAGTTTATCAAGTTGCTCGCGTGCGGTGCGCCCTGTCGTGCCCACGTGATTGTTCACGTCTCGAGCGGAATTCGCGATCACCGGCAAATCGTCGCGCAGGCGCGTCATATTCGCCAGAGCGGTATCGCTGGCCGTGCCAATTGCCTCGACCTGCTTGCCGTTCGTGATGACCAGTTCTTGGAGTTCGGCTGCGTTGGTAGAGAGGCGCTCAGCCGCCATACGCCCGAGCGTTTCCAGATCGCGCGACTGAGAGGCCAAAAACTCGCGCGCAAGGCTGAGTTCGCGATTGACGACGGTTAGCCGGGTTTCCAATTCGGCGCTCTCGGCGCTCAGCTTGGCGGCGGTCGCTGCGAAACGGTTCGCTTGATGTGTTGAGCTTCGCATTGCGAGCATCCAAGCCACACAGACAAGGAGAACTGGAACCGACCAGTCAATAATCCAACGAACCCATTGGCTTGGCGTTGAATTTGCAGCGGCAAGGAGCTGATCCTGCATCGCCCATGCGTACAGGCCTGTCCAAGCCAACACCGCAACAACCGCAAACCCGGTTAGAAAACGGCCCGGCCATGGGGAAGGGAGCGCCGATTCCTCTTCATAATCACCCGCATCTTCGAAGTAGGGCTCTTCCGGTTGCTCATCGGTAGCGAGGCCCTCTTTGAATTCTTCGTTCGCCTCTGCGTCCAGCAGTTCGTTGTCGCCGCCTACGGCCCGGATGCTCTGATTTTTCTGTGACATGGCCTATGCATACCACACCCAAAGACTGGATAAACCCCGCCTTAACCTTCCACCCTCTATTCCACACCGCATGGCGTACGAAAGTGGAGCTCTTGACGCGACTTTAGCGGCGGCGGCCGGGGATGACCCCGCGCTCCTTCTCGAATTGCGCGGTGCCTTCCTCGAAAGTGCGGAGAAGCAGCTGGATTTGCTGCGCCGTTCAAGGTGCGATGGAAACTGGAATGTGGCCGCTATGCGACTGAAAGGGCTCGCCGCCAGTTTTAACGATGCGGATCTGCTCGAGGCGGCGGAGAGCGCGTTGCAATCGGCGCCAGGTGAGCCCGCAAGCATCCGCGGTATCGAGGCTGTGTTGGCCCGCTTTTCAAGCCACTAAAAACCGATCATCTGCCGGACTGGCAGCTCCGTGCTTTACCCCGGCATAATTCAGCTAACCCGCCTTTAACCAAGGAATGCTACCGCCTAGCGTGGTGGAAAACCTACGGCCCTTTGGGCTTTGGAAAAGGAATGCGCGTTGACGGGCGCTAGTGTGACTGAGAACTTGGACACCGTTGAGGCGGTTATACGCGCGGAGCTTACGCGCGAATACCGAGGCCTTGCCGGTGTTGCACCAGTTTTGGGTCATATGTTGGTCAATTCGGGCAATGCGCTTGTGAGCGACGCCATTGTCGCGCGCGTGCGCGGCATGCTGAACAACCTTGCTATTCAATTGATCTCTCGATTGCCTAATGACGCGCCGTCGGCAGAGGCGGTCCAGGAAGAGGCATTCGATCAACTTGCGGATCAGCTGGCCCAAGATGCAGCCATACTCACTTATCTTCACGCCTCGGCCATCGAGTCGGTCATTTCAGAGCGCCTGGAATTGAGGGCGTCAGTTGACCCTGTCCTGACGCCCCTTTGGCAAGAGCTAGTGGCGTCGGAAGATGTCCCGACCGGTGAAACTGCAATGCAGGCGCTGGCCTCTCAGTCTCGTTTCCTGCAGACGCAACGCCGCATGCAACATCCCTTGGAAGAGCTGCCTGCCGAGATTCTGGAACGAGTGCTCAGGATTTGGGTTCGTGGTACTTCGGTCGATAACGAGCTCGACGTTTCGGCGGCGATGAGGGCGATCAAGCTGAACTACGATGAGGCTGAAACGCGGATAGGACTCATTTCGAGATTGGTTGGCGCGATGCGGTCCGGTGTTATTGCCGCGCTCGAGATCGAGCATGCCGGGTTGGCCCTTTTCGTGACAGCTCTAGCTCAGGCTTCAGGCCAAACCCGCGAACTGGCTGTGCTAGCATGCCATCAGGATCAGGCGATGCGCTTGGCGATAAGCCTTAGGGCGGCGGGTCTAGATGCCACAGCGGTTGAGCGGCAATTGCTCATCTTTGAACCGACCCTTGGTTTCTTCGACGATGTGGTTGCCATATCCACCGAGCAAGCGCGCGAACTGCTAATTGCGTCACGTATCGAGAATTCCAACACTGGAATAGGCGAGCGCCTGGTCTGATGGAACGCCAGACAAGCCTTTTGGCCGCGCGCGGCCTGACCGATGAGCGTGATCGCTTGTTGTCGGCTGACGAACCCTTGGCCGAACTGCACGCCCGCTGTGGCGGCACTCTGCCTGGGGTGCTGGCTGTTCCCGAGCTTCTGGACTTGGTCCAGCAGGCCCGCCGCATGGAACTCAAAATTGCTCGAGACTTCAGCGCTTATGATGGCGTTGATCAGGTGTCGGGTTATGCACGCATACGCCCACTTGATGGCGAGGAAGGGCCGGGCTGCGAAATCCTTGTCGAGAATTGGCAAACCTACAGCGCACCCGAGACGAGTACACGCGCAATGGCCGAAAAGCTGGACGCCATTGATCGAGCTTGCGCCGAGGTCGTGGTGCGCCTCGACGATCAGCAACGCGTTCAACTGCTTCAAGCGTCAGGCGCCGACACTTCTGATTTGCAGGAACTCGTGGCCAAGAAACCAAACAGCCTTTGGACGGACTACATCGAGGTCCAGGGTATTGCGCACCAACAACCGATGCACTGGCGATTGCTCGATGGTTCACCAGCCAGGATTCCTGGATCTGAGCGGAGCTGGCGTGTGCGCATTCTTCCGTTGGGCAGCAGCAAGGCGGGAGTGGCTCCGCGCGGTTTTGAGCTCTTGCTGGTTGCCGAGAGGGCTTTGGGCGACGCGCAATTTGCCAGTGAGAGCGGTGCCGAGAAGGTTGGTCATGCTAAACTCATTGGGAGCGCTCTTACGCCGGTCTTGCGCGAACCCATTGCTCGCGTCGTGAACAACGCGGAGGCTATCCGGGGACGGTTGGCTGGTCCGCTTCGCCAGGAATACAGTGATTACGCCGGCAATATTTCGGCGGCGGCGCAGCATCTGAGCGGGTTGCTGGACGACTTGGCCGAGCTAGAAATTGTCGAGGCACCAGAGTTCACCCCTGCACGGGAACGCGTTGATCTTGGCGACTTGGCTCGCCGCGCCGCAGGTATTTTGGGGGTACGAGCAAGGAGCAAGAACATTGAACTGGCGTTGCCCATTCGCTCGGACGCCCCTGTCGCGATGGGGGAAAGCAGGCGCGTTCTTCAAATCCTGATCAATCTCATTGGCAACGCGATCAACTACTCCCCGGAGAACACGGTCGTTACGATCGCCGTCGAAACGCATCTGCCAACGGGCAAGGTGCGCGTGACAGTTTTGGATGACGGCCCTGGCATTGATGTGGACCAAGCCGCCAGGGTCTTCAATAAATTCGAGCGCCTTGGGCGGGAGAATGATGGCGGTTCGGGACTCGGCCTCTACATTTCTTCGAGGCTCGCTGAAGCGATGGGGGGCGCTCTCACAGTGGCAAATCCTGGCGAGCAAGGCGCCTTGTTTGAGCTATCCTTGCCGGGATGGGCAGCCGAGGCGGCCTAGGTCCTCGGGCCCATCCGGCCAGAGATAACTAAAAGCACTACCCCAAGAGCAGCCATAACCGCGCCGTAAAGACCCCATTCTCGCTGAGCGAGCATGAAGCTTTGGGGCGGCCACATGAGGATCCCGAGCCCCTGCAGCGCCCATAAGGTCCCAAAAACCAGAAAGGTCATGCCGATGATCCGCGCAAACAGCTTCATCGATCATGGCCTTTTAAATTGGGGGTCCTTTGCGCTCTTAGCGCTGGTTCAAAGGCACGTAATCGCGCTGGGTCGGGCCAGTGTAAAGCTGACGCGGACGGCCGATTACTTGGCCAGGATCGGCGATCATTTCATTGTATTGCGCGACCCATCCGACAGTGCGAGCCAGGGCGAAGAGCGCTGTGAACATCGTTGTCGGGAAGCCGATCGCTGACAGGATGATGCCTGAATAGAAGTCGACATTCGGGAACAGCTTTTTCTCCTTGAAGTAATCGTCGTTGAGCGCGATTTCCTCAAGTTGGAGAGCGGTTTCGAAGACCGGATCCTTGACCTTCAGCGCGTCGAACACTTCGCGCACGGTTGATTGCATCACGGTCGCGCGCGGATCTTAGTTTTTGTACACGCGGTGGCCGAAGCCCATCAGGCGGAACGGATCGTTCTTGTCCTTGGCGCGCTCAATGTAGTGCGGAATTTTGTCGGGTGTGCCGATTTCGCGGAGCATGTTGAGAGCCGCTTCATTGGCACCGCCATGCGCGGGCCCCCAGAGGCAGGCGATGCCGGCGGCGATGCAGGCAAAGGGGTTTGCGCCCGAGGAGCCGGCCAAACGGACCGTCGAAGTCGAGGCGTTCTGCTCGTGGTCGGCGTGAAGAATGAAGATGCGATCCATCGCTTTTTCAACGGCCGGGATTACTTCGTATTCTTCAGCGGGAACGCCGAAGGTCATACGCAGAAAGTTGCCGGTGTAGCTGAGGTTGTTGTCCGGCTGCATGAATGGCTGACCCACCGCGTATTTGTACGCCATGGCTGCAATAGTGGGCATCTTGGCGATCAAGCGGTGTGAGCTGATCTTGCGGTGCTCTGGGTCGGAAATGTCGGTGCTGTCGTGATAGAACGCCGAAAGCGCGCCTACGACACCACACATGATTGCCATTGGGTGCGCGTCACGACGGAAGCCAGTGTAGAACGTCCGCAGCTGTTCGTGGAGCATCGTGTGACGGGTGATCGTGTAGACGAAGTCGTCATGCTCTTCCTGGCTCGGCAGTTCCCCATTGAGCAAGAGATAGGCGACTTCCATGAAACTGGAATGCTCGGCCAACTGACCAATCGGGTATCCGCGGTGCAGCAGAATGCCCTGGTTGCCATCGATATAGGTGAGCGCGCTCTCGCAGCTCGCGGTCGACTTGTAACCTGGGTCAAACGTGAACGCGCCGGTCGAACCGTACAGCTTGCGAATATCGACAACATCCGGGCCGGTGCTTCCGGAAAAGACGGGGAACTCGTGGGTCTTGCCATCGAATTCGAGCGTCGCGTGCTTGTCTGCCAAAGTGTGTCTCCTGTCCTATCCCTAAGTGCCCTTCGCCAAGGGGAGCTCTTACGCCGTTTGCGCGTCGAGCCGAGCGAGGGCCTCGTCCCGGCCTAGCAAGACCAAAACGTCGAAAATTCCGGGCGATGTCGTCGTCCCAGTCAATGCAGCGCGCATTGGTTGCGCGAACTTGCCGAGGCCCAATCCCTGTGCCTCTGCCAGCGCTTTCGTAGTGGCTTCGAGAGCCTCAATTGTCCAGTCATTTTCCTTCGCAAGTGCAGCAGAAACTTGGCTCAATCGAGTTCGACCATCGTCATCGAGCAACTTTGCCGCTTTCTCTGTCATTTCTAAGGGTCGATCAGCGAAGAGAAATGCCGATGTTTCAGCCAGTTCGTTAAGGTTCTTAGCGCGCGGTTTCAAGACTGGCATCGCCTTGAGCAACAAGCCCGTATCGGCCTTTGTGTCCAAGCGAGGGAGAACTTGTTCGACCAATGTCTGATCGTCGACCTCGCGAATATAGTGCCCGTTTAGGTTTTCGAGCTTCTTGATATCAAAGCGCGACGGGCTTTTGCCGACACCGGACAGGTCGAAGAGTTCAATCGCCTCGGCGCGGGTGATTTCTTCACGATCACCATGGCCCCAGCCCAAACGCAGAAGATAATTGAAAAGCGCATCGGACAAGATGCCCATCTCGTCCCGGTAGGCTTCAACCCCCAATGCGCCGTGCCGCTTGGAAAGCTTAGCGCCGTCTTGTCCGTGGATCAGCGGGATATGCGCGTAGATTGGATCGGACCAATTGCCTTCGATCTGGTCCATCGCTCGATAGATGGGAAGCTGGCGAAAGGCGTTGTTCAGATGGTCATCGCCGCGGATCACGTGGGTTACACCCATATCGTGGTCATCCACTACCACAGCGAGCATGTAGGTCGGCGTTCCGTCCGCGCGTAAAATGATGTAGTCGTCGATCTCGGCATTGTTGACGCAGACTTCGCCCTGAACTTCGTCCTGAATGGTGGTCTCGCCATCCAACGGCGTCTTTAAGCGCACCGCGTAAGGCGAGCCATCTGGAGCTTCCGACGGATCGCGATCACGCCACCGGCCATCGTAACGCATTGGTTGCTTGTTCGCGCGTTGCTGCGCGCGCATGTCTTCCAGTTCTTCGGGCGTGGCAAAGCACTTATACGCATGACCAGCCTCAAGGAGTTTTTGGGCGACTTCGGCGTGCCGATCGGCGCGTTGTGATTGGAAGGTTGGCGCCTCGTCGTAGTCAAGCCCGAGCCAGTCAAGCCCATCCAAAATAGCGTCGATCGCATCTTGCGTTGAGCGCTTCTTGTCGGTGTCTTCGATCCGGAGCAGCGCCTTTCCGCCATGGTGCCGGGCGTAGAGCCAATTGAACAGCGCTGTCCGAGCGCCGCCGATATGGAGAAAGCCGGTCGGCGATGGGGCAAATCGGGTGACGACTTCGCTTGCCATAAAGCTGTGTTTCCTATTCAATTGCGTGGCCAGATAACACCGCACCCAACACCGGGGAGGCAATGGCTGACACGCCAATAATTCCTATGGGAGACGAGCCTAAAGCGAGCGCTGAGGCTTCCCGGAACGTCCCTAATAGCCCAAAAAGGACCGAAGCTCCGCGCCTGTGGCAAAGGGGCGCTTCGTTGTCCAGTTCCCCGCAGGGTATTGCCGTTCGCCTCAACGCTTTCCTGATGGAGGCCGGGTTTGATCGCGCGCCGTGGTTGGCAGTCGTGTTTGCTGGTGGAATTCTGGCGTGGTTTGGCCTCGACAACCCTTGGCAATGGACCGCAGCGATGGTCGGTTCCGCTCTTGTCGCCCTGGCGGCCCTAGTGGTCTGGCCACGCTCAGATACCGAGGATGGCACGCGTGATTTCCTTCGCAAGGCCATTGTAGCGTGCGCGCTGACATTCGCGGCGGGGATCGCGGTGATCTGGGTCCGCTCCGAAACGGTGGGTGCACAGCCGATTGATCGACCCATGATTGAGCGCGTTGAAGGCTATGTTCTGAAACGCGAAGATCGACCAAGCGAGGACCGCATCCGATTGACGCTCGCCGTGCGCGACGCGGTCAATGGTGAAAGCCGCAAGATCCGGGTGAACGTTCCTTTGGAGGAAGTGGCCCGAATTGATGCTGAGAACAGCCAAGGCGGTGCCGTTGAGGCCTTGAGGGAAGGCGCGATCGTTCGCATGCGGGCAAGGCTTATGCCGCCCGCGAGCCCGATGCTGCCGGGCTCTTACGATTTTGCGCGTGCGGCGTGGTTCAAGGGATTGGCCGCAACTGGCAGCTTGCTCGGGCGAATTGAAATCGTTGAGTCATCACGCGGCGCGCGACCTCTCGCGCGCTGGCGAAGAAGCCTGTCGGAGCATGTGCAGGCGCGGTTGGAAGGACCGACCGGAGCTATCGCCGCAGCGTTCGCCAGCGGGGATCGCGGCGCGATATCCGAATCCGATGCCGAAGCGATGCGCGACGCGGGTCTTACCCATCTGCTCGCCATCAGCGGACTGCATGTGAGCGCTGTCATCGCAGCAGCGTACTTTGTGGCGCTCAAATGGCTTGCGCTTTTCCCCGCTTTAGCGCTTCGCGTGCGGCTTCCGCTTGTTGCAGCGGGCGCAGGCGCATTGGCTGGCATCGGATACACTTTGCTGACGGGGGCGCAGGTGCCAACGGTGCGCGCCTGTGTCGCGTCGCTCCTCGTTTTGGGAGCGCTTGTGATTGGTCGAGAGGCGCTGTCCTTGCGTATGGTGGCGGTGGCGGCTTTTGTTGTGCTGCTTTTGTGGCCGGAAAGCGTGGTTGGCCCAAGCTTCCAGATGAGCTTCAGCGCGGTCCTTGCCATAGTGGCGCTTCACACATCCGGACCCGTGCGCGCGTTCCTGAGTCCGCGAGATGAGTCTTGGGCCAAACGCTTGGCTCGGCGTCTATTTGTCCTCTTCCTAACCGGGTTGGTGATTGAGATCGCGTTGATGCCGATTGTGATGTTCCACTTTCACCGCGCCGGGGTGTACGGAGCGCTCGCCAATCTCGTCGCGATACCGCTCGTCACATTTGTATCCATGCCCCTGACGGCTTTAGCGTTGGCGCTCGACATTGTTGGTTTGGGAGGTCCGATCTGGTGGTTAGCCGGATTATCTCTCGAGGCATTACTTGGCGTTGCTCGATTTACCTCTGATCAGCCTGGCGCTGTCAAGCTTATGCCTCAGATGAGCGGTGTTACCGTAGGTCTGTTTGTCGCTGGCGGGCTGTGGCTGGCGCTTTGGAATCAGCGGTCTCGCATTTGGGGCCTTTTCCCCATCACGCTTGCCAGCGTACTCATGCTTTTCACGCCCATTCCGGATGTTTTGATTGGGCGGGAAGGGCGACATGTAGGCATCACTCTCGCTGACGGAAGTCTGCTCTCGTTGCGGAACACGCGTTCGTCTTACGTGCGCGACAACCTCTTAGAGTTGGCTGGTGTAAAATCGGAGCCAATCCCGTTTGAAGAATACGAGGCAGCCATATGCTCGCGCGAATTTTGCGTAGTGACGATAGACCGCGGCGCGCGCGAATGGATCTTGCTTTTGGCGCGCAACAATGAGTTGATCGAAGAGCGCGCTGTAGCCGCGGCTTGCGAGCGCGTCGATATCGTTGTCGCGTCGCGCTATTTGCCAAATTCGTGTCGGCCACGATGGCTAAAGGCGGACAAACGATACCTTGTTCGCAAGGGCGGCATGGCTGTGAACCTAGAGCACGGTTCCATCACCACCGTTTCACAAGGGCAGGGCGCACATGGGTGGTGGATGGGAGAAGGTGGTGCAGCGAAGCGTTAAACAGCCTCGCCGCACCGCGCTTCGGGTCAGTGATACCGACGCAGAAGACCAGCAAGCTTTCCTTGCACCTGCACTTCGCCCGGACCGTAGACTTGAGGGTCGTAAGCGGCGTTGGCTGGATCGAGCCGGACCTGACCGCCATCGCTGTGTAGATATTTGAGGGTTGCCTCTTCGCCATGAACGAGGGCCACTACGATCTCTCCATCCCGAGCGCTGTCGGTCCGACGCACCAAGGCAAAATCGCCATCGAAAATACCAGCCTCGATCATCGAGTCGCCTGAAACCTCCAGAGCGTAATGCTCACCCGGCCCTAGTAGGGCCGCCGGGACGGGCAGCGACGTTTGCCCTTCCAACGCTTCAATGGGAGCGCCCGCCGCAATCCGACCGTGGAGGGGAATGTCGATCACATCGTTAGCCGGATTGGGTGTCGCTTGCGCAGCAGTTGCCGACTGGATCGGCACAATCTCGGCGCTGGCGCGAGGGGCGGGGGTCGCGTCCTCGGGCTGTTTAATGACTTCCAGCGCCCGAGCGCGGTTCGGAAGGCGTCGGATGAAGCCACGTTCTTCAAGAGCCGAAATCAGACGGTGCACACCCGATTTGCTCTTCAGATCGAGCGCTTCTTTCATTTCTTCAAAGCTTGGCGAAATACCGGTGTCCTCCAGTCGCTTCTGGATGAACTGGATCAATTCGTGCTGCTTGGCCGTCAGCATTGCGATAGTCTCCCTTAGTCGCAGATCGCTCCCGCGAGAGTGCTCCCGCGCAAAGCTGCCAGTGAGGCGCGCCGCAAAGAGGCACATAAGGACCAAATCCAAGAGTGCGTTATCTGCGCTCCCGCTCACCAATAAGGTGAACGAATGCGGAACAAGTAGGCAACTCATGAGAACAAGTCAAGCACACTAACCAAGGTAACTCTTGGATTTCAGCCGTTTTGGAGGTTGTAGATGGGGATCGGTGTTCCCGCTTTGATAGGATCGGAGTGCGCGGGGCGATCGATCAAGCAATTGGCTTTGGCGAGCGTGACGAGCGCGCTTGAGTCCTGAGATCCGGCCAAGCCGACCTCATCCCCATCGCTGAGACCGCGCAGGAACTCGCGTCGAGGGCCTGTGGCTGGCAAGTCGTGCTGTGCGATACGCGTGGTCATTCGAGGAAGGGGATCGGGGTCGCCCATAGAGGCGCGCACGAGGGGAAGGGCGAAGAGGAAGGCGGTCACGAAGCTGGACACGGGATTACCGGGGAGCCCCAGAATAACCTGATCGCCCCAATCGCGCTCTTTGGTGGCCACCATAAGCGGCTTGCCTGGCTTGATCGCCACCTTCCAGAAATCGATCTGAGCACCCCATTCGCGCAACGCTTCTTTGATAAGATCATGATCCCCAACCGACGCACCACCGCTGGTGATGAGTATGTGGTCATCCGCGCGCGCAAGCGCATCCGCGAGCGCGCCCATGTCGTCGGGCACGGGGCCCAACAGCTTCGGATCTCCAATCCAAGGGTTGAGAAGCCCTCTGATCATGGGTCCATTCGAGGCCGGGATCTGGTTCGGACCGATCTGGGACGGCAGTTTCGCCAGCTCATCCCCGCTGTCCAGAATGGACACCCAAGGCGTATCGCGGTGGGGCACGCTGTCATATCCAGCCGCCATGGCGAGCGCGCGTTGCGCGGGGCCCATAAGGGTGCCGCACTTCAAAACGGTGTCCCCTTCGGCAAAGTCGAAGCCGCGCTTGCGGACGTGCTGATAAGGCTGAGGGTGCGTCTCTTCCGGCAGAAGTGAGATGTGATTACCGTTCGTCTTGGCGTTTTCCTGGATCAACACCCGGTCGGCGCCAACAGGCATGTACGCGCCGGTGGAAATCCGCGTGCACTGGCCGGGTTGAAGAGAGCCTTCGAATGGGCTCCCCGCACGGCTTTCACCAACTTTTCGCCAAGGCCCGTCGCCGCAAATGGCGTAACCGTCCATCGCGGAAAGGTCGTTTGAGGGCTGTGTGCGTTTGGCAGCCAAGTCTTTGGCCAGAAAGCGGCGCTGCGACGAGGCGCTTGAGGTCTCAACAACAGTAGGAGTTGGCGCGAGCGACAGCAGGCGATCCCAAGCCTCCTCAAGGCTGAGCATCTTCTTCAAAGATCGCTCGCCTTCCATGTACCCGATTTGCCCCCGCGCTTTTCGATCAGTCGCACGGTTTCGATCACCATGCCTTTGTCGATCGCCTTGGCCATGTCGTAGATCGTAAGAAGCGCGGTGGAGACCGCGACCATGGCTTCCATCTCGACCCCGGTCTTGCCGGTGAGTGAGGCGGTGGCGGTCGCGCGAATGGCCTCATCCTCGAAGGCGAAATCGACAGAGACCGCCTCGAGACCGAGCGGATGGCAAAGCGGTATAAGTTCGCCGGTCCGCTTGGCGGCCATGATGCCCGCAAGGCGCGCTGTTCCCAGCACATCGCCCTTCGGCGCGTCGCCTTCGCGGATAGCAGCAAGGGCTTGAGACCCCATAGTGATGCGCCCGCTGGCTATGGCGACCCGGTGCGTTTCAGCCTTGTCGCCGACATCCACCATGCGCGCCGCGCCGTCTTCGCCGATATGAGTGAGATCGCTCATGGCGCGGCGTTTAGCAGATTTTTCGTGGCCGCTTCCACATTCGCCTCGCGCATGAGGCTCTCACCGACGAGAAATGTGTTCACGCCCGATTTCGACAGTCGCTGAAGATCTGTGTGCGTGTTGATCCCACTTTCGCCAACCACATGCGCGTCCTCAGGCACGAGTTTGGCCAGCCGCTCCGTGGTTTCGAGCGAGGTGGTGAAGGTTTTGAGATCGCGGTTGTTCACACCGATCAAACGCGAGCGAAGCGAGGTGAGAGCGCGCTCGAGTTCCGCTTCGTCATGCACTTCGACCAGCACATCCATCCCGAGTTCGTTTGCGGCGGCTTCGATCTCGACCATAGCAGTGTCTTCCAGCGCGGCGACGATGATCAGGATCGCATCCGCTCCGATACTACGCGCTTCGAGGCATTGCCACGGATCGACCATAAAGTCCTTGCGCAAAACGGGCAGGGCGCACGCTTCGCGCGCGGCCACCAGATAGTCTTCATGACCTTGGAAAGAGGGTGTGTCGGTGAGCACCGAAAGGCAGGCCGCGCCGCCCGCTTCGTACGCCATGGCGTGGTTGGCCGGATGGAAGTCTTCGCGGATTAGTCCTTTGGACGGGCTGGCACGCTTGATTTCCGCAATCAGTGCAAAACGAGATTGCGCTGTTCGACGCAGTGCGGCTTCGAAACCGCGAGGAGCGGATTGAGCGGCGGCGGCCCCTGCAAGGTCCGCGATAGCGCACGCGGCCTTGCGTTCAGCCACTTCGTCTATTTTGTAGGCACAGATTTCTTGAAGCTTGTTCATTGGTTCAAACGGCCAGTTCAATCCAACGCGCCAACAGATCGCGCGCGCGGCCGCTGTCGAGCGCTTCGGCGGCTACGGTCACGCGCTCAACCCAATTTTCGCGGACGCCGGCCACATCAAGCGCACCCGCCGCGTTGAAGAGCACCGCGTCGCGATACGGGCTCGTCTCACCATCGAGCAGCCTTTTGAGGGCGGCGGCGTTGAACGCTGCGTTATCGCCTCGAATCGCGTCGATCGGCGCGTTGGGCAAACCCGCGTCGTCCGGTGCGAGGCGGCTCATGGCGAAAGCGTTCTCCGTCACAATCGCAACTTCGTTGCCGCCCGCGAGGCTAAGCTCATCAAGCCCTTCGTCGCCCGAGACGATGAGGGAGCGTCCCGTCCCTAGTTTAGCGAGCGCGCCTGCGTAGATTGGGACATAAGCGGGCCGTGCGATGCCGATGAGCTGGCTTTTGACGCCCGCGGGGTTCGAAAGCGGACCCATCAAGTTGAAGATGGTGCGTTTGCCAATCTTGAGCCGGATCGGTTGAATGCGCCCCATCGCCGGGTGGTGGTTTTTAGCGAAGAGGAAACAAAGGCCGATTTCCGCCAGAGTCTTTTCGGCGGTGCGCCCGGCGGCGTCCATATCGAGGCCAAGCGCCTCGAGTGTATCCGCCGCGCCCGCTTTTGATGACGCTGCACGATTGCCGTGCTTGGCAACCGGCACACCGCAGGCTGCGACGACCAGGCTCACAGCTGTCGAGACGTTCAGCGTGTGGTGCCCATCGCCCCCGGTGCCGCAGACATCGATCGCGTTTTCAGGCGCGCTGATTGGGATCAAGCGCGCGCGCAAGGCCCGCGCCGCGCCCGCTATTTCATTCGACGTCTCGCCGCGCTCGCTCAGTTGAACGAGAAACTGTTCGATCTCGCTTTCGCTCGGAACGCCATCCAAAAGCGTGCCGAAGGCTGTTTCGGCCTGTGTCTCGGTCAGCGGGGTGGAGATATCGGGCAGGGCGCTCACGCGGCGGGCTCCGCTTGATTGGTGTCCGGCAGCCGCGCGTCCACGCCGCATTCGGCGAGAAAGTTGGCCAGCATGGCGTGACCATGCTCGGTCGCAATGCTTTCGGGGTGGAATTGGACGCCGTGGATGGGCAATTCGGCGTGGCGAAAGCCCATGACGCTGGTTTCTTCGACACCCGGTGTTGCCGCGTGCGCGTTGGCGATCAGGATGTCGGGCACATCGACCACTTCGAGGCTGTGATACCGCGTGGCTTGGAATGGGGAGGGCAGGCCCTCGAAAACGCCGGTTCCATCATGCGTGACCGGCGAGGTTTTACCGTGCATCAATCCGCCGCGCTGAACAGTGCCGCCGAAGTGTTGCCCGATTGACTGATGCCCCAGACACACGCCCAGCAGCGGCCGCCCAGCGTCGGCGCACGCGGCGACCAGATCGAGGCTGATGCCCGCTTCGTTAGGCGTGCAAGGGCCCGGCGAAATCAGGAACCCGACCGCGTTGGACCTGACCGCCTCGGCTGCGGAGAGCGCGTCGTTCCGCTCCACCTGCACATCAACGCCCAGTTCCATCAGGTAATGGACCAGGTTGAACGTGAAGCTGTCGTAATTGTCGATGACAAGGATTTTGGCCGCGTCGCTCATGCTTCAACTCTTCGCAAAATGATCGGTCGCGCGCACCAATGCATCGACGATGCCGGGTTCGCTCGCGGAATGGCCAGCGTCGTCAACGATCCAGAGCTCGCCTTTGGGCCAAGCTTTCTTAAGCGCCCACGCCGCTCCCGGCGGGGTGCAGATGTCGTGACGGCCTTGAACGATGATGCCCGGAATATCGGCGATTGCGTCGGCGTCTTTCAGCAGTTGGTTCTCCCCTAGGAAGAAGTCCTCGAGGAAATAGCGCGCGCAAATGCGAGCAAACGGCACCGCCTTGGAGGGATCCGCAAATTCTTCAAGCAAGCCGGGGTTGGGCAAAAGCGTCGCCACCGTTCCTTCCCACAGCGACCATTCCTTGGCCGCCGCCAGACGCGTGGGCTCGTCATCGCTGGTCAGGCGCTTGTAATACGCCTTCACAAGGTCAGCGCGTTCTTCTTCGGGAATGAGCCCCGAAAACTGGTCCCACTGCTCGGCCATGATTTCACTGGCGCCATAGGAATAGAGCCACGTCTTCTCGCGCTCGCGCGCCAGGAAGACGCCGCGCAGAACCAGCTCGGTCACCCGGTTTGGATGTTTTTCGGCGTAGGCGAGGGCGAGGGTCGAGCCCCAACTCCCCCCGAACACCTGCCAGCGCTCAACACCACAGTGTTTTCTGAGGCGTTCGATATCCTCGACGATGCGCCACGTGTCGTTGTTTTCAATCTCTGCAAATGGAAGTGACTTTCCGCAGCCACGCTGGTCGAACAGGACGACTTCATAGGCTTCGGGGTCCCACTGGCGACGGTGCGAGGGGCTCATCCCGCCACCGGGTCCACCGTGCAAGAAGACAGCCGGTTTTGCGCCGGGCGTTCCGACGCGTTCGTAATAGAGTGAGTGCCCTTCGCCGACATCGAGCATGCCGCTCTCATAGGGCTCTATCTCGGGATAGAGTGTTCGTCGTTTGGCAGCCTCAATTTTCGTCATGAAGCGCCTTTCTTCGTCACAACGAGGATAGGACCGGTGCGACCGGTGTCCAAACGCCCGGTGGCGGGGTTCCATAGGGAAGATGAATTTGAGTCGAGGAACAACGCGTTTTTCACTCCAAGCTCATCGCGATAGAAGCGCGCCAGCTGCCCGAAACTGAGCGGCGCATTGGTTATCACGAAATGCGCCTTGCCGTCGTCGGAAACGCCCACAGCGTTGCGTATCGCGCGCGAATTGCCATTCTCGCTGATCGCTGCGCCGAGTTCACCATCGACGAGAAGCATCGGGCCCGATTGTGTTCCAAACCGAGGCCGTTCGCGCACCGTGCTGAAAAACCGATTGGTCGCAAGCACCCGCCAGCGGCCGTTGCTGCCGAAGAACACGCCGTTGGGCTTCATATGGAAGTTGCTGTCACCGGACCCGCGATCGAGTTCGGCCAGGCGGTCGCCTGACGTAACGAGGTAGCCACGCGGCTTAAGATCGTCGCTAAACGCGCCGCCATTCATTGCAAAAACAATTGTGGCAGCGTCCGCCGTGCGCGCGAAGGTCCCAAGCGTGCCGTAGGGCGTCTCGCTGCCCGCCGGGCCGTAGACGACGCCAATTGCGTGCTTGTCCGGGTCGGCCACACAATGGGTTAGGTCAACCGTCTCAAAACTGACTGGCGAGCAGACTGATGTCTCGGGGCTTAGCCCAGCTGTGGCGGGCGTCGCGGCGCCATCCGCTGTCTCGCTTAGCGGCGCTGTTTCATCGTCGAGATCGACGGTTACCACCGGCTGACCCGCCTTGGGCTCGTTGCACGAAGCCATCGCGAGCGCGGCTAGCGAGAGGAAAGCAAAACGTCTCATTGGCCAAACCTTGCCTCTTTTGCCCGATCCACCGCTTCGCGCGCCGCCGCGAACAGCGCGCCCGCCTTGGCTTTGCATTCGGCCAGTTCATAGTCGGGATCGCTGTCCGCGACGATACCGGCGCCGGCTTGAACGTGCATCACTTCATCTTTGACGACGGCGGTGCGCAAGACGATACAGCTGTCCACCGATCCATCGGGCGCGAAATAGCCAACGCCTCCGGCGTACGCGCCGCGTGTTTCGGGTTCGAGCTCGGCGATAATCTCACACGCCCGAATTTTGGGAGCCCCGGACACGGTCCCAGCGGGGAAACCGGCGAACAAAGCGTCGAGCGCGTCGCGCCCATCCGCCAATTCACCGACAACGTTGCTCACGATATGCATGACGTGGCTGTAGCGTTCGATGCCGAAACTGTCGGTGACCGAAACGCTGCCGCGTGAGGCTACCCGGCCCACATCGTTGCGCCCCAGATCGAGTAGCATCAGGTGCTCAGCTCGCTCTTTTGGATCCGCCAACAGGCTGGCTTCGTTGGCGACATCCTCTGACCTCGTGGCGCCGCGGGGACGCGTTCCGGCGATTGGGCGAATGGTCACTTCGCCGTCGCGGACGCGGACCAGAATCTCAGGGCTGGACCCAACAATCGCAAAACCCGGAAGGTCAAGAAAGTACAAGAATGGCGACGGGTTCACGCGTCGTAACGCGCGATAGAGTTCGAGCGGGGGAAGAGAGAACGGGCAGGTGAAGCGCTGAGCCAAGACAACTTGAAAGATGTCTCCGGCCACGATGTAGTCTTTCGCCCGAGCGACCATCGCTTTGTATTCCTCGCCTTTCATAACGGGCGTGAGTTCTGGCGAAGGCGCGTCGTGGGCCGCTCGCGGCTCGGTTGGAGCGGGCGCGGTCAGCGATCGCAAAGCCTCATCTATGCTCTCACCAGCGCGAGAAATGGCCTGAGCGGGATCCGATTGGTTGGCTTCATTGGGCCATAACGGTGAGACGCAAAAGAGCTCGTCGGTCAATCCGTCGAACACCAGTATCAGGGCTGGACGAACAAACAGCATGTCAGGCAGGGCCATTCCGCTCGCCTCGGCGCGTGGCAACTTCTCCACCAAACCAATGGTTTCGTAGCCGAAGTAACCCACGAGGCAGGCCAGCGCAGAAGGGAGCTCCTCGGGCGTTTCGATGCGACACGCTTCAGAAAGGGCGCGCAATTCGCTCAAAGGATCGCCAGCGCACCCCGAAAAAGCGTCCCGGTCATCACGCCACTGCGCGTTGATCGCTGCTTTCCCTTCAATCGCTCTAAAGACAAGATCGGGATCCAGGCCGAGCAGACTGTAGCGCCCGCGAACCTCGCCACCTTCGACCGATTCCAAAAGAAAGTCGCCTCGACCCGGCTTGATCAGCCGCCGAGCGGCGCCGACCGGCGTGTCGCTATCGGCGATAATGGTCCGCCAAACGAGACTGGCTTTACCCTCGTTTAAGGCAAGCTGCGCTTCGGCCGCGTGAAGCGGCGCATCGATGGGAAGATCGCTATCGGGAAGGGCGGTTTTCACGGTCAGGAACGCAGCGAGGAATTACGCCTAGCTCTCGCCAGAAAGTTGCGATCGAACCGCCGCAACCGCCTCGTCGTTTCGCTCGACACCGACGCTCTCGCGCATGGAGCGGACCAGTTGTTCGGAATACTCGTCACCCACCGTTTCCGCGAGCTCTGCACGCAAGCCCTGGACGATAGGCGTGTCGTCAGGAATTTCGTCGGTCGAAATCTCATTGAGGGCCACAAGGATCCAGCCTTGGTTCCTTGGTGCTTCAAGCAGTTTCACCGTGCCCTTTGCCATACTGAACATCAGCGCCAAGGCTGGTGGGACAGGTCCGCGCGCGCTTAACCGCTGAAGTTCTTGACGAGCGAGGGTCACGTCATCCGCTGGCGGGATCGGTTGTTCTTCTTCGCTCAGTGCGGTCGCAATTTCGATGTCTTCCCGCACTTTTTTCAGGACCCGCTCAGCCGCTTCTTTAGCTGCTCCACTTGCGATCGACAGCTGCAAATCACGGATCACGCGGTTCTGAATGATTGCAAGGGGCGGCGCGGCGGATTCATCAATTTGAGTTACGTCGTAGACGAGAAACTGCGACCCCGGCACCAGAACATCGAGTTGTGGCTGGCTCTCGTCGAGCGCGAACGCTGTTGAAAGAATGGGCGCAAGCGCCGGATTAGGCTGGGTCGTCGGATCCCCGTACACTCGGCCATCCGCGAGCAAGGACGGGCTTTCTGTGAGTGTGAGCTCAAACACATCTGCAATTTCGGTCAGCGACGTTCCTTGATCGACCTCTTCTTCGACGCGGGCGGTTAAATCGGCGAGCGCGGCTGCGCGTTTCTCAACCGTAAGGACTTCGCTAATCTCCTCGCTCACTTCGTCGAGAGTGCGTTCGGGTGTGTTGGTGATCTTGTCCACGCGAGCGATGATGTAGCCTAGCGTCGTTTGCGCTGGATCGGCAATCTCACCTTCGGCTGCGGCGAAAATCGCTTGCGCAGCGGCGTAGCTTACCGTGGATGACACTTGCTCCTGATCGCGATCTACGGCTTGCGTCGTGTTGAAGCCCGCTTCGCGTGCGGCCACGTCGAGACTCTTGCCCGCGCGGATCTGTTCGACAAGCGCGTTAGCGCCTTCTTCTGTGGGGACGGTGAACGAGGTTATGTCGCGCGATTCGCGCGCCGCGTATTGCTCCTTGGTGGCTTCAAAACGCGCGGCGATCTCAGCTTCTGTAGGGGTAATGTCCGCCTTCAGGTTGTCGGAGTTGAGGAGCGCAAATCGCACTTTGCGTCTTTCGGGCTCCACGTAGCTTGCGTTGTTCTCTCCGTAATAGGCCTCGATAGCGGCCTGATCGGGCTCTTCTTCGGTCAAGAAAAGCGCGCTGGGTATCAGAGCGATTTGGCCGGTACGCCGCTCAAGAAAGAGATTGGCGTATTGGCGAGCGACCTTTTCCGGGACCTGAGGAGAGATAAGCGCGGGCAGCAGCGATTGTTGCGAAAGCAAGCCATCGGCCAGATCGCTTCTTAGACTGGCGTCGGAAATGCGTTGTTGCGCCAAGGCTGCACGGTAATCCTCTGGGTCGAACTCTCCCCCAACGCCGCGAAACGCTGGGATCTGAAGAATCTCGCTGTTTACGAGGTTCTCTCCAGCTCTAAGGCCGCTCTCTTTCGCGTATGCGCTGATCGCGGCACGATCGATTATCTGTGAGAGCACTTCATCCAGTCCACCCTGCTCGATGAAAGCGGGCATGGTTATCGCGGGGTTTTGCCGACGAACGCCCTGGAGCGAGGATTGCGCGATTTCCGTCAGTTCGCTGGAAGTGATGGCTTCATCGCCCACCAACGCTACGCGTTCGCCTTGGGTAACTCCACCAAAGGTGTTGCCGGTTATGTCAGCCCCCGCAAACGCCAAAGCGACGAGCGCCAAAAAGGCGAGGAAGAAAGCCATACCCAGCTTGGACTGAAAGAATCGACGAAAAGAAGTAATCATGTGAGCGACGTATCCCGAACGGTCTGGGACCCTTGAGTGACCTTCGCAAACGCAGGGCGACCCGCGTTGAGTTGCGAACTTTCGGCGCTCTATCTGCCCAGAGACGTCCCCGCAACAGGTGCGCGAAGGTTTTGACTGTCAAGCCTTGCTCGGCTAGCGGACGCGGCCCTCTGATCCTATTTACGTCGTCAGATTCGAACCTCTTCAAGGCATTCGCAGGAAAAATTGATGGCTGAACGGCCCTATATCGTTGGAAACTGGAAGATGCATGGCACGCGGGCCATGCTTTCCGAAGCGCGCGCAATCGACCGTGCGGCCCAGCGACACATGAAAGTGGAAGTGGCGCTCGCGCCTCCTTACACCTTGATCCACCCGATCCATCGCGAAGCCGAACAAATTGGAGTCGGCGCGCAAAACTGCCACTTTTCCGACGGTGGAGCGCACACCGGAGATATCTCGGCGTCGATGATCGCGGATGCGGGCGCCAAGTTCGTGATCCTCGGGCACAGCGAACGCCGTTCTGATCACGGGGAAACCGACCCTATCGTCAAAGCGAAGGTCGAGGCGGCCCTAGAGGCCGGGTTGCGTGTCATCCTGTGTTGCGGCGAAAGCGAGCAAACTCGAGAGGCCGGGAACGCCGTCAAACATGTTAAGAAGCAGATTGCCGCCTCGATTCCTGAAGTCGAAGGCGCTGGAGAAAAGCTGACCATCGCTTACGAACCCATCTGGGCTATTGGCACTGGCAAGACGGCTACGCCGGCAGATATTGAGGAAATGCACTCTGAAATCCGCGCGCTCTTGATCGAGATGTTCGGCAATGGAGAAGGGGCGGGAGTGCGCATTCTTTACGGGGGGTCTGTGAAGCCCGAAAACGCTTCTGAGATACTGGCGATACGCGAAGTTGGCGGAGCACTTGTGGGCGGCGCCAGTCTGACTGCCGACAGCTTTATGAGCATCGCGCTCGCCGCAGAGAGTAGCGAGAACTGACGCTTTCTGTCGCTTGCGTAAGGGCAATCGCGTCCCTAAATGCGCGGTCACACGATTTTATAGAGAAGCACCGTCATGGGTCTGTTCATTTTCCTCACCGTCCTTCAGGGACTGGTCGCCGCCGCTCTAGTGGGTGTCGTCCTGATGCAACGCTCCGAAGGCGGCGGTCTTGGCATTGGGGGCAGCCCGGGCGGCGCCTTGGGCGCTCGCGGTGCGGCTGACTTTTTGACCCGCGCGACAAAATGGCTTGCTGTTGCGTTTGTAGTTCTCTCGATTGCCTTGGCGGCGGTCGCAGTCGAAACCAGCTCAACTGAAACGGTGACGTCGACGCTTGATCGCGATGTCGAAGCACCCACTCCCCCGGCGCAGGACTTGTTGGCCGATCCACTCGCGCCTCAGGGTGACGAAGCTCCGGCTAGCGACGATCCTTTGGCCGAGTAGTCTCGGACAGGAGGCGGCGCGCGGGCTGGGCGCTGGTTCATAAAACTTGATTGTGGATGTCGGCGTGTTTCTAGCGTCATTTCGCTTGCTTCGAATCCGCAGCCACGCTTAAGGCTCGACTCCCATGGCGCGGTACATTTTTATCACCGGCGGCGTGGTCTCCTCGCTCGGCAAAGGTCTTATGGCGGCTAGTCTCGCAGCGCTGTTGCAGGCGCGCGGGTACAAGGTGCGCATTCGCAAATTCGACCCCTATTTGAACGTCGATCCGGGAACGATGAGCCCGTATCAACACGGGGAAGTCTACGTGACAGACGATGGCGCCGAGACTGATCTGGATCTGGGCCACTACGAACGCTTTACCGGTGTTTCAGCGCGACAGAGCGACAACATAACTTCCGGCCGCGTCTATCGCGACATCATCGCGCGGGAACGGCGCGGAGACTATCTCGGCGCTACCGTTCAGGTTATCCCTCATGTCACTGACGCGATCAAAGAATTCGCACTAGCCGATCAGGACGAGCACGATTTCATCCTGTGCGAGATCGGAGGGACGGTTGGCGATATTGAGTCGCTGCCTTTCATGGAAGCGATCCGCCAAATTCGAAATGAATTGGAACCGTTTCAGACGCTGAGCGTGCATGTGACGCTTGTCCCTTACATAGCCGCCGCCGGGGAATTGAAGACAAAGCCAACGCAACACTCCGTGCGGGAACTGGCGAGCCTTGGGATCAAACCCGATGTTCTGTTGTGCCGGGCAGAGCACCCCATTCCCGAAGGCGAGCGCCAGAAGATCGCCAATTTCTGCAACGTGCGCAAAGAGGCTGTCATCCCGGCTCTCGACGCGCCCTCAATTTATTCGGTGCCGCTGCAATACCACCGAGAGGGCCTCGACGCAGAAGTTCTGCGCGGGTTTGGTATCACTAACGCGCCCGAGCCCGATCTGGCGGCATGGGACGATGTGACGGACCGCTACTTCAATCCCGAAGGCGAAGTGACCATTGGCGTGGTCGGCAAGTATGTTGGACTGCCTGATGCATACAAAAGCCTCAACGAGGCGCTGATCCACGGGGGTTTGGCCAACCGCGTGAAGGTCAATATCAGATGGATCGACGCAGAATTCTTCGAAGGGGAAGAGAGCGAGATCGCGTCCGCGCTTGAACCGATGCATGGGGTTCTCGTGCCCGGTGGCTTTGGTGAACGCGGCAGCGAAGGGAAGATCGCCAGCGTGCGGTTCGCCCGCGAGCGAAACGTACCTTTCTTCGGCATTTGTCTCGGTATGCAAATGGCCTGCATTGAAAGCGCGCGCGCGGC
Organism: Pseudomonadota bacterium; assembly: GCA_039186235.1. GTDB lineage: Bacteria > Pseudomonadota > Alphaproteobacteria > Sphingomonadales > Sphingomonadaceae > Erythrobacter. Next base: position 115,371 of record JBCDAE010000002.1, on the reverse strand, counting down.
AGGGTTTTCGAGCGCGTCATCCACCGAATTTGGACCGACGCCGGAACCAGTAGTTGGGATCATAACCGAATGGATGAGTGAAGAAGGCCTGCAAAGCCGCCAAGAGGGCGGTGATCTGGGCGGAACCATGCGCCTTGGCGCTTACGAGGCGAAGTTGGCGGGCAACAGCCACACTTCGACCATTTATGATGGTGCGGAAACGATTTCGGAGCGCCACCGCCACCGCTACGAAGTCAACAGCGCGTATATCGAGCCGTTGGAGAAACAGGGCCTCGTTTTCGCGGGCATGTCGCCCGATGGGTTGCTGCCAGAGATTGTGGAAAGGCCGGATCACCCATGGTTTGTCGGCGTTCAATTTCACCCGGAGCTCAAGTCGAAGCCCTTCGATCCCCATCCGCTTTTTGCCGGTTTCATCGCTGCGGCGCTGGAACAATCGCGCCTCGTCTAATCATTCTTGAGTGTTCGCGGACCATGAGACGGACTGTAGCTCCATCCGCAGAAGTAGCTGATTCGGCTGAGGCTTTCCGGCAACCGACCGTTTTTCGACGCAATTTGGCGCCAAATTGAAGCTGTCGCGTTCTTACAAAGCGCGAATTTTAGCCTTGCGTGGCCTCTAGATTGGGCCTTACCCAGCGCCCGGACTTCCAGAGAACTGGAATGGGGCGGGCAAAACCGCCGTTGAGATTGCGACGCTTAGCAACTGGGGTGGGATCGTTCTGATCCTTGCGTCGCACCCAGCTCGTTTTAGAGCCGTGTGTCTTCTGCGACCCGGACACTTGGCTCTGATCGAGGCGGCTGTTTGTCGCGGAGGCGGGTCCTTTGGATCCGCCTCTAACAATCTTCAGTGGAGATCAAAAGGACGACCCCGCCGAAGCAGGGCCGTCTCCCTTATTTACGCTCTAGAGTTCGTTTGGTTTTAGGCGGCGCTGGCCGCGTCTTTGTCTTCCGACAAAGCGTTGCCAGTTTCGACCGCCTTGAGCGTGGTCGACCCAACGGCAATCTTTTTGGGTTTCATCGCGTCGGGCACTTCGCGCACCAGATCGATGATGAGCAGTCCATCGGCCAAATCGGCGCGTTCGACGCGCACATAATCGGCGAGTTCGAAACGGCGCTCAAAGCCGCGATTGGCGATGCCGACGTGAAGCAGCTCCGATCCGTCGTCGAGCTCGTCGCGCTTCTTGCCCTGCACGGTTAGCAGGTTCTGCTGCGCGGTGATGTCGATGTCCTGCGGGCGGAAGCCAGCCACCGCGAGGGTGATGCGGTAGTTGTCCTCACCCTGACGAGCGATGTTGAAAGGGGGATAGTTGTCGCCGGAATGGGAGCGAGCCTGACTCTCTAGAATGTCGAATAGGCGATCAAAGCCCACGGTCGAACGGCGATAGGGGGTAAAATCAAGACGTGACATAGGTTCAAATCCTCGTGTTTGAGCAATTTGGTTTCAATTCTCGGCCTACCTCATGCAGCGCCGAGTGATTTGCCGCTTTTCGTGCTTCCCAATGACTGGCGAAACAAAGCGACACGGTCTATTTGGTTTGCCATCTTTGCCTTTCAAGGGGCCATTGGGAACGAAACTATGAGCCAGCCAGTCATCGACATCTACACCAAGTTTGCCTGTCCCTTTTGCGTTCGCGCCAAGCACCTGCTGACCTCCAAAGGTGTGGAGTTTAACGAGTTTGATATCACCAGCGGTGGAGAGAAGCGCGACGAGATGCTGTCCCGCGCCCCTAACGCCATGACGGTGCCGCAGATCTTTATCGGCGATACGCATGTGGGTGGTTCCGATGACCTCGCCGCCTTGGAGCAGGCTGGAAAGCTCGACGCCCTGCTGGCGGGATAATGGCGCGTATTGCCGTCCTCCAGATGACTTCGGGAGTCGATCCTGAAGCCAATTTCGAGACTATGGCTCAAGCGATGAAGCGGGCAAAGGCCGGAGGGGCTGAGATGCTCTTCACGCCTGAAATGTCGCTTATGCTTGATCGCGATCGCTCGCGCGCTTTGCCGAATATTCGACCGGTCGCTGACACGCGTATCGTAAATCGCTTTCAGGCGATGTGTGAAGAGAACGATCTCTGGCTAACCGTTGGCGTTCCGCTAGCACTAGAAAACGGACGCTCGACCAATCGCCAGTGGCTTTTCGATAGCGCGAGCGGGTCACCGGTTTCCTACGACAAGATACACATGTTCGATGTGGAGCTATCGACGGGCGAAACGTGGCGAGAGAGCAACGCGTATCAGCCGGGTTCGCAGGTCGTGACCGTGGATGAAACGCCGATGGGCCGCCTTGGCCTCACCATCTGCTACGACATCCGCTTTCCCGCGCTGTTCGAAGAATTAGGCCGTCGCAAATGCGATGCGATCGCCATCCCCGCCGCTTTTACGGTCCCCACGGGAAAGGCGCATTGGCACACCTTGCTGAAAGCCCGCGCTATCGAAGCCAGCGCCTTTGTCATCGCCGCGGCGCAAGTGGGCCAGCATGAGGACGGGCGCGTAACCTATGGCCATAGCCTTGTCGTCGATCCATGGGGCGAAGTGCTCCTAGACATGGGCGGTGAGGAACCCGGCCTTAGCTTTTGCGATATAGATCTGGACCGGATAGCGGAGGTGCGTCGTCAGCTCCCCAGCCTTGAGAACAAACGCGAGATACCCAAGTAAGCTTTTATGATCGTTTTTGATTTGCACTGCGAACACGGCCACCGGTTTGAGGGCTGGTTTGGTTCGTCTGAAGACTATGAGGCGCAGCTGGAGCGCGGGCTTGTTTTGTGTCCCGAATGCGGGACGGCCAATATCAGCAAAGCGCCTATGGCGCCGGCGGTGCCCGCCAAGTCTAATACGAAGAACGTGGAACCAATCGCTCCGGAGAAACCAGCCAACGCGCCGGTCGCCAATCGGGAGATGCCCGCCGAAGTGCAGCAGGCGATGCAAAAGCTGGCCGAAGCGCAATCCAAGGCCTTAAAAGACAGCACATGGGTGGGCGATGACTTCGCCAAGCAGTCGCGCGAAATGCACTACGGCGAGCGAGACGAAGCGGCGATCCACGGCAAGGCGACCCTCGAGGAGGCAAAGGAACTTGTCGACGAGGGGGTGCCTGTCGCGCCGCTTCCCTTTCCAGTCGCGCCGCCCGAAAAGCTCAATTGATCAGTCATCCGCCAATGCTATGAGGGGCGCGTCGTCCCCGTAGCTCAGGTGGATAGAGCGTCGGATTCCTAATCCGAAGGCCACAGGTTCGAATCCTGTCGGGGACACCAAATCCAAGCGAAATAGCGCCCGCGTTTGGCTACCTACGAACTCTGATTGGCCGGGGCCATTGCCGCGCAATGCGTGCCCCAAATGCGCCACGCGAGGCCCGCGAGTGCGGTCAAACCGAAGCACGATGCGAACAACGCGATCGCGATTCCGTCCCATCCGAACGCGTCATAAATCCATGTGCCCGCGACGCTGCCAATTCCGCCACCAAGAAACATCATCACGATGTAGATTGTGGTCAACCGTGTCCGCAGCTCCGGTTCGGCGGAGAGAAACGTCATCCGACTGGCCACATCGATCGCGGGGCCGACCGTCGATGTGACTATGATCGGGATCATCAAGAGCCACAGATTATCGCCGAAAGGTAGGAACAACGCCGTGCCGGCAGCTTGCACGCAGCCGTAAATGAAACGCGCCCTTCGAGCGCCCACCCGGTCCGCGATTATGCCGAGGCGCGGGGTCGTCAGCACGCTGAAAGCGGCAAAGCCCGCGAGATAGCCCACGACATCCGTGCCATATCCCATGGCTGGCGAGGTCAAGTGGAGGGCAAGCCCGAGCCAAAGCGCGATGAACTGGCCAAAACCAATCCCTTGAATGGCACCCGATACGATGATCTCTGGATGAGTCTTCAGAAGCGGAAAGACCGAGGCCACCAGTGAAAGGTATCCGCCGCCGCTCGATGACTTGCTTGAGACGATTGCATCTTGGGCTGGGACGATGCGCGGCATGGCCAAAGTCACCGCCACCATGGCCGCGCTCGCGCACCAATAGACGGCTTGCCAATCGTACAGATCCGCCAACACACCCGCTCCGACTCTCGCGACAAGGATGCCGAAGATAATTCCGGCGGTCAGCGTAGCGGTGACATAGCCGAGGCGTTCGGGCGCGACCCGCTTGGAGGCGTAGGCGGGGAGCAAGTAAGGGGCGATTGTGAAAAAGCCCAGAAACGTCGATCCGATGGTAAAGGTTAAAAAGTCGGGCGCGAACGTCATCGCCAACAGGCCAGCGCATTGGCAGACGCTGAAAATGATAGTCAGGTTGCGGTTCGAATACCGGTCACCCAATGGCAGCAGCAAAAGGATGCCCACTGCCAACGCGACCTGATTGAGCGCCGGGACAACGCCGATCCGCGCTTCGCTCACGCCGAAGTGCTTGGCCACATCGCCAACAATCGGATGGATGTAATAGGCGTTGGCGGTGACCACCGCGACGGCAAGAGCCAGCAAAAGCTCCTGACGTCGCGAAAGATAAGCCGGGGAGGAAGGGTTCAAGACAGCTCGCTTAGGCTAAGACACCCGCGGCCTTGGCCATATCGATGACACCCTGCGCGAGTTCGACCGGTCGGTCTTCCTGACAGAAATGCCCGCATGTTGAGAGGGTTCCATGCGGTTGGCCTTGCGCGCCTTTGATCCGATCGATCAGCATCGGTGCGAGCCCACCAGTGACCGGATCGTCTTCGCCGAAGAGCGTAAGGAACGGCTTTTCGAAGGCAGCCAGACCATTCCAGGCCTCGATGTTTTCGGAAATGCCGTCCATGCCATCCTCAACCGGGACTAGTTGCGGGAAAGCGCGCGCGCCGGCTTTGCTGGGTTCATCGGGGAAGGGCGCGTCATAGGCCGCAACTTCCTCTTCCGAGCATTCGGTCGCGGTCGCTCGCTGGAGCAATTCGCCGATCTTGAACTCGGGGGAGCTTTTGGCGAATTCGCGCCACGCCAGGAAGGCGGGCGAGGGCGTGCCGCCTGTTGGAAGGAAGGTGTTGCTCGCCACGACACAGGTGAAACGATCGGGTTCATCGCCGACCATACGCAGGCCAAGAAGACCGCCCCAGTCCTGACAGAACAAAGCTGCTGGTTCGGGAACAACCGCGTCGCGCCATTGCTTCAGCCAGTGCGTGTGGCGGGCGTATGTGTAGAAGGCGATGTCATCGGGCTTGTCGCTTTTGCCAAAACCGATGAGATCGGGCGCAAGACAGCGGAAACCGGCATCGACGAGGATTGGGATCATCTTGCGATAGAGGAAGCTCCAGCTCGGCTCGCCATGAAAGAGCAGGACGGGCGGGCCATCTTTGGGGCCCTCATCAAGATAATGCATGCGGCCTGTGTGGCCTTCACCAAGATCGATTTCGATCCAGTTTTCGGCGAAGTCATAGTCGGGGATGTTTGCAAAGCGCGCGGGGTCGGCTTTCAGGATTTGCATGATTCTTCTCTCCTCTCCGTCTTTACCAATCAGTAGCACGCTGCAACTGATTGAGTAGCCCCGGCGAGGCGCAGATTTCCTATCCACTAGCAAAATGTCTCTGTGGACTCGGCGGAACCTAAAAGGCAATCAGCGCGGCAAGAGAGAGGAACACCGCGAATCCCCATGAAAAACGAAACCGAAGAACTGGCTGAAATTCGCCGCGCCGTGCGCGCGTTGTGCGAAGATTTTCCGGGTGAGTACTGGCGGGCCAAGGACGCGGTCCGTGAATATCCCGCCGAGTTTGTCGACGCGTTGACCAAAGCGGGCTTTTTGGCCGCGCTTATCCCGACCGAATATGGTGGAAGCGGTCTAAGCCTCGACGCCGCTTGCGTGATCATGGAAGAGATCCAGGCGACCGGCTGCAATGGCGGCGCGGCGCACGCGCAAATGTATATCATGAACACGCTGCTTAGGTACGGGTCGGAAGATCAGAAGGCGCAGTATCTTCCCAAGATTGCCGATGGTTCGCTGCGCCTGCAGGCCTTCGGGGTATCCGAGCCCACCAGCGGTACCGACACACTCAGTTTGAAGACACGCGCGGTGCGCAATGGCAACGAATACGTCATCAACGGGCAAAAGATCTGGACGAGCCGCGCGGAGCATTCCGATCTGATGCTCCTTTTGGCGCGCACAACGCCGCGCGAGGAAGTCGAAAAGAAGACAGAAGGCTTATCGATGTTCCTCGTCGATATGCAGCAGGCGCGCGGGACCGGGATGGAGGTCAAACCCATCCGCACGATGATGAACCATTCGAGTTGCGAGGTTTTCTTCGACGACTTGCGGGTTCCGGCGACGGCGCTGGTGGGCGAGGAAGGAAAGGGCTTTCGCTACATCCTCTCCGGCATGAACGCGGAACGTATCTTGATCGCGGCCGAGTGCATTGGCGACGCCAAGTGGTTCATTGAACGCGCCAGCGCCTACGCCAGCGATCGCAATGTGTTCGCTCGCCCGATTGGTCAGAATCAGGGTGTGCAATTCCCGATTGCGCGCTGCTACGCCCAAATGCGCGCGGCTGAGTTGATGGTCCATCACGCGGCGCACGTGTACGACGAGGGTTGCAATCCGGGAGAAGAAGCGAACATGGCCAAACTGTTGGCATCGGAGGCAAGCTGGGCCGCGGCTGACATGTGCGTGCAGACCCACGGTGGGTTCGGATTTGCCGAAGAGTATGATGTGGAGCGCAAGTTCCGCGAGGCGCGGCTCTACACGGTGGCCCCGATCTCTACCAATCTGATCTTGTCCTATCTGGCCGAGCATGTGCTTGGCCTGCCGCGCTCCTACTAGTGGTCCAATCGCTCGGCTCATGCCGTTTTTCGATTCACTCTGTCCCTTTGGGGCTTGCTTCGAGGAAGCAACTGTGATCCTGTGACAATATGGGTCGGGGGAATTCTCAATTTATACGCGATGGTCGGCCTCACGTCGAACTGCCCGGCAGCCCGATGCGGCTCTGGGGCGTACTCCTGATTCTGCTCGCGCTTGGCGGTCTTGCAATCGCGGGACCATGGGGCGTGCTGGCGTGGTACGAGAACAACGCCGCGTTGGAGCAAAGGCACGCCGAGATCGCTCTTTTGAACGAAGAGCTTTCCGCTCTGAATAACCGCGTAAACCTGCTGGACAGGGAGCAGGCCGACTCCGATCTGGTTGGCGAACTCGCTCGGCGCAATCTGGGCGTGCTTCACCCTGACGAAGTGGTCGTCACACTGCCGGAAGACTGAGCGTTTAGACGCTGTTCCCCTGATGTAATCTGACAGCTCGATTTGCTCGCTTGGCGTTGCGTCTTGCGCGCTCTTCGTTCAAAGCAGGCATCGGATAGGGATCACTAAATGAGCGTCCGGAGCGCTCGTTTGGATCGGAAGGGATCACAGGAATGGCCAGGACAGCCAAGCCCTCTAAACAGGCGACCAACGTTTCGGATCAATCCGCTCCATCGGATGATCCGGACTTCATTCTGCATTCGCTTCAGGACGAGTTTGAAAAGGCAAAGCGCTTCGCCGCAACCGAAGAGCAAATGCTTGAGTTCTACGAGCAGATGCTGCTCATCCGTCGCTTTGAAGAGAAGGCGGGCCAGCTTTACGGCCTTGGTTTGATTGGTGGGTTTTGTCACCTCTATATAGGGCAGGAAGCTGTTGCGATCGGCCTTCAGAGCGCGCTCGATGCGGACAAAGACAGCGTGATCACCGGCTATCGCGATCACGGACATATGCTGGCCTATGGCATCGATCCCAAGGTGATCATGGCGGAATTAACGGGTCGCGAAGCCGGCATCTCCAAGGGCAAGGGCGGGTCGATGCATATGTTCTCGACCGAGCATAAGTTCTACGGCGGACACGGCATCGTTGGCGCACAGGTTGCCTTGGGCGGCGGGCTAGCGCTTGCCCATCAATACAACGAGGACGGCGGTTTGTGCTTGGCTTATTTCGGCGATGGCGCCGCCAACCAGGGGCAGGTCTACGAAACGTTCAATATGGCTGCGCTTTGGAACCTGCCGATCGTATTCGTGGTCGAGGACAACCAATACGCCATGGGCACCGCGACCAAGCGCTCCTCAGCTGAGACTCGTTTTTATCGTCGCGGCACGGCCTTCCGTATCCCGGGTATGGAGGTGAACGGGATGGACGTTCTCGAGGTGCGCGCCGCGGCGGAAGTCGCGTTTAAGCATGTGCGCGAGGGCAAGGGTCCGGTTCTGATGGAGTGCAACACCTACCGCTATCGCGGGCATTCCATGTCGGATCCGGCGAAGTACCGTTCGCGCGAAGAGGTGCAGGACCAGCGCGATCATCATGATCCCATCGAAGGCTTGAAGAAGACGCTGATCGAAGGTGGGAAGACCGAAGCCGACCTGAAAGACATTGATAAGGCGATCCGCGCGCGCGTGGCGGAGGCGGCGGACTTCGCCGAAAATTCGCCCGAGCCGGAGCCAAGCGAACTCTACACCGACGTTTTGGTGGAGGAGTATTGAGCCATGTCCATCGAACTCAAAATGCCCGCGCTTTCTCCAACAATGGAGGAGGGGACGCTCGCGAAATGGCTTAAGGCTGAGGGCGACGCCATTGAGCCCGGCGACATCATCGCGGAAATTGAGACAGATAAGGCCACGATGGAATTTGAATCCATCGACGAAGGCGTGCTTGGCAAGATTCTGATTGCCGAGGGGACGGAGAATGTCGCGGTTGGAACTGTGATTGCGACCCTGGAAGGAGAGGGTGAAGACGCGCCTCCTACGTCGAGGCCTGCACCAGACCTCACGCCGGAAGCGAAAGCGAAGCCTTCACCCACACCAACCCCAGCCAGCCCTGCGCCAAGCCCCAAGGCAGCAGTCAATGAACCAGAACTCCCCGCCGGAACGACTTTCACGCAAGTCTCCGTCCGCGAAGCTCTGCGCGACGCCATGGCCGAGGAAATGCGCGCCGATCGCCGCGTCTTTGTGATGGGCGAGGAAGTTGCGGAGTACCAAGGCGCGTACAAAGTTACGCAGGGACTTCTGGACGAGTTTGGCCCAAAGCGCGTGATCGATACGCCTATTACGGAATACGGTTTTGCCGGAATCGGCACTGGCGCAGCCATGGGTGGGTTGCGCCCGATCGTCGAGTTCATGACGTTTAACTTTGCGATGCAAGCCATTGATCACATTGTGAACTCGGCCGCCAAGACCAACTACATGTCGGGTGGACAGATGCGTTGTCCGGTCGTCTTCCGCGGCCCGAACGGCGCGGCAAGCCGGGTGGGGGCACAGCATTCTCAAAACTATGGACCTTGGTACGCGAGTGTGCCGGGGCTCATTGTCATTGCGCCCTATGATAGCTCGGATGCAAAGGGCCTGATGAAGGCTGCGATACGTTGCGAAGACCCCGTTGTCTTTTTGGAGAACGAACTGGTCTACGGTCGCAGCTTTGACGTTCCAGAGATCGAGGACCACGTCCTACCGATTGGAAAAGCCCGTACAATGCGTGAGGGGGCCGATGTGACCATCGTGTCATACTCAATCGGCGTCGGTCTGGCTCTGGAAGCGGCTGAAACCCTGGCGAGTGAAGGAATTGATGCGGAGGTCATCGATCTTCGGACGCTTCGCCCACTCGACAAGCAAGCGATTCTCTCAAGTCTCGCAAAGACCAATCGACTGGTGATCGCCGAGGAAGGCTGGCCAACCTGCTCCATTGCGAGCGAAGTTATCTCAGTGTGCATGGAGGAAGGCTTTGATGATCTCGATGCGCCAGTGCTGCGCGTGTGCAACGAAGACGTACCGCTGCCTTACGCGGCAAACCTCGAGCGATTGGCGCTAATCGACGCGCCCCGGATCATCGAAGCGGTCAAAAAAGTCTGCTATGTTTGACGACGTGGCTTTAGTCTTGGCCTAAGGCCGATCAGCGCTGAAGACGTTGCAGCGCGCAACGCCGGTTGGTGGGTTTGACTGAAAAAGACCGGTAAGGTCGCGCTGGTCTCGTACGTTAAAGGCTGCGGTGTAAGTGATGACTTCGCCATCGAGCCAGTCAAATGGTGTCAAAGCATCATACTGATAAGCGATTTCGACAAACATCACGGCGGTGCCCGCAGCAGCGGTGATCTCTGAGCCGCTTTCGCCCATCCCGGGGAAGCTTGTTCCCTCAGCGCCATCGCCTTCGACGCCATAGGTCGAGGTATGATTGTAGGCCCCACGGCATCTTTGCCATGCGATCCATTGGCCATCGTCATCGTTTTGCTGAAGGCTTGATACAATAACGCGTCCATTCGCAAACAGATTGATGCGGTCGCCAGCTTTTTCGGCACCGACAAGCGAAGCGTTGATGTCGTCCTCGAAGACTCGGCGGGCAGCCAGAACATCCGTTTCGCCAACACGGGAGGTGTTATCGGCAACCTGCATCGCGATCTGGCTGACCTGCATGTGTGTGATCGTGTAATAGGCCACTTCGGTGCCCATCATACCCATTGCGAGCACAAGCGGCGCGGTGAATGCAAACTCGGTGAGCGCAACTCCGGAATCTGACGAACAAAGCCGCTTTGCGAGGCGTGTGACCCCACTTTTGGTAACGTTCCGGCAGGGTTGGATGCCCTTTGAATTGGATGGGATCATCATTGGCAATTCCGCGTCTCAACGTTTGTGTCTTGCTCGTCGTAAGGCTGGTTTCGCAGGACAGTCGAAGCCTTCAACGTTGCGTTTTGAGGCAAGCCAGCGAGGCCATACATCGGGAATAGTCGCTCGTATTCGACAACAGCCGTGTAGAGCACGGCGTCACGTGCACCGCCGATGCCTTGTTCGCCTCGGTTCGAATCCCATTGGCCGTTGCCGTTTGCGTCGGCGTAGACTTCATTGTTGTTGCAAAGCCCGTCGTCGTTCTGGTCGGTGAACTCCTCGGCTTCGCCGATATCACTGAATTCGAAGTGCGAGAGTTTCTCGAGGGTGATCGTTGCGTTTTTCGGCACCACAGCCTGAATCTGAGCTTTCACTCGATCGTCAATGCTCTGCTCGCGGCTGCCTGCGGATTCGAGCGTGAGATCACGGCCGGCGCTTTGCATTGCGCCATTCATCATCGCGTGCGTGTATTGGGTGTGGGCCATATCAAATATGCCCATAACCATCAGGATGAGGACCGGCGCGACAAAGCCGAATTCAGTCAGTGTCGCGCCGCGCTCATTGGCTTTCAAAGCGTCAAGCATTTGGCACCCCATCAGTTGGTCAGACGGAGCGCCGCAATGCGCTGCGCGATTTCTTTGAAGCGCTCGCTCAACTCTGCGGAATCGTTTGCGACGAAGGCACGGCCCGGCGTGGCGCAATCAATCAAGTTCTGCGTCAGCGCCACCCCAAAGGCGACCACCCAGACTGTAACGTTTTCCTGTTGAGCAAGGCGGCAAGCCGCCTGGAAACGTTCGGCGTGCGCGGTGCTAAGCGTGTTGCCATTTCCGTTACCACTTACGCGACGGCTCCAGAATTCGACGCCGTATGTTCCGTAGACCTCGCGGTTCGCTGCCAGAACACCGTCGGTCATAAAGACGATATGGCGCGCGATTGCGTCTCCGTTTGGAGCTGAAGCGTTATCAGCCGCGAAAATCCCTCGCGGAGAGATATAACGCGCACCCCACAGCATGCCGATATCATGATAGGTGTTGCTGCGTCCTTGCAGGGCGTCGACATAGTTTTGCAGATCTCGACGCGTCCGCATCACACCATCGGTTGAAGCCGTGTTGGTGTTTTCCAACTCCGCGAGTCGGAATGCGGGTTGTGGGCAATTATAGCCCGGGCGGTCTTGACCAACTATCTTGCCTTTTTTGTTCACCCGCGACGAGCCAAGCACGTCTCCGGTGGTCAGGTTGCCTTGGTTCGTCTTGGTGCTGTTGCTGCTGGCGAGGCCCGTGTTATCGCGCCGCTCCCAGGCGATGCCGTTGATGACTGGTTTCCAGCGCTCCGCCTCGGTGCTGGGCACGAGATTGACATTCATATCAAGCGCAGCGGCCGGGATCGGATCCCAAGTGGTCCCTGTGGCGGTCTCGGCCTCTTCAATGCACCCATCCCAAGTGAGGGTAACCATTCCGCCTTCGTTGCCGTTTGTGCCGCTTAACGGAGCCTGGACCTGCCGGTTTGCGTTGTAAGCTGTACGGATGTTCACCGTGTCCCACCCGGCCGGTGCTGCGGCGGGATTGCCCTGTCCCGGAGGATTCGCCGTGTCAACGGCTGTGTAATGCCAATCGACAAAGAACGGCGGATCCTGCTGTTCGATCGTTTGGAAAGTGACGTCGGCGCGGTCCTCGAACAGCCGGTGCCCCCAAGTGCATTGCTTCGTGCTGCTATTCCAGTCCGCAAAGCCTTCCCCGTAGCGCACCCGTTCATTGGTATCGACGTATTCGCGAATCCGCTGGTTCCCGATGATCGTTTCGTTTTGGATTCCTTCATGCTTGCCAAGATCATCGAAGACAAACAGTTCGAGATCATCGGGCTTACGCCTGTCGCACCTTTTCTGGTTTTTAAGCTTCTTGGTTTGATCGTTCGTGCCAATGTCATCCCAGCCGCCATCGCGGTCGATATCCAGGATTTCTTCGCGGATCTCTCTCCACTCTTCGTCCTGGTCCCATTCGGCCCAACGTGATTCGAACACCGCGTCGTTGGCCATCCAGTTGGCGTTAGCGGCTACGATGTCCCGGCCAACGTTCACGTTCGAAGCGTACGGCACCATGCCATAGCGCACCTGAGCCTGAGGAGACGTCGCGGATTCCACAGTGTCGTAGAAATCCATGACTGCGGCCCGCAGGCCAACGATGCTGGATTGCGGCGTTTCCGTGTTATTGCAGTTACCGCCATTAACGCCGGGAGCGCAGTTCATCGAACCGGTGACGTCGACCACAAACATGATGTCGGTGTTCGAAATGTTGATGTCGGCGTTGCAGTCCACTGAGACACCAAACCCGTTATAGCCAAAAATACCCATCAGGCTGGTGGGCAGATTGCCGCTTGCTGTGCCCACAACTTCGCCATCAGCCGTCGCCGTGTAAGCTCTTGTGCCGTTTTCGAGTCCGAACATGCCTGTTCCAAAGTTCTGATCGAAGAAGTTCTCTCCAATCACTCGGTGCTCGGCTGTGAACTGGTTATCGTCCATCGCTCGTCGAGCGGCCAACGCGCCGGCGTCGCACGCCGCCTGCAGACGGGTCTCCGTCATGTAATAGCGACTGGCGTCCACAGCGCCGCCCACCATAGCGAGCAACGGCACCATAGCGGCCGCGCCGATCGCGATTGTGTTGGCTCTCGAATCCTTGAGAAGCTCAGTGAGAAATCCGCCCTCGAACTGCTCTGGTTTGCTCATGGGATGCGTGTCCTTTACCCCGAACCGACGCGACATAGCGCCGAAATTTAGAACTAGAGGCGTGGGCCATAACCCACATCAGGTAAGCGAAATCCGAAGCGACATGGTTAAGTAAGGCCTAAGTGTGGGCGGAAACCAACCTTACTGATGGTGTGTCCCTCTTTCGGACAGCCAGCTTTGCAAACCTTACGGACCCTAGGCTAACGGTAGGCTCATGGCACCAGATTTGCCCGAAGTTTTGTCCGATGAAGTGCGGCTTGCACTGGCCCATACCGGCGAAGATATGCGCGACGTGTTAACGATATTCTTCGAACTTGACGCGCGGCTTGGGAGATTGGTTTCGGCTTCGAGCGAGCCCATGCTTGGGCAAGTCCGATTGGCGTGGTGGCGCGATACGCTGAGACTGGAAGTCAGCGAAAGGCCAAAAGGAGACCCCATTCTTGACGCCCTTGGCAGCAAGATGAAGGGGGATGAAACAGCCTTCGTGGCTTTGGTCGACGGTTGGGAACACATGCTGAACGAACCGCCGCTTTCGAAAGAGGCGGCGTCCGCCTTTGCCAAAGGGCGCGCTAACACGCTGGCCGACTTAGCCGCCCTCAACGGGTTTCCAGAGTACATCCAGAAAAACGTGCGAGCCGCCGGTTACCTTTGGGCACTTGCAGATGCGGCGAGCCATATCTCAGATGCTAGAGAACGACAGACCTTGCTCAATTTGGCGCAAGAACAGCCTCCACCGGACCGGCTTCAAAAGCCATTTCGGGGATTGGCGGTCTTGGCTGCTCTTGGGCAAAGGGCCGTCAAAGCTGGCGGAGCGCCGCTGATGGCGGGGCGATCAGCGGGCTTAGTGGCCTTCCGGGCTGCCTTGCTAGGGCAATGAATAGGCTTATGATCTGGGCGTAGTGAGCGACTACAAAGGGACGTGCCATGCGGGAAACGGTGACGGGTGTGTTTCTGGGTCTGGTTCTCGCTGGGGTGGGCGTGTTCTGGTGGGCTGGCCAAGCGCAGGTGGAGAAACTCGCGCCGCCGCCCCCCGATCCGGTCGCCGAGACGCCGTCTCAGGACGAGTTACCGTTGGTCGAAGTTGGCGATCTTGAAGGGCCAGAACCACCTGAAGCCAGCGAGCTGACGCGTGAAGAAAGACGTTTCTTTCGCTATGATCGAGACCGGGACCGTGTGATCACCCGCAATGAAATGCTCTCCACCCGATCGGACGCGTTCCGTAAACTCGATGTCGACGGCAACAACCTGCTGACCTTTGAGGAGTGGGCTGTGACGACCGTGGAACGTTTCGAAGGGGCTGACACCGACGGCGATGACAAGCTGACACCCGCTGAGTTTCGTACCACCGCGCCAAAATCTCGCCCGGCACCCGCCAGGTCAAAGTGTGCCTGCTAGTTCAAGCCGGGACAGTTTCGCGCTGAGCGCTAATCCACGCAGCCATTTCCGCCTTGGCACGAGTGGTATATGCCTCCTTGCGTTCTTTCTTTCGGACCTCGTGGAGCGGCGGGAAGAGACCGAAATTGACGTTCATCGGCTGAAAGGTTGCGGCGTCCGCGTCGCCTGTGATGTGGCTGAGCAGCGCGCCCATGGCTGTTGAGGCGGGCAGGGGCTGCCAGTCGCGGCCTGCCAACTCGGTGGCGGCCATCATGCCGGCGACCAAGCCTATCGCTGCGCTTTCGACATAGCCTTCGCAGCCCGTGACCTGCCCGGCGAAGCGGATATGCGGAGCGGCTTTGAGGCGCAGTTGTCGATCTAGAACTTCGGGTGAATTCAGAAAGGTGTTGCGGTGCAAGCCGCCGAGGCGTGCGAACTCGGCGTTCTCGAGCCCTGGAATAGTGCGGAACAGTTCAATCTGCGCGCCGTATTTGAGCTTGGTCTGAAATCCGACCATGTTCCACAGCGTTCCGAGCTTGTTGTCCTGGCGCAGTTGAACCACCGCGTAGGGCCAGCGGCCCTGCGGGTGTTCTTCGGTTGTGTCGTAGGGGTTGTCGAGCCCGACGCCCTTCATCGGGCCGTAACGCAGCGTTTCCACGCCGCGCTCTGCCATGACTTCGATCGGCATGCAGCCGTCGAAATAGGGGGTGTCTTTCTCCCAAGCCTTGAACTCGCCCTTGTCGCGTTCAATCAGGCCCTTTTGAAAGGCGAGATACTGCTCCTTCGTCATCGGGCAATTGATGTAATCGCCGTCTTCATTCGAGGCTTCGGTCGTCTTGTTCCAGCGCGACTGGATCCAGCACTTCGACATATCGATGCTGTCGCGGTGAACGATCGGCGCGATCGCATCAAAGAAAGCGAGGCGCTCTTCGCCGGTGGCTTTGACAATGCTCTGCGCCAGGCTGGCGGCGGTCAGAGGGCCGGTGGCCACGATTGTCAGCCCCCTATCTGGCAGCGCATCCACACGTTCACGCACGATCTCGATCTTTGAGTGATCGCTCAGCGCCTTCTGCACTTCATCCGAAAACACATCGCGGTCGACCGCCATAGCGCTGCCCGCGGGAACGCGTGCCACTTCGCCCGCTCGCATCACTATGGAGTCCAAAGCGCGCATTTCGTGGTGCAGAAGACCAACCGCGTTCTTGGTGTCGTCGTCCGAGCGGAACGAGTTCGAACACACCAGCTCGGCCAAGCCATCGGTTTGGTGGGCGGGCGTCATTTCTCCGCCGCCGCGCATCTCTGACAAGCGCACTTTTACGCCGCGCTGGGCGAGCTGCCAAGCGGCTTCGGATCCGGCGAGGCCACCGCCAATGATGTGAACGTCATGTGTCATGTTGGCGCGGGAAGTAATTGCGTGATAGCGCGTGCGCAAGGCCGCATGCGAGGTCGAGGGAGGGATCGTCACGTGCCCAAGCGCGCGCTTATCGAACATCGTCCATGGCTTTTGGCTAGCCTGATCGCGGGCGTGAGCTACTACTTCGTGTGGAACAACGCGCTACCTGAGGTGTGGTTGATGCTGCTCAAGGGAGCCGGCGTTGGCTTCCTCGCGGCCTATGCGCTCCGGCGCACCGAAGGGTTAGACGGAGCGATCTTGACGCTTGCACTTGCGCTGAGTTCGGCGGCGGACATGGTCTTGGTGCTCAACTTCGAAGCGGGAGGGGCGTTATTCTTCGGCTCGCACTTAGTGGCAGTCGCGCTTTATGTGCGAAATCGCCGCAGCGTTTTGTCAGCCAGCTCGATAGTTTGGGCGACCGCGCTTTTTCTTGGAACGCCGGCTGTGTCCTATCTTCTAAGCGGTCGCATTGACATCGCCCTGTATTCCGCAAGCCTGGGGGCGATGGCGGCGAGCGCATCGCTTAGCCGCTTCCCGCAAATCAGGATCGGTGTGGGCGCATGCCTATTCATTATGAGCGACTGGCTGATTTTCAGCCGGTTTGGACCGCTCAATCTAGCCCCTTTGCCCGACACGCTCGTATGGCCGACATACTACGCGGCGCAATTGATGATCGCCACCGGCGTAGTGCAAACCTTGCGCGCGGATGTAGAGGCACCCCAAGCCTACGCATAGGCAGCGATCGTTGTTCGGTGCAGCTCGCGCCGATGACCTTCATATCCGCCGGTTGCTTTGTGATTAACGCTGCGATTGTCCCACAAAAGCAGCATATCTGGTTCCCATTTGTGTCGGTAGACGAATTGTTCTTGCTCACACCATTGGTGGAGCTCCATCACGATTTGGAGCGCTTCCATATCGTCGAGGCCCTCGATCCCCACAACGTAGGACACACTGCAATACATGGCTTCCTCTCCCGTTTCGGGGTGCCGTTGGATCAGCGGATGCGACTGACAGGCGAGGGCGGCCTCGCCGGACTTAATCGCCATGGAGCGATCTTCGCTGTCGTTGTCACCATAGAGGCCATCAGGCGCATAGCCGCGCGCAGCGGAGTGGATTGCGGTTAGCGCGCGCAGCTGATCCTTGCGCTCTTCAGGTAAGGCCGCAAAGGCCGCAACCTGATCGCAGAACAGCGTGTCGCCACCGATTGGTGGGATTTCGACCGCGCGAAGGCAGGTCCCAGCTGGTGGCTTCTCCTGAAAGCTCCAATCCGAGTGCCAGTTTTCAGCGAATATCGGGCTTTTCTCATCAGCTTCGCGTTGGATCGCGGCGATGTTGTCGTGCCCAGGAATGGGATCGAAGAACGGATCTTCACCGAACCCGCCCATGACCTTCGTGAAGCGCTCGAGCGCTGTGTCGTCAAAGTTCGTCTGTTCCGCGAAGGCGAGCACCTTGTGCTTCAACCACGCTTCCCGGATTGCGGCAATGTTTGTTGGCGATAGGGCACCCGCTATATCGATACCGGTGATGCGCGCGCCGCAAGCAGCGCCCGAAGGCGTAATAATCATGAATTCTCTCCCGCCCGAAGGTTAGACCCTGCGCTGGAGAGATACAATAGGTCTAGGTTTCAGACTTAAGATCGGGGGTGTCTTCCTCTTCTGGAGCGGAATCCGTCACCGTCTCGTCCGTTCCGCTCTCTTGGCCGACATCTCCCTCATCGCCCTCACGCTCTTCGATCCGTGCCACGCTGACGATCTGTTCGTCTTCAGCCACGTTGAAAAGCCGGACGCCCGAAGACCCACGACCGATGACCGAGAGGCCGAGGTTTTCCTCGAACCCGTTCTCGATCAGGTGCCGGAAGTCGATCCCCAAGCGGATGAGTTTGCCTTGGTCGGTGACCAGCATGACTTGGTCGCCGTGCCGGACCGGGAAACTGGCCGCCACGGGCCCGTTGCGATTGGGGTCGGAGGAAGGTTCCCCAATGTTGACGACCCCTTTGCCGCCGCGCCCGGTGACGCGGTATTCGAAACTGGAGCTGATCTTCCCGTATCCGCGGCTGCAAATGGTGAGGATGAATTGCTCTTTCCCGGCCATCTCGGCCATCCGATCAGCAGAGAGCTCCGGCGTAGCGTCGTTGTTCTTCCAAGGCGCGGCTTTGAGATAAGCTTCCCGCTCCTCAAGCGTCGTGCCGGTCTTGTTGAGCACGGCGAGGCTGACGACTTCAATGTCGCCTTTTGGGCCCATGCCTTGAACCCCGATACCGGTCCGGCTCTTCGTTTCGCGCGCCGCGGTCGCCTCAAAACGAATAGCTTTGGAATTGGTGCTGGCGAGGAAGATCTCTTGGCTCTCATCGACGAGTTGAACGCCGATCAGTTTGTCACCAGACCCTTCAACAAAGCCCATCGCGTATTTGCCATTGGAGGGAACACTGGCGAACGAGTCCATCGAGTTACGGCGGACCATGCCGTTTCGAGTGGCGAAAACGATCCCGAGTTTTTCCCACTCGGTCTCATCCTCGGGCAGAGGGAGCACGTTGGTAACAGCTTCGTCTTCGCCCAAAGGCAATAGGTTTACCATCGGTCGACCGCGCGTTTGCGGGCCACCTTCGGGAAGCTTCCAGACTTTGAGGCGATAGACGCGACCTGTGTTCGTAAAGAACAAAACCGGATTGTGCGTGGACGTCACGAAAAGCTCGGTGACGGCGTCTTCCTCCTTGGTCGCCATTCCGGCGCGGCCTTTACCACCGCGCCCTTGAGCGCGGAAAGTATCGAGAGCTGTCCGTTTGATGTATCCGCCATGCGTGACGGTGACGACCATGTCTTCACGCTCGATGAGGTCTTCGTCTTCCAGACCGTCCCAAGCGGGAGCTATTTCCGAAACGCGAGGCGTCGCGTAGGTCGCTCGCACTTCCTCAAGCTCTTGGCGCATGACACCGTAAAGCTTCACGCGGTCCGCCAGAATCGAGAGCAGTTCTTCGATCTGGAGAGCCAGCTCCTTCAATTCATCGCCGATCTCATCGCGGCCCAACGCGGTCAGGCGATGAAGGCGCAGATCGAGGATTGCTTTAACCTGCCGTTCGGACAGCTTGTAAGTGCCGCCGGCTTCATCAGCGCTTGGTTCGATCGCCTCGACCAGTTTGATGTATTGCGCGATTTCCCCAATCGGCCATTCCTTCGCGAGCAGTTTCGCACGCGCTCCAGCGGGGTTGGCCGCGCCGCGGATCATTGCGACCACTTCGTCAAGGTTCGAGACCGCGACCACGAGGCCGAGCAACAAGTGCGCGCGTTCGCGGGCCTTGTTAAGCTCAAACTTGGTCCGACGCGTTATGACTTCTTCGCGGAAGCCGATGAAGCTCTTGATTATTTCGCGCAGAGTCAGCGTCTCGGGCCGACCGCCGCGAATGGCCAGCATATTGGCCGGGAAAGACGACTGCGCGGGCGTGTAGCGCCACATCTGGTTGAGGACCACGTCAGGCGACGCGTCGCGCTTGAGGTCAACGACAACCCGTACACCTTCGCGAGAGCTTTCATCGCGAATGTCCGAGATGCCTTCGATGCGTTTGTCCTTGGCCGCCTCAGCGATCTTTTCGACAAGGTTGGACTTGCCTACTTGGAAGGGGATCGACGTCAAGACGATCGACTGGCGATCGCCGCGCTTAGTCTCGATTTCGTGGCGCGCGCGCATGAGGATCGAGCCGCGACCGGTTGTGTACGCCGCGCGACTGCCGCTGGCGCCCAAGATGAGAGGGGCGGTCGGAAAGTCAGGGCCGGGGATGAAGTCGATCAGCTCCTCGGAGGTGATCGCTGGGTTTTCGATGTAAGCTAGGCACCCATCAATGACTTCGCCCAGATTGTGCGGCGGCACATTGGTCGCCATGCCCACCGCGATGCCCCCCGCGCCGTTGACAAGCAGGTTGGGGAAGCGGGCGGGAAGAACCTGCGGTTCTTGGCGCGATCCATCGTAGTTATCTGCGAAGTCGACAGTGTCTTTGTCGAGATCGTCCAGCAAAGTGTTGGCAACCCTTGCAAGGCGCGCCTCGGTATACCGCATCGAGGCGGGCGGATCAGGGTCCATCGAGCCGAAGTTGCCCTGACCGTCGACCAAGGGAACCCGCAAGGACCAATCCTGCGTCATGCGCGCCAGGGCGTCGTAAATCGCGGCGTCGCCATGCGGGTGGTAGTTACCCATGACGTCTCCGACGATCTTAGCGCTCTTACGGTAGGGCCGGCCCGCGACAAAACCGCCTTCCTGACTGGCGAACAGGATACGTCGGTGGACGGGCTTAAGACCGTCGCGCACGTCCGGCAATGCGCGGCTAACGATCACGCTCATCGCGTAATCGAGATAGCTGGTCTTCATCTCATCGACGATATCCACCCGGTCGAATTCGTCCGGCGAAGCAGGGTTTTGCGGGGTGTCTGGTGTGGTTTCGTCGCTCAAAAGATGATGCCAGTTCTGTGTTGCACGTAACGGGGTTTTCCCCGCCCCTGTCTATGTAAGTGCACCGGCGGCTAAGCGCCACTTAGGACCGAGGGCAAAAGGTGAACGAAGTGGCTTTTTTCCACACTTGTGACCCAGCGTTTCGATATGCGAGGGGTGTGCAGCCGCGTTGGCTGCTGACTGGCCTTAGTGTGGCGTACTCAATCCATGCACCATCTCCATTCAAAGCCTATTCAGCCCTCGTCGCCTACGAGGAATTGCAATATGGACGCAATGCCGTCATGGCTTGAGACCAGAAATGAAGTGCGTCCAAGCGAACCAGCGCTCTGGATGGCAGAACACCCCGAGGGAGACCCATCGTCATGAACACTCTGAAACTGCGAAAGCAGGCCTCCAAACTTGTCCTCGCGATCGCTCTGGCGACCGGGGCGGCCATGATTGCAGGGCATGTGGCGCCCGCTGAGGCGCAAGCCCAGCGAAAAAAGAAAAAAGACAAGAAAGAGGATGATAAGCCGCAATACTCGAAAGAGTGGCGCGAGGCGTTCGTGCCTTTGGATGAGCAACTCAAGGCTGAAGGAGCCGATCCGCGATCCTTCACCAGTCAAATCGATCAAGTCGTCGCCATTTCGCAATCGGGTGATGAAAGACTCCAGACAGGCCAGCTGATTTACAACGCAGGTATTCGTTTGGGCGAGATCGACTCCAGCGAGACTGGTCAAAATGCCGCGTACGCCATGCGTTTGCGCGGTATGGAAATGATGATAGGCAGTGGCAAAGCGCCGGCAGCGGCTGTGGGGCAGTACAATTTTATCGCCTACCAACTCGCTGGCGCTTCGGGGCAGGCTGAGAAGAGCCGTACCTATCTGCAGGCCGCTATTGACGCGGGGTATTCCGGAAACCAGTCGCCATCCGATTTGCTCGTGGCCATGGCACAAACCTATTTCAGTACCGACGAGTATGCGAAAGGACTTCAGGTTCTGGATGATGCCATTGCTTCAAAGCAAGCTGCTGGCGAGCCGGTAGAAGAGCGACTTTATGAATTCGCGTTTTCGGTCGCGTATCGTGAAGACCTTCAACCGCAAGTCTATGATTACGCTATCCGGCGCGCGCAGATGTTCCCCACCGATGACAACTGGACCAACGCGTTCAACGTTGTTCGGGTTCTCAACGAGTATGGAGCCCAGGAAACGCTCGATATTCTGAGGCTGAAGCGGATCGCGCAACTCCTAGACGATAAGCAGGACTTCATCATCTATGTTGAAACGGCGGACGCGCGTGTTCTGCCCCAAGAGGTGAAGGATGTTATTGAGCTGGGCTACGCTACCGGTGAGGTCGAACGCGACGACACATTCATCGCTGATCAATTGCGGATCGCCACGGGCAGGATTGAAACAGATAGAGAAGAGCTGCCGGTGCTCGAGGAAGATGCACGGGCTGCTGGTGCTGACTTGGCCACCGTTCGCGCGGCCGGCAGCGCCTTTCTAAGCTACGGTGAATTCGACAAAGCGGTCGAGTTCTATTCTAAGACGGCAACAATGCCGGGCGGTGACACCGAAGAGACCCTTACCCGTCTTGGAATGGCGCAGGTCGGGATGGAGGACTACGAAGGCGCCAAGGCAACTTTCGCTAAGGTCACCGGGCCGCGCATGCCGATCGCGCGCATCTGGGCCGGCTACGCAGAGTACCAATCGGGTGGCGCTTCAGCGCAATCCGGTCCGACCGGCCAAGCCGTTTCTGCGATCGAAGCACCTGGTAACGCTTCGTAATGCGCTGACAAAAGACCATAGGCATTATGCCAGTTAGAAAGGGGCGCTGATTTGTTTCAGCGCCCCTTTTTTTGGGTTGGGCGCCGCATGACTGCTTGCTTTGTCAGAACCGTTCGCCGCGGATCACTTCCACATCCCACATAAGCAGCAGAAAGCCGAGGGTTGTTGAGAGCGGGGCGAGTTCTTCGGCTAGGGCTTCTGCGCGTTCTTCAGACGCGATGCTGAGTACGAAAACCTTATCTGTGCCCATGACGCTTTCTTCGCGCCATTCGCCATCACGACCCTTGCCGCTGCTCACCGGCACGATTGTCCATCCCGTGATACCAACACTATCAATCGCCGCCGTGAGACGCGGCACATAGGCTTTGTCAGTCAGGATCTCGATCCGCTTGCGGGTGACGGTCTCAATCATAGGCTCTCCCTTACGCACCGGTCAGATAAACCGACAGCGCGCTAATCAAAGCAATATTGACGAGAACGTTGAAGGGAAAAGTCACACTGAGTGACATCGTCAGATAGATGCCGGGGTCCGCTTCGGGCAAAGCGAGGCGCATCGCCGCGGGCACGGCGATATAGCTCGCGCTGGCGCATAGCACGCCGAGAGCGGCCGCTGAACCCGCGTCCAAACCTATCACCACGCCCATCGTTGTGCCCACCGCGCCGTTAACAATGGGAAGGAAGACAGCGATAGCCGCCAAGCGCCATGTAACTGAGCGCGCATCAATGATGCGGCGCGCGGCGATCAGGCCCATATCGAGGAGGAACAGGCACAGCACGCCCTTAAATCCCGTCTCAAAGAACGGTGTCACCGCCACGAAGCCTTCCGGCCCAGCGATCATCCCGATAACAAACGCGCCCAACAGAAGCACGATGGAAGAGTTGGTGAGCACTTCGTGCATCATGGTGCCGAAGCTCTGGG
Source organism: Pseudomonadota bacterium (assembly GCA_039186235.1). Classification (GTDB taxonomy): domain Bacteria; phylum Pseudomonadota; class Alphaproteobacteria; order Sphingomonadales; family Sphingomonadaceae; genus Erythrobacter. Next base: position 92,214 of record JBCDAE010000002.1, on the reverse strand, counting down.
TACCGCCTTTGCTGCCCATCCCCCGTGCGAGCAGCAGGCCAGAGAGGATCGCGGGCGCCTCCATGGCGGCCATCACCGCAACCATATAGCCTGCAGGTGTGCGATCTTGATAGGTCAGGATTTGCGAGGCGGTCACGAAGGTTACGACGCTGATCGACCCGTAATGCGCGGCGACCGCGCCGGAGTTGATTCGGTCAAGCTTTCCAAAAGTTTTGAGCACCCCGTACGCGAAGAATGGCAGAATGAAGCCTGCGACGATCCCTGCAGCGAGGGCTGAAAGCACGGTTGCGTCGATGCCAGATTTGGCCACCGCAACACCGCCTTTGATGCCGATGGCGGCCATGAGATAAAGCGACATCGCTTTCGCAATGGGCTCGGGTATGCTCAGGTCCGAGCGCACAAAGGCGGCAAGCAGTCCGAGCACAAAGAACAAGACGACGGGCGAAGTGAAGGTCTGGATCGCGGTTTCGAGCATGCGTGGGCGGGGACCATGAAGGAAAGAGAGTTGCAAAGAGGGCAACACTTCGCGCGTGGAACTAGTTCCACCAAGCCAGGTGCCAAGGTATTGCACCTTCCGCGTCTCGGCCAAACTCTTACTTCGCAAAACAGCTAGTTTCGCTGCGCTTGCGGGCCGCGACAGCTAAGCCTAAATGAGACGCCATGAACGACCTAGCGAACACGCCGATCTCGATCCCCGAGGGAAAAGGCGATGCGGCGCGTCCGCCGCGTCAGCGCAAGCCGGATTGGATCCGAGTCCGCGCGCCGGTGAGCAAGGAATACAACGAAACGCGCAAGCTTATGCGCGAACTCAATCTCAACACGGTGTGCGAAGAGGCCGCGTGCCCCAATATTGGGGAATGCTGGAGCAAGAAGCACGCAACCGTGATGATTCTCGGCGATGTGTGCACGCGCGCCTGCGCGTTCTGCAATGTCAAAACGGGTATGCCGCGTGCGGTTGATCCGATGGAACCGGAAAACACAGCGGTCGCTGCCGCCAAAATGGGTCTGGAGCACATCGTGGTCACCAGCGTTGACCGTGATGATTTGCCCGATGGTGGGGCAGGGCAGTTCGTGAAAGTGATTGAGGCTTTGCGGCGCAACACGCCGAATACAACGATCGAAATCCTAACACCCGATTTTCGCGGCAAAATGCGCCCGGCGGTTGAGGCGATCTGCGAGGCGGGACCAGATGTGTACAACCATAATCTGGAAACCGTGCCGCGCTTGTATCCGACCATTCGACCGGGTGCGCGATACTACGCCTCTCTGCGGCTTCTTGAAGAGGTGAAAGCGCACAACCCGCTCATCTTCACCAAGTCGGGCATTATGCTGGGTTTAGGCGAGGAGCGCCTTGAAGTGCACCAGGTGATGGATGACATGCGCAGCGCTGAGGTCGATTTCATCACGATGGGCCAGTATCTGCAGCCAACGCCCAAGCACGCTAAGGTCGAAGAATTTGTGACGCCCAAGGCGTTTAACGCTTACGGCTCGATCGCGCGCGCGAAGGGCTTTTTGCAAGTCGCGTCCAGCCCGCTGACGCGTTCGTCTTACCACGCCGGTGATGATTTCGCGGTAATGCGCGCAGCGCGGCAAGAAAAGCTGGCGAAACAGAGGCGTAAGCAGGACCGGCTCGAAGTCTGAGCCTGTTTCCCCGCATGCCGTCTATTCGTGAAAACCAGTTGCTGCCCTACACGCCCGAGCAGATGTTCGATCTGGTCGCGGATGTTGGCAGCTATCGCAAGTTTTTACCTTGGGTGATCGCAACTCGCGTGCGCTCGGACAGCGAGACCGAAATGCTGGCGGACATGGTGGTCGGTTTCAAATCGATCCGGGAGAGTTTCACTAGCCGCGTCACCAAGGATCGTCCGCATGAGATAAAGGTGCATTATGTCGACGGGCCATTGTCTGATCTGGACAATATCTGGAAGTTCAAGCCCTACGGCAATGAGAGCTGTGAGATCGAGTTTTTCGTCGATTTCACGTTCCGCAACAAGGTGTTCGAACGCATAGCTGGCCAGTACTTTGACCGCGCTTTCCGCAAAATGGTCGACGCCTTCGAAAAGCGCGCGGCGGAACTCTACGACACCGAAAATCTGCTACGGTAGAAGCAATTCGAGAGCGCAGATCGTGGCCTGATGACGGATCACGGAACGCGCTTTTTCCGGATCATCGCCTCCATCAAAGTGTCTAAGTTCGCCTTCTTCTTCGCCTGAGGAATTGCGAAAGGCGCGGGCGAATACAACGGTACCGACTGGTTTTAACTCCGTGCCGCCTCCGGGGCCGGCGACGCCGCTGATGGCCACAGCGACATCCGCCTTTGAACGTTGGAGAGCGCCCTGGGCCATAGCCCACACGCAGGCGATAGACACCGCGCCGAAGGTCTCGATAATATCCGAAGCGACGCCCAGCGCCTCCATCTTCGCCTCGTTGGAATAAGTTACGAAACCTCGATCCAGCACGGCTGATGAGCCCGCAATCTCGGTAATGGCGCCAGCTACAAGACCGCCCGTGCAGCTTTCCGCGGTCGCGACCATGCGGCCTGCTTCCCGATTTTCAGCGACCACGCGCGCGGCGAGGGCATCGATGTCGTCTGGCAGGAGACCGTTGTTCATTCGCTTTCCTGATCCTCGGTCCCAACGGTCACCGTTCCATCTGCACGGCAAATGGGCGGATCCTTGATTTCAACCTGCTCCAAGACGAAGGTGACAAGACCGCCAACGTTCTTCGCGGGCAAGGGGCTTAGAAGCTCAACAGCCTCGTCGATCTTGTCACAGGAATCAGCTTTGATTTCTTCGCTGATGATCTGTCCAAACAAAACATCGACGAGCGGACGAAGTTCGTCAGGCTTTAACGCTTCGATTATGTTGGCGACGCCTTCTTCTCCGTCCGCTTCTTGTGCAATGAAGACCTGTATGAACCGATATGTCCCGGGCCAGCTGTCGTCCTGAAGAGCTCGAAACTGCTCCGCGAAATTGCGGCCCTCAGCGCTTGTGAGGAAGCTCTCGCTAGAGAACTGGCTTTCGCATTTCCTGATCGTCGAATCGTAGGCTGTGGGCATCAGATACGTGACGGCGTCCGCAGCATCCTCGGGCGCGACGCACGCTTCCTGCGCCTGCGCGCAATGCCCTGATGCAAGAGCGGCCATCGCCACACACAAGCCGAAAACTGAGACTTTCACGCTAAATCCTCCGTCACATAAAGCGCGACGATCGCTTGCGCGGCGATCCCTTCGCCGCGCCCGGTAAAGCCGAGGCGCTCGGTTGTCGTTGCCTTTACCGAAACATCGCTTGTTTTAAGAGAGGCAAGCTTCGCAATCCGCTCGCGCATAGCGGCTCGGTAAGGGCCAATTTTGGGCACCTCGCAGACGATAGTTAGGTCGATATTGCCGACACGGTACCCTGATTTTGCAGCGATCTTGACGGCATGTTCGAGGAATTGACCCGACCGCGCGCCTTTCCATTGGGGGTCACTCGGCGGGAAATGCGTGCCAATGTCGCCTTCCCCCACGGCTCCCAGAATCGCGTCGGTGATAGCGTGAAGGGCGACGTCCGCATCGGAATGGCCGGAAAGACCATGCGTGTGCTCAAGCTGGATCCCGCCAAGCCACAACTCTTCGCCTTCTTCGAGGCGGTGGACGTCGTAACCTTGCCCGACGCGAAATGGTGCCGATTTGGCGTGATCCATAAGGTCTTCCGCAAATGTGATCTTCTTCAAGCGTTCGTCACCTTCGACGAGAGCAACTGAACCTTGGCTGGCTAGCAGCACCTGCGCGTCGTCTCCCGCGTTGGGTTCTCCCGACCACGCCCGGTGCGCTTCGAGGATGTCCGAGTATCGAAAAGCTTGCGGCGTCTGGACCCGTCGTAGCTTTTCGCGCTCCGCTTTGCCGCCCATGGTTTCGCCATCGCCGACTAGCGCGAGACTGTCGACAACGGGGAGCGTGGGTATGGCACCTGGGTGCATTTCCAAAGCTTCAAGCAGTCTCTCGATGACCGGATGCGCGATATCGGGCCGGGCCGCGTCTTGGATTAGAACTCGTTCGGGAGCGAACTTGCCTAAAGCTTCAAGACCTGCCTTGACTGAAGCTTGGCGCGTCTCACCGCCGCTAACTGTGATGGCGCCTTCAGGGGAGCCTGCTGCGGCGAAGGCCTCAGCGTGCAAGCCTTCAGGAGCTACAATCACGAGAGGAGCGGCGCCCGCATCGAGCAACCCGCGTACGCTGTGCTCAAGGACTGGCTGGCCCTGGTGAAGACGGAACTGTTTTGGCGTATCCCCGCCGACGCGCAGTCCTTTTCCCGCCGCAACGATCACCGCTGCGAAAGAAGGGAAGGGGGGTAGGTTCTTACTTTGGGTCCCGTCCATTGCGCACACGCGCTTAGGGTCTGGACGCAAAATCCGCAATCCACTATGCGCTGCTCAAATTTTAGGCATCAATACATGACCGCGAATCCGCACCACCCGACGCTCAAACCGATCAATATCGGACCCGTCACCATTGACGAGCCTGTCCTGCTGGCGCCCATGACGGGCGTTACGGACAAGCCGTTTCGCGTGCTCGTGCGCCGTTACGGGTCAGGCCTCAATGTTACTGAGATGATCGCGAGCGAAGCGGCCATTCGCGAGACGCGCCAGTCGATCCAAAAGGCAGAGTGGGACAAGACCGAAGAACCGGTCTCGATGCAATTGGTCGGCTGCGATCCAGGCTCGATGGCCGAGGCGGCCAAGCTTCAGGAAGGCAACGGCGCGGCGATCATTGATATCAATTTTGGTTGCCCGGTCCGCAAAGTGGTGGGTCAATACGCTGGCAGTGCGCTGATGCGCGAAGTCCAACTGGCAACCAAGCTAATGGAAGCCACCGTCAAAGCCGTGAACGTGCCGGTGACAGTGAAGATGCGCATGGGCTGGGATCACCAAAGCCTTAACGCGCCCGAAATGGCCCGCATCGCCGAGGATTTGGGCGTCAAGATGATCACAGTGCACGGCCGGACCCGCAACCAGATGTACAAGGGTAGCGCGGACTGGTCCTTTATCAAGAAGGTCAAGGACGCCGTATCCATCCCCGTCATCGTGAACGGCGATATCTGCACCATCGAAGACGCTGAGAAAGCTCTAGATCAATCAGGCGCAGACGGGCTGATGATCGGGCGGGGCGCGTACGGAAAGCCCTGGCTGCTTGGCCAAGTGATGCATTGGCTGCGTACAGGGGAGCGCATTCCGTCACCCGATTTTGACGATCAATACGCGACGCTTATCGAACACTATGAGCGGATGCTCGACCACTACGGCGCCAATGTCGGCGTAAAAATCGCGCGCAAACATTTGGGGTGGTACACAAAGGGTATGCACGGATCCGCCGAATTCCGGAACTACGCGAATTCGATCGATGATCCCCGCCAGGTACTCGGAGAAATTGAGCGGTTCTACACACCCTTCCTGAATCGCCGCGCTGCGGCGGCTTGACGGAAACGCGATGGCCTCTGATCCTGAAGAGCGCTCAAGTGCAAGTCCGCTACCTGACGCCGATGCGCAAATCTCGAGCCTCGTCTTTGCGCTCATTCTGATTGATCCTGATGATCGTGTCGCGCAGCTGAATCACGCGGCTGAGAGTCTATTGCGCACAAGCGCCAAACGATTGATTGGTCAAGACTTGGCGACGATCATCAGCCCCTTGGATGATCGCGTCACAGCCTGGCTCGGGTCGGACGATGGGGCCTTGGTCGCGCGTGATGTCAGAGTAAGCGTAGCTGGGCGCGAGTTATCGGTGAACCTGACTATGTCAGGCCTCTCGACCCATCCGGGTTGGCGTGTGCTTACGGTTTCGGAGCTGGCCCACGAAAAGGCGTCCGGCGAGGAGACAGGTGAGCGTCCCGTGGGGGCGCCATCTATTCTCGCTCATGAAATCAAGAACCCGCTTGCGGCTATCCGAGGTGCGGCGCAGCTTATTGCTCGAAAGCTGGCCAGCTCGGACCAATCGCTCGCGCACATGATCACCAATGAAGTGGACCGAATTGCGCGATTGATTGACCGGATGCAATTGCTTGGAAGCAAGGTTTCAGAGTTGGCCACACCCTGTAATCCGCACGAGGCCATTCGGTCGGCGTTGGCAACCGTCCGCGCCGGTGGCCTCGATGGCGTTGAGATAATTGAAGAGTTCGATCCATCGCTGCCGCCGGTTCTGGCCCATCAGGATTCGCTCGAGCAGGTGCTCATCAATTTGATATCGAACGGACGTGACGCCTTGGAGTCCTCAATCGAAAGCGGGCGCCCGGCTCAAATTATCATTAAAACGCGTTACGTTGGCGGGCTTATGTTCAGCGCGCGCCGCCAAGGGCGGACCGTGCAGTTGCCAATCGAGATTAGCGTTTCGGATAATGGTCCAGGTGTTGATCCCGATCTGCGCGACAAGCTTTTTGATCCGTTCGTCACAACCAAGCCGTCTGGCCAAGGCCTCGGATTGGCGCTTGTTCGCAAGCTTATGCGAGACATGGATGGCAGCATCAGCCACGAACGCGACGGGACCCGCGGACTAACCTGTTTCCGGCTGCACCTGCCCGTGGCGGAAAGCCCAGCAAGGTAAGGCGGATGACTAAAGCTCCTCCAGTATCGGTCCTCTTGGTGGAGGATGACGGTGCGATCGCAACCGTCATTGAAGCCGCGCTCGCCGCCGAGAGTTTCGAAATCACGCGGGTTTCGAGTGTTGAGGAGCGCGATAACGCTCTGTCGAAGAACTCTTTCGATATTTTGCTTACGGATGTGATGCTGGAGGATGGAGACGGACTGTCCACCTTGGCCTCTGTGCGCCGCGAAGCCCCGATTATGCCGATCATTGTGTTGTCGGCGGAAAACACTTTGGACACTGCGGTTCGTGCGAGCGCGTCAGACGCCTTCGAGTATTTTCCAAAACCGTTTGATCTGGATGAGCTTGTTCAAGCCGTTCGCCAAGCAGCAGGCGGGCGAGCATACTCAGAGGATTTGCCACCGGACGCACCCGAAGATGGCTTGCCATTGGTGGGACGTAGCCCTGCAATGCAAAACGTCTATCGCATGATCACCCGCGTTCTGCGCAATAATCTGACAGTGCTGATTACGGGGGAAAGCGGGACTGGCAAGGAGTTGGTCGCCGAGGCGATACATGAATTGGGAGACCGGCGAACCGGACCTCTTGTGGCGGTTAACACCGCCGCAATTCCGGCCAACCTTATAGAGAGCGAGCTGTTTGGGCATGAAAAGGGCGCGTTTACGGGCGCGGTCTCTCAAGCCATCGGCAAGTTCGAGCAGGCTAACGGCGGCACGTTGTTCCTCGACGAAATCGGGGACATGCCCGCAGAGGCTCAGACGCGTTTGCTTCGAGCGCTGCAATCGGGGCGGATTCGCCGGGTTGGTGGGCGTCAGGAAATCGAGGTCGATGTGCGCATAATCGCGGCGACGAACCGCGATCTTCAACCGCTCATTGCGACTGGAGCCTTCCGAGAGGATCTATTCTACCGTCTGAATGTGCTCCCGATCCCGCTTCCTGCATTGCGTGACAGAATTGAGGATATCGAGGTGCTGGCCCATCATTTCCTCCTTTTGGCTGCCGAAGAGGGATTGCCGCGCAGGTCAATCACGCCGGACGGCATAGAACAGCTGGAAAAGCATCCTTGGCGTGGCAACATCAGAGAATTGCGGAACGTCATGTTTCGCCTTGCCGTCTTGGCTAGAGACGAGACGATTGACGCCAGTCAGGTAACGGATGTTCTTGAAGCGGATAGCCGACCATCCGCACCTTTGCCGGCTTCAGAACAGGCGACCTTTGAAGCGGCCGTGCTTCAATGGCTTCAAGATGCGGAACCCGCGGCCGGCACGCTTTATCATGGAGCGTTAGCCGCGTTCGAAAAGCCCTTGATCGAACACGCGCTGGCAGAAACCCGTGGCAATCAATTGCGCGCGGCGAAGCTCTTAGGGATCAATCGCAACACCTTGCGCAAGCGTGTTTTGGAGTTGGGGATCGAACCTGATCGCATTGCGAGAACGGGTTGACGCATAAGCAAGCGCGTGTAGGCCCAGCACTCTTGCAAACTGGCAACACTATGGTTGTAACTTGGCCACGATGGACGAAATACATGGGTCAAACCGATCACCTGAAGGGACACTTGCGTCCACACGTGGGCGTGCCATCGTCGGCACTGGGGTGAATTCGAACCCTTTTGAGGCCAAAGTTTCTGCGAATGGAGCGCTAGGCAAGAACGTTCAGCGGGCACCTGCCTGGCTTCGGCGGATCATTGTCGGTTCTCGTAGGGCAAACCTGTTTGCGTGGCTGGAAGCGGCGGCCTCAGTTGCTTTGGTGATCGCGATTGTGTCCACCTACTTCGCCTACTCACAAAATCCAGAAGAAGCGGGCACGCTTCCCACGATGCAGGTTTCCCTCTTGCTCATGGCTACTCTGGTTCCCGCTATGGCGTTGCTGGTCTTTGTGGGTCGAAGACTTGCGCTGAGACGCGCGGCGGGCAGCACCGCCCGCCTACATGTGCGGCTCGTGTTCTTTTTCTCTATGATTGCCGCTGTTCCAACTCTTTTGGTCGCGGGGTTTGCCGCGTTTCTTTTCCAGACTGGCGTCGACTTTTGGTTCTCCGACGATTCTCGCGGGCTCATGGAGAACGCCAACGCGCTTGCTCAAAACTATTACGACGCCAATCAGCGCGATGTGCAGGACGAGACCATCACGATGGCCAGTGATATGCGCGATACGCTGCAATTGGTGCCGATATCCAATTCTGATTTTCCGGACTTTTACGCCTATCAGGCCCAGTCGCGAAAAATCAACGAAAGCCTTATTCTTCAACGTATTGACGACAACACTTTGCGGACAGCGGCCATCTTCAACCTGATGGAAGACAATCGCCCGATTGAGTTTAGCGAAGCCGCCTTGCCGAAACTCGACGCGGGCGAATTTGTGGTGGTCGAAGGGAGTCGGGAACGCATCGCCGCGATCGCGCCGATCGATAAACGCAGCGGCATTTATCTCTACAACGCGCGAACCACGGAAGAGACGATGTTCAATTCGTGGGCGGACGCGCAAGCAATATCGACGGCCTATGATACGCTGAACAAAGAAGCGCGAACTCTTCAGTTACGCTTCAATATCGCGTTGGTCATAGTCAGCTTGCTCTTGGTTGGGCTCGCTATTTGGTTTGCGCTCCGATTTGCCGATCGGCAGGTTGAGCCATTGACCGATCTTATCGGGGCCGCGCGCAAAGTGGGGCAGGGCAACTTCTCTCTTCGCGTGGATGGCCGGACCGGAGCCGATGAAATCGGCCTTTTGAACCGGGCGTTCAATCGAATGACGGCGCAGTTAGAGAAACAAACTGACGCACTCGTAAGCGCAAATCGCCAGATTGACGATCGCAGGGCGTTTATGGCGGCAGTCCTGGAATCGGTCAGCGCCGGGGTGATCTCGATTGATTCAGATGGCCGCGTCTTGCTCATGAATTCATCAGCTCAGGCGCTTCTCGAAAGCGCAGAAGCCTGCGAACCGGGCGCCGATATCGAAGGCGCTTCTCTTGCAAGCCTTTCTCCAGAGATTGACAAGATGGTGCGCGAAGGCACCCGCCGCGCCATCGTCACACACGCCGATGGCAACGACCTTTTGACTCTGGCCGTCAAGGTTGCGCCGGGTTCGAGCGGTCATGTCATCACTTTCGAAGACATCACGCGCCAATTGCTCGACCAGCGTCAAGCGGCATGGTCTGACGTCGCGCGGCGCATTGCGCACGAAATCAAGAATCCATTGACACCCATTCAGCTCGCTACCGAACGACTGAAGCGACGGTATCGAAAACAGATGGATGCTGGCGAAGACGCTGAGCTTTTCGACGAACTGACCAACACGATCGTGCGTCAGGTTGGCGATTTGCGAAAAATGGTGGACGAGTTCAGCTCCTTTGCGCGGCTGCCTAAGCCGGTGTTTCGGACCGAGGACGCGGTCGATCTCGTCCGCCAAGCTGTGTTCCTGCAGGAAGTCGCGCATAACGGTATCGAATTTACGGTCGATGCCAGTGAGGCCGAAACGCGAGAGATTCGCTGCGACCGACACCAGCTTGGGCAAGCCATGACCAATGTATTGAAGAACGCGGTCGAAGCTATCGAAGCGCGGGCGGCCGAGGCGCGGGGCGCCTATGCGGGCGAAATCGTGGTCCACGTGCAAACCAGCGCCGACTATTTGACGGTGTCCGTCGATGACAATGGGGTTGGTCTGCCGGCGGATCGTGAAAGACTGACCGAACCGTATGTGACGACGCGAGAAAAAGGAACCGGGCTCGGCTTGGCGATCGTGAACAAGATTGTCGACGAGCACGGAGGCGAGATGGCGTTCGCTGCCAGTGAGACAGGCGGAACCACGGTCACACTGCGCTTTGCGCGCGACCCCCAGATTAAAGAGAATGAACCGGCATGACCCCAGCCAGACCCTGTAACGTGGAATGTACTAAAATGGAGGCGCGTAATGGCGCTTGAGATCCTCATTGTAGATGACGAACGCGATATTCGAGAACTGGTCTCGGGCGTGCTTGGTGATGAAGGCTATGAATGTCGGACCGCCGCAGATTCTACATCGGCCCTTGCGGCTGTCGATGAACGCCGGCCGAGCCTCGTTTTGCTCGATGTGTGGCTTCACGGGAGCGAGATGGATGGTCTTGAGCTGCTTGACGAAATCAAGGTTCGCGAGCCGAACCTTCCCGTCATAATCTTCTCCGGTCACGGCAACATCGATACGGCGGTGAGCGCGGTGGGACGGGGCGCGATGGACTTCATCGAAAAACCGTTCGAAGCGGAACGCCTCTTGCTCCTAGTCGAGCGCGCCACCGAGACCGAGCGGCTCCAACGCGAGAACACCCGACTGCGAGAGGGCGCGAGCGAAGCCGGCGAGTTCACCGGAAACTCTTCCGCGATCAACGCGGTTCGCGCGACATTGAAGCGGGTCGCTAACACCGGGAGCCGAGTGCTTATCTCGGGCCCGGCAGGCGCTGGAAAAGAGGTGGCTGCACGGTTGCTTCACGCTTGGAGCACGAGGGCGGACAGCGCTTTCGTGACGGTGAACTCGGCTCGGATTACACCAGACCGCTTTGAGCAAGAGCTTTTCGGCGAAGAATCCGACGGGAAGCAAGTCCGACCCGGTTTGCTGGAACTGGCGGATGGAGGAACGCTCTACCTGGATGAGGTGGCGGATATGCCGCTTTCGACCCAAGCGCGGATTTTGCGAGTGCTTACCGAACAGAGTTTCGTCAGGGTCGGCGGCAATCGCCAGATTGGTGTGGATGTGCGAGTTGTCTCATCAACTTCGCGGGACCTGGCCGCCGAAATGGAAGAAAAGCGTTTTCGCGAAGACCTGTTCTATCGACTCAACGTTGTCCCGGTTACCATCCCAAGTTTGGCTGACCGGCGAGACGACATTCCCGCGTTGGCGGATCACTTTTTCACGCGGTACTCATCCGAGCAAGGTCTTGCTCCACCCGATATCTCCGAAGAGGCGATGGCAGCGCTTCAGGCTTATGATTGGCCGGGAAACGTCAGGCAGTTGCGCAATGTCGTTGAACGAACGATCATTATGACACCGAGAGATCGTCTCACGACGGTTGAACCCGATATGCTGCCAAGCGAAATAACCGGGGGACGAATGACTGCATCGGGGCAGGGGATGTCGGCCATGATGGGCGCGCCTTTGCGGGAAGCGCGCGAGAGCTTTGAACGCGAGTATCTAACGATCCAAATCCGCCGATTCTCCGGAAATATTTCAAAAACTGCAACATTCATCGGAATGGAGCGTTCAGCGCTCCACCGGAAGCTCAAACTGCTTGGAATGGCCGAACGCCGCGAAGTTCTGCGCAAAGAATGAAAACGTAACGCACGTATTAGCGGAGCGTCCTGACTGGAATCTTGACTTAAATTCAATCATTGCCGGAAGTGATGGCAAGAGGCATTATGCGCAACGCGTGTGGCCGCCTGGCGTATGCAGATAGGCTGGGTGGAGCGCGCGTTTTGCGGACCGTAAGGGCGGCCGCCAAAAACAGGAGCTAATGCCATGTCGAGTGGAGGTACTCTCTCTCCGCGAACGGTATCCCAAGCCGTTAGCGATCCACAGTCGACTGCGAGTTCAAAAAGCGGAAAGAATGGCAGCCTGCAAGATGCTTTCTTGAACATGCTGCGCCGTAACAAAACTCCCGTCACGATGTTCCTCGTCAAAGGCGTGAAGCTTCAAGGGATCGTCACGTGGTTTGACAACTTCTCCATTCTGTTGCGTCGAGACGGCCAATCGCAGCTTGTCTATAAGCACGCCGTTTCAACGATAATGCCTGGCGCGGATGTTGACGCGGATCAGTTTGAAAGTCGCGGCGGGGCAAAAGGCCAGCGACAATTGCAGGACATATTCCTCAACAAAGTGAGTGACGCGGGCGTTCAGGTTACAATGTTCCTTGTCAATGGAGTGATGCTCCAAGGCCGGATTGCGGCTTACGATCTGTTCTGTATGCTTCTTGAGCGAGACGGCGCGGTCCAATTGGCGTACAAACACGCGGTTTCGACGATTCAACCCGCGGTCCCCGTCGATCTTCAGGACTATGACGACGCGGATTACGACGAAGAAGACGACGACTGAGTTTTGACGATGATTTGATGGACGAGGTCACCCGCGGTGCGCGGGCCCTTGTGTTGTGCCCGGACATCAGAGCGCTAACCTATGATCTTGACGCGGCCGAACGGCTCGAAGAGGCGAAGGGACTGGCTCTCGCTATCGGAGTTGTCATCGCGCATGGCGAGATACTGCCTGTTCGCCAGATGCAACCCAACACGCTGTTCGGGTCTGGTCAGGTCGAAAACATAAAGATTGCGTGCGAACAGCACGAAGCCGAGCTCGTCATTGTGGATGGCGCGCTCACCCCGATCCAACAGCGCAATCTAGAAGAGAAGTTCAAGCGCAAGGTTATCGACCGCACGGGCTTGATCCTCGAAATTTTTGGCGAACGCGCGGCCACGGCCGAAGGGCGTCTTCAGGTGGAATTGGCTCACCTCGACTATCAGCAAAGTCGCCTCGTGCGCAGTTGGACGCACCTCGAAAGACAGCGCGGCGGGTTTGGCTTCCTTGGCGGTCCGGGCGAAACCCAGATCGAGGCGGACCGACGGATGATCCGTCAGCGAATGGGACGTTTGCGCCGCGAATTGGAGCAAGTCCGCAAGACGAGGGCGCTTCACAGGCAGCGACGGGGAAGGGCGCCTTGGCCCGTCATAGCGCTCGTTGGGTACACAAACGCCGGCAAATCCACCCTTTTCAACCTCCTGACTGGGGCGGACGTTATGGCCGAGGATTTGCTATTCGCGACGCTTGATCCAACGATGCGGGCGATTAGTCTACCGGGCGTTGAGAAAGCCATCCTCTCCGACACCGTGGGGTTTATTTCGGATTTGCCAACGCAATTGGTGGCAGCGTTCCGCGCGACTCTGGAGGAGGTCACCGGGGCCGATATCATATGCCACGTGCGCGATATGGCGAACTTGAGCCATGCCGCGCAAAAACGACAGGTTATGGACGTGCTGGCGGATCTTGGCGTTGTTGATCGGGAAACGGGGTTTTCTGACATACCGATCCTTGAGGTCTGGAATAAGTCGGATCTGCTGGAGGCCGATACACTTGCCGAGCTGTCAGACGTGGCCGACGATCACAAGGCGGTCTTGATCTCGGCGGCTAGGGGGGCAGGGGTCGACGAACTCGCGGCGAGGCTCGCGACGATGCTCACTTCCAAGGCAAGCGAGGTCAAACTGACCCTGCCTGTAAGCGACGGGCGGCGCATTGCATGGTTGCACGCTCACGGCGATATTCTGCTGGAAGAAGACGCGGGCGAGGGTGATGAGGGGCCCCAAAGGACTTTTACCGTGCGCCTGAATCCGAAAGAGTTGGGCCAATACGCGGCGCTTTAGGCCGGTTTTCTAGCCATCTTCGGCGAATTTCACACGTTGCCAGTATTCTTCCTGGGTGTGAAGGTCGAGCCGCTCGAAGTCATGTCCTTCGGCTGCGGCAAGTGCCTCCATATCGCGAAAGCGGCGTTCGAATTTGGCGTTTGAAGCCTTTAGAGCCTGCTCGGGATCAACGCCGTAGTGGCGAATAATGTTGACCGCGACAAACAGGACATCGCCCGCCTCCAATAGCCTCTCGGAGGCTGATCTCGCTTCGTCGAGCTCTTCAAGTTCTTCCTGAAGTTTTGCCATTGGTCCATTGATTTCAGGCCAATCAAACCCCGCGCGCGCGGCTCGTTTCTGCAGCTTTTCAGAGCGCGACAAGGCTGGGAGCGCTTTCGCAACGCCATCCATCGCGCTGGTAGCGCCTTCGGCTTCGCGTTCGGCAGCCTTGATATCTTCCCACCGCGCCGTGTTCATCTGTCCATTTTCGGAGCCGAAGATATGAGGGTGGCGGAGCTCCATTTTGTCGGAGATCGCGCGCGCCACATCTTCGAAAGCGAAGTCACCGGCTTCTTCAGCCATGCGTGCGTGAAAGACGACCTGAAGCAGCAAATCTCCAAGTTCACCGCGAAGATCGGCCATATCGCCACGTTCGATCGCATCAGCAACTTCGTATGCTTCTTCAATGGTATACGGGGAGATGCTTTCAAAGGTTTGAGCTAGATCCCATTCACAGCCGCCATTCGGGTTCCGGAGTTGCGCCATGATCGAGAGGAGGCGGTCGATCTGTGATTTGGAGGCGGTTTCGTTCATTGTGACAAAGCCTACGCAATAGATGGATAATATATATTATGTTAAATTAGGGATGGCTGGTGCTTCATCTGAGAACACACCCTGCCATACCCCTTTACTCAACCAAAGCCTCTCAAAAGCTCAAACCGAGCAGCCGCGAGAGAAGGAACAAACCTCCGATAATCGCAACCCACACAAGAGCAAGTTGCGCTGTCTTACCCCAGCTCAGCCTAAATGAAGCGAAACCCATACCAACGACAAGCAGCCACCCGAGCATCGCTATCAAGGAAACAATCGCAGTGTCTGTCACGCATGCACCTCCAAACCATCATACCCGACCACAACATGGTCTGAGACTTCGCCACATAGTGTGCGGTAGTCCATGCTTTTGTCGAGATGGCTCAACACCAAACACTTAGCACCGGAACGTTCGCCTAGCTCAAGCGCAAGATCGAGATGCGCGTGCGATGGATGTGGCTCGCGCCGCAAACAGTCGCTCACCAAC
The DNA here is from genome assembly GCA_039186235.1 of Pseudomonadota bacterium. GTDB lineage: Bacteria > Pseudomonadota > Alphaproteobacteria > Sphingomonadales > Sphingomonadaceae > Erythrobacter. The sequence continues at coordinate 76,997 of JBCDAE010000002.1, read as the reverse complement.
ACATCCGCATCCCAGCACAGGTCGATCATGTCGTTTGAAATGGCGTTGTAATCGGTCGCGTAGACAATTGACTTTCCATCTGCTTCGAAGCGGAAGGCGGTCGTCTCACCGGGGCCATGTTCCATTTGGCACCAATCAACTCGGAACCCGGATATTATCTTCAATCGATCGAGTGTCTCAAGCGTGACGATAGTCGCATACCCATCTTGACCGGCGAAAACATACCCGAAACGTTGGCGCAGACGCCGAACCACTTCCGTATGAGCATACCCAGGAATTGGCCCTCCGCGCCCGTATCTAAGAACTCGCAGGTCATCGATCCCATGGCAGTGATCTGCATGATCATGAGTCCAAAAAACCCCGTCAATACGACTGATGCGGTTGGCCAAAAGTTGGGCCCGGCAATCGGATGACGTGTCGATAAGGAGCCTCGAGCCTTCATCGCTCTCTATGAGAACGGAAACCCGGGTCCGCCGATTCCTTGGTTCTTGCGGATCGCAAAGACCCCAATCGCCCGTACCATCTTCACCACCGATCCGAGGTACTCCAGTGGAAGTGCCCGAGCCTAGGAGCGTGACCTTCATGCCCGCACGCTCACAAAGCCGCTTTGGAGAATAGCTTTTTAAAATTGGCGCTTGTTCGCTCCGCAAGCCGCTCAAATTCGACGTCCCGCAAATCCGCAACGAAGCGCGCGGTGTCAGCCACATAGGCGGGCTCACACGGTTTTCCGCGGTGCGGTACCGGAGCCAGAAAGGGACTATCGGTTTCCACCAGCAGGCGATCTTCCGGCACTTTCGCGGCGGTCTCTTGAAGCGATTTGGCGTTCTTGAACGTTACAATGCCTGAAATCGAGATGGTAAGCCCCAGCTCCAGCACCTTCACCCCAAATTCCTGCGATGCTGTGAAGCAATGGATCAAAGCGGGAAAGGCGCCCTTCTCCATTTCTTCAGCCAGAATTTGGTAAGTGTCATCCTCGGCGTCGCGGGTGTGAATAATGATCGGAAGGCCGGTCTCGCGGGCAACGCCAATGTGCATACGGAACAGGCTCTTTTGAACGTCGCGGTCGGAGTAGTCGTAGTAATAGTCCAGTCCGCTCTCACCGATTCCGATAACACGCGGATCTTCGCTTGCGTCCAACAGCGCCGCGCGCCCCAAATCTGCGTGGTTGTCGGCTTCGTGCGGGTGTATCCCGACGCTCGCGAAGACATCCGGCTCCCGATTGGCCGTGGCCACAACTTGCTGCCACTCGCTTGTTTTCGTGGAAATGTTGAGGAAGGCCCCCACCCCCGCTTCGCGAGCGCGCGTCAACACGCCGGCCTGGTCTTCGACCAGCCCCTTATACTCCAGGTGGCAGTGGCTATCGATCAGCATGATGGATTAACCCTCAGCCTCTGCAGGCAGTTCCAGACGCGGGAAGACCCCTTGGGGCTTTTCGAGCGTGAAGCCGCTTTCGACGAGGCGAGAAAACCAGTCAGTGTCGCTCAGATTGGCGTAATCGCGCTCATCGGCCGGGACGCCCATCTGACCGAGCAGCACCGCCGCTTTCTCGGGCACAACGGGTTGGATCGCTATCGCGAGATCGCGGAGAGCGACGAAGAGCGTTTGAAGCACCACCTTCATGCGCTCGGGATCGGTCTTCTTGAGGGTCCATGGGGCTTGTTCATCGACATATTGATTGCAGGCGTAGACCGAGCGCATCCACGCCTCAATACCGCTTGAGAATGCCAGCTTCTCGAATTCGTTGGGCAACAGATTGCCGCAAGCTTCGGCGACTTCGGCCAGTAGCTTATCATCCGAGTCAGCGGTTTCGAACAATGCGAGCCGCCCGTCCATATTCTTGAAAATCATGGACAAAGTGCGCTGAGCCAAATTGCCAAAGCTGTTTGCAAGTTCTGCGTTGGCGCGCGTCACAATCGCTTCGGGTGAGTAGCTGCCGTCTTGTCCAAACGCGACTTCACGCATCAGGAAGTAACGCACGGCGTCAACGCCAAAAGTCTCTGCTAGATCAAGAGGGTCAACGACATTGCCGAGGCTTTTGCTCATTTTCTCCCCGCCCCTGGCAAGAAGGAAGCCGTGGCCAAACACTGCCTTCGGCAAAGGCAGGTCCGCGCTCATCAGAAAGGCTGGCCAGTAAATCGTATGAAAACGCACGATGTCTTTGCCGATCAGGTGCAGGTCCGCAGGCCAGAAATGGCGCATATTCTCGGTTTCATCCGGAAATCCCAAACCCGTCAGGTAATTGGTCAATGCGTCCACCCAGACATACATCACGTGATTGTCGGAACCGGGCACCTTTACACCCCAATCAAAACTGGTGCGACTGACCGAGAGATCGCGCAGACCCTGCTCGACAAAGGCGATCATCTCGTTGCGGCGACTGGCGGGTTCGACATTACCAGGCGCTTTGAGCCATTCCAAAACGCGATCCTGAAATTTGGACAGGCGGAAAAACCAGCTCTCTTCAACGGTCCATTCGACCGGGGTGCCTTGCGGAGAGAGCTTTTCGCCCCCCTCCCCTTCGACAAGTTCGCTTTCGTCGTAATACGCCTCGTCGCGCACCGAGTACCAACCCTCGTATCGATCGAGGTAGAGATCACCCGCCTCCTCCATGCGCCGCCAGATCGCCTGGCTGGCGCGGTGGTGGTCCTCTTCTACAGTACGGATGAAGCGATCGTGCGACACGTTCAGAGCGGCGCACATCTCCTGAAAGTACCCTGCCATCTCGTCGGCCAAATCGCGCGCCGTACGGCCCTGTTCCTCCGCCTTGCGCGCCATTTTGAGGCCGTGTTCATCGGTGCCGGTCTGGAACCGCACCTTGCGGCCTCGCAAGCGCTGAAAGCGGGCCATAACATCGGCTGCAATCGCTTCGTAGGCGTGGCCAATATGCGGTTTCCCGTTCGGGTAACTGATCGCCGTGGTGATGTAATAAGGGGTCTGCTCAGCGTGCGCCATGGGCAGGTTCGCTAGCGGCGTGAGCCGAGACTAGCAAGGTGCCGATTTCGAGGCTTAGCAGACCGGGATCGAAATTGTGCGATGGCGCCTGCGCTGCCAATCTCACCAACTGCGAATAGCCATCGATACAAGCGACGCACAGTGATGAGTCTTCAGTCGATTTGGCCATCTGGGCCGTCAGCGTCTGCGCAAGTTCGAAAACAGCTTCAAGTCTTTCTCGACTTGCGCGTGGCCCAATCAGCGTTGTCAATTCGGATCGGCCTGCAAAACCCGGGTCTCCGGATTTGAGCATTCGCTCCATAATCTGTGCGATCGGTGCCAAGTCCTCGCCCATAAAGCGCACCGCCGAACCGTACGAGCCACTGGCGGCACTTAAGACAGCCTCCCCGGGCGAGACACCCTCGCCTGCGAGCATTTCCGAGAGTTCCGCATTGCTTAGTGTTGTGAAACGCAGAACACGGCACCGCGAACGAATGGTGGGAAGAAGGCGCGACGGTTTGTGCGTTACGAGGATGAAGAAAGTACCCTTTGGGGGCTCTTCAAGGCTCTTAAGCAGAGCGTTGGCCGCCTCACGGTTCATTTCGTCGACGGGCTGAATGATAACCACTCGCCGATCGCCCAAGGTCGGCCGAGTTGTCAGACGCTTTTGGATCGCGCGGACTTCACGCACCCGAATGACTTTTGAAAACTCGTACGGCTTTCCGTTTTCCCGCTTTCGTTCCTCTTTGTCGTCCTTCGGACCAAAAGTGACCTCAATAATGTCAGGATGATCGGTAGGCTGAGGAACACCAAACTCTTCGACCAACTCGCGGGCAGCCAATCGGGCGAATTCGGTTTTTCCCAACCCGCTTTTGCCCGCGAGGATCCACGCATGGTGCATCCGAACGCTTTGCATTGCGCTGCGCCACTCGCGCCACGGCGTTTCATGGTTAGGCCAATCGGTCACGCGGACGGTGTTCCTAGCCGACTATCGATCGCCTCGAGGATCCGTGCGTGCACCTCTTCCGGCAAGCCATCACCGTCGATCACAGCGAAACCGTCTGGATCCCTATCTGCGAGCGCTCGAAAAGCGGCGGCAACGCTTGCATGATAAACAGCGCTGCGGCCACCAATTGCATCAGTTTCACCCCCGTCACGTTGCTGCAGCCGATTCGCGGCGGCGTACTCATCGACAGTCAGAAGAATGGTCAAATCGGGCCTTAGCGCCGCGCTACCAAAGGCGTGTAGCGACGTGATGGCGTCATCGCCCAGTCCCCCGGCCCCTCCTTGATACGCTCGACTGGAATCAACAAAGCGATCGCAAATAACCCACGCTCCTTTTTCAAGCGCGGGACGAATGCGCTGCGCAACATGATCGGATCGTGCCGCGGCAAAGAGCAAAGCTTCGGCGTTCGGCCCCCACGCCGTGTCTAATGGTGGATCGAGCAGGAGCTTGCGGATCGCTTCCGCGCCTGGAGTTCCACCCGGCTCCCGGGTTACATCAACTTCGAGACCAAGGCGCTCTAGCGCCCCTGCCAACATTCGCGCCTGGGTTGATTTCCCAGCGCCTTCGCCGCCCTCAAATGCAATGAAGCGGCCTTTTGAAGCAGCTTCACTCACGGCAGCCAACTGGAAATTGCATTCGTGACACGGTCGAAGAATCCTGCCGGTGCGATAGTCTCTCCGGCGTATAGAGGTATACTTGCCTCCGGGATTCTTGGTCCCAATATGCGCAGCCGTGCCACTTCATCGCCTTGTGCAATTGGCGCGCGGAGCGGTCCATCATATTCGATCTTCAATTCGACACCTTGCCCTGTTCCTTTGGGCAGGTTCAGGCCCGTATTCCGATCGACCACAAGCGGAAGCGATCGCGACGAACCGCCCTGCACACGAGCCTCTCCAACTATATCGCCCCGCGAAAACAACGGAATGTAGCTAAAAGCCGCAAAACCCCATTCGATAAGATCGCGCGCCGCTCGATTGCGTTCATTACTCCTATTGGCGCCGGCGATCACCATCACGAGACGTTTTCCGTCCCGCTTGGCGGTCCCCAAGAACCCAAAACCCGCTTCATTGGTGTATCCTGTTTTGATCCCGTCAGCTCCTTCGACTTTACCGGTGATAGGATCATGGTTGCTCTGTGTTATGTTCTGATATCGGAAGTTCGGCCGTCCGATGAACCGCGCACATTTCTGCGGGTGGTCGCGAAATAGGGCCGCGCCAAGTGTGCCCAGATCCTGCGCGTTGGTGAAGGTATAGCCTTCGTCGGGCCACCCGTTCGGCGTTCCAAATGAGCTCTGCGTCATCCCGATGCTTCGGGCCTTGCTGTTCATTAAGGCCGTCCAGGCTGACGCCGAGCCGGCAGCCTGCTGCGCAAGAACAGCCGCTCCATCGTTAGCGGAAACAGTCGCAATACCCGTCAGTATGTCGGGCAGCGGAACACGCTCATTTGCGTTGAGAAACATTGTGGAGCCCTTCCCTCCCCACTGTGCCCATACATCTGGATCGACTGTGAGCGATTGTTGGAGGCCCATTTCGCCAGCGTCGAGCAATTCGAATGCGGTGTACAGCGTCATGGCCTTTGTGATCGACGCGGGCACAAATCGTCTCGTCGCGTTGCGTTCGAAGAGCACCTGGCCATTCGACGCGTCGACTAGAAGCGCAATCGGGATACCAGCTTCGATTACATCTTGCGGCTCTTTGGGCGCCTGCGACGCCGCCGCGGACGTCCAAAGAAGAGTGAAGGCCAACGCAAGAGCGCCGCAAGCCGTATTGGAAAGGTCACGCATCTGTTCTCGCATAGGCTCTTTTCAAAGCCGAGGCGACCCAATGGCGTGGATCAGTTCACGATTTCATCGGCCAAAAGTCCCACACTCATCGCGTAATAGTTTGAGCAATTGTATTCCAAGATGACCCGGTAATTCCCGGTCAGAAGCCACGCGGGTTTCCCCGGCCCGTCGGGTTGGAACAGCGATACGAGCGTGTCATCCGGCAGGACCCTGCTGGGCTCAACGCCCAGCCCCCGCCATTCGCGCACCGTTTTCCATTGGCTGTGCCTTTCGTGCACCCTCGGGCAAACCTGAGCGGTGAGTTTCGTTTTGTAGGCGTCAACGTTGAAGCCTGGTGGCAGGCTCGCTCGAACACCCCAGGGCTGGCCGGACCGCCATCCCGCGTCTTTGAAATAGGCGGCAATGGATGCAAACGTGTCCGCTCGGTTCGTAAAGATGTTTGCGCGCCCGTCTCCGTCGCCATCGCTGGCGAGACGCAAATAGACCGAGGGAAGGAATTGGGGATTGCCAAAAGCTCCCGCATAGCTGCCGACAAGCTGTTCACGCGTAAACCCGCGTTCGGCCACTTGCATCAAAGCCACCCACTCGCCTGCGAAGAGCTCGCGGCGACGCCCTTCCCAAGCCAAGGTGGCCAAGGATCGCGAAAGGTCGAAGCCGCCCTTGATACGCCCGTAGCTCGTCTCATGGCCGAATATCGCGACGATGATGGATGCGGGCACCCCCGTTTCGCGCTCGGTCCGAAGGAGGATCGACCTGTTGTCCCGATAGACGCGTTGCCCGCCTGAAATCCGCGCTGAGTTGACGTGCGTTGCAATGTAGGGCGCGAGATCAGGATAGCCTCTCTTGGTTGGCTTACCTGGTTGCCCTTGATCCAAGCGAATGACACGGGCGTTGGGCGTTAGCCCTTTCGTCATCCGGTCCAACGTCGTTTCTTTCACGCCTTCAGCGCGGGCACGTGCCTTCAAGAGCTCCAGATAAGCGTCAAAAGCGATCCCGTCGCGCGCGCTAGGCGCTGACTGAGCTTTCGCGATCGTTGTTGAAGCGATGCCCAAAGACAAGGCGTAAGCGATGACAAGAAATGTCTGAAAAACACGGGTCATAAACACCGACTTGCACATTTCTTGGTAAGGGCCAAGGCCACCAAAGCACACGCGGGGTTGAGTGCGATCACTTGCCTCGCTAACGGGTTCGGGCGCGGACAGGTGGCAGAGCGGTTGAATGCACCGGTCTTGAAAACCGGCAAGGGTGCAAGCCCTTCGTGGGTTCGAATCCCACCCTGTCCGCCAACGGCTCCTAAGTCTTCGCTCCCAAGACTGAGCACTGCTAAGCTGCAAAGACGGGCCTACGGCAGCACCGCCGCTTTGGCAGGATCTCCAGCGGTGAAGATAAGGGTATCAACTTCGGTACCCGTGCCCAAATTAACCCGGTTTTCCTGCTTGGCCCAAACGTCGGTCAATATCTGCGAGCGGATTGAGAGGGTTGATTGAGGCCCCGGGGACTTTGCCTCCTGATAGACGACCAATCGACCGCCTTCTATCTCCGTGCCAAGTAGAGTGAACGCGATTGGTTCACCGTCTAGAGCCACAGAAAATCGCGCCGCAACATATCGCGCGACTGCACGGCGGTTTTCTAGATTGTTGACGATATCAGGTGCACGCACACCTTGAGCTTCTAGCGCGTGCTCGGCGTCGTGAAGTGGTACGCGATGCACCACTTCAAGGAGCCCCGTGCGATCGTTATGCGCGACCGTCGATAACGTGATCTTCTGTTGATGGGCGGCGGCTAGTCCAGAGAAAGTCGCAGTTAGAAAAGCAAGGAAGTAAGCGAGGGCCCTGATCATTCAGAGCCCTCCGTCTCCTCTTCCTCAACGACCAGCACTTCCGCCATCAAATCACGGCCAGTCCGGGACGTCGGCGCGGAGCGTTTGAACGCTTCCACGCGGCTGTCGATGATCTGGCGGGGGTAGTGATTGTTGGAGATATCGGCGTCCGCGGTTTCCCAATTCGGATCAACTTCAACCGATGCCAACTCTTTAGCTTTGTCGAACACCAACAGCTTGCTGACGTTGCGCGAATTGCGACGCCAGATTTCCGCCGGGATGTACATCCGTTCGCTCGTGCCGTCGGCAAAGGTCAGACCAAGGATGATGGGCATCACCAAACCGCCTTTGTTGGAGAAGTTGAGAACGTAGTAGTTCTTATCCTCTTCCACCGCGCGGTCGAAAACCTCGCGCTCCCAGCCTTCAAGGCCTTCCAGAAAGCTCTCGTAGCTCTTGGTATCCTTGGGAGTGACGGTAAACTGGTCGTACTCGTCGTAGAAATCGGTCACGCCGGGATTCTCCAGAACCCAGATGGGGAGACCTTGTTCGCGGTTGAGGCGGACGCCGACTTTCTCCGGCTCTCCCGCCAACTCGTCGCGCCGGCGCGAAAGATCGATATCAGGGTTTTGAGTGTCGAGGCGCAGTTTATGGATTGTGTCGAGCGAGATATCGACGTGATCGGTGGTGTAGAACCATCCGCGCCAGAACCAATCGAGATCGGTGCCTGAGGCCTCTTCGATTGTGCGGAAGAAATCCGCCGGGGTCGGGCGCTTGAACTTCCAGCGGCGCGCGTATTGGCGCATCGCAAAGTCAAAGCGTTCGCGGCCAATGATGGTATCACGCAGGATATGGTAGGCCGCCGAAGGCTTTCCATAGGCGTTCGGGCCGAGGTTCAGAACACTGTCTGACTGAGTCATGATCGGGACCTGATTGGTCGAGGTCATATACGGGATCAAATCGCGCGGAAGGCTGCGGGTGAACGGCATATTCGGGTCCCACTCATAGCCCGCGACGCTATCGAGGAAGGAATTTATACCTTCGTCCATCCACGTCCATTGACGCTCATCCGTGTTGACCGTCATCGGGAAGTAGATGTGGCCCACTTCGTGGATCACGACACCCACTAGGAACACTTTCTCGCTGAGCGAATAGGTGCGCGACCCATCGTCGTTCAAGGTGGTGCGCGGGCCGTTAAAGGTAATCATCGGATACTCCATGCCGCCCACGGGCCCGTTGACCGATTGCGCGGTGGGATACGGATAATCGAAGCTGAACCGCGAATAGACCTTCATCGTGTGGACCACGGCAGCAGTGGAATACTTGCTCCACAGCTCGCCACCTTCCTTCGGATAAAAGGACATCGCCATCACGGTCTCGTTCTGGGCGCCCGGCTGCTTGTGGCCCTGCGCATCCCAGGCGAATTTGCGGCTCGTCGCCCACGCAAAGTCGCGCACGTTCTGCGCGGTGTAGCGCCAGGTTTTAGTTCCAGTCGGGTTGCTGCTTTCGTTCGCGAGCGCTTCTCCGGGCGTGACAATGAAGACCGGAGCGTCGGCGTTGCGCGCCTGGGCCAGCCTTTGACGCTGCGTCGACGTCAGCACGGAGGTTGGGTTGGTCAGAACACCTGTGGACGAGACGATATGATCGTTGGGCACGTTCATCGTCACGTCGTAATTGCCAAATTCGAGCGTGAACTCGCCGCGACCTAGAAATTCCTTATTATGCCAGCCTTCGTAGTCCGAATAGGCAACCAGACGCGGGAACCACTGGGCAAACAGGAAAATATCGTTGCCGCCTTCCCGCTCGTCGTCTGGGAAATGCTCGTATCCGGAACGCGCAAAGATCACATTCTCTTCGACGATGTTGAAGGCCCAGTCGATATTGAAGCTCACGCTTTGACCGGGGCGCAGCGGGCTCGCCAAATCAATGCGCATCAATGTGCCGACAATGGTGTGGGAGAGTTCGCGACCGTTGCTCAGCGAAACGCGGGTGATGTCATAACCATAGGGATCGTTCTCCATGGCCTGCTGACGCCGCAGTTCTTCCATGGAAAGACGCGCTGGCGCTCCGCCGCTGGCGGCGTTGACAGCCGGTCCACGGCGACCGGGCCCGCCGAACGTTTGCGTGAGCTCGGCCATCGAATCTTTCTTGAAGATGTTCTGGTCAAGCTGAAGCCAGATCCACGGCAGAGTATCGGGAGAGTTGTTCTTGTACGTAATCGTGGCCTTGGCCGTCAGACGGCGATTGTTTTCATCGAGATCGGCGACGATCTTGTAGTCGGCCTGCTGCTGCCAATACTGATGTCCAGGAGCACCCGAGGCGTTTCGATAGACGTTGGGATCGGGAAGCACCTCGTCGAGCTGACGGAACTTGTCTTCAAAGTTACCTTTGGTCTGCTGGATTCCCTGCGCGTAGGCAGGCAGCGCGACGAAAAAGGCGAGCACAAATGCAATCAGTCTCAAAGGATTTTCCTTGATTTGGTCTTGAGATTAGCGCGTAGAATACGGCCTTATTCGGTCACAACGTTCATTTCGTCGATTAGAGCCGCAGCGCCATCGACTTTTTCCATCACCCACAGCATGTACCGCGTGTCGACATGGATCGAGCGGGTCGTACGCGGGTCAAAATCCCAGTCGGAATTGATGCTCTCATAGGTGCCGTCAAAGAGGAGCCCAACCAGTTCGCCCTTGGCGTTCAGTGTAGCCGAACCGCTGTTGCCGCCCGTCACGTCGAGGTCGGAAAGGTAGTTCACCGGAACCGATTTCACCGCTTCAAACACATAGTCACCATAGTCCGCCGCTTCGATCAATTCGAGTTGGCGCTTGGGCGCGTTGAACGGATCTTCACCCGTGTCCTTCGCGCTGATGCCTTCGAGCGTCGTGAAGGGCGCATAAATCAGGCCATCAGCCGGTGACCCGCCCAGCACATTGCCGAACGTTACGCGCAGAGTGCTGTTGGCGTCCGGATAGGCGAGAACGCCCTGCTCCTTCTGCCAAGCTGTAATGGCTTCCATATAAGCGGGGCGCAGAGCCAGCGAGCGACCTGCCCGCGTCTTGCTCTCGGTCTCGAGCTGAAAGCCGTAATCGTACATCGCCACTGCAAGCTTGATAAACGGATCATCGCTCGCTTCGAAGTCTCCTGGCGAAGCCTCCATGAGCGCAAGACGCGTTTCGACACCGCCCAGCGTTGTATTCGCGTAAAAGGTCTCAAGCAGTTCTGGCAGATCCTCAGCGGTCGTTTCCGCGGTAAAGCCCATCGCCTCATCAAGTTGTGGCACGCGCTCATCCATGGGTTGCGCGAGGTAGCCGGTCAAAAACAGCGTCCAAACGGCCTTGTCGACACTCGCATCATAACGGCGGTCAATCGCCTGCATACTTTGCTCGAAGAACGTCATATCGCGTTCTTGATAGCCGCTCTCACGCTCCGCGTTGGGCTTCTCGTTTTCCTTGGAAAGGCGATAAAGACGCCGAGCAGCCCCAAAGAGCGACGCACGCCCGACATTGCCGTACCAGAAGTTCGTCCGCGAGGCCTGAGCGCTCTCTTCTGAAAGCTCGGCAAGCGCCGCGATCGCCGTGCCATATTCGGCGCGCGAAGCGTCAGCCGCGATCCACTCCCCTAGATCGGCCTCGCGGGCGCGGCGACGGTCCACCAGACCAACACGGCGCGCGCCGTCCATTTGCCCACGCAAGTTCTTTTCGTAGTTGTTGAGTCCCGCCAGCAGGCTCTCATACTTCACGCGCGCGTCCGAGCCCTCCGGCGCAGCCGTTTCAATCGCAGCTATCCAATCCTCGATCAGTTTCTGGAAGGTAGGATAGTTCCACTCAAAAGTGTTCTCCACGTCTGCCAAGAGCGTGTAGCGACTTGTTCTTCCAGGGTATCCCGCGACCATAACGAAATCGCCATCGGCCACGCCTTTGGCGCTCACCTTCAGGTGGTGCTCCGGCGCGTAGGGGATGTTGTCTTCGCTAAAGTCCGCAGCGGAGCCATCCGGCGCCACATAAGCGCGGTAGAAGGCGAAATCGCCCGTGTGCCGGGGCCACTGCCAATTGTCGATGTCGCCGCCATACTTACCGATGCTGTCCGCTGGCGCGTAAACAAGGCGCACATCGCGCACTTCGAGGCGTTTGATCAACTTGTACTGCGCGCCTCCGTAAAAGCCGGAGACCTGGCAGCGGTAGCCGGCGGCTTCTTCGCAACCCGCAATAATATCTTTGCGGCGCTGTTGCACGAGCTCATAGCGCGCCAACGGCTCCAAATCCTCGGTGCCTTCGCGCATCTGATCGGTAACGTCGGATACCTCGGTGGTCACGTAGACACGTGAGCCGGGAGCGGCGGGCAGCTCGTCCCCCTTGGTATTGGCGAGGAAACCGTTCTCGAGATAGTTGTTCTCAGCGGTGGAGTTGAATTGCACCGAACCGCGCGCGCAGTGGTGATTTGTGACCACCAAGCCTTCGGGAGAGACAAAGCTCGCCGAACACCCGCCAAGTGAGACGACCGCGCCCATCGGAAAGCTTGTAAGATCCGATAGCGACGCTGGATCCAGTTCCAATCCCGCTTCTTCGAGCTGGTCGCTTATCTCCTGCAGCTGATCGGGTGTGTACATGCCCTCTTTGGCTGAAAGTGGCGCGGCCAAAGCGGCTCCAACCAAAAGGCCGAGCGGTGCCAAGCGGGTCAAGATCATTTGGGAGTTTCCATTATGGCGCGCGGTAAGGCCACGCTGTTATGTGCGACAGTTGAAGTGAGGCAATGAGACGACCAAATGAGCGAGGTCAAGCACTTCTATAAGCGCTGAATGATCTCAGGCCGGTTTCGAAGCCTTCAGACGGTAAAAAATGCCGCTTTCGTCATATCCCGTTAGCTCCAGAACACCGCTCACAATGTGGACGTTGGTTTCGTCGGTCTCAAATGGTGTGTCGGCTAGCACCTCAATAAACTGGTTGGGAGCTGCGTGAAAATGGAAGGGACAGCCCGGGGGATACCCCAATAGGACAAACCTTTTCTGAGTGGATCCGTTGTCTAGTGGCATCATCCAACCCGCGACTTTGATCCGCTTTCCCGCAAGCTTTTTGACAGCCGGGGTAAAGAGCGGTTTCGACAGGATATACCCTTGCTCATCACGCCGGGTCGTCTCGCCAGTGGCCTCCAGCGTCTTCCACGAGATACCACCCTTCGGCGTCGCCGCCGGTTTCCAAATATCTTCAATGGGCGGTCCAGCCTTTGGGTCTGGAACTTGCGCGCTCAAAGATACATTCGCGCTCACTGATAAGCTGCCAAGAGCGGCGGCTATCGCGACAACGCGCATTGCAAAAAGGGACTTCACTCTAAACCTCGTTCACTCATGTGCGGGCCAGCACTTTCGCTGGGTCAATCTTGTACACCCGCCAAGCTGGCAGCAGAGCGGCTAGCGCTCCTATAGCCACAACACTCAGCATTAACGCCACTTCCGCCGCACCAAACCGCCACGCTTGTAAGCCCAAATCCGACAAGGTGGCAAAGTTGGCACGCGCGGCCATAATCGCAAGATGGGCGCTGACCCAACCTAGAATCGCGCCTATGGCCGCGGTGATCACCCCTTCCATAACTACTGTTGCGAAGACCTGAACGCGGCTTGCGCCCATAACGCGCAGCAGCGCCAAATCGCCCTCTCGCGTCCGCGCCATATTGAGCAAAGCGACAAATATGGCGAGCCCGCCGGTAACCGCGAGAAGCCAAGCGAAGATGCGTATGCCTTCAAGGCTTGCGCCAAGAAGAGAGAGCAAACGCGCTGTCTCGGTCGCCGGAACGGCGGACTGCATTTCGGTCTGCCTGTTGATCAGCGAAGGTATTCGGATCGCGCCCGACGCGTTGCGGTAGGTCACCAATAGAGCGGTCAGTTCCTGTTCCAGCCCATTGCCTTCGACTTGGAGTATCTGCGGCCCTGAACCGGCTGCGGGCGCGCCATCTGTTTGGGCCTCATCGATGTGGTCGTCATCCTCGTGGTCATGTGTGCCGTGATCGTGCCCATCGTGTTCGTCGTGGCTGTAGTCGTGGTCGATTCCATGAACATCCCACACGGTTTGATACGAGGTCAGGATCAAACGATCAGCCACAGTCCCCGTCTCCTCCAAAATACCGACGGTCTCAAACGGAGCATGCGCGTGCCCTTGATCGCCCGAGCCATCCGCCTCCAACCCATGGCTTCCGACAAAGAGCTGACCAATCCTGGCGCCTGTTTCAGCCGCAACTCTCGACCCCAAAACCGCCTCATTCAGGCCTTCAAAAGAACGGCCTGAGGCAATTCCAGTCCCGTAAAGATCTGCAAAACTCTCATCGGTTCCAACAATCCGATACCCACGAAAGTTGTCACCCAGCGCAAGAGGAACAGCCCTCGAAACCGCCGGGTCACGCCGAAGAAGCCCCAAACTGGAAAAGGGTACATTGCCCGTCGGCTGATCGACATGGAAGACGCTCGATAGAATAAGTTGAAGCGGCGAGCCTTTTGCCCCGACGACAAGGTCGATCCCTTTGGCGTCACGCTCAAACCGGTCGTTCGCTTGCGCGCCGAGCTGCAAGAGCAAGACGAGCATGGCGACCGAAATAGCCAGCAAGACCACATTCAACAGCGTGGTCAAAGGGCGATCTCGCAAATAGGCCAAAGCGAGAGAAATCATGTCGCCAACCGCCCTTGATCTAGCGTCATCGTTTGTTTGAAATACGGCTTTAGACGGTCATCATGCGTGGCGACCAAAAGGGAAGCGCCAGCCTTTCCTGCGAGCTCCAACAGGAGGTGGGCCACTTTCTCCGTGTTTGCCGTGTCCAATGCCGATGTCGGCTCATCAGCTATCAATAGCGTCGGTTTAACAACCAACGCCCGCGCGATAGCCGCACGTTGCGCCTCGCCTTGGCTGAGCTCAAACGGTCGCGCATGCGCTCGATGTGCGATATCCAGTTGCTCCAGAGTGTTGTCCACCAGAGCGGTATCATGAGCGCCGTTCTGCAGTTTTTGCGCCAGCAATAGATTAGCTTTGACGCTCAGAGCTGAGACAAGTCTCAGCGTCTGAAACACAACACCCATATGTCGCCGACGAACCTCGTCCCCTGAAGGGGAAGAACTGGCGGCAGTGACCGCATCCTCGCCCAACGTGACGCGGCCCTGACCAGGACGCTGCAATCCGCAAATGATGTTGAGAAGGCTTGATTTGCCGGAACCCGAGGGACCCAGCAGAAGCGCGCTCTCGCTCGTATCGAGGGTGAATGAGACGTCCTGAAGGACAGAGCGGCCCTCGTAAGAAAGGCCAATCCCGTCAACGGCGAGTTGCATTTTTACTTAAGGGCGCCTCTGCCCTGGGCGCCAGAGCGCAGGTCTTCGACGGCGTTTTCCTTGTCGTCCGCCGCTTCTTCAAGAACCTTCTGACGGCGCTTATCTTCCCGCTCTTTCTTGACAGTCTGCTCGGCCTTACCCGTACCGCTCTCTGCTTTGGCCAGAGCAGTCCGAGATGCAGGCGGCATTTGCTGCAAGGCTGAGGCAAAGGGGTTGTACCGGTGAAAACCACCCATTTGACCCGGAGCGTGCAGATTGCAGGCCAAGGTCGGCGTGGACAGCGCGAGAGACGCAACTGAAAGTGCGAGAAGGCGTGAAGCAAGCATTGAAAGTACCACGGTTAAATTCACTTCGAATTTTGTAGCATATCCTGTCGGCTAGGTAAAACCGAATGGTTTGCGTGGCCGCATGGGGCTGCGCGAGGCTAGAAATGCAGCGCCCGCCCGTATGCGTCGAGCACGCTTTCGTGCATCATTTCCGAAAGAGTGGGATGCGGGAAAACCGCCTGCATGAGCTCGGCCTCTGTGGTCTCCAGAGTCTTGCCGATTGTGTATCCCTGGATCAATTCGGTCACTTCCGCCCCCACCATATGCGCGCCAAGCAGCTCGCCGGTCGCCTCGTCGAACACGGTCTTGATGAAGCCTTCCGCCTCGCCCAGCGCGATGGCTTTGCCGTTACCGATAAAGGGAAAGCTGCCGACCTTGACTGAATAGCCCGCTTCCTTGGCCTTCGCCTCCGTCAAACCGACGCTGGCCACTTGGGGGTGGCAATAGGTGCACCCAGGGATCGCATTGCGATCCATAGCGTGCGGGTGAACCTCGTTATTGCCCAACTCCTGCGCGATAGCTTCCGCGCAGGTCACGCCTTCGTGGCTGGCCTTGTGCGCGAGCCATGGGCCCGGTGTGCAGTCCCCAATCGCCCAAAGACCCGCGCTTTTCGTACGGCCATAAGGATCAATCTGGATAAACCCGCGATCCATTTCCACGAGCGTGTCGATCCCGATGTCTTCCGTGTTTGGAACAATGCCGATGGCGCTGATCACATGGCTGAATTCATGGTCGGCGATCGCGCCTGAGTTGTCCTTTATCTTCGCCGTGACCCCCTTGGCGGAAACCGCCAGGCCTTCGACGCCAGCACCGGTCATCACGGTCATACCCTGCTTGACCACCGCTTTCTCGAGGAAAGCGGAGACGTCGGCGTCTTCGGCGGGCACAATCCGATCGAGCATTTCGATCACCGTCACATCGACACCAATGTCGTTGTAAAAGCTGGCGAACTCGATCCCAATTGCACCCGAGCCAATGATCAGCAGCTTGCTGGGCATTTCTGGCGGCACCATCGCATGGCGATAGGTCCAAATGCGCTTTCCATCGGCGGGAGCAAACGGCAGATCGCGGGCCCGCGCGCCAGTCGCGACGATCACGTGTTTCGCGGTAAGCTCTTCAGAGCCCTTGTCACTGGTCACCGTCAGAGAGGTGGGACCGGTCAGAACGCCCTCCCCCATATGGACGGTGATCTTGTTCTTCTTCATCAGGTGCCCGACGCCCTGATTGAGCTGTTTAGCGACCCCTCGGCTGCGTTTCACGATCGCATCAAGATCCGCTTCGATCTCTTTGGCGACCAGTCCGTAGTCCTTGGCGTTGTGCATATAGTGAAAGATTTCGGCCGATCGCAGCATCGCCTTGGTTGGGATGCAGCCCCAGTTGAGACAGATGCCACCAAGGTTCTCGCGCTCGACAATAGCTGTCGAAAGCCCAAGTTGCGCGCAGCGAATGGCGGCCACATAGCCACCGGGGCCGGAGCCCAGAACCACAACGTCATAGGTGTTGGCCATCAGCCGATTTCCTTTTGCTGGGGAGGATTATCGATAGAATTGCGCATTGGACGTAGAATCCAGAACCAGCCCAGAACGCTGTAGGTTAACGTCGCAAAGAGGGTGGGTACGCCGAATATCAAGGCCGCAGAACCATCAAAAATAATGGCGGCCGTAAGCGCAATGACGACACTTGAGAGGACCGCTATTAGCAGGACGGTACTAAAGGAGTGCGACAGTGGCTCGCGCGCCAAGAAATAAACCGTCAGTGCAATCGGGAAGCCGACCCCGAACGAGCCAGCTATTGATACAGGAAGAAATCTCAGTGTGTAGTATCTTGGCAAAACAGAATCAGGGCCCGTTTCGAAGGCAAAAGTGACCGGAAGCCATGCAGCTATGCCTCCAAGCAGGGAGATCACAGCCAAAATGGCGACAGGTCTGATTATCAAACCACCAGTCCCATGGGCGTTTCAATCAGCTCTTTGAGCGCCTGCATCAGCTCGGCTCCTTGCGCGCCGTCAATGGCTCGGTGATCGAAACTGCCGCTGGCGTGCATGACTGTCGCCACGCTCAGCTCTCCATCGATGACGTAAGGGCTCTGCTGACCCGCGCCCACCGCCAGGATCATACCTTGCGGCGGATTGATGACGGCGTCGAACTGCTTGATCCCGTACATGCCAAGGTTGGAGAGGCTGGCCGTGCCGCCCTGATATTCGTGCGGCATCAGCTTGCCATCGCGCGCCTTGCCGGCAAGCTCTTTCATCTCCTTGGAGATCACCGCAAGGCTCTTAGTATCCGCCTCCGTGATGACGGGTGTGATCAGCCCGCTCGGCGCAGCTACGGCAACAGAGATATCCGCGCGTGAATAGCGACGCATGGTGTCGCCATGGAAGCTGACATTGCAGTCCGGCACACGGATCAGCGCCCGGGCCAGCGCCTTGATGAGCAGATCGTTGACCGACAGTTTGACACCATCGGGTTCCAGCGCCGCGTTCAATTCGCTGCGCAGCTTGAGCAGCGGATCGAGCCGGATATCCATGGTGAGATAATAATGCGGGACGGTCTGCTTGCTCTCGGTCAGACGGCGCGCGATCACCTTGCGCACAGAGGTGACCTTCTCCTCGTCGTAAGGCGCTCCAAACTCCGGAGCCGGCTGAGAGACTGCCGCAACAGGTTCTGTCGAAAGCGTGGCCGTCTTCTGAGAAGGAACGTAATTCTTGACGTCACGCTCGATGATCCGTCCGCCGGGGCCACTGCCGGAAACCTCGGTGATGTCGATGCCTTTTTCCTGCGCGATACGCTTAGCCAAGGGCGATGCTATGACGCGATCGCCGCGGCTCTCGCTCGCCGCATGCGCCCCGGTGACGGAGGCCGCCCCGCCTCCACCCATTGCGTTTTCAACATCGGCTTTGACAATTTTGCCTCCGGGCCCCGTGCCTTCGATGCCTGCAAGGTCGATGCCGTTGGCGCTTGCGATCCGCTTGGCCACCGGTGATGCCTTTACGCGATCGTCTGCTTGAGACGCCGGAGCAGCGGGTTCCGATGGCTTGGCGGCTTCTCCCTGGGCCGGCGACGCATCGGCCGCAGGTGCCTTAGCCGTTACTTCGGAAACATCCTCGCCCTCTTCGGCAAGCAATGCGATAACATCCCCGACCGCGACGTTTTCAGCGCCCTCGTCGATCAGGATTTGAGCCAAGACGCCTTCGTCGACGGCTTCGAATTCCATCGTCGCCTTGTCGGTTTCAATCTCCGCCATGATGTCGCCGGAGCTCACCGTATCCCCGACCTTAATGAGCCAGCGCGCAAGGGTCCCTTCCTCCATAGTCGGAGAAAGAGCCGGCATCCGGATTTCGATCGGCATGATGTATGATCCCTCCCGGCGATGGCCGCCGCGTCTCATTTGGCGAATTTCATGATGCCGGGCAAGAGACTGCGTTGCGACGACATGGCAAATTTTGACAGTCTCCCCCATTGGTGAGAGGAACTAGCTATGCGCACTTTCCTTGTGATTACGGATGAGAGCGAAGAGGCACGCGCTGCGTTGAGGTTCGCTGCGCGCCGTGCCGCTTCGGTGAACGGAGCGGTGCACATTCTCGCCCTCGTCTCCCAGCAGAACTTCAGCGCGTTTGGCGCGGTGCAAGCCACCATCGAACAGGAGGCCCGCGACCGAGCCGAAGTTCTGGCGCACGGCGTGGCGGGCAATCTGTTTGCTGAAAGCGGCATCATGCCCACCATCTCGGTGGCGATCGGAAGTCAGACCAAGATCGTGACCGAATTTCTCGCAGAGCACCCCGAAGTCGCGGCGCTGGTTTTGGGCGCGGCCAAAGGGAGCAATCCGGGCCCATTGGTTCTGCACTTCTCCGCCAACGCCGGCGCGCTGTCTTGCCCCTTATACGTCATCCCGCACGACTATGACGAGGGCAAAAGCGCGGTCGAGGCATAACGTCGATCTACTTTCGACGGCGCCCTTGATGCCGAATATTGCCTGGCCGGCCCCGTTTCCCGGTTGCGAACTTTCCTTTCGACCGAATGCCTTTGACTCCCTTGATCCCTTTCGTGCCCGCAGATGAGCGCGACGCGCCGCCGCGCGGTTCGATGGGATCACCATCCGCATCCACCGGCACAAACTTGAGCGCCCCTGTTAGGGGATTGGCTTCGGCCAATTGCAGTTTGAGCCGATCACCGGAGCCGTAGCGGGTGCCGCTGTCTTCACCAACGAGCGCTTGAGCCGCTTCGTCATAGCGGAAGTATTCGCGCCCAAGGGTGGAAATCGGAACCAGTCCATCACCGCCAAGCCCGACAATCGTGGCGAAGAAGCCGAAAGCCTGGACCCCGGTGATGCGCGTGTCGAAGGTTTCGCCCACCCGGCCTGAAAGCCACGCCGCGACGTATCGATCAATCGTGTCGCGCTCGGCTTCCATCGCGCGCCGCTCGGTGCCGCTTATCGCGTCGGAAATCTGTTGCAGATTGTCGCGGTCACGGTCTGACAGCCCTGACGTTTGAGGCAGCGACCCCGGTGGTTCGGGCTGTTCCAACTTGTAGGCATCGACCAAGGCGCGATGAACCAGCAGATCCGAATACCGGCGGATAGGGCTGGTGAAATGCGCGTAGGACCCCAACGAGAGCCCGAAGTGGCCCGCGTTGTTTGGCCCGTAATACGCCTGCGTTTGCGTGCGCAGAACGGCTTCCATCACCTGCGCCTTTTCCGCCTCGTCGCTCACATCCTTGAGCATGCGGTTGAACAGGCTGGGTGTGATGACCTGACCCAAAGCTAGCTTGCGATCCATCGTCACCAGATAATCGCGCAGCGCGATGAGCTTTTCGCGGCTCGGCGGTTCGTGGACACGGTAAACCACCGGTGCGGTCTTGGCTTCCAGCGCCTTGGCCGCGGCGACGTTGGCGGCGATCATGAAGTCTTCCACCACGCGGTGCGCGTCGAGCCGTTCGCGAACCGCGATTTCCGCAATTTGGCCGTCGTCGCCCAGCACCACGCGCCGCTCGGGCAAATCCAGTTCGAGTGGATCACGGTTCGCGCGCGCTTCGGCCAGCAGCTTCCAGGCGGCCCACAGGTTGTTGAGAAACTCAGGCGCCTCCCCGTTATCAATTTGCGCCTGAGCGTCTTCATACGCGATGTTGTGATGAATGCGCACCAAAGCGCGCGTGAAGCGATGACTCGTGACCTTGCCCTGTGCGTCGATCCGCAAATGGCAGGCCATCGCCGCGCGGTCCTCTCCTTCCTTCAGCGAGCACACATCGGCGCTGAGGATCTCCGGGAGCATCGGGACGACGCGGTCTGGGAAATAGACCGAATTGCCGCGCTTGCGCGCTTCATGGTCGAGCGCCGAGCCGGGGCGCACATAGAACGAAACATCCGCAATGGCGACCAAGGCGCGATACCCGCCCTCCCTGTCGGGCTCTGCCCAGATCGCATCGTCGTGATCGCGCGCGTCGGCGGGGTCGATCGCCACGATGGGAAGCGCGCGCAGATCTTCGCGTTTGTCGGCGGAGAGATGGAGCTTGGCGGCGCGCGGTGCCTCCTCAATCACCTCTTCGGGGAACACGTTGGGGATGCCGTGTTTGGCGATCGCGATCAGGCTGAAAGCTCCGGGCGCAAGCGGGTCGCCATAGATCTCGGTCACCTTCACGCCGCTTCGTTCGGAGCGCCCGATGCGTTCGGCAAGCACGAGTTGGCCTTCTTCTGCGCTGCCCAAATCAGCAATGCGCGCGGATTGCCGCACGCGCTTATCAACCGGAGCGAGCCACGCTTTCCCGCCGAAATCCATCTCGACGACACCCAGCAGTCCTTCGGTCCGCGCAGGAAGCTTTTTCATGGGGTGCGCGATCCATCCGCTTTCCCGCTCTTCGGTGCGCGAAAGGACCCGATCGCCGCGCTTGAGCGCCGGCGCGCGTTTTCCGCCCTTCCCCTTGAATTCCTTCAGCTTCAGGCGCGGAGGTTTGCCGGGGGCTTCCGGATCCCAATTGTCGGGGATGGCAATCGGTTCACCGTCTTCGATATCGATGACGCGAAGCACCGTGACCTTAGGCACGCCGCCCATGCGGTGATAGGCGGTTTTCTTGCCATCAATCAGGCCTTCTTCGGCCATGTCGCGCAGCAAACGCTTAAGTGCGATCTTTTCCTGTCCTTTCAGGCCAAACGCGCGCGCAATCTCACGCTTGCCAGCGGGCGTGTCCGAGCTCTGGATGAATTCCAGCACCTGCTCGCGCGAAGGCATTCCCTGCGGACGTTTGGGCGATCGGTTGGCCATTCAATCGGATGTGTGTCGCATGCGCTTAGTAAGCGCGCGCAACGAGGATCCGTTCCGTCGCCGGTGCGCCGGTGAAGATGCAGGTCCCGGTGGCTGGTTCAGCCTCGCGGGGAACATTGCGGAAGGTCAGTTGCAGCGATTTAAGCCGCTCCACAACTGTGTCGAGCGCCTCCCCGGTTGGCTTCGACCATTCGACTTCGACCCAACCGGGGTATTGCCCGGTGTTTTTGAAGTGATCAGCCACCGCTTCCCATTGGGTGATCCCGCGCGTGATATTCGCATCGCGCCGTTCAGCGGCTTCGTTGAAAAGCCCGTTTTGCATGTCTTCAAGCAACGCAGCGCCCTCGCCCAAAAACGCATCGCGCTCGGGGAAATCCGTGGCGAGCTTGCCCGTTTCGAGGTTCCACAAGGCGTCACGGCGCAAAAGCGCGAGCTTGCCATTCTCCATGTCACGCGGGCCTACTTCGATAATCAGCGGCGCGCCCTTGCGGACCCAATCCCAGCGCTTGGCGGAAGCCTTACCGGGCGTCTTGTCAAGCAACACTCGGATGGGTTCGCCCACCGCCGATTGCCTAGCCAAACCGGCACGAATTTCCTCGCAGTACGCGAGCAGCGCCTCGTCCTCGGGCTTATCACGCAGCATTGGGAGTATCACGATCTGGTAAGGCGCGATGCGCGGCGGCACGCGCAAGCCATCATCATCACCATGCGTCATGATGACCCCGCCGATCATGCGCGTGGACACACCCCAGCTGGTGGTGTGGCAATACTGCTGGGTGCCTTCCTTATCCTGATACTGAATTCCAGCGGCCTTGGCGAAACTGGTGCCCAGGTAGTGCGATGTGCCGGCCTGAAGCGCCTTGCCATCCTGCATCATAGCCTCGATTGACCAGGTCTCATCCGCACCCGGGAAACGCTCGTTCTCCGGCTTCTCCCCCGCAATTACGGGCAATGCCAAGTCTTCCTCGGCGCAGGCGCGATACATTTCCAGAGCGCGATGGGTCTCTTCGAGCGCCTCCTCGCGGGTCGCGTGCGCGGTGTGGCCTTCCTGCCAGAGGAACTCGCTGGTGCGCAGGAACATCCGCGTGCGCATTTCCCAGCGCACGATATTAGCCCATTGATTAAGCATGAGCGGCAGATCGCGCCAGCTCTGGACCCACCGCGCCATCGCATCGCCGATGATCGTTTCCGACGTTGGCCGAACAACCAGCGGCTCCTCCAGCTTGGCTTCGGGATCGGGAATTAGCCCACCCTCGCCATCAGCGATCAAGCGGTGGTGTGTAACCACGGCCATCTCTTTGGCAAAGCCTTCGACGTGATCGGCTTCGCGCTCAAAATTTGCCAACGGAATGAAAAGAGGGAAATAGGCGTTCTGGATGCCCGCCGCCTTGATGCGATCGTCCATCAAGCGCTGAACGCGCTCCCAAATGCCATAGCCCCACGGTTTGATGACCATGCAGCCACGCACCCCGGATTCCTCAGCCATGTCCGCGGCGCTGATCACTTCCTGATACCATTTGGCAAAATCATCGGCGCGCTTCGTGTTCAGCGCGTGGCGAATAGTGGTCACAACATTTGGCTTTCTTTGGCGGTCATCAGCCGCAGCGGGTTGGAGCTATTTCCCGAGTTCGTCCAGCTTCTTTTGCATCGCGGCCATTTGCTCCTTCAGGAGATCAATCTCCGTCGCAGAACCAGCGCGATCCACCTTGGATTGCGTATCAGAGTCGCGTCTCTTGGATCCGGGAATAAGCGTGTCCGCCGCCGCCCGCATCATGGCCATGTTCGTCTCATGTATCGCCGCGAGCGGGCCTGAACTCATCCCTTTCTCGAAAGCTTCCCGAATGTTGGCCTGGTTCTGCCGAAAGTTGGCCATGCTGGCTTCGAGATAGGACGGCATGAGTGTTTGCATCGAGTTGCCATACATCCCGATCAGTTGGCGCAAGAAACTAACCGGAAGCATTTGCTCGCCATTCGCCTCTTCATCCATAATGATCTGGGTCAGGATGGAATGGGTGATATCGTCGCCCGACTTCGCATCGAGAACCTGAAACTCCACGTTCTCGCGGACCATCTTGGCCAAGTCTTCCAGCGTAATATAGCTTGAAGAGCTCGTGTTATAGAGGCGGCGGTTAGCGTACTTCTTGATGATGACAGTGTCTGTGCCCGCATTATCTGCGGTGACGGTTTTCTTGGCCATGTCTAAATCCCAATGCGACGTTGCGGTATCCTTAGCACCTGCACAATGTGCAGCGCAACATGTCAGGTTGAAGGACGCAAACGTCGGCCAAGCGTTGTTAGCAATTCATATTGAGAAACAGAGCTTTGCTGCGCAGCATCGGGTAGATCAAAAGGCACATCGACCCAATCCCCCACTGCGAGATCAGGTGCGTTCTTGAGATTGATTACAATCATGTCCATCGAGACTTTGCCTAGCACCGGACAAGGAAGCCCGCCTGCGACGAGACAGGCTCCATTGCCGCGCGATCGAAGGAAGCCATCGGCGTAGCCGATCGAAACAGTCGCCACGCGCATTGGGCTATCAGCGACGAATTCTCCGTTGTATCCAATCGCTTCACCGGCCTCGATTTCGCGCACCTGCAACACGGCCGCCTGTATCGAGGCTACCGGCGCAATTTGAGAAGCAAGCTCTAATCGCGGTACGCCTCCGTAGAGCGCGAGTCCGGGGCGTGTGACGTCGAACGAGTATTCTGGCCCCAGGGCAATACCGGCGCTGTTGGCGAGGCTGGCCTGTTTGTGCGGGACACGCCCCAGCGCCTCACGAAAAAGTTTCAGTTGATGCTGATTACGCGAACTGTCTTCATCGGCGCACGCCAAGTGAGACAACAGCATATCTACCTTGAGGTCTTGGACGGCGTTGCTAGCGAGTTCGTCCATGCCCGCACCAAGTCGGTTGATGCCCGTGTCGACCATGAGATGGCAGGTCCCCCCCCCACTCTCAGACCATGCCTGCGCCTGCTCGATTGAGTTGATGACGGGCACCGCCCCACTTGCGCGCGCGTACTCAATTTCGGAGCCGTTTATCACGCCATGCAAAACGGCGATTGAGCTCGAAGGGACGTGCTCGGCAACCGCAGCCACTTCGCTCCAATGCGCAACAAAGAACCGGGTGCAGCCCGCGTCTCTTAATGCGGGAACGCACGCCTCGACCCCCAGACCATAACACTGCGCTTTCACCGCCGCGCCAGCGCTGGCTGAACCGGACAGGGCGTCCAGCGCCCGCCAATTACCCGCCAGTGCCTCCCCATCGACACGTAGCCGCAGTGTCGGAGGAGGTGGCTCAGGCGGGATCATCGGAGAAATCTCGGGGCGGACCGCCGGGCAGTCCCCACCAAGCCACGACCACCCCAAAAGCCACCACGCCCCACGTGTACCACAGGCCAGAATAGATATTGCCAGTGCTCGCGACGATTACGCCGGCGATGAGCGGTAGAAAGCCGCCCAGGTATCCGGCGCCGATGTGGTAGGGGATCGACATCGAAGAATACCGGATTTTCGGCGGGAACATCTCGGACAAGAGCGCCGCCACCGATCCGTAAGTCAGCGCCGAGAGCATACCCAATCCCAGAAGCACTCCAATAATGCCCAAGACATTCGCGAAACCCGGTTTCTGTTTTGAGAAGTCGAAACCGTATTCCCCAAGCGCGGCGTGGAGGCCTTCGCGACGCGCGTCGCCGCTTGCCAGCCATTCGGGATCTATGGTGATTGCGTTTTCGCCCGCAGAGAGGCTCAAGCTTTCGCCCTTCTCCAGCGTGTAGGCGACTCCGGACGCGGTCAGCGTTTCGAGGACTTTCCCGCAGTCGGTCTGTTCTCGATCGAACAGTTCCGCAAAAGGATCGGTCACGCACTCGGGTCCAGAAACGACGATCGGGGTTCTTTCGGCTGCCTTATCCAGACCAGGATTAGCCAGAGCGCCCATTGCCCAAAACATCGGGAACAACAGCGCGAGAGATCCGATCGCGCCAATCATGATCGGGAGTTTTCGCCCAACCGTGTCCGACCATTTGCCGATGTAAACATAAAAGCTCATCGCGATGGCGCCCGCGATCAAAAGAATGATTTCCACCGTCTGTGGGTCGACATGCATCGGCCCTCTGAGAAAGCTGAGCGCTGAAAAGAACGCGGTGTACCAGATTGTCGTCAGGATGCCGGTCACCCCAAACAGAGCGACAAAAATGCGTTTTGGATTTCCGGGATAGGTGAAGCTCTCCACAAACGGATTGCCAGCCGTTTCTCCAGCCTCCTTCATCGCTTGGAAAACCGGGCTTTCGGACAGCATCAATCGCATCCAGAGCGAGATGGCGAGAAGCGCGATCGAAAGTAGGAACGGAATGCGCCAACCCCACGCTTCAAAATCTTCGGTCGGCAACAAGGCTCGGCAGGAAAGGACAACAATAATCGAAAGGACAAATCCTCCGGCCACGCTGGCCTGAATGAAGCTGGTGTAGAACCCACGCTTCTCGGGAGGCGCGTGTTCAGCCACGTAAATGGCCGCGCCGCCATACTCGCCGCCAAGGGCAAGGCCTTGGATCACCCGCAAGAGAATGACGATAATGGGAGCGGCCACGCCGATACTGGCCACAGTGGGAATAAAGCCCACACCCGCGGTGGCTATTCCCATCAACGTGACCGTGACAAGGAACGTGTATTTGCGGCCCAGTTTGTCACCTAGAAAGCCGAAAAGGATCGCCCCTATTGGGCGAAACGCGAAGCCCACCGCAAAGGTTGACCACACCAGCAGCAGCCCGAGCGTATCGTTCTCCACGTCGTAAAACGCGTCCTTGAGGATGTACGCCAGCGTGCCGTAGATGAAAAAATCGTACCATTCGAAGATCGTGCCAGCGCTGGAGGCACCAATAACGAGCCTGATTTCTTTTTCGCTTGGCTCACGGTCTGCGAGCGCCTGCGCTTCCCCGTTAGCAGCGCCGGCTGTTCGCGCATCTGTCATCGTGACACTTACCCTTCAACGTCATTCCATGCGGGCGTTGGCATGAACGCCACGACAATGCACTAGCGAGCGGGGTCAACCGAGGAAAGCGCTGAAACCGCAGCTTCCCACGGCAACAAAAGCGCCCCATGGCGCCCTGGTCGATCCAAAGCGGGGGCCAGCACGTCAAGGTTGGGCCAGTCGGGAAGTGGGTCCTCACCTTGAAGCCAACGCTGCAAACCCAGGTGGGTTTTGCGAATGGCTTCTGGACCTGCGTCCTTGACGCCGTGCGCAAGTATCGCGGCCGAGCTCTGGCCAATGGCGCACGCCGTTACCTGCAGCCCAACGTCTTGAATGGCCCCAGATGGGCTCAATTCAAACCCGATTGTCAGAACGCTGCCACAAGTTTTCGAACGCGCCGACGCTCTGAGCTCGAACTCTCTGTTAAGTGGGAAGCGAGCCAAGCTTGCCGCCAAGCCCAACATGTCAGGAGTGTAAAGAGCGCTCATCAAGCTCCCGAAACGTCATCGGTGTCTTCTTCTGAGTCTTCGCCCAAAAGGTCAGCCCTTCGTTCTCTGATTATCATGACCAGTTGACGCGAGAAGGCGTCTGCCAAAGGATAAGACCGCGCTTGCACGATCCAATCGGGGCGACCTTTGTATCCCCACGTACCATCGAACCCAAGGACGAGCAGCGAAAAAGCGAAGACGACGATGAGCGCCCCTTTTAGGGCCCCGAACCCGAAACCCAACAGGCGATCAATTGGGCCAAGTATCGAGTTACGCGAAGCTTCCCCGACCTTAGCCGCAATGACTTTCATCGCTGCATAAGGGATCAACAAGACAAGCACGAACGCTAGAATAGGTGTCGCGGGCTCGGCGTCGTAATACTCGCGAAGCGCAACGGTAATCGGCGTGTGCAGGTGGTAGACTGACAACGCAGCCAAGACCCACGCTGCCAAAGAGAGAACCTCCTGAACAAGCCCGCGCAGGAAACCGCCAATCGCCGCAATGCCGACGATTACAAGCACAACGATATCAAATCCCGTCATCACAAGGATGTGAGTTATTTCGTGCCCATCACGTGGTCAACGAGGTTTGCAAGTTGTCCCAATCCGGAATATTTGAACGGCGATGAAACGGTCTTCGCGTCGGACGGGCCGAAACCTCTGGAAAACCCCAGCTTAGCCGCCTCTCGCACCCGCAAATCACTGTGCGCGACCCTTCGGATCTCTCCGGCCAGAGACACTTCGCCGAACCAGACGGATTTCTCGGGCAGTGGCTTGTCCGCCAACGCCGAAACCAACGCGGCCGCCACGGCAAGGTCAGCCGCTGGATCGGAGAGGCGGTATCCACCGGCAATGTTGAGATAAACCTCAGCCGAAGAAAAATTGAGCCCGCACCGCGATTCCAAGACCGCCAACAGCATCGCGAGCCGGCCATTGTCCCATCCAACGACAGCGCGCCTTGGTGTGGCCCCTGACTGAAGCCTTACGATCAAAGCTTGAATTTCAACAAGCACTGGCCGGGTGCCTTCAAGCGCGGGAAACACGGCGCTTCCTGCCAAGGGCTGGTCGCGGCCGGAGAGGAAGAGCATCGAAGGATTGGCCACTTCTTCCAACCCTTCGTCCGCCATCGAAAACACCCCAATTTCATCGACCGCTCCGAAGCGGTTTTTGAGAGCGCGCAGGATCCGATATTGGTGGCTGCGCTCTCCTTCGAAGCTCATCACCACATCAACCATGTGTTCGAGCACGCGAGGTCCAGCGATGTTGCCATCTTTCGTCACGTGACCAACAAGCACGAGAGCCGTTCCCCGTTCCTTGGCGAAGCGGATCAATTCGAGCGCGCAGCCGCGGACCTGACTAACCGTACCCGGGGCGCCTTCGATGGTGTCGGAATGCATGGTCTGAATGGAATCGATCACCAAAAGCGCTGGTGGCTCCCCCTGCCCGAGAGTCGTAAGGATATCACGCACCGAGGTTTCGGATGCCAACCGAATCGGTGCGTCGGCCACCCCCAGACGTGTTGCGCGCAACCGGACCTGACCGGCGGCCTCTTCACCGCTGACATAGACAACATCGTTGCCGCCACGCGCGATTGTGGCAGCGGTCTGGAGCAACAACGTTGATTTACCGATACCGGGATCCCCACCCATCAAGACAGCCGATCCAGGGACCAAGCCGCCGCCCAAAGCGCGATCAAACTCGGCAAGTCCGGTGGATTTGCGGACCGGCAATTCGGCTGGTTTGTTGAGCGGAACAAACTCTATTCCGCGCCCGCCGCTGGAAAGGTCATGCTTTTGCGAGAATACGGTCGCGGGCACGTCTTCCGTCATCGTGTTCCACTCGCCGCACTCGCCGCATTGACCTTGCCAGCGCGGTGAAACCGCCCCGCAATTGGTGCAAACAAATCGCTTTTTCGCCTTCGCCATGATCGGATTTGTAACCAGAACAAAACTTGAACGCAATTGCACTGTGAAGGGATTTCACCATAGAGAGACAGCAATGCGGCAAAAGGAATTGAGACTGGCTTTGGTGTGTTACGGCGGTGTGAGCCTCGCGGTTTACATGCACGGCGTAACGAAGGAAGTTTGGCACCTCGCCAGGGCAAGCCGTTCTTTCAACGCTCCGGACGAAGAAGCCCCAAACGGCGTCGCTGAAGCGTATCTCGATTTCTTGGCGACCATTGAAGCGGAATGCGGGCTCAGAATCCGGGTCTTGCCCGATATCCTCACGGGTGCGAGCGCTGGCGGAATAAACGCCGTGTTTTTGGCGCAGGCTGTCGCAACCGGCCAATCGCTTGAACCGCTCACCGATCTCTGGCTCAAGAACGCCGACGTAAGTGAGCTCACCGATCCCGACGCGCAACCCATGTGGCGCTTTGCCAAATTCTGGGCGCAACCGATCGCCGAGTGGTTCCTGAATCGCCCCGGCAACGCTGTGTCCAGTAGCGTGTCCCCCGAAACGCGCGAGGAAGTGCGCGAAAAAGTTTCGCGCCTCGTAAGAGGACGCTGGTTTAGCCCTCCATTTTCGGGTGAGCGGTTTTCAGGCATGCTTTTCGAAGCGCTTGAGAGCATGGAAGCGCAGCCTTCTGGCAAACCTCTATTGCCGCCGGATTATCCGGTCGACCTATTGGTTACCACGACGGACTTTCGTGGCCACATCCAGATGCTGCGTTTGAACTCGCCTGAGATCGTCCAGGAAACCGAGCATCGGCTGCCCGTCGGATTTCGGATTCCTGTGAGTGAGGACGGGGCAAGAGCCTTGGCCGATCCACTCGAGCTTGTCTTGGCCGCGCGCGCCACGGCAAGCTTCCCAGGCGCTTTTCCTCCCTTACGTCTGGCCGAGATTGATCGCCTGGCGGATGAAAACGGCCGCAATTGGGAAAGCCGCGACAGCTTCCTGCAACGGATCATGCCCGTTCATACGCGTGACGGGCGAGCTGAGAGTGTGTCGCTTATTGATGGGGCTGTGCTTGTTAACGCGCCATTTGGGGGGGCCATGGCGGCTCTCGAAGGACGACAAGCGCAAAGAGAAGTTGATCGCCGGTTCGTCTATATAGATCCGCGTCCTGATCGCGTTGGTGCCTTTGGAGAAGAGGAAAGCGCGCCCATCGGCTTTTTCGGAGCGATATTTGGCTCGCTCTCCACGATCCCGCGGGAGCAACCGATCCGTGACGATCTGGAACGCATCGAACAGCAATCTCGCGACGCGCAGCGCATGCGGCGCATTGTTTTTGCACTACGACCCGAGATTGATCGGGCGGTGGAAAAGCTGTTTGGCTACACCTTCTTTATGGATCAGCCCACGCCCAAGCGGCTCGCCAATTGGCGCGCGAAAGCTCAGCAGGCGGCGGCGGAAAAAGCAGGTTTCGCGTTCCATGCCTACGCGCAGACAAAGTATGCGGGCATTGTCGATCGTCTCGCGAAACTGACTCACGACGCCGCGCCCGAACTCGGATTGGGGGACTTCAGCCTTATTGCCGAGCGCCTGAGAAACCACCTGAATAGCCAAGGTCTTGATCGGTTGGCGTCTGAAAAAGGGGGCGCAAGCCCCGAAGCGATCACGTTTTTCCGCGCGCACGACGTCGCGTTCCGGATCCGTCGGCTGCAATTGCTGGTGCGCAAAGCGTCGCGCGAATGGGAAGTGGATCCCGACATCCCGGACGCCGATCTGGATATAGCCCGCGAGCGCATTTTCGAGATCATGGCTCTTTACCGCAAGGCTGACACCAAGCCGATCAGCAGCGAGGCCTTTCGCTCCCTCGCAACCAAAGTCCTCGAAGCTCCCGATGCCGTGCTGGATTATCTGTCTGAAACGAGGCTCCTACCAGAGACAGACCTCAAGGCCGAAGAGATGCTCGCGGTCGCACTGGAGGACATGCCAAAGAACCTACGCCAACGCATGTTGCTCACCTATCTGGGCTTTGCCTTCTACGACATCGCTACGCTGCCCTTGTTGCAGCGCGACCACCTTGATGAATTCAATCCGGCGCGCATTGATCGGATTTCGCCCGATGACGCCAGGTCGATCCGGGACGGGGGAACCCGGGCGACATTGCGCGGGATCGAATTCTACAACTTCGGAGCCTTCTTTAGCCGCGCCTATCGTGAAAACGACTATCTTTGGGGCCGCCTGCATGGCGCGGAGCGCATGGTCGATATTGTCGCATCGACCGTTGATGGCGGAATAAACCCAAATCTTGTGCGCAAAGCCAAGCGCGACGTTTTCTTGGCCATCATCGATGAAGAGGCCAAAGCGGGACGTTGCGCTTTAGATCTTCTTGGCGCGTTACGTGGCGAAATCGAAGAGAAGCTGGCCTGAAAGCAACCTAACTCAGGCTCCGAAGGCGTCCTTAAGCTTGGAAAAGAAGCTCCGGCTTTCCGGGCACTCTTCCCCTGTCTCCGTTTCGCGGAATTCCTCGAGGATCTCTTTCTGCTTGCGGCTGAGCTTGGTTGGGGTTTCGACCATAATCTCAACCACCAGATCGCCTCGCCCACGTCCTTGCAGAACAGGCATGCCTGCGCCGCGTACGCGCAGCTGCTTGCCCGATTGAATGCCGACCGGAATGTCGACGGTGTTGGTCGATCCATCGAGATCGGGAATATCCACCGATCCGCCTAAAGCGGCCGTGGTGAAAGTGATCGGCACGCGTGTCGCGAGAGTGGTGCCTTCGCGTTCAAACAGCGCGTGGCGCTTCACATGAATAAAGATGTAGAGATCACCCGGAGGCGCGCCGCGTGCTCCGGCTTCGCCTTTCCCAGCCAGTCGAATACGCGTTCCAGTGTCTACGCCGGGCGGGATCTCGACCTCGAGAGTTTGCACTCGATCAACACGTCCCTCGCCTTGGCAAGCCTTGCAAGGATCTTCCAGAACGACGCCGCGTCCATTGCAGGTCGGGCAAGGACGCTCGACCACGAAAAGACCCTGTTTAGCGCGGATTGAGCCCCGACCGTGACACGTCGTGCAGGTGCGCTCACCCGTGCCCGGAGTTGCGCCGGTCCCGTCGCAAGTCTCGCAGGTGGTGCTGACTTCGATCTCGATCTGCGTGCGTTTGCCATGAAAAGCCTCGTCGAGCGTGATTTCCATGTCGTAGCGAAGGTCTGCGCCGCGTCGGTTTTGCTGGCGCGCTCCACCCCTTGCACCGCCGCCAAAAGCGCTGCCGAAAATCGTTTCAAAGATATCGCCGATGTCGCCGAAATCGCCCTGACCAAAGCCTCCGCCCGGCCCGCCGCCGCCGTTCATGCCTTGGGTAAAGGCTTCGTGGCCATAGCGATCATAAGCGGCCCGCTTTTGAGGGTCTTTGAGGACCTCATAGGCTTCAGCGCACGCCTTGAACTTGGCTTCTGCCTCGGCGTCGCCCGGATTGCGGTCCGGGTGATACTTCATCGCGAGCTTACGGTACGCGCCTTTGAGCGCCGAGCCTTCGACATCGCGCGAGACGCCGAGCGTTTCGTAATAGGATTGGGTGGTCGCCATCGGTCTATGTCCAACAGAGGCTCACCACCGACGCCACGCGGCGTCAGTGGTAAGTGTCTCTTGCATCAGGACCTCAGCCCTTTTTGTCTTCGTCGACTTCCGAGAACTCAGCGTCGACGACATCGTCATCCGCCGGAGCTTCTTCGCTCGCAGCTTCGCCAGCGTCGGGGCCAGCGGCCTGCTCTTGTTCGTAGATCTGCTGACCCATCTTCATGGCGGCTTCGGTCAGAGCTTGAGCCTTGGCGTTGATCGCGTCAGCGTCATCGCCTTGCAGAGCTTCCTTCGCTTCGTCGAGCGCGGTCTGGACGGCCGACTTCGTATCAGCGTCGATCTTGTCGCCGTGCTCTTCGAGCTGCTTTTCGGTCGCGTGGACAAGGCTGTCGGCCTGGTTGCGCGCTTCGGCGCTTTCGCGGCGCTTCTTGTCTTCTTCGGCAAACTTTTCGGCGTCCTGCACCATCTGATCGATGTCAGAATCTGAAAGTCCGCCCGAGGCCTGAATTTTAATCGTCTGCTCTTTGCCAGTGCCCTTGTCCTTGGCGGACACGGACACAATACCGTTGGCGTCGATATCAAAGGTCACTTCGATCTGCGGCACACCGCGCGGAGCAGGAGGAATGCCGACGAGGTCGAAATTGCCGAGCAGCTTGTTGTCAGCGGCCATTTCACGTTCGCCCTGGAAGACCTTGATCGTCACCGCGTTTTGGTTGTCTTCAGCGGTCGAGTAAGTTTGCGTCTTCTTAGTTGGAATCGTCGTGTTGCGATCGATCATGCGGGTGAAGACACCGCCAAGCGTTTCGATACCCAGCGAGAGCGGGGTCACGTCGAGCAGCAGGACGTCTTTCACATCGCCCTGAAGAACGCCGGCCTGGATCGCCGCGCCCATGGCGACAACTTCGTCCGGATTCACGCCGGTGTGCGGCTTCGCTTCAAAGAATTTCTCAACGACTTCGCGCACCTTGGGCATACGGGTCATGCCGCCGACAAGGATGACTTCGTCGATTTCGTCCTTGCTGATGCCGGCGTCATCAAGCGCTTTCTTACACGGCGCCAGAGTGCGATCGATCAAGCCACCGACGAGCTTTTCAAGATCGGCGCGACTGATCGTCTCCACCAGGTGCAGCGGAGTCGATGCGCCGCCTTCCATACGCGCGGTGATAAACGGCAGGTTGACTTCGGTCGTGGCCGAGCTCGAAAGCTCGATCTTGGCCTTTTCCGCGGCTTCCTTGAGACGCTGAAGCGCGAGCTTGTCGGCTTTCAGGTCCATATTTTCCTTCTTTTGGAAGGCTTCAGCGAGATGCTCGACAATCGCGTTGTCGAAGTCTTCACCGCCGAGGAAGGTGTCGCCGTTGGTCGACTTCACTTCGAACACGCCATCGCCGATCTCAAGGATCGAAACGTCGAACGTGCCGCCGCCAAGGTCATAAACGGCGATGGTCTTGCCGTCTTCCTTGTCCATACCATAGGCGAGCGCGGCCGCTGTCGGCTCGTTGATGATGCGCAGGACTTCAAGACCAGCGATCTCGCCGGCGTCTTTGGTCGCCTGACGTTGCGCGTCGTTGAAGTAAGCAGGGACAGTCACAACCGCTTGCGTTACGGTTTCACCGAGAAAGCTCTCAGAGGTTTCCTTCATCTTCTGCAGGATGAAAGCGCTGATTTGCGACGGGCTGTAGTCCGAATCCCCAGCGTTGACCCAAGCGTCGCCGTTCTTGCCCTTCACGATGTTGTAAGGGACAATATCCATGTCCTTCTTGGTCGTCGGATCATCGAACCGGCGGCCGATAAGGCGCTTGATTGCAAACAACGTGTTGTCCGGATTGGTGACCGCCTGGCGCTTCGCCGGCTGACCAATCAGTCGCTCACCGTCCTTGGTGAAAGCGACGATCGAAGGCGTCGTGCGCGCGCCTTCGGCGTTTTCGATAACCTTGGGTTTGCCCCCATCCATGACGGCCACACACGAGTTCGTGGTGCCAAGGTCGATACCGATTACTTTACCCATTACTACCCCATCAATAATTCGCCCGTTTTTAGGGCTTTATGTTGGACACCGCGCCTTGGCGCTTCCCCGGTGGCGTTGCCTTTGGGCAAAGCGGCTTGGCGGCTCGAATATGACGCGGATATAGGTGCGCTTTCTCTTGGCACAAGACGCCCCAGCCCCTACTTTTTAGACAATCTCGTGACGAGACAGACAAAGATAGGCATCAAAGAATGGCATTCACTCATCAGGCGCGCGCAGGCGCGTTTGCGGTTGCAGCTTTCGGCTTGGCTCTTTCGGGGTGCGCTGAGGAGCCACCGGCTCCAGAACCGGTTGAGATAGAAGGCGTTTTTGCGGGCCTTGAGGTAACCAACGCGCGTCTCGTACTTGCGCCCGTTTCAGGCAATCCGGCAGCCCTTTACTTTGACGCCGTTTTCAACGGCGAACGTGGCATCGCGATTACCGGCGCCGAGGTTTCGGGCGCGGCGAACACAATGGTGCACGCAACCGCTGAAATCGGCGGAAAAACGACTATGGGCGAAGTCGGCCCGGTCGCGCTGCGAGGCGGAGTTCCTCAGGCCTTTGAACCGGGCGGCTATCACATAATGGCGATGCAGCTTGATGACAGTATTGCAGCGGGCGACACCGTGGAGGTGACTCTGAAAATCTCAGGGGGCAAAACGCATGTGTTTGAAGCTACTGTCCGGGCCGCCGGGGAAGAGCGCTGAACGCGACTTCCAACTCAACTAAGACGTCGCCTCAAATCTGCCCCGTAGGTGGGGAGAGGGCCCTGACCACGGGCGAAATCGAGGTGGCGCGGACCGTTTTCGGCAATGCGCTCGATTACGACCCTGTGCGCTTGCGACGCCGAAAGTGGTTTCCGTTCCAACCGCGCAAAGTGACCATGGCTCCGCGCGGGCATATCCACTTTCACCCGCGTGGGCGCGCGTATTGCGATGATTTTGCACGCGAAAATCTGCTGCGTCAGAGCTTCCTGATCCACGAACTCACGCATGTGTGGCAGATGCAAACCCGAGGCGATTGGTACCTGATCCTGCGACGGCACCCCTTTTGCCGATACACCTACACTCTCAAGCCGGGACAGCCTTTGTCCGCCTATGGTATTGAGCAGCAGGCGATGATCGTGCAGCACACTTTTCTTCTGCGTCATGGCGTTAAAGTGGCCGGCGTCGCCGACGCGTCTGCTTACGATGTCCTAGTCCAATTTGAAGGAGCTACGCTTGGTTGATCGATCTCTTCAAATTCGACCCTTTCAAAGCGGCGATGCC
Organism: Pseudomonadota bacterium; assembly: GCA_039186235.1. GTDB lineage: Bacteria > Pseudomonadota > Alphaproteobacteria > Sphingomonadales > Sphingomonadaceae > Erythrobacter. Next base: position 41,396 of record JBCDAE010000002.1, on the reverse strand, counting down.
GAGCACTTCGCGCGACTGAATCGGCGCTGGATAGAAGAGTTCTTCGGGATGGAAAGCGAAGACGCTAAAGTGCTTAGCGCGCCGGAGGCCGAGATCCTTGATCCCGGCGGTTACATCGCGATAGCCGATTTAGAAGGCGAGATAGTCGGCACAGGCGCGCTCAATGTGCCTGAGAAACCCTCTAAATGGCTTGAACTGGTCAAGATGGCGACTGACCCCGAAGCGCAAGGCAAAGGCGTGGGTTCAGCGGTGCTGGACCACCTGATTGGTGTCGCTCGCGAGCGAGGCGCTCAAGCAATCTGGCTGGAAACCAACGACAAGCTTGGGGCCGCCACGCGGCTCTACGCTCGCAAGGGGTTCAGACCTCTTTCGAAGGAAGAGGAGCACCCCACGCCCTATTCGCGCTGCAACCTCCAGATGGTCCTGACGCTCTAAGCCCTATTCCGGCTTCTTCGCCACGCCCACCATGGCGGGGCGCAGTAAGCGGTCCTTGATCATCCAACCCGACTGCATCTCCTGGACCACCGTGCCCGGCTCTTGGTCCGCGCTAGGTATCTCGATCATCGCCTGATGCTGATTTGGATCCAGCGGCATGCCCATCGCGGCCACCCGCTCAATTCCGTGCTGCTTGAAGACCTTTTCAAGCTCGCGCTGGGTCGCTTCGATGCCGACAACCAGACCCTTCATCTTCTCGTCTTCGCGAAGGCTATCAGGGATGGCGCCCACCGCACGCGAAAGATTGTCCCACACGCTCAGAACGTCGCGAGCAAACCCCGTCGCCGAGTAGTTGCGGGCGTCGGCGATGTCCTTTTCCATCCGCCGACGCAGGTTCTGCGTTTCGGCCTTGGCGTAGAGTGTTGCCTGTTCCGCCTCGGCGAGGTCATTCTTGAGGCTGTCCAAAGCCTCGGCCACCGATCCCGCGTCATCACCGGCCAGTTCTTCCGCTTCCTCACCCAAATCAAGCATATGCTCGGGCACGCCCTTCAACTCTTCGGCCACCGCATCGTTTTGCGGCTTGTCTTTATCGCTCATTCTCTATGTCCAGTTTTGGAAAAGTCTGTCGGCCGTCACGCTATCAGTTTTGCAAGCGATCGCGCCGTTAAATCCACCATGGGGACCACGCGCGCGTAATTCAACCGCGTGGGGCCAATCACGCCCAGAACACCCACAACGCGCCCTTCCCTGTCGCGATAGGGCGAGGCGATGACCGATGAACCCGATAGCCCGAACAGGTGGTTTTCACTCCCGATGAAAATACGGGTCGAATCCGCCGCGCGCGCGCTTTCAAGAAGGTCCGCAACCGATTGCTTGTTCTCCAGATCGTCGAGAAGAGAGCGCACCCGATCAATGTCGCCCAAAGCGGCCTCATCCAAGAGATTGGCCGCTCCACGCACGATCAGGACGGGGCGCTCCTCAGCGTCCTCGCTCCAGACCGCGAGACCTCTTTCCACCAGGTCCCGACTGGCTTCATCCAACTGCGACTTCTCGGCTGAAATCTCCGCCCGCATGGCCTGTATCGCTTCGGGAAGAGTTTGCCCGGAGAGGCGCGACGAGATGTAATTGCTGGCCTGCTCCAACGCGCTTGACGAAGCGACCGCGCCAAGATCCATGACACGGTTTTCGACGCCTCCATCTTCGCCCACAAGAACGGCCAGCGCGCGCCCCTGCCCTAAGTTCACCAAGCTAAACTGAGACAGACGCTGCTCGCGCGTCGGGACCATCACCATGCCGGCCGCACCCGACAAATCGGACAGGAGCGAGCTCGCCTTGGTTAGCGCCTGCTCCACGGGCCCGGTGTCCGACAACCCAGCTTCGATGAGATCCCGCTCTTCTTTGGTCGGTTCGGCCATGCGCATCATGCCATCGACGAAAATGCGCAAGCCTGCATCGGTCGGCATCCGACCAGCGCTCGTATGGGGTGCGGCCAATAGCCCGAGCCCTTCCAGATCGGCCAAGACCGACCGAATAGAGGCTGGCGAGAGGTTGATCGATCCATCGGACGCGAGCGTCTTCGAACCAACCGGCTGTCCGCTCTCAATGTACCCTTCCACCACACGCTGGAAAATGTCTCTGGCGCGATCGGTCAATTCGGAGATGGGCGGCGATACCATGGCCTCTACATTAGCGCTCTTGCCGCTTTCGCCAAGCCTTGCAGGTGCATCCTTTCACGGCCAAACGTGGCTCCAACCAACACGATTCGCAGCCAACAGGATTTGACCACATGCGTCCATCACACCGCGCTCCCGATGAAATGCGCACGATCACCATCGAGACTGGGTTCACAAAGCACGCGGAGGGTTCATGCCTCATCAGTTTTGGCGACACCCGCGTGCTCTGCACCGCCAGCGTTGAAGAGCGCCTGCCCCCCTGGCTTCGCGGTAAAGGCGAAGGTTGGGTCACCGGCGAATACTCCATGCTGCCGCGCGCCACCCACACGCGGGGAAGTCGGGAAGCTGCAAAGGGCAAACAATCCGGTCGCACTCAAGAAATTCAACGCCTTATTGGCCGTTCTTTACGCGCCGTCGTCGATCTGAAGAAGCTGGGCGAGCGCCAGATTACCCTGGACTGCGACGTTATTCAGGCGGACGGAGGGACGCGCACCGCGTCTATCTCGGGCGCGTGGGTGGCTCTTCGCCTCGCGATCAACAGCCTGATTGAAGCGGGCGATATCAAAGAGGATCCGATCACCGGCCAAGTCGCCGCCATTTCTTGCGGCATATTTGAAGGCACTCCGGTGCTGGACCTCGACTACATCGAAGATAGCTCGGCCGATGCCGACGCGAACTTTGTTCTGATCGACGGAGGTCAGATCGCAGAGGTGCAAGCGACCGCGGAGGGGGCAACTTACGATGAAGAGGGTCTGCTTCGGCTCCTGCGTTTGGCCAATATCGGTTGCAACCAAATCTTCGCGGCTCAGCTTGAAGCCACCAAATGAGCCGAAAGCTTTCTGGCGGCTCGCTTGTCATCGCGACCCACAACGCGGGTAAGCTGAAGGAAATTTCGGCGCTGCTCGATCCTTACGGATTGAAATGTCTGTCCGCCGGCTCGCTTGGCCTTCCTGAGCCCGCTGAAACCGGAACAACCTTTGTCGAAAACGCCCTGCTTAAGGCGCGCGCGGCGGCTGAGGCTTCGCAAATGCCCGCTTTGGCGGATGATAGCGGCCTGAGCGTTGCCGCGCTCGACGGGCGGCCCGGTGTCTACACCGCCGACTGGGCCGAACGTCAGTGGTTTGAAGGAGAGCCGGGGCGCGACTGGTACATGGCCATGGGCAAGGTCGAGGGTATGCTTCAACACATTGGCGCTGAAACCGACCGCAGCGGCGCGTTCCATTGCGTTCTCGCCATCGCCTGGCCGGATGGAGAAAGCGCGACTTATGAGGGGATTTGCCCGGGAGCGCTGACATGGCCGCCGCGCGGCGAGTTGGGGTTTGGCTACGATCCCGTTTTCGTCCCCGCAAGCCGCGAAGGCGATGAGACTTTCGCCGAGATCGATCCGGCCGAAAAGCATTCGATCAGCCACCGCGCCGACGCGTTCGCCAAACTCGTCGCCGATCAGTTCGGGTCCTGAGGCCTAATAGGCGTATTCGCCGACGAAATTCCCCGGTGGCGCGTAGCGGCACACGAGGTAGTCGCGATCATTCCCGGTCGCCAATCCGCATCCCAGCTGGCTCGTGTCTCTCCAGATAATCTGGGTGTAGTGCCCCACGTCCTGCCAGTTGCCGGTGCTGCTGACATACGGGAACCGCATGTGGACGTAGAATTCCTTCTCGTCGATCCACGCGCCGGACATCTCTTCGTATGGGAACGCGGACGCGGTGCCGGCCCATAGATTTTCACCCTGGCCCGGTCGGTCGCCTTGCGCGCTGTGTTCGAACCGGCCTGTATCGGCCAACTCCTGCGCGTATTCGAGCGCTTGAGCGGACAGGTCATCATCAAGCACCAAGGGCGGCACGCCGACCTCTTCGCGCGCCTCGTTGTGGGTGCTAAGCATGACTGCCAGCATCTCGTCTTGCACGCTCGCTGTGCCCTGACCCGTGGGCGATGGCGAAGGAGACGGCGTCGGGGATGGCGATGGTGAGGGCGACGGGCTTGGCGAAGGGGAAGGAGTAGGTGACGGCGCGGCCGCAACCGCTCCGCCTGAAGAGTTCGAGCCCTCCCCTCCGCACGCGCACAGGACCAACGCCAAAGGCACACTCAGTGCGCCAGACACAACACGTGTTTTGCGAGCTTTTCCCATCCCAATTGAATACTCAAATACGTTTAAGGCGGGGTCACGAAACAGTCTTAACCGATCACGGTCAAAGCCCTTCGCCGTGCTTTGGGAACCGCTCAAGCCCCAGGGGCGCTGAAAACGGGTTGAGGTGAGAAACGGGGAGCGCCAACGGGCGAACGTTGCCGGGCGCAGAACGAGCGCATACATACGCCCACATGGCGCGCGCTCTTTACATTCACTGGCCGTTTTGCGCGAAAAAGTGCCCCTATTGCGACTTTAACTCGCATGTTCGCGCCAGCGTCGATGTGGACGCGTGGCGCTCGGCCTTGTTCGCCGATATGAAAGCCGAACGCGCGGCAGCCGGTGGTGAAGCGCTCCATTCGATTTTCTTCGGGGGCGGCACCCCTTCTTTGATGCCGCCTACGTTGGTGAGCGATCTCTTGGCCGAGGCCAACAGTCTGTGGGGCTTTTCCTCATCGATTGAGATCACGCTGGAAGCCAATCCTTCTTCAGTGGAAGCGGTGAACTTTGCCGACCTTGCCTCGGCTGGGGTCAACCGTGTCTCTTTGGGCGTCCAATCGCTCGACGATGACACGCTCCAATGGCTGGGCCGGCTTCATGGCGCGGATGAGGCGTTGCTCGCTCTCGAGACGGCCCAAACGCACTTTGATCGGGTGAGCTTTGATCTGATCTACGCCCTGCCCGATCAAACACAGGACGATTGGCAAAAGCAGCTCGATCGCGCGCTCAGCTTCGGAACGTCGCATCTTTCGCTTTATCAGCTCACGATCGAATCGGGCACTCGGTTTGAAACCGATGTGCGCCGTCGGGTGTTCGAACCGTTGGATGACGACGCGGCGGCGGAACTTTTCGCTTTGACCCAAGGCATGACCGCGCGCGCCGGTCTTCCAGCGTACGAAACAAGCAATCACGCCCGACCTGGCCAAGAGAGCCAGCACAACCTCACCTATTGGCGGTACGAGGATTATTGCGGGATCGGCCCCGGTGCGCATGGCCGACGGGACGGTCTCGCGACAACGCGGCATAAGAAGCCCGAGAACTACCTGAACGCCGTCTCAGAGCGCGGGCACGGCATACAGGAGGCGCGTCATCTGGATCGCGCGGAGCAGGCTTCCGAGGCTCTGCTTATGGGGTTGCGCCTGGCCGAAGGCGTCGATCTGGATAGGTTGTCGACGCGCTTTAGTTTTGCGCCTGAAGACCTAATCAACGCAAACCGTTTTGAGCGGTATCGCGCGCTCGACCTCGTCTGGAGCCAGGGCTCTCGTATTGGCGTGACCCAGAAAGGCAGCCCTTTGCTCGACGCGCTCTTGGGCGAGATTGTGTCGGACAGCCTCGTTCACGATGAGACCGTCGAAGCATGAGCGCGGCGGACTTACTTGAGGTATGGCGCGACCATTTGACCCATTCCAAGCGCCGCAGCCCGCACACTGTGCGCGCCTACACATCCGCCGCTCAGCGCCTGATTCATTGGCGAGACTTGAACGACTGGGCCGAAGCCGCGCGGATCGAAGCGCATGACCTGCGCCGCTTTTTGGCCACCAGACGCGCCGAGGGACTGGGCAACGCCAGCGCCGCGCGCGAGCTTTCCGCGCTGAAAGCTTTTGTCGCCTTTTCCCGCGAACAAGCGGGCGATCCCGATCCCGCCGCCCCTCGCTTGCGCGGCCCACGCCTGAAGAAGGGCCTGCCCCGCCCCGTAACCCCGGATGAAGCGGTCAACATAGCCGATCTGGTCGACGGCTTGGCCGCGGACGATTGGGTGGGAGCCCGCGACCGCGCCGTTCTGCTGCTCATCTATGGGTCCGGCCTGCGTATCGCCGAGGCGCTTTCGCTCACCGCGCGGGACCTTCCTCTGGGCGAAACACTTTCCGTCACAGGTAAGGGCGGGAAGCAGCGTGTCGTGCCCATTCTGGAGATCACACGAAAGGCGGTCGCGGAATATGTCGCGGGATGCCCGTGGCCGCTGGAGCGCGACGACCCGCTATTCCGCGGCGTCAAAGGCGGGGCATTGTCTCCCGGCATGGTGCAAAAGGCCATGGCGAACGCGAGAAAAGCGCTTGGCCTGCCGGAAACCGCCACGCCGCACGCGTTGAGGCACTCGTTCGCGACGCATCTTTTGGGCGCGGGGGCAGATTTGCGGTCCTTGCAGGAACTGCTGGGCCACGCCTCGCTGGGCTCGACGCAAATCTACACCAAGGTTGATGCGGCGCAGATGCTGGAAGATTACCGCGCCGCACATCCTCGGGCCAAAAAAGAGGTAAGACGTTAAAACGTCATTGCGAGCGAAGCGAAGCAATCCAGAGCGTACCACGATACGGCTCTGGATTGCCGCGTCGCCTGCGGCTCCTCGCAATGACGAGTTTAGGACGCCAATCGCCCCTCAATCGCGTCCCAGATCATTCCGGCTAGATCGGTGCCATCGAACTCCGAAATCGCCACGATCCCGGTGGGCGATGTCACGTTGATCTCGGTCAGCCATTTGCCGCCGATCACGTCGATGCCGACAAACGTCAGGCCAAGACGCTTCAAGTCCGGGCCCATGGCGGCGCAGATTTCCTGTTCGCGCTCGGTCAGGCCAGTCGGCTCGGCGCTGCCACCCATCGCTAGGTTGCTTCGAAACTCCCCCTCGCCCGGAATGCGGTTGATCGCGCCCGCCATTTCGCCATCGATCAAGACGATGCGCTTATCGCCCTCGGCGACTTCGGGAAGGAAGGGCTGGACCATGTGCGGTTCGGGCCAGGTCTGATTGAAGACTTCGAACAAAGCGGTGAGATTGTCTCCATCGGCGGGCACGCGGAAGATCGCTTTGCCGCCATTGCCATGGATCGGTTTGACCACCACCGCGCCGTGCTGCGCCATGAAGCGCTTCACCTCGTCCACCGATCGCGTCACCAAAGTGGGCGGCATAAAGCGGCGATAATCGAGCACCATCACTTTTTCCGGCGCGTTGCGCACGCTGACCGGATCGTTGACCACTAGCGTCTCCTTGCTGATCCGCTCCAATAGGTGCGTCGCCGTGATATAGCCCATGTGAAACGGGGGATCCTGCCGCATCAGGATGACGTCGATATCCTTGCCAAGATCGAGGCGCACCGCCTCGCCCTTTTCAAAGTGATCGCCTTGAACCTTGCGCACCTTTACGGGGTAGCCTTGCGCGTAGAGCCGATCATCGGCGTCCAGCGTCAGGCTTTCCACGTGATATTCGAACACTTCGTGCCCACGCTCCTGCGCCGCAAGCATCAAGGCGAACGAGCTGTCCCCCTTGATGTTCACGCTTTCGATGGGGTCCATTTGGACGGCGATTTTAAGCGGCATGATTGTCTTCCTAAGGCATCCAGGCGTTGGCGATGTGGCGAGGGACAGCGCCGGGCGCAAGCAGGATTACATCGACCCGGATGTCGTCGCCGTGTTGCGCGTATTCATGCGCCACCATCTCAACCGCCGCCGCCACACGGGCGAGGCGATGTTCGTCGATCGCCGTTGCCAAATCGGCCGCTTTGCGTCGCCATTTAACTTCTACGAAGGCGACAAGCCCTTCTTTGCGCGCGATGAGATCGATTTCGCCGAGCTTGGTTTTGACCCTCTGAGCCAGGATCTCCCAGCCTTGCTCAGCAAGCCAACGCGCCGCCTCCGCTTCCCCTTCGCGTCCCTTGCGATCGGCGATGACGCGCTTTTCGCTCATGGCGATTTGATCTCCATGGCCCGCGCGTAGAGTTCCTTGCGGTCCAGACCGGTTATCTTGGCCACTTTCGCGGCGGCTTTTCCCGGAGGGAGGTCTGCAAGGGCTTCGTGAAGCAAGGCATCTACGTCGTGTCGCGTCTCGGTTTCACCGGGGGGAGACACCAACAAAACGATCTCACCTTTGGGTGGATGCTCGGCGTAATGCGCGGCGAGACTGGCCGCCCCGCCTGTGCGGCATTCCTCGTGCAGTTTTGTCAGCTCGCGAGCCACCGACACCGAGCGTTCCGGCCAAACGTCCGCGAGCGCGTCGAGGCTGCGCACAAGCCTTGGTCCCGTTTCGTAAAACACCAGAGTGGCGCGAATGCCATGTAGCTCTTCCAGAACGTCGCGCCGCGCTTTGTCTTTCACGGGCAAGAAGCCAGCAAACAGGAAGCGGTCGTTCGGCATGCCGGAAAGGGTCAACCCAGCAATCGCAGCGCAGGCGCCGGGGATCGTGGTGACGGATACGCCCAGTTCTCGAGCTTCGGCCACCATTCGGAATCCAGGGTCGGAAATAAGCGGCGTTCCCGCATCGCTTACCAGCGCCACCGGCTCTGATCGGGCCTGTTCGACCAGTTTGTGGCGCGTGGCGTCCGACGCGTGATCGTCATAGCGGACCATGCGGGTCGAAATGCCAAAATGCGACAGAAGGCGGCCTGTGACCCGCGTATCTTCGCACGCGATTACGGCGCATCGCTTCAACGTATCGACAGCCCGAAACGTCATATCGCCAAGATTGCCAATAGGCGTGGCGACAATGTAGAGGCCCGGATCAAGTAGTTCAGACAGGTTGGATTCAGACTCAGTGCTCACAAGCGCCGTCTGAAGCAGCCAGAAGGGGTCGGCAAGAATGAAGCGCGTTTTCGGTTCAATTAGTTGGGGGACGACCGGAGCGGTTTCGAGGCGCGTGTTTGTGCTTGCGGGTTCCGCCGCCGTTTTGGCTGGGTGCCAGATCATTCCGAAAACAGACACCGCCTCGACCGGCCCGGTTGGGCCCAGCACACCGGGGCCGACGCCGACCGCTCTTCCCACCGACACGGCGCGTCACCGCGTAGCCCTGCTTGTGCCGATGTCAGGATCAACGTCCGCGGTAGGGCAAGCGCTCGCTAATGCGACAACCATGGCACTGCTTGATACGAACGCGGACAATCTTCGCATCACCACCTACGACACCGGTTCCGACGCGGGCGAAGCGGCGCGTCAGGCGATAGTCGATGGAAACAAGTTGATCTTGGGCCCGCTTCTTGCAGCCAATGTGCCGGCCGTGCGCGCGGAAGCGCGACCCGCTTCTGTCCCAGCCATTGCCTTTTCCAATGACACCGATGTGGCGGGCTCAGATGTGTTTCTGATGGGCTATGTCCCGGAACAATCGGTTGATCGCACCGTGCAATGGGCCCGTGGCAGCGGGTCGAACGCCTTTGCCTCGCTCGTGCCCGAAGGTGACTATGGCAAGCGCTCGTTTGACGCGCTGCAGAACGCGCTGGCGGCGTATGGCGGCAATCTTGTGGCGCGCGAGACGTACGCGCGGGGCAACACATCCATCATCAGCGCAGCGCAGCGGCTTCGGACCGCTGGTGGCTACGACACGGTCTTGGTGGCTGATGGCGCGCGCCTCGCCATGCAGGCCGCTGGCGAACTCAAACGCGACGGCGCAGAAGGGACACGCATTGTAGGCACCGAGCTGTGGAGCGGCGAAGCGGGCTTGACTCGATCGAGTTCCATGAACGGGGCGGTGTTCTCCGCCGTCTCGAACGGGCGTTTCAAGCGGTTTTCCGACAGTTACGAAGCGCGCTTTGGCTCAAAGCCCTACCGCATAGCCACCCTCGGCTACGATTCCGTTCTGCTGACGCTGCGCATCGCGCGCGATTGGCAGGTCGGGGACAACTTCCCCGTCACCCGGCTTTATGACACGGGCGGCTTTCTCGGGGTGGACGGCGCGTTTCGCTTTGGCCGCGATGGAATCGCCGAGCGGGCGCTGGAAGTGCGTCAGGTGAACGGCGGCGCGATCACCGCCGTCGATCCCGCGCCGAGCAGCTTCGGGGAATAACCTCCTAAAACGAGGGGCCGCCATCTTGTGAGCTCCGAGCGCGCACGCCTATATTCCCAGGCATGTCAGACGATCTATTCGAGAACACGCCCACGTCCAGCGGCAATTACGACAGCTCTTCGATCGAGGTGCTGGAAGGGCTTGAGCCCGTGCGTCGCCGCCCGGGCATGTATATCGGCGGCACCGATGACCGCGCGCTGCATCACCTGGCGGCTGAAGTTCTCGACAACTCGATGGACGAAGCGGTCGCGGGCCACGCGAGCCGGATCGAAGTGCGACTGGAGGAAGGCAATCGCCTGAGTGTTTCAGACAATGGGCGCGGCATCCCCGTGGATGAACACCCGAAATATCCGGGCAAGTCGACGCTGGAAGTGATCCTTTCCACCCTGCACTCGGGCGGCAAATTCTCTGGCAAGGCTTACGCGACGAGCGGAGGCTTGCACGGCGTTGGGGTGAGCGTGGTCAACGCGCTTTCCTCGAACACCCGCGTCGAAGTGGCGCGCGACAAACAGCTTTACGCTCAGGAATTTTCCAAGGGTCAAACGCTCGGGCCCATCCAGGTTGTTGGCGCGGCGCCCAATCGGCGCGGCACCACCGTCACCTTCACGCCCGACACCGAGATCTTTGGCGAGCGCAATTTCAAGCCCGCGCGCCTGTTCAAACTTGCCCGGTCCAAGGCCTATCTCTTTGCCGGGGTCGAGATCCGCTGGAAATGCGCGGACAGTCTGGCCAGCGAAGATGTCCCCGCCGAAGCGGTGTTCAAATTCCCCGGCGGTCTCGCCGATCACCTCAAAGAGCAGATCGGCGCGCGCGAATGCGTGACCGCCCAGCCCTTTACCGGCAATCAGAGCTTCCCGGACGATGACGCCGGTGTAAGCCAAGGCCGGGTCGAATGGGCGATCGCGTGGCCGCTTTATTCCGATGGCTCAACCAGCTGGTATTGCAACACCGTTCCTACCCCTGATGGCGGAACACACGAGCAGGGCGTGCGCGCGGCGCTCACAAAAGGCCTGCGCGCGTTTGGCGAACTCACCGGGGTCAAGAAAGCCAAGGACGTCACCGCCGACGATGTGATGACTGGCTGTGAAATCATGCTCAGCGTCTTCATCCGCGATCCGCAATTCCAATCGCAAACCAAGGACCGCCTGACCTCACCCGAAGCCTCGCGTCTGGTCGAGACGGCGGTGCGCGATCATTTCGACCATTTCCTGACCGATGACATGGAGCGCGGCAAGGCGCTGCTTGGCGAAGTGATGGAGCGCATGGAAGAGCGCCTGAAGCGCAAGCAAGAGCGCGAGATCAAGCGCAAGACCGCCACCAACGCCAAAAAGCTGCGCCTGCCCGGAAAGCTCACCGATTGTTCGGGCGAAGGCGATCGCGAGACCGAGTTGTTCATAGTCGAGGGCGACAGCGCGGGCGGCAGCGCCAAGCAAGCGCGCGACCGCAAAACGCAGGCTATTCTCCCCATCCGGGGTAAGATCCTCAACGTCGCCAGCGCCACAGCTGACAAGATCCGCGCCAACAGCGAGATCGCCGATTTGGGCTTGGCGCTCGGATGTGGCACCCGCAAAGACTGCGACGCCGAAAACCTACGCTACGATCGCATCATCATCATGACCGACGCCGACGTTGACGGCGCGCATATCGCGACGCTCCTCATGACGTTCTTCTTCCAGGAAATGCCGGACGTCGTGCGCAAGGGGCACCTCTTCCTAGCCAAACCGCCGCTCTACCGCCTGACTGCAGGCAAAGAGAGCCGCTACGCCAACGACGACGCGCACCGCGCCGAACTGGAAGAGACGGTTTTCAAAGGCAAAAAGGTGGAAGTCGCCCGCTTCAAGGGCCTTGGCGAAATGAACCCGAGCCAATTGCGCGAAACGACCATGAACCTCGACACGCGCAGCCTCATCCGCATTACGCTGCCGGCGGAGTTTCAGGAACGCGCCAGCGTCAAGGAACTGGTCGACCAGCTGATGGGCCGCAACCCGGAGCACCGCTTCAACTTCATCCAGAACCGCGCGGGCGAGATGGACCGCGATATGATCGATGCGTGAGGAAGGGCCGCGTTTCCCTAACCCGCGCGAAGAAGACATTATGGCGGGTGACCGACGCCTTTCCCGCCCGGACGCCTCGGTGCCTGATTGGGAAGTGCCCGACACCTCGTATCGTCCCATCCCGATTGTGTGGTTCACCGGGGCGTTTCTGCTCCATCTGGTCGTCGTCTTCGCGATCGTCATCCTTCTGAACCGGCTAGGCCCGTGGATTGTCGTCGGCGCGGCGGCTCTCGCAGCGGGCGTAATTGGCGCGTGGACATGGGAGCGCGGAATGAAGGATGCTAGGACCGGTTGGAAGGTGGCAACCGTGCTTTTTCTCGGCCTCAACACCCTCTTCGCCCTCGCCGCATCGGCGTAGAAACGGGCGGACGCCTACGCCCTCTTGCGCCCCGCCCCGAGCGCCCCTATCGCGTTGCGAAATCAGTTTTAGAGGAAAACCCATGAACGATCAGACGCGTTTTGAAGGCACCAGCAATTATGTGGCGACCGAAGATCTCAAGGTTGCTGTGAACGCCGCGGTGACCCTTCGCCGTCCGCTTCTGGTCAAAGGGGAGCCCGGAACGGGTAAAACCGTGCTCGCGCACGAGATTTCCAAAGCCATCGGCGCGCCGCTGATCGAGTGGAACATCAAGTCGAGCACCAAGGCGCAGCAGGGCCTGTATGAATACGACGCGGTGGCGCGTCTGCGCGATGGCCAGCTGGGTGACGAGCGCGTTCACGACATTTCGAACTATATCAAGAAGGGAAAGCTCTGGGAGGCGTTCACCTCCCCGGAGCTCCCCGTCCTCCTGATTGATGAGATCGACAAAGCCGACATCGAATTTCCGAACGACCTTCTGCAAGAGCTCGATCGCATGAGCTTTGACGTCTACGAGACGCAAGAGCGGATTGAGGCAAAAGAGCGCCCGATCGTCGTCATCACATCCAACAACGAAAAAGAGCTGCCCGACGCTTTTCTGCGCCGCTGCTTCTTCCACTACATCAAGTTTCCGGACCGCGAGACGATGCAGTCCATCATCGATGTCCACTTCCCCGATATCCAGAAAGTGCTGGTGAAGAAGGCCATGGATATCTTCTACGAACTGCGCGAAGTGCCGGGCCTGAAGAAGAAGCCGAGCACCAGCGAACTGCTCGATTGGCTGAAACTGCTGCTGCACGAAGACATGCCACTGGAAGTGCTGCAAGACGCGAACCCCAACAGCGCCATACCGCCGCTCCACGGCGCGCTTCTCAAGAACGAGCAGGACGTGATGCTGTTCGAACGCCTCGCCTTTATGGCGCGCCGCAACCCAAGCTAACTCACGGTGGCGTAAGGATTGGTGGGCTTATATCTGCCCACCGTCGAGCGTGTAGGCAAATTTCAGATCACCCCAGCGCTCGCCGTTGATGCGCAGCGGCACGTAGGCGCTGCGGACGACCGTGTAGCCTTGCCCATCCACCGGCTGGCGGAAAACCGAAAGGCGATAGTGGGCGTCGCTGGCCAGAGCGGCTTTGTCGGCTTCGTCCATCAGGATGCGGCCATTGCGGCAAAAACGTGTGTCGTGTTCCAGATCGCCCGTGGGTTGCTGGGTGAACTTGTCGATATGCGTCGGCATAAAGCCGTTGGTGTCCGCGCACACGGTCGCCACGCATTCCTCGTGCGCGTCGGTTGAACGGTTGATGATCGGTTTCCAAACGCGCTCCGCGAAATCGGTGAGGCAAGTGGTGAAACGCTCAGGCGCAGAATTGGCAATCGACTGGTAGTCTTGGTCGAACACATCCGCGCGCGAGAGTTTACCCTCGTTGATCGCCGCCTCGGTGGCTTCTACGATTTCGCGAGCGACCATCATCGCGTGATCGGCCATCGCTTCGTCGCGAGGCGACAGACCGGCTTGGACAAGACCGTCGAACATGTCGTTGGCAATGCCCTCCAGTCCGACCGCTTCATGCTGCGCTGCGCCCAATTCCTCTTCGTTCTCGCGCGTCACCTTGTCGTAGCGCGCCAGCACAGTTTGAACCGAGCCCACGTGATCGCTGATCGTACCGGTGGAGCGCGCAATAACATCGTTCTGCTTGTCCACCTCTTCGACGAGCTCGCCCACGCTGGCGATAGTCGTTTCAATCTGCGCAACGGACGAACGCGCGTTGGCGCTCGCCTGGCTGCCTTCTTCGATTTTTCCGATAACGGTGCTGGCCTCATCGCCCAGAGAGGCAATCGTCTGCGCGATCTCTTCGGTGGCTTTGCGCGTGTCGTTGGCGAGGCTCTTCACCTCGCTCGCAACGACCGCGAAGGTGCGGCCTGCCTCGCCCGCGCGCATGGCCTCAATCGTGGCGTTGAGCGCGAGGATGTTGGTTGTCTCCGCGATATCGTCGATGTCTTGGGCGCTGCGACGCACTTGCTCCATCGCGGCACCAAAAGTGGTGACGTGTTGGCCGAGTGTGTCGACCATTTCGAGCAAGGTGTTGATCTGGGCGAGCGAGGATTGAATGAGAGCGGTGCCCTCGCCCAAACGTTCAATCGCGCGTTCGGACAATAGGCGGGCCTCGTCGCTCGCTTCGGCCACTTTGGCTTGGTCCGCTTCGAGCGCCGCGACCGTGCCTTGCAGCGCGTCGTGTTCTTCGCGCAAAACCTCAGAGGACCGGATGACCGCTTCGACGACACCGGCGACTTCCGAACATCCGACCGTAACCGCCCCGCAACTCTCCGGAATCTTGGCCAAAGCGGCGGCGTTATCGGTCTCGATCGTGATAGGTTTCATTCGTATGCGCCCCGAATTGCGCGCCTTTTTCGACTTCGACGCGTCTTGCCAAGGCCGTAACCAAGGATGGTTAGCGAACCTTTAAGGACCCGGGTCCTTGGCCTCGGGACTAGCGCGATGGGTGCGGTGGCGCTAAGCCCGTGCGGCTATGTTTTTCAACTTTACAGACGAGCTTCGCAGCGCCGGTATTGGCGCCAGTTTCAAAGAGCACCTCACGCTGTTGGAAGCGCTCGACCGGGACGTGATCGAACAAACACCCGAAGCTTTCTACTATCTCACACGCGCGACTTTCGTAAAAGACGAAGGCCTCCTCGACCGCTTTGATCAGGTCTTTCACAAGGTCTTCAAAGGCGTGATGAGCGATTACGGCCAGAACCCGGTCGAAATCCCCGAGGACTGGCTCAAAGCCGTCGCCGAGAAATTCCTAAGCCCTGAAGAAATGGCCGAGATTGAGAAGATCGGTGATTGGGACGAGCTGATGGAAAAGCTCAAAGAGCGCCTAGCTGAGCAAGAAAAGAAGCACGAGGGCGGCAACAAGTGGATCGGCACGGGCGGCACATCACCGTTCGGAAATTCGGGCTACAACCCCGAAGGCGTGCGCATTGGCGGGGAGAGCCGCCACAAGAAGGCCGTCAAGGTCTGGGAAAAGCGCGAGTTCAAGAATCTCGACAACACCAAAGAACTAGGCACGCGCAATATCAAGATGGCGCTGCGCCGCCTTCGCCGCTTTGCGCGCGAGGGAAATCCCGATCAGCTTGATCTAGACGCCACGATTGAAGGCACTGCCAAGCAAGGTTGGCTCGATATTCACATGCGCCCAGAGCGCCGCAACGCGGTCAAACTTCTACTCTTCCTGGATGTCGGTGGATCTATGGATCCCTTCATCAAATTGGTGGAAGAGCTGTTCAGCGCCGCGACCGCCGAGTTCAAGAATCTTGAATTTTTCTACTTCCACAACTGCCTTTACGAAGGCGTGTGGAAGGACAACAAGCGGCGGTGGCAAGAACGGACCAAAACCTGGGACGTCCTCCATAAGTACGGCCACGACTACAAAGTTGTCTTTGTTGGGGATGCGGCGATGAGCCCCTACGAAATCACCCACGCCGGCGGCAGCGTCGAACATATGAACGAAGAGGCCGGCGCCACGTGGATGCAGCGCATAACCAACACGTATCCGGCAACCGTTTGGCTGAACCCGGTGCCGGAAAAGCAGTGGGGCTATTCTCAATCGACCAAGATGCTCAAAGAGCTGGTCGACGATCGTATGTTCCCGCTCACGCTAGAGGGGTTGGACGACGCCATGCGGGAATTGAGCCGCAAGCACGGGCATTAAAGCGCTCGTTTCGATCGAAGGCGTTAACCAGCGTCCTTCGTCTTACGGGCCATCGATCATTTGCCCGCGAGCCCGCGATTTAGGTGGCAATCGGGCCGCATTGCTTCCTTTTTGCCGGCCTCACAGTCCGCTTTCCCTTAGTGGAAAGTGAAGGCGACGTAGGGAACCTGTTAACTTTTTGGTGGCAATGCGATCCTCTCGATCCATTGAAGGACCTAGAAGTGCTACGAATCGTCCGCCAGTTCTTGATGAGCATTTGCGCCGTTGCAGCGCTCTTTGTGAGCGTGCCTGCAAGCGCCGCTCAGTTCATTTTTGATGACCGGGCCGATTACGAAGACTTCTTGAGCCGATTGAACGGTACGTTGACCGACGAGAGCTTTGAAGATGGCCTAATCCGCGCTGCATCGCTCACATTCGGTGACCTCACGATTTCGGAACAAGGTGTGCCCGCAGGCCAGACTCTTGTTTACAACGACAATTTCATCGGTGCGAGCGATGGCTCTTTGACCGCGAACATTGTTGAAAACGGCCCCAGCATCATTGTTCTGGATTTTGCAAACCCGATTACGGCGTTCGGCGCGGACTTTCTGACCAACTCGGACACGACGATAACGTTTTCAGGCCCTGCTACGGGCTCGTTCGATGTGAACAGCACAGGCTTCCAGTTCTTTGGCGTGATCACGACCGTGCCTTTCACGACGCTCTCGTTCGACGCGTCGGGCGGTGGATTTGATTATGGTCTAGATGCGGCGTCTTACGGCGTGGTGACCGGCATTCCGGAACCGTCGACCTGGCTTATGCTCTTTATTGGCCTGTTCGCTATCGGTGGATCCATGCGGCGCGCCAAAACGAAGAACAGCCCCGTTCTCGCCTTTCCGTAGGCCGCAAACCAGCAGGAACGCGGATCATAAATCAATACAAGAGATGCTGTGAGACCTTTTCGGTCCAGGCGGCTTCGTCGGCCGAAGTTATGGCGTCCAAGTCGCCAGGTTCCGAACCTGGATCATCCACCCATTCGCGAAGACCTGCCCCGCCATTGATGACATCAATGGCCAGCCTATCGAGCTCGTACTCATAAGGAAAGTCGCGCCACAACGCGTAGTCGGGGTAAAGAGTTCGGACGACTTTGAAAGCAAGCGCTTGCAGACGCCAGGGCTTAAAGCGATCGTGCACGTAGCCCGGCCCTTCGGCGTGTATCATCAGAGCGTTGCATAGGCTGCCCGCGTGCTTGTGGAAGGTGGGCTCGAACCAGCACTCGCGAACCATTGCTCCCTCGCACCATTCTGGTGCCATTTGCTTCATAAGCTTCCAAACTCCCTGCGCATCGATATCGGGCGCCCCAAACAAGACTTCTAAGGGACGTGTTGTGCCTCTGCCTTCACTGAGAGTCGTTCCTTCGAGCATGACGGTTCCCGCATAACAGCGGGCCATGTTGACGCTAGCCGCGTTGGGCGAAGGGTTGACCCAGATCCGATCCCTTGGCCATCCAAAACCGCTTGCCACCGCTCCTGAGGCTTCATCGGGTTGCCAGCCTTCCATCGAGACCACTCGATAATCTACATCGAGCCCGAAATGCGCGATGAAGAAATGCCCCATCTCGCCCAGTGTGAGGCCGTGCCGCATCGGCATCGGGGCCGCCCCCACGAAGCTCTCTTGCCCGGGAATGAGCGCCATGCCTTCGACCGGGCGCCCCGCGGGGTTAGGCCTATCAAGAACCCAAACAGACTTGCCACTTTTCGCCACTTCTTCAAGCAGATAGAGCAAGGTGGTGACAAAGGTGTATATTCGGCATCCAAGGTCCTGGAGATCAAACAGGAACACGTCAGCGCTCGACATCATTTGTCCCGTCGGGCGCCGAACTTCCCCATAAAGAGAGAAGACCGGTATACCGTATTGAGCGTCGGTCTCATCGGCCGTTTCGACCATATTGTCTTGTTTATCGCCTTTAAGCCCGTGTTGGGGACCAAAGGCGCTCGTCACATTGACCCCCGCGTCGATCAAGGCGTCGAGACTGTGAGTGAGATCCACTGTCACACTCGCCGGATGCGCGACAAGCGCCACGCGCTTTCCCTTTAACTCTTCGAGAAGCGCGGGGTCGGCAAGCAGCCGGTCAATACCAAATTTTGCATGGGACGTCATAAGATGCGCGTGAAGCAGAGAGCGCGCAAACGCAAGCCAGCTATCGGAACTCTTGAGCGACTTGGTTCGTTTTTGAGATATGGACTACGCTGCTCTAACCATCGCGCTGCTTTACGGTCTCGGGTTGAACCTGGCTGGCGGCCTGCTGACCGACGTCGGCGATTGGTATAACGGCCTCAAAAAGCCTTGGTTTCAGCCGCCTGGCTGGGCCTTTGCGCCCGCATGGACCTTGATACTCGGTCTCGCCGGGTGGGCGCTTTATATCGGTTTGACCGAGGCGAACTCTGCCGAACAGTACACCACGGTCGCGATTGCTTTTGGATTGAACGCGGTCCTTCACTTTCTTTGGTCCCCGCTCTTTTTTACATTCAAGCGGCCGGACTGGTCTTTCTATGAGAACTTCGGGCTGATTGTGTCCTGTATCGCGCTTGCGTTCGCCTTGCGGGATATCTCTAGTTTCGCAGCCTGGCTTATCCTGCCCTACATCGTTTGGACGTGCTTCGCTCAAGCGATCAACTGGGAAGTGGTAAAGCTGAATGGCCCCTTCGGTCCGAGGGCTGACCAGGCTACTTAACGCTCAACGATAAGTTGTCGGCAAGCTTCTGAGTGGAACTCGGGCGGGCCCGGTGGAAAGGCCAAGGCCCAAAACTGCAGAGCGCCATCTTGATGTTCGATAATCGCGTTTAGAGCGACTTGCGCTGGTCCCGGCAGATCCGCCGTGATCCTCGCTCTTAGGGCTAGCCCGCCCCCATGGCTCGTCTCGGACTGGCTGGACGAGATGGCAATTGAAGCAACTGGCGCATCCCGCATGCCTTCGCGAAAGCTGTCGAAATCGTATGAGGCCCAGCGCCCCGATGGAGATAGATTGAATTCGACATAGCCCGACTGTCCGATTGGCTGCCAGAAAATCTCAAAGCACGTCGTTTTCCAGAGATTGTCCATGCGCTCAGGGGACGCACACTCGGGGACCTTAATCGCGGAAGTGTCGCCATCCAGTCGAAACTGCGCCTCGCACCCTTCTTCGGTGGGGACGATAGAAGCTGTGACTGCGCGTATTGGCCCGAGGTCGCATGTTCGGTGAAGCATTAATGGTTTCATGGCCACTCTATCGCCAAGCCCATTGCGCCTAGCAAGACACTTCCCGCTCGCCTTCCACGCTGTTAAGCGCGCAGCCAACATGACTGACATCGCTTTTGATTCCGATTTGCTGCGCCTTCTGTCCGAGCGCGGCCATCTGCACCAGATCACCGATCTGGGCGCGCTGGATGCGCTTGCCAAGAAGCAAGTCGTCACAGGCTATGTCGGTTTCGATCCGACAGCCGCCTCGCTCCATATCGGCAACCTCGCCTCCATCATGCTTCTGCGCCGTTTACAGCAAGCAGGCCACCGCCCTATCGTGATCATGGGCGGAGGGACCGCGAAAGTCGGTGATCCTTCGGGCAAAGACGAAACCCGGCAGATGCTGACCGAAGATCGGCTTGCAGCCAATATCGCGGGCATTAAGGGTTCGTTTGAGAAGATCCTTCGCTTTGACGACAGCGAAACCGGCGCACTACTGATCGATAACGACGACTGGTTGAGCAAATTGGGCTACATTGAAATGCTCCGCAGTGTCGGACCGCACTTCACGCTCAACCGTATGCTGACGTTCGATTCTGTGAAGCTAAGACTTGATCGCGAACAACCGCTTAGCTTCCTCGAATTCAACTACATGATCATGCAGGCGTATGACTTTCTTGTGCTCGCGCGCGAGCATGATTGCCGCTTGCAGCTGGGTGGTAGCGACCAATGGGGTAATATCGTCAACGGGATTGAACTCAATCGCCGTATTGATGGTCGGGAAGTCTACGGTTTCACCGCGCCGCTCATCACGCGGGCCGATGGCGCCAAGATGGGCAAGTCCGTCGATGGGGCCATTTGGCTCAACGAAGACGCCCTGCCCGCCTATGATTTCTGGCAATACTGGCGGAACACCGATGACCGCGACGTGGGCAAGTTCCTGCGGCTCTTCACGGATCTGCCGCTGGATGAAATAGCCCGGTTGGAAGCGCTCGAAGGCGCGGAAATCAACGCGGCCAAGGAAGTGCTGGCCAACGAAGTGACGGCCCTTGTCCGCGGTAAGGACGCCGCCGCCGCAGCGCAAACGACCGCTCGCGAGACCTTTGCTGGCGGAGGCGCGGGTGAAGACTTGCCGACGCTTGCCGTGGGCTCTCAAGGCCTTCGTGTAGGTTTGGTGCTCACGGAATTGGGCTTCACCGCCTCTAATGGTGAAGCCAAGCGCAAAATCGCCGAAGGCGCCGTCAAACTTGACGGGGAGAGCGTGTCGGATCCCGGATTTGTAGTCCTTCCGAGCGAAGCCGCATCGCTAAAGCTAAGCCTAGGCAAGAAGCGTCACGCGATCATCACGCGCTAAGCGTTTGTTTTAAAGCCCTTTTTATTCTCCACGAGGTATTCGCTTCGCGCTTTACCAAATGTCAGCCTTTCTGACGCATTACGACAAGCGGAGCACACTCACGGAAGGGCGCAAACAGTGACAGCGGGAGCAAATCTAAGTGTAACGGACATGCGTCAGGCGGCGCGGCATCCGGTCGACTTTCCGGTTATCGTCGAGCACTACTCGCGTGGCGATCTGAACTTGCACGTTTCCAACCTGTCGGCACACGGCTTTATGGTCGATGACGCTGATGATCTTTCACGCGGGGATCGCGTTATCATTCGCCTGCCTGTCGTCGGCCGGATTGAAGCCTATGTGATCTGGACGCGTGACAGCCGTGCGGGCTTCCAGTTCGAGCGCATTATCCGCCTCGATGATTTCGTGGAGATTATCGATACGCTTCAACCCAACCCGAGGCTTCGCCGAAATCGGTAAAAAAGCATAGCAAGGCTGCCACTTGGCAGCGATCAACGCGCCTGCCATGGGCGCTCAGTGACTGAACTCTCCGACGCAAATTCGGGCAACTCCAAGCCCCCGACTCACCCACTGCAGATACACAATTTCCGCGCGTACTGGGTCAGCCGCCTTACGATGACGCTCGCGCAGTATGCCATGCTGCTCGTGATAGGTTGGCAGATTTACAACTTGGCGCGCGACAGCGGAATGTCCATCGCGCAAGCGTCGGGTCAATTGGCGCTGATCGGCCTTTTCCAGTTCCTTCCTCTGCTCGTCTTAGCGCCCATCACGGGCTTAGTGGCCGATCGGTTTGACCGTCGTGCGATTGCCCGTTTGACCGTTGCCATGCAACTTGTCTGCGCGCTGGCTCTTACATGGGTCACCTTTAACGAGACGGTCACAAGCGCAATTCTCTACATCGTCGCGGTGGCTTTGGGCGTGGCGCGAGGCTTTTCGGGGCCCGCTTTCTCCGCACTTGCGCCCAACCTTGTGCCCAAGACGTTGCTTCCAACAGCCATCGCCATTTCGACCACCGCGTGGCAGGCTGGATCAATCCTTGGCTACGCCTTGGGCGGAAACCTCTACGCTTTCGCGCCCGCCCTACCCTATGCGATCTCAGCGGGTCTTTTTGCCGTCGCCATCGTAGCGCTCAGCGCAATTGGGAAAGTGCCTCAGCCGGCGCTGCGCAAGGACACTCGTCCATTCGGCCAGATTGTTGATGGCGTGA
This sequence comes from Pseudomonadota bacterium, assembly GCA_039186235.1. GTDB lineage: Bacteria > Pseudomonadota > Alphaproteobacteria > Sphingomonadales > Sphingomonadaceae > Erythrobacter. The sequence goes on along the minus strand of JBCDAE010000002.1, from coordinate 19,518 downwards.
GGTATGTCGGGCGCAACAAGATGGTTCTCGGCTCGATTACGCTGGACCTTTTGGCCGTTTTCCTAGCCGGAGCAGGTGCCCTGCTCCCGGTTTTTGCGCGCGATATTCTTCAAGTCGGCGAAGAAGGGCTCGCTCAGCTCGCAATGGCCCCAGGAATTGGCGCGCTGATCACGGCCACCTACTTTTCATGGCGCCCGCTCAAAACCAATGTCGGACCCAAGATGTTGGGAGCGGTCGTCGTTTTTGGTATCGCAACAATAGTGTTTGCGCTCTCGCGTTCCATGGTGCTCAGCCTATTCATGCTTTTCATCATTGGCGCGTCCGACATGTTCAGCGTGTATGTGCGCCAATCGCTCATTCAGTTACACACTCCCGACGATAGACGCGGACGAGTGTCCTCAATCAGTATGATAGCAATCAGTGCCTCGAATGAAGGCGGTGACGCGTTCTCAGGCGCGCTGGCGTTCATGATTGGACCGATCGCGGCTTTGGTCGCCGGAGGGGTAGGCGCGGTCGTTACTGTCGCGGTATGGACGCGCATCTTTCCGGTTCTTTGGACAACGAAAAGGTTCGATCCGCCTGAAGACCTGCTAAGAGACGACGACAAAGACCACGCTTGAGGAGAGGGACATGAGAGCTGCGAACATTCTCGAAACGATTGGCAACACACCGCACATCCGGCTGAGCCGCCTCTTTCCCGACCATGAAGTCTGGCTGAAATCCGAACGCGCCAACCCCGGTGGATCGATCAAGGACCGTATCGCTTTGGCAATGGTCGAGGACGCCGAGGCCTCCGGTAAGCTGAAGCCTGGAGGCACAATTGTCGAACCGACCAGCGGTAACACCGGAATCGGTTTGGCGATGGTAGCCGCGGTGAAAGGCTACACGCTCGTGCTTGTGATGCCTGAGAGTATGTCGATCGAACGGCGCCGCTTGATGCTCGCCTATGGCGCGACGTTCGATCTTACACCCAAGGAAAAGGGCATGAAGGGGGCGATTGAACGCGCGACCGAGATCGTTGAAGGCACCGATGGCGCATGGATGCCCACGCAGTTTGAGAATCCAGCAAACGTCGAGGTGCACGTGCGCACCACGGCCAAAGAGATCCTCGCGGACTTTGCCGATGACCCTATCGATGTGATGATAACAGGCGTTGGTACGGGCGGTCACCTTACAGGCAGCGCTGAAGAATTGAAGCGCCATTGGCCATCGATGAAGGCCTATGCGGTGGAACCGGCGGCATCTCCCGTTATCAACGGCGGCGCGCCCGGTCCTCACCCCATTCAGGGAATTGGCGCTGGTTTCATACCGGGCAACCTCCACACTGATGCCATTGATGGCGCCATCACCGTCGAGGCAGACGACGCCAAGGATATGGCCCGCCGCGCCGCCCGCGAGGAAGGCATGCTGATCGGTATATCTTCGGGCGCGACACTCGCCGCGATCGCCAAGAAACTGCCCGAACTTGAAGCGCGGACACGCGTCATGGGGTTCAACTACGACACCGGCGAGCGGTATCTCTCGGTGCCGGACTTCCTGCCGGTGGAGTGACTGACGGCCAAACGATGGGCGAAGTCACGCTCCACGTAACGGACCAGCCTAGCGCCGAAGACGGCGCAAGCGCGCTTGAGATTCTGCGCACCTACACACGGGCCAAGGTCCCCAAGCTCGACAATCACGACTTCGCGCTGCTCCTGAAGGATGAGGCGGGAACACTCGTCGGCGGGCTGATAGCCCAATCGCGTTGGGGTGGCTTTCTGGTCGATATCCTTGCCTTGTCTGAGGACCTTCGTGGGCAAGGCTGGGGCTCTAGTCTCCTTCAGGAAGCCGAGAAGGAGGCCCGCTGCCGAGGATGTCATCACATGCGGCTCGATACCTACGCTTTTCAGGCCAGGGCGTTCTATGAGGCCCATGGATTTACGGTGTACGGCCAGATCGAAGGACCCGAACCGTGCTACCCGCACTATTTCATGATGAAGCCCCTCTGAGCGAGCTTCGACCTACTCGCTCAACGTGAGCGTCTCACCAATCTTCGCCGCTTCGATTTCCGCGTCGGAGAACGGCAGGCGGTGCCACTCCTTCGCCGCGTAATTGCGCGTCTGATCGGCGTAGTGTGGCGAGGCCGGATTGGTCGATTGCGAGTAGCTGAGAATCGCATCCGCCACAGGGCCCTCATCATCAAAACCGACAATCTGGATATAGCTGGACCCGTGCACAGGGGTAATACCACCTGGCACTTTCCGGCTGCGCTGCATGTTCAGAACACCAGCGGTCCCCGGCCCTCCATGGATAGCGATCCGTTCCTCACCATCGGCGCGAAACTGAACGTCGCCCCAGGCTGCGTCCAGCGCGAGGTCCTCGGCTTCGATATCGGCTGCCGCTTGCGCGAGCGCCCCCAGCAGTTCCTCCGCCACCGCGCCGTCGGTGACAAGACGTCGCGGCGTCGCTAGCGGCTGTTCGGCATCAAATGGGATTTGCCACAGGTCCTTTCGATCGCGAACGACGTCCCAGAACTTGATAAAGAGATACGCCCCGCGGCTGTCGCTTTCGAATTTGCGGTCCCATCCCCCCAGTGCGGCGCAAGCCTCTTCAAGCCCTTGTGCGCCCTGGCACATCTTCACCAGTGGCCGAGCCACCATGCCCGCACCGAGGCTTTCGTTTCCGAACACTAGCGCTTTGGCGCGATCATGATCCATTTTGGCGTCAGCCAGCGAAAGCTCTGTTTCCATAAAGTTCGAGCGCGTGCGCAAGGTCAGCTGGTTTGAATGCGCGCCAAGGATCGGAGAGAGCTTTTTGTACCGGCTTGATGCGTTGCTGATCCAGTAACTGTCATTGGAGTTTGTGACGTAGTCCTTGCGAGTACGCGACGCTTGTTCACTGGCTGGGAGCAAGCCGGGATGCGGCGCCGATGTTTCTATTGTCCGCCAATCGCACTCTGATCGCCGACCATCGAGCAGCGTTACGAGACTGGCGACCAAGCCTGAAAACGGCGTTGAGCACTCCTCGACAAGCTCGTTTGTCACATTCGGTACAGCCGTGATGTCCGCGTGTAAGGCGTTGCCTTCGCGATCCGCAGCGATGGTGTTCACCCATGGGATACCAAGGGTTTCGCTAATCGCTGTCTCAATCTCGCCAACGGACGCGGCTTTGCCGATCCCTAGCCAAGCATCAATGGCGCGCTGATTTCCAGCGTTCGCGTCGCCCAGCGCAAAGGCCGCGCGCAGCGACCATTGCACCCCGCTTCCAGGGACGGTCACAACCGGTCCGAACTGGGTTGAATACAGCGTGCGTACGACTGGCGGCGCGCCGTCGGGCATAGGCACGCTTACTTCGCGGGCCATCATTTTCACTGGCTCGTCGTCGACCAGATAGACTGTCGGGTCCTCCGGAGACAGCGCGAGCGCGTAAACGGTGAAATGGCGCGCGGCGGTAACGGTGTGTGTCCAAGCCACATCTTTATTGAAGCCGAGAGTTGGGATCGGCGTTCCCGCCAGCCCAACCCCCATGACGTCGTAGCCATCGGGCCCTCGCACGTGCATCTGCCAGAAACGCGCCGGACCTTCCCACGGGAAGTGCGGGTTACCGATAACTAACCCTCTCCCATCTGCAGTGGTCTCGCTTCCAAAAGCCCAACCGTTGCTTCCAAATGTGGGCTCGTCCTTCTCAGGAAACTTCAGATCGAGGTTCGCGGTGGCCTCAGGAGGAGGCGCCGCGTTAGCGATGCCCGTTGCCAAGGCGAGCGAGCTGGCGAGCAGCATTTGCTTCTCGCTCAGTCTTAGCAAGTCATCAGAGGTGATCTCTCGGACCCACGCTTTGCCGCGACAGGCTTCTGGAAGAGCGCCGGCGCCTGTGTCACGCAGATACCGATTGTAGCCGGCTAGGTATCCCTGGAGAAGCTGGGCAGACTCGGCGCTTTGGTTTTCCGCAGCACCTTCGCGGAGCTTCTCGACATCGATCTGGCTGCGATAGAACACATCGGAAGTGACGTTATCCACTTCACGGAAGCCCAACACGCTGGTGCCTTCCGGACCAAAATGAAGAGATCGTTCGCCCGCGATGGTCGCAAATTCCTCGGCCAACATGCAGATATTGTCTTGCGCGTAGGCGTAAGCGACCCCGTAGCCGACGCCTTCCCAGGTCTGAGCTTCGATATGGGGAATGCCGTATGTAGTGCGTGTAATCGTCGCTTCGTATGTCGACTGAGCTTGAGCAACGCTCACCGTGCCCATCGCCAAGGTTGCACACCCCAATGTCCATAGGCGCATGTCTCTCTCCCCTGCGCTGATTTTCCTTTTTGGGAGCGTAGAAAACAGCCTCCTGGAACACAAGCACAGCGTGAAGAGAATTAGCGGGGCGATCCGGCGGAACGCTGGGTTGAGATGAGCCGGTCTCTTCAAAGGACAAATGGGCCCAATCCGCACTCGCGGTCCGATCCATCGAGGGGTAGTCCCAACGGTAAGCTATGAGGGGCGCCATGAACTTGAACCGACGCGTGTTTATCGCTGGAGCATCCGCGAGTGTCTTGGGCGCTTGCCAATCCGTTAGCCAATCGAGTCGCGTTTATCCCTCCCCGCGCAGAACGACGCTTGAGCCTATCAAGGCTGATCGCGGGCACCTGATGAAAGTAACCGTTTGCACTCGCCCGTTTCGACCGGCCGGACCGCGATTGGAAGCGGAAAGGTTTGGCCCGAAAACCGTGATCCACAATTACGGACACGGCGGATCTGGTTGGTCGCTCAGCTGGGGCTGCGCGGCAGAGGCCACAGCTTTGGCCCGTTCCCAAGGAGCCAGCGAATTCGCGGTTATCGGGGCCGGAGTTATCGGGCTAACCACCGCGTGCAAGCTTGCCGAAACCGGCGCGAAAGTGACGATCTACGCCAGCGAATTTCCGGCAGAAACCCGATCCGCCCGAGCCACCGGCGTTTGGTCGCCCAGCAGCCGCATTGCCCTCAGCAACGTAGCGCCACCCGGATTTGCTGAGCGGTGGGAGGAATGGGCGCGCTACTCGCATTCCAAGCATTTGCAGATGGTTGGGTTAGAAGACGAGCCGATCGAGTTTATTCAGCAGTATTATCTCCGCGGGGGTGTCCGGCAAGGCTCACCCGCAAGCCGTGAATTCATGGAATTGGGGCGTCGTTTGCGCGGCCTCACGCCGCGTTGGGCCGACACCGACCCGGAGCTCGATCCATTTCCCGGTAAGGCGGCCCGCAAAGGCCAAGGAATGGTCTTCAACGTTGCGCGATACTCCGACCGTCTTTCTCGGCAGTTCCGATTGATGGGCGGTCAGATGATCCGCCGCAGTTTTGCAGATCAATCAGATGCTCTTTCTTTGCCACAATCGATCATTGTAAATTGCATGGGTTACGGCGCTAAGTCGATATGGAGCGCGGATGATCTCGTTCCGGTTCGCGGTCAGATCAATTGGCTCATCCCGCAAGCGAACGCGCGATACGGTTTCTATTATGATGGCGTGAGCGTCATTTCCCGACGCGACGGGATTGTTGTGCAAGACACAGGTCCCAACGATGATTTTGGTTATGGGATCGAGAGCGAAACCGTAGATCGCGAAGAGACCGACCGCGCTCTGGAAACGGTGCGCCGCGCTTATTCCTAGCGTTCGAAAGAAAAAGGGACGCTGACCACGATGGCCGCGCCCCTTCTTTTTCTTCATGCAAAGGCCGGATTACGCAGCGGTCGCGAAGGCCTCTTCAGGAAGTTTCATCATGTTCTCGCTGCCCGCTTCCAGCTTACGACGAAGCGCGCCGGCGTCCGGGAGGAAGCGCTCCGCGTAATAAGCCGCCGATGTAAGCTTAGCTTCGTAGAAAGCCGCATCCTCCGGCGATCCTTCCAGAGCAGCCGCAGCAACCTTCGCCTGCTTGAGCCACATGAAGCCAAGCGTCACGATACCCATGATGTGCATGTAGTGGTGCGCCCCCGCGCCCAGATGGTTCGGATTGGCCATCGCGTTCTGCATAAACCACATCGTGGCGGCCTTCTGCTCTCCGAGGGCTTTTTCCATCTTCGTGGCGATATCGGCGAGACCGTCAAATTGCTTGGCGGTGGCGATTTCCTCATCAACTGCAGCGAAGAACGCTTGTACAGCGCGGCCACCTTTGCTGGCGAGCTTACGACCACAAAGGTCCATCGCTTGGACCCCGTTGGTGCCTTCGTAGATCATCGCGATACGGCTATCGCGCACGAACTGCTCCATACCCCACTCTTTGACGTAGCCATGGCCGCCGTAAACCTGCTGCATGTTGTTAGCGATGTCATAGCCCTTGTCGGTGCCGTATCCTTTGATAACTGGCGTCATCAGTCCGATGAGATCATCGGCAAGCTGGCGCTCTTCTTCGGTTTGGGCCTTGTGAGTCAGGTCCACTTGCAAGGCCCCCCATAGGCAGAGAGCGCGCATTCCTTCGTTAAACACCTTGGCGTCCATCAGCATACGGCGCACGTCGGGATGCACAAAGATAGCGTCCGCCTTCTGGTCGGGCTCCGCCGGACCGGTAAGCGCACGACCCTGACGGCGATCGAGCGCGTAGGTGACGGCGTTCTGATAAGCGACTTCGGCTTGCGCCAGGCCTTGCATGCCGACACCCAGACGCGCAGCGTTCATCATAACGAACATGGCGGCGAGACCGTTGTTCTCTTCGCCAACCAGCCATCCCGTAGCGCCGTCGTAGTTGAGGACACAGGTCGCGTTGCCGTGGATTCCCATCTTCTTTTCAATCGAGCCACAGGAAACGCCGTTGCGTTCACCCGGTTCACCGTTTTCGTCCAAGATGAACTTGGGAACGACAAAGAGCGAAATACCCTTTGAACTGTCCGGCGCACCCGGCGTTTTCGCCAAGACAAGGTGGATGATGTTGCTGGTGAGGTCGTGTTCACCGGCAGAGATGAATATCTTTGTGCCGGTGATCGCGTAAGAACCGTCACCGTTGGGTACGGCTTTCGTGCGGATCATACCCAGATCGGTGCCACAATGCGGTTCCGTGAGGTTCATGGTGCCCGACCATTCACCCGAGATCATCTTGGGCAAATACATGCCCTTTTGCTCTTCACTACCGGCGGCTTGAAGCGCAGCGGCGGCACCGCTGGTAAGACCAGGATACATCGCGAAAGCCTGGTTGGCGGTGCCGATATACTCTTCAAAGGCGAAGCTGAGCACGTGAGGGAGCCCCTGCCCGCCAAATTCTTCGGGACCGCCAAGGGTTGTCCAACCCGCCTCAACAAGCTGTGCGTACGCTTCCTTGAAGCCGTCGGGGGTCGTAACCGAGCCGTCTTCGTGCCGGGTGCAGCCCTGTTCGTCGCCGATCTGGTTGAGTGGTGCAAGAACTTCCGAGCAGAACTTGCCCGCCTCGTTCACGACCGTGTCGATCATGTCTTGCGTCGCGTTTTCGAAACCCGGCAAGTTTCCATAGCTGGCCAGATCGAGCATTTCATTGATGACAAAACGCGTGTCGCGTGTCGGTGCGGTGTAGGTTGGCATCACTGATCCTCTTGGTGTGCGTATGTGTTGGTATTCAAAAGCGTAGTTCGCGTCAGCTGGGTTCGCCGAGCGAGAGATTCTCGATTTCAGTCACGAACTCAGTCAATTCCTTGATCGAACTGTCGATGTCGGCGCGTTGCGTTTTCAACTTGGAAATGTGCGTCTTGCAGCGTTCGACGGTGACGCGCCGTTGCTCAACCCGGCCATCGTCAAGATCATAAAGGTCGATCATCTCGCGAATTTCGGTGAGGCTAAAGCCGACGTTCTTGGCGCGCATGATCCAAGCCAGTCGCGCGCGGTCCCTTTTGGAATAGACCCGGGTCAATCCAACGCGAGAGGGCGCTATAAGCCCTTCATCCTCGTAAAAGCGCAGAGCCCGAGCCGTGCAACCAAATTCAGACGTCAAATCTGAAATCGAGAACTGCTCACGCTCAAGCTTATCTGGCGTGTCAATGTGAGCGCCTGTGAGCGCTTCTTCCTGATAGGCCTTCCCGGCCTTCGTACGGTCTAGTGCGGTAGCCATGCGGATAGAACTACCTTACCTTTACGTGAGCGTCAAGTCTTGACCTTAACGAGAGTTCACTCAATTCGAGACAGCGCACTCTCGTCCGGCGCACTGGGATCAAGGGCACGATAAAAGCAAGATCGCGCTCCCGTGTGACACGTCGGGCCGGCGGGGTTTGCGTAAATGACCAAAGCGTCCTGATCGCAATCGACAAGGATTCGCTCCACTTTCAAGACGTGCCCGCTCGTCTCACCCTTCATCCAAAGCTTCTGACGAGAGCGCGACCAGAACGTGACGTTGCCACTCTCGCGAGTCGCAGCAATCGCTTCGGCGTTCATGTACGCAAGAACGAGCACCTCGTTCGACTGGGCGTCCAAGACGACAGCTGCCACAAGCCCATCAGCTCCGAACCTGGGCGCAAAGATGGTGCCGTGTTCGTGCTCACACTGTGACATTTTGCAATCTGACATTTCCGGATCTTCCAAAAGAGGCCGTTTGAATGACCTCGGAAACCTTTGGCCCATTTCAAAGCCAAGGGAAACGACCAACGCATCCAAGCGCGCGCATTTGTTGCAATATGACAACAGATACGCCCTAAAATCCGAACGAGCGTCGGTTTCGACTTTCCGATCGGTAATCTCGGTGGAAGAAATGCATCGTGAGCTTTTCGAAGCTCGTCCACCTTACAAATGACTTATTCATTTGGTTCAGGGGGTGATCGATCAAGGTCCAACAGCGGGGTGTTGGGTTGGTCGATTGAACGATGAAGGGTTAAGATCCTGAAGGCGAAGTTAGGGGGTCGCCTTCTGAGCTCTGAAGAGCGGGTCTGATTCGTTTCGTCACGTGGCGCCCGGGGTCTTAATGGCCTCGGGCGTTTCGCTTTTCAGCTTCGTTGACGTCAACGCGGGCAAAGCAAACCACTCTGACATTCGCTGCGCCCGCATTTCGCGCTGCCTTTACGCAGGCCGAACTTGTGGAGCCGGTCGTGTAGACATCGTCCACGATTATGACATCGCGTCCCTCAAGCTTTGCCTCGCGCCCGCGTGTGACATCAATCGCATTCTTCAAAGCGTCGCGACGAGCCTGCTTCCCAAGCCCCCCAAGGCTTGGCGTGCGTTTGGAACGAACCAGCGCGTCGACGCAAAGGTCGCCTTTCCCACATTTGGCTAGCTCTTTGGCAAGCAACGCGGATTGGTTGAAGCCTCGGCCCCACAATCGCCAACGATGTAGGGGGACTGGCACAAGAAGGGGCGCGTCAGGTTCGGTCGGATCAGGCAGCTTCTGCGCCATCAGTTGCGCCATAAGCTCTGACAGCGCGAGACGCCCGCCATACTTGTACTTGAGAACAATCTGCCGAGAGATCTCGTTGTAATGGCAGGCAGCGACAATGCCTTCCTGGGTCTCAGGGCCGTCGAGAAGGTCCAATTTACTCCAACAATCCAGGCATAGGCCGCCCTGCTTCGCCAGCGGTGCACCGCATAGCGGACAGCGCGGAGGATAGATCAGATCGATCAATGGGTTTAAGCCCGACATGAGGGTTTTCGCGACCGACATTGCTCTCTTCTCGCATGGCTTGCGCAACTCCGGCAAGCGCGGCTAGGCGAGCGCCGATGACCTCATTGACTGTCCCTCAGATTTTCAACACGATCCGCCGCGATCGACGGGCCCAACGCGCGGAAAGTCGGCAACAACGACAGGGTCCCGCCCGATTCCTCTGGGACGAGATGGCAGACGACGTCTTGGAGAGGTTGGCGTTTGTCCGCCATGAGCCGAAACGCCCTTTGCTGATTGGTTTGGCCACAAGTGCCTTAGCGAAACCGTTTAACGCCACTCCTCAGTTGTTCGACCTCGAGGCACCCTACCCCGAAAGCGGATTCGATTTCATCGCAGTCCTGGGCGCGTTCGACGCCGTAAACGATCTTCCCGGAGCGCTGATCCACCTTCGAAACGCGCTGGAACCTGGAGGTTTGGCGATCGCGAGCTTTGTTGGAGGCGGCAGCCTTGCGCGCCTTCGCTCTGCGATGCTCGCCGCTGAGCCCGACCGCCCCGCCGCGCGCATTCATCCCTTTGTCGATCCGCGTGCCGCGCCGGGTCTGTTGCAAAGAGCCGGATGGAAAGATCCTGTGGTTGACACGCACACGCTCAAGGTCCGCTATTCCTCGATGGATCAGCTGGTGAGCGACCTCAGGGACCAAGGGCTGGGCAACGCCTTGGCCGACGCCGCTCCGCCTCTGGGCAAAGCCGCCCTCGCCCGCGCGCGCGCCGCATTTTTGGAAACGGCGGAGGGCGACGGCAAAGTGACCGAGACCTTCGAGATCATCACCCTGACCGGCCGACGCTCGCTGGCCGGAACCTAGCCTAGCGCCGCCTGCGCCGCAGCGAGACGCGCGATCGGCACGCGATAGGGCGATGCGCTGACGTAATCGAGGCTCACGCTTTCGCAGAAGGCAATGCTGGCGGGATCGCCACCATGCTCGCCGCAAATGCCGAGCTTGATATCGGGCCGCGTCGTGCGCCCGCCTTCCGCCGCCATTTCGACCAGCTGCCCCACGCCATCGACATCGAGGCTGACGAAAGGATCGCGCGGGAAGATGCCTTTGTCGACATAGGGCGCAAGGAACTTCGCCGAATCGTCGCGACTCACGCCTAACGTCGTCTGCGTCAGATCGTTGGTGCCGAAACTGAAGAACTCACCCTCTTCCGCAATCTCGCCCGCCATCAAGGCCGCGCGGGGCAATTCAATCATGGTGCCCACCAGATAAGCGACGCCTGCGCCCTGTTCCGCGAAAACCTCTTCCGCCACCCGGTCGACCAAGGCCCGCAGAATCTCGAGCTCTTTCGCCGTGGCTACTAGTGGTATCATAATCTCAGGCAGCGGCGCTTCGCCGCTCGACTTTTGCACCGAACACGCCGCCTCAAAAATCGCGCGGGCCTGCATTTCGTAAATCTCTGGGAAGGTGATCCCGAGGCGGCAACCACGGTGGCCGAGCATCGGGTTGAACTCGTGCAGCTCGCCCGCCCGCCGCTTGAGGTGGTCGACACCCAGCCCTGTCGCGTCGGCCAGATCAGCGAACTCCGCATCGCCGTGCGGCAGGAATTCGTGCAGCGGTGGGTCGAGCAAGCGGATCGTGCACGGCAGCCCGGCCATCACTTCAAAGATCGCGGTGAAATCGCTGCGCTGCTCGGGCAAAAGCTGATCAAGCGCTTTGCGACGGCCCTCTTCGTCTTCGGCGAGAATCATCTGCCGCACGGCGCTGATCCGCGAGGCGTCGAAGAACATGTGCTCAGTCCGGCACAGGCCGATGCCCTCAGCCCCGAACTGACGCGCCATCTTACAGTCCGCCGGTGTCTCCGCGTTGGTGCGCACGCGCATACGGCGGGTTTCGTCGGCCCACTCCATCAGCGTTCCGAAATCGCCAGCGAGTTCCGGCTCAACGGTCGGCACGATGCCCAGCATGACCTGACCGTTTCCGCCGTCGAGCGTCACTTCGTCGCCCTCTTTCAGCTCGGTCGCGCCAATCCGCAGCGTGCGCGCCTCGCGGTCGATCGAGACCGCGCTCGCGCCCGACACGCACGGACGACCCATGCCGCGCGCCACCACCGCCGCGTGGCTCGTCATACCGCCGCGCGCGGTCAGAATGCCCTGGGCTGCGTGCATACCGTGAATGTCTTCGGGCGAGGTTTCCACCCGCACCAGAATGACTTTCTCGCCGCGATTGGCCCATTGCTCCGCCGTGTCTGCGTCGAGCACAATTTTGCCCGCCGCCGCGCCCGGAGATGCGGGCAAGCCCGCGGTCATCACATCGCGCTCCGCCTCGGGGTCGAGCGTCGGGTGGAGCAATTGATCGAGCGCCATCGGATCGATGCGTTTGACCGCCTCTTCCTTGGTGATCAGGCCTTCGCCGACCATGTCCACCGCCATCTTGAGCGCCGCTTTGGCCGTGCGCTTGCCCGATCGTGTTTGCAGCATCCACAACTTGCCGCGCTCCACGGTGAACTCGATGTCCTGCATGTCTCGGTAATGCGCTTCGAGCAGGTCAAACACGCGTGCGAGTTCGGTGTAGGCGGCGGGCATGCTCTCTTCCATCGAGAGCGGCTTCGCGCCCGCTTCCTCGCGCGCGGCCTTGGTCAGATATTGCGGAGTGCGAATGCCCGCGACGACGTCTTCGCCCTGCGCGTTGATCAGATATTCGCCAAAATAGGCGCGCGTACCGGTGGCCGGATCGCGGGTGAAAGCGACGCCCGTCGCGCTGGTTTCGCCCATATTGCCGAACACCATCGCCTGCACGTTGACTGCGGTGCCCCAATCGGCGGGGATATCGTTCAACCGGCGATAGACTTTCGCGCGGTCCGAATCCCAGCTGTCAAACACCGCCGCGATCGCGCCCCACAGCTGTTCGTGCACGTCCTGCGGGAACGGCGCGCCGCGTTCGCTTTCGACGATGCCTTTGAACTCGGCGACAAGCGCGCGCCAATCGTCGGCGGAAAGCTCGGTGTCGGCGTAATAGCCGTTGTCTTCCTTCGCGATCTCCAGCGCTTCTTCGAACAGGCCGTGATCGAGGCCCAGCACCACGTCGGAATACATCTGAATGAAGCGGCGATAGCTGTCCCACGCGAAACGATCATCGCCGCTGGTGGCGCTCAGCCCTTCGACCGTCTCATCGTTGAGGCCCAGGTTGAGGACCGTGTCCATCATGCCCGGCATCGAGACGCGCGCGCCGGAGCGGACGGAAACCAGCATCGGATCGGCGGGGTTGCCGAAGGTTTTGCCCACGGCGGCTTCGATATGCGCGAGCGCCGTCATCACGTCGCTGCGAAGCTGCTCTCCAAACGCCTCGCCATCTTTCAGATAGCGCACGCATTCCTCAGTCGTGATGGTGAAGCCCGGAGGCACGGGCAGGCCGATGCTGGCCATTTCCGCGAGGTTTGATCCCTTCCCACCGGTAATCGTCTTGTCTTTCTGCCGGGGATCGCTGTGATCCGCGCTTCCGCCGAAGGGATAGACCGTTTGGAGCGACATAAAATTTCCTACCTAAGGTGACAAAAGTGACACCGTGTCACTTTTGAAACTGGCTACAACCCCTTGATTATTATAGGTGGTCTCAAAGGTGACGGACACAGGGTGGACAGGGAAATCATCCCTCGATCCGACTGAAATCGGCGACTTGGTGCACCGCATCGCGGAATCGCGCGAGCAGCGCAAGGCGCGCTTCGCGTTTCTCCGCCTCGGGCGCGTTGACGACCACAGTGTCAAAGAACCGATCGATGGGCGCACGCAAGCTGGCAAGCGCCGCCATCGCGCCTTCGAAGTCTTCGCCTTCGAGCGCCGCCGCGGCCTTGGGCGCGGCAGCCTCAAGCGCATCGAACAGCGCTTTTTCGTCGATCTCGGGGGTGTAGGAAAGGCTCTCTACCGCACCGTCATTCCGGCGAAGGCCGGAATCCAGCGAGGCTTCGTACTGCCCTTCATCCTGGACCCCGGCCTGCGCCGGGGTGACGGGGATGGCGTCCGCGCCCTCTTTCTTGAGGATGTTCGCCGCGCGCTTGTAGCCCGCGAGAAGGTTGGCGCCGTTTTCGGTTTCGATGAAGCTTTGAAGCGCTTTGACGCGAGCGAGCAGGCGGACGAGATCGTCCTCGCCACCGAGCGCAAAGACCGCGTCGATCAAATCGTGGCGGACGCCCGCTTCGCGTTGTTGGACTTTGAGGCGGTCGGCCATGAACGTGATCAAATTTTCTGGAAAGATGATGGGATCGATGAGGCGATAAGCTGAATCTTTCAGCGCCTCATCTAGCGGACGCTCTGCGCCAACAGTCAGACTTAGATCAGCCATCACATGGGTTTCATTGTTGAATGGCCCTTCGTAGGAATCCAAACTTTCGATCAGAATCGGCAAAGCAAAGAGTTGGCCATCATCCTGAGGAATCCATTGGAGCCTGATAGGGTGCAGCTCATTTTCGTCTGCCAGCTGCTTGTAGATGCCCCAGTAGCCTTCCCAGAGCTTGCCCAAAGGAAGCCGGATATCGTGATGCTGGATCAGAGATAAGAACCCAAGACTTGCTCGCCTCAAGGCGAACGGATCTTTTGATCCAGTAGGCTCTTCGTGAGTCCCAAAAAAAGCCACAAACGTATCCAACTTATCCGCTAACGACACCGCAACGGTGACGGGCGCAGTTGGCACCTCGTCGCCCTGCCCCACGGGCTTGTAGTGATCGCGGATGGCGGCGGCGACTTGCGGGTCTAGGCCCTCTTTTTCGGCGTAATATCCGCCCATCAGGCCTTGGAGTTCGGGAAATTCGCCGACCATCTCGGTCACCAGGTCTGCTTTGCAAAGCCGCGCGGTCTGTTCGGCGAGATCGGCCAATCTCTCTTTCGTCACCCCGGCCTCCGAGCCGGGGTCCCGCTCGTCCTGAGCAGCGGTTGAAGAAGCGGGACCCCGGATCAAGTCCGGGGTGACGATATCCTCCTCAACGAGCCAACGCGCCAGTTTCGCCACGCGTTCGACCTTGTCGGCCACCGTGCCCAGCTTTTCGTGGAAGGTGATCCGCTCCAGCCCTTGGGCGTGTTCGGCGAGTGTGGTTTTCTGATCCAGTTCCCAAAAGAATCGCGCGTCGGCGAGCCGCGCGGCGAGGACTTTGCGGTTGCCGTCGACCACCGCCGCCGGATCGCTCGACACGAGATTGGCGGTGCACACAAACGCGTTAGCGAGCGCGCCCGTGGTGTCCTCGCAAACGAAGTACTTCTGGTTCACCCGCGCCGTGAGCTGGATGACCTCGGGCGGCACGTCGAGGAAATCTTCGTCAAAGCGGCCCAGCAGCGGCACCGGCCATTCAGTCAGGCCGGCGTTCTCAACCACCAGCCCTTCGTCCTCAACCAGCGTCAGCCCTTCGGCCTCCGCCGCGCGGCGCGCGCCCTCGCGGATGAGCGTCTCGCGCTTTTCATGGTCGACGATCACATAAGCGGCGGAGAGCGCGTCGGCGTAATCGTCGGCGTTCTTGATCGTCACCGGGCCGCTCGAATGGAAGCGGTGGCCTATCGTCTCGCGACCGCCCGCCAGCCCTTCCATGACTACGGGCACCACCTCGCCATCGAGCAGCGCAACGATACCGGTGAGCGGGCGCACCCATTTGAGGCTTTCCGAGCTAAGTGAGGCCTCGCCCCAGCGCATCGATTTGGGCCACGAGAAATCGCGGATGATCGCTGGGATCGCGGTGGCGAGCAGGTCGCTGACCGCTTGGCCGGGCACATCCTTCACCGCAAACCACGTCGCGCGGCCCTTGACCTCGCGCTCTTCCAACTGATCGCGCGTCACGCCGTTCTTGCGGCAGAAGCCATCCACCGCCTGATCGGGCGCGCCCACCGGTGGCCCCTTGGCCTCCTCGCGCACCGCCTGCGTTTCCAGCGGTAGCCCGCGGGCGATCAACGCCAAACGGCGTGGGGTCGACCAGACCGTAACGCTCTCCGCTGCGATACCAGCGGCCTCAAGTTTGCGGGCCAACAGCTTTTCAAGCTCGGCGCGCGCGCCTTTCTGCATGCGCGCGGGGATCTCTTCGCAGAGCAGTTCGAGCAGGAAGTCAGCCATCACTCATTCCCCGCGTCATTGCGAGCCGCGAAGCGGCGCGGCAATCTAGGGCCGCTGTGCGAAACGCTCTGGATTGCTTCGCTCCGCTCGCAATGACGGATGACGGGAAGTAGGCGCATCACAACAGGTTCCTATCCGGATACTTCTCCGCCCAGGCCGACGCCATCGCCTTGGCGTATTCCTCGCAGGACGACCGCGCCAGATCGCGCACGCGGCCCATATAGCTCGCGCGTTCCTGCACGCTGATCACGCCGCGCGCTTGCAGCAGGTTGAAGATGTGGCTGGCCTCAATCGCCTGCTCGTAAGCCGCCATCGGCACGCCGTTTTCGAGCGCGTTGCGACATTCGGCTTCGGCGCGGGTGAAAAGCTCAAACAGCCCGTCGGTTTCGGCGACTTCGAAGTTCCATTTCGACATCTGGCGTTCGTTCTCAAGGAACACGTCGCCGTAGCTCACGTAACTTCTCTGGCCTACCGCTTCGCTGCTTGAGGCCGGGCGCTGGTTGAACGCGAGGTCGTAGACGTTGTCGACGCCTTGAATGTACATGGCAAGGCGCTCCAGCCCATAAGTGAGCTCGCCCGCCACCGGCTTGCAGTCAAACCCGCCCATCTGCTGGAAATAGGTGAACTGGGTGACTTCCATCCCGTCGCACCACACTTCCCAGCCCAGACCCCAGGCGCCCAAGGTTGGGCTCTCCCAATCGTCTTCGACAAAGCGGATGTCGTGTTTGAGCGGATCAATCCCGATGGCGCGCAAGCTGTCGAGATAGAGGTCCTGAATGTCGCTCGGGCTCGGCTTCAGGATCACCTGGTACTGGTAATAATGCTGCAGGCGGTTGGGGTTTTCGCCGTAGCGCCCATCAGTCGGGCGGCGGCAGGGCTGCACAAAGGCGGCGTTCCAAGGCTCCGGCCCCAGCGCGCGCAGGGTGGTGGCGGTGTGAAACGTGCCCGCGCCCATTCGCATATCGTAGGGCTGCAAAATCACGCAGCCGCGCGCGCTCCAGAAATCGTGGAGCGTCAGGATCATATCCTGAAACGAACGGGCCGGATCGCGCGGCGGAACCGCGGGTGCGGTGGCCGCCATAGGAGCATCGGAATTCATGACGCGCGCGCCATGGCGCATGGCCCCTTTGCGGTCAATGGTGCGGCGCAGCACAGTCGGGTCCATACGACAAAATGTCAGGTGTTCTTGACATAGTCAGTGATTCGCGACATATAGTCAGGTACACCTGACATTTCGTCATACAAACCTGATGAACCGTTCTATGCCCTATGATCCAAAAGTCCCCGGCGAGTTTGAACGAACCAGTGCTTACAACTTGCAATGGGTCGGCCTTCCCGCTGCGCTGCTTTGGCTCGGATTTGAAGTCTTTCTCGCAAGTGGCTTCGAAAGCGATGCCGCTCGCGATATCGCGTTTATCCCGGCAATTTTTGCAGCGGGCTCACTTGTTTGGCCGTTGAGCTCTCTTTCGGATTCAGACGAGTTTATCCAACGCCAGCATTTGGTAGCAGCGAGTTGGGGCATGGCCATGAGCGGCTCGCTCGCCTTGATCTATATCGTTCCATTCCTGCATCGCCTCCTACCGGAAATCGATGCGACCGTGTCTTTCGCTCTGGTCGCAGTCGTCTTCAACGCTGCATTGGTCCGAGCCCGGATGCAAGCGGGGTAACGCCATGAAGAACCGCCTCAAAGTCCTGCGTGCTGAACGCGACTGGAGCCAGGCCGATCTGGCCGTGCAGCTCGATGTCTCTCGCCAAGCCGTCAACGCTATTGAGACCGGCAAGCACGATCCGTCGCTTCCCCTCGCCTTTCGCATCTCACGCCTTTTCCAAATGTCCATCGAAGAGATTTTCCATGATGAAGCCTGATCAAGATTCTCAGACACATGACGAACCAAGCGCCGTTCCAAATCTCTTGCGGATGGCACTCGTCTATTTGGGCGCGACCGGTGCCATACTCTTCACCTCCGTGGTGCTCGGCTTCATCACGGCCGTCGTGGAGGACCAGGCCTTTGGTGCGGTCGAGCTTGGGATACTCGCTGTGTTCGCGAGCCTGGCCGCGCTGTGCGGGTGGGGTGCTTGGCGCGCCTGGCGCTGGGGCGGAGAACAGGTCGAAGCGGCCAGCGTAAAACGCTCAAGGATCGTAGTCTTCGTTTTCATGATCGCCGGAGGGTTTTTGGGCGCGCTTATCAGCGCCGGAAGTGGCGCTGACTTCTCTGCCCTTTCTAACGGTCCGGTCGACCCCATAATCGCAGGCCTCGCGATAGCGATGTGGTTCATCATCGCGTCAGCTGGCACGATCCTGTGGTTGCGGTCGGTCGATGAACACGAACGCGAAGCCTATCAAGGCGCCGCGTCCGCCGCCGCCCATGTGTATTTGGTCCTCGTTCCCGCCTGGTGGATGGCGACGCGCGCGGGGTGGTTGCCTGCACAGGAACCAATGGTTCTGTTCCTCTTAGTCATCCTGATCTGGACGCTCGTCTGGTTCGTGAGGAGGTACCGCTAGGGCGCTAACGACGCCCGCCCGTTAAGTTCAAATACACTCCTTCTCAAACACATCTGAATTCGAACAAGGATTGCCCGATGAAACTCCATTCGTTTTTGACCTCCGTCTGTGTTGGAGCGCTGCTGTTAGCGCAATCACCAGCCTTTGCGCAGGAACCAACCGAAACCTCCGACGCCGAAGCGACGACGCAAGCAGCCGGCCCCGCCCTTTGGAAAGTCGCCGATGAAGATACGACCATCTATCTCTTTGGCACAGTTCACGCGCTGCCCGACGATGTGGAATGGTACGATGAGGATATCTCTGAAGCGCTTGCGTCCTCCGACACGCTGGTGACCGAGATCAGTCTCGAAGCCGGGGGCGACGCCGCGGCGCAGCAGGTGATGATGGAAAAGGCGCTCCTGACCGACGGGACGACGCTTCGCTCGCTGCTCAGCAAGGAGCAAACGGCCGCCTATGAGAGCGCGCTTTCCGATTTGGGTCTTCCCGCGGCCGCTTTCGACCAGTTTGAACCGTGGTTGGCGAGCATCACGCTCACCATGCTGCCTCTCCTCAAGGAAGGCTATTCTCCCGAATCCGGCGTGGAGAAGGTCCTTGTCGGCAAAGCGGGCAACATCACCAAAGACGCGCTGGAAACCACCGAATTCCAGGTCAACGTGTTCGACAGCCTGCCTCAGGACAAGCAGATCACTCTGCTGATGGAAACCGTCGAGGGCGTCGATGAAATCAAGCCTCTGATCGACGCAATGGTTGCCGAATGGATCGAAGGCGACGCCGACGCCTTGGCCGAGCTTATGAACGAAGGGCTTACCGATCCTGAACTGGCCGAGGTTTTGCTCTACAGCCGCAACGCCAACTGGGCCGAATGGATCGACCAGCGGCTCGACAGCACGCCCGGCACCGTTTTCATCGCTGTGGGGGCTGGACACCTGGCCGGCGAGAAGAGCGTGCAGGATTTGCTGGAAGACCGAGACATCGAGGTCGAACGGCTCCAGTAATACGCCAAAAGCCTCAAACCCCACGCGGGTTGCACCATCGCGGCCCGCGCAATTTTCTTGCGTTGCGCCGGTTTCCCCTCTAACGGGCGCGACTTCGGCGCTCTGGTCATCCCTGGAGGCGGGGCGCTGAGACACAAAGCAAACACACGCATTCGAAAGGCATTGCTATGAGCGATTCGCTTACACTGCCGGCCGAACGCCGCGAACGGGCTGGCAAGGGAGCCTCCCGAGCACTTCGCCGCGAAGGTCGGACCCCCGCTGTTATTTACGGCGGCAAAGAAGATCCCATCACGATTCACGTCGAAGAAAAAGAGTTGCTGCGTCAGTTGAACACCGGCCACTTCATGAACTCGATCGTGGAAATCGAAGTCGACGGCAAACCGGTGCGCACCCTTCCCAAGGACGTGGCGCTTCACCCGGTCACCGATCGTCCTACCCACGCGGATTTC
>JBCDAE010000001.1:0-239556 GCA_039186235.1 Pseudomonadota bacterium | reverse complement strand
TGGTCGAGCGCCCATCCGGCGACTTCGCGGGTCTCCTTGGCGGGCAGGGCGTCTGGGTCGGCCCCTTCGGCAAAGACCGGCTTGATCAGTTCCAGATACCAGTCGCAGAATTTGGACCAGGTGAATTGGTAGATCGCGTTGGCGGCCGCGTCGAAGCGCAGATCGGCCATTGCTTTCTCGATCTCTTCGCAGACCTGCTGGACCTCGCCGATGATCCACTGGTTCGCGGCGAGGCGCGCGGTCGGGGCCTTGAGCGTGGTCGAAGCGCCAATGCCGTTAGACTGGCAAAAGCGGGTCGCGTTCCAAAGCTTGGTGGCGAAGTTGCGGTATCCTTCGACCCGCCTTTCATCCATCTTGATGTCGCGGCCCTGGCTTTCCATCGCGGCCATGAAGAACCGCAGCGCGTCTGCGCCGTATTGGTCAATCAAGCCCAACGGATCGACGACATTACCTTTGGACTTGCTCATCTTCGCGCCATCGGCGGCGCGCACAAGGCCGTGGAGGTAGAGCTTGTCCCAGGGCTTTTGGCCCATGTTGTAATAGCCCCACATCAGCATCCGCGCGTCCCAGAAGAACAGGATGTCGAACCCGCTGATCAGCAGCGAGTTGGGGTAGTGTTTTTCAAGCAGAGCCGTCTCATCGGGCCAACCGAGCGTGGCAAAGGGCCACAGGCCGGAGGAGAACCATGTGTCGAGGACGTCGGGGTCGCGGCGGAGGTAGATCGTATCCGGAGACTTACCCTCGTTTACGTAATCAGCAGCCTGCTGAAGCCCTATCCAAGGGTTGTCGCTAAAGGCGATTTTTTTATCCTTGGCGCGGTCACCATAGTAAGCTCGAGCTTGCTCGATACATTCGCCTTCTGTTTCTGCCACGAAGACTTTGTTCTTAGCGGTGTCACTCACATTGAGCGTAAGAGTGCCGTCCTCTTCTAGGAGTGGCCCAAACCAAGCCGGAATCCGGTGGCCCCACCACAATTGGCGCGAGACGCACCACGGCTGGATGTTCTCCATCCAGTTGTAGTAGGTCTTCTCCCAGCTCTTGGGCACAATCTCGACTTCGCCCGAGCGCACCGCTTCGATCGGCTTCTGCGCGAGCGTTTCCGCGTCGACATACCATTGATCAGTCAGCCATGGCTCGATCACCACGCCGCCGCGATCGCCAAAGGGCGTTGCGATGGAGCGGGGTTCGGCGTCGGAGACAACCTCCTCGCCTTTCTTGTTCTTCGAGATGTGCGGGATCAGGAAGCCGTCCGCCTTCAGCCGCTCGACCACCGCCTCGCGAGCGCCGGGCACGCCGTCTCGCTTGAAGCGGTGCAGGCCCAAGAACTCCTCGGGCACCATGCCATCAGCCGTCTGGCAAACATTCGCTTCGCCATCGAGCATGTTGAGCATGTCGCCCGCTTCGATCCCGGCGCGCTTGCCCACTTCAAAGTCGTTGAAGTCATGACCCGGCGTGATCTTCACCGCGCCCGAGCCAAGCTCCGGGTCAGCGTGCTCATCGGCGACAATCGGAATGCGGCGGCCGGTGATCGGCAGGACCACATCTTTGCCGACCACGCTGGCGTAGCGTTCATCGCTCGGGTGCACCGCGACCGCCATATCGGCGAGCATGGTTTCGGGCCTCGTGGTCGCCACTTCAATGTAGTCGCGACCATCATCAAGGGTCACCCCATCGGTCAGCGGATATTTGAAGTGCCAGAAGCTGCCCGGAATGGTCTGCTGTTCGACCTCCAGATCGCTGATCGCGGTCTTGAGCTTCGGGTCCCAGTTCACCAGCCGTTTGTCGCGGTAGATCAGGCCATCGTTGTAAAGGTCCACAAAGACCTTGAGCACCGCCTTGGTGAAGTGCGGGTCCATCGTGAACTGCTCGCGCGACCAGTCCATTGAACAGCCCAGCCGCCGCAATTGGTTGGTGATGGTGCCGCCGCTCTCAGCCTTCCACTGCCACACCTTCTCGACGAATTGCTCGCGTGTGTAATTGGTTCGCTTGTCCTGCTTCTCTTCAAGTTGCCGCTCGACCACCATTTGCGTGGCGATCCCGGCGTGGTCGGTGCCCACGACCCACAAGGCGTCTTTGCCGCGCAGGCGTTCGTATCGGATCACGATGTCCTGCAGCGTGTTGTCGAGCGCGTGACCGATATGCAGCGAGCCGGTGACGTTAGGCGGCGGGTTCACGATGGTGAACGGCTCGGCATCCGGCCGCTCGGGTCGGAAACCGCCGGAGGTTTCCCAATGCTCGTACCAGCGTTTCTCGATATCGCCGGGCGTGAAGGTGGTGGGTAGGCTCATTTTGTAGGCTCGCTAGCGCTCGCGGGCCAGGTCACCCACTCGCATGTAAAGAATCTCAAAATCCCTTACACCGCGCGTGTTGCGGTGCAACACTTGGTGTGGCCAGAGCGCATCGGGGATTGCGTTGTCCTCTTGTCGCGAACGGCTTTTGCTTACATAGCTTTGGCTAATGGACGCGACCGCCCAATTTTCGCTGGAAGAGGCCGGTGACGGCACCGCGCGCTTGGCGCTTAGTGGTTCACTTTTGGTGTCGACCATCGGCACCCTGGACCAGCAATTGCGCGGCGCCTTGCACAATGTGAGCCGGATCGATCTGTCTCAGGTGGACGAGATCGACACGGTCGGCGCGTTTTTGACGTGCCAACTCGCCTCCGAACACGAAGCGGACATCACCGGCGCCAGCGACCGCGCGCAGCGCTTGCTGGCGGCGATTGAGGGCGCGGGCGAGCATATCGAGCACGAAGAGCATCACGATTCGGTGTGGGAAAGCGTTCCGCTGGCGCTGGGATATCAGGTTTTCGAAGCGCGTGATGGCGTCGCGGGCGTGGTCGGCGCGCTGGGCCGGATCATGATCGGTTTCGGCAATCTGGCGCGCCATCCGTCCAAATTCCCGGTCCGGGCTCTGATCGCTCAGATGGAGCAGGTGGGCGTCACCGCTCTGCCCATTATCGGTTTGATGAGCTTTCTGATCGGCGTCGTCATCGCGCAGCAAGGCTCGGTGCAGTTGCAACAATTCGGGGCCGAAGCGCTGACGGTGAACCTTGTCGGGCGCATCTCGCTGCGCGAATTGGGCGTTTTAATGACCGCGATTATGGTTGCGGGCCGATCTGGCAGCGCCTTCGCCGCGCAATTGGGCACGATGAAACTGACCGAAGAGGTCGACGCGATGCGCACGATCGGCATCTCGCCTACCGAAGTGCTGATCATTCCGCGCTTGCTGGCCTGCACCTTTATGATGGTGCTGCTGGGCGCCTATTCCTCGGCCATAGCCGTGGTAGGCGGCGCGGTTGTCGGTCAGATGTCGCTGGGCATCCCATTCTTCACCTTCTTGACCCGCATTCAGGACGTTGTCCCGCTGCACGATGTGTGGGTGGGCCTGATCAAAGCGCCGGTCTTCGGCCTCATCATCGCGATGGCGGGCTGCTATCATGGGATGCGGGTCGAAGGAAATTCCGAAGAGGTCGGCAAACGCACGACAATGGCGGTGGTCTCGGCCATTTTTGCGGTGATCGTGATCGATGCGTTTTTTGCGGTCTTCTTCACCGAAATCGGGTGGAGATGATCCGATGAACGAACACACAGTGCATCACCCCCCACGCGACGATGTGCGCCCGTCCAGCAGCGATCATGAGCGCTATTCCGATCAACCGCCGATCGTGGTCGAAGGTCTGGTCAATCAGTTTGGCACCTCGCGCGTGCACGATGGCCTTGATCTAACCGTGCGCCGGGGAGAGATACTGGGCGTTGTTGGCGGGTCGGGCACCGGCAAATCGGTGCTGATGCGCTCTATTATCGGCTTGCAGGTGCCGGCCGAAGGGCGGATCGAAGTGCTGGGCCGCACGCTGACGGATATTGATCCCGATGGCAGCATCGGCGTGCGCTGCCGCTGGGGCGTGTTGTTTCAGGGCGGCGCGCTGTTTTCCACGCTCACTGTGGGTGAAAATGTCGAAGTGCCCCTGAAGCAATTCTACCCCGAATTGGAACCCGATCTTCGCGCCGAAATCGCGCGCTACAAGGTCTTGCTGTCGGGCCTTCCCGAAGACGCGATCGACAAGTATCCGAGCGAGCTTTCCGGGGGAATGAAGAAGCGCGCTGGTCTCGCCCGCGCGCTCGCGCTCGATCCGGAATTGCTGTTTCTCGATGAGCCCACAGCGGGGCTTGATCCGATCGGCGCGGCCAAGTTCGACCAGCTCACCAAGGAACTGCAAGAGACTCTTGGCCTGACCGTCTTCCTGATTACCCACGATCTCGACACCTTGCACGAGATTTGCGACCGGGTGGCCGTGCTGGCGGACAAAAAAGTGATCGCGGTGGGCACGATCCCCGAACTGATCGAAACCGGGCATCCGTGGATCGTCGAGTATTTCCAGGGCGTGCGCGGTCGCGCGGCGAAGGCCTCGCAAAAACGCAGCGAGGGCGCCGCTTGATCCGTCCCGACCGTCATAAGCGGGCACAAGCTCATGGACATACTCGCCTTTTCGCGTCCATAGGGGTGCGCAGGAAGGGGGCTTACGCCTAATGGAAACCCGCGCAAATCACCTTTGGGTTGGCGCTGTCACCCTTGTTTTGCTGCTTGGCGTTGCCGCTGCCATCGTGTGGATCGCGCGGTTGGGGCAGGGCGCGCAGAACGAATATGATATTTTCTATCGGCAATCGGTTTCGGGGCTGGCGACGGGCAGCCAGGTCTCCTTTGCGGGTGTGCCCGTGGGCCAGGTTTCGGAAATCTCGCTTTCCGAAGACGATCCCGAATTCGTGCGCGTTCGCGTGCGGGTGAAAGAAGGCATTCCCATTTTGGTGGGAACGACCGCAACCATTCAATCCAGCTTTACCGGCGTGGCGACGATCTTGCTCGATGGCGCGCGCAAAGACGCCCCGCCGATCACATGCGAAACGACGGCATGCCCTGAAGGCCGCCCGGTGATCCCGCCCGCTGATGGCGGCATCAACGCCCTGCTGAATTCCGCGCCGCTCTTGGTGGAACGGCTGGCTCTGCTGACCGAGAACCTGAACTTGCTTCTTGGCTCGGAAAACCGAGAAGAGCTGACCCGTATCCTGTACAACACGGATCGCCTGACCGCGGGGCTGGCGGACGCAACGCCTGAGTTGAAAGCCAACCTCGTCGCTTTCCAGACGACGATTGATGAATTCAATCAATCGCTGGTCGCGCTGCGAAGTCTGACCGAGAGCACCGACGATTTCGTTACCAACGACGCCAAGGCCCTTTCTCAGGAGCTTCAGGTCACGTTGAAATCGGCCACCAAGGCGGCGGATGCGCTGGCGGTGACGCTTGAGGAAACCCAGCCAACCGCGCGCCAACTGCGCGAAACGACGCTGCCGACCGCCGAAGCCACATTGCAAGACTTGCGCGCCACCAGCCGGGCGCTGCGCTCCATCACGGAAAAGCTGGAAAGCGAGGGCGTGCGGTCGGTCTTGGGCGGAAGCGCGTTGCCGGATTACAAGGACTGATCAGATATGGCATTCCAAGCACGCATGGGCATTCGTGGGAGCGCGATAGCCGGATTGGCTTTGATCATTTCGGGCTGTGTGAGCCTGGGCGTGGACGCGCCCGAAAGCCTTCTGACGCTTTCGTCGGAAAATGTGGCTCCAGTGGGCGCGAACACGGCAAACGGCGATCAAGCGACTGATAATGCGATCGCGGTGTTGACGCCGGAAACCCCAGCCAAGCTCGATGTGCTGCGCGTTCCGGTCAATGTGTCCGAGACCGAGATCGCCTATCTGCCTGACGCCTTCTGGATCGAAAAGCCGGCGCGCCTGTTCCGGCGCGTTTTGGGCGAAAACCTGCGCGCCAAAGGCGGCGAGGGCGGACCCATTGTGCTCGACAGCGACGTGACGCCGCTGCGAGCCAGCACGCTGCTACGCGGCACGCTCAGCGAGCTGAGCTACGATGCGCAAACCGGAGAGGTGGTGGTGCGCTACGACGCCATTCGCTCGGACCCCCAGGGGAGCACCGCGACGCGGCGGTTTGAAGCGCGCGAAAGCGGCGTGATCGCGGACGCGGCTTCGGTCGGACCAGCGCTGAACCGCGCCGTCAACACGGTGGCGGTCGAAGTCGCGGATTGGATGCTGCCGTAAACTAGTCAGCGGTGGCTTTCGCGAATTCGCACGCGCGCAGAAAATCGGTCTGGCGTTTCGCGCGGCGCTCTTCGGCTTCGTAATCACGGCCCCATTCATCGGCCTGCCATTCCTCTTCGAGGCTGGCCGCTTGCCATAGCGCAACGGGGTCAGCGTCGGGCTCCAGCGCGGTGAGGCCAATGGTGAGCGAGGCCGCGAGGCTCGTCATCGCTTCCAGCCCGGCCAATGCGAAGGGATCGAAGCCCGCCATCTTGTCGCGCAATTTGGCCAGCGCCGCTTTGTCTTGGAGCGCGTGGATGACGCCGGAGACGCGTTTGAGCGTCAGCCCTTCGCGTTTTTCAAACGCGGTCAGAATCGGCTCCCAAGTGGCCTCCTGCTTGGCAAAGATCGCTTCATCGGGATCGGCTCGGTAGAGGAGTGTATCGGTGTCGGCGTATGTGACCAGTTTGCTGGCAACCTCACCGCGCGTGTGCGCCACCACATCGATCGCGTAATCGGCCATGTCGCGCATGGGAAAGCTGGCTGGATCAAGGTCCTCGGTTTGAGTGTCCCATTCGCTCGCCAGAGCCTCCACGAGCTTTCGCGATGGCACCACTTGATCCGCGCCTTTGACCGTTTTTAGGCCTCGACCATCCAGCGTGACTTGCCACGCGCCCTCGCGTTCGCGGGTGCCGACCATGTCGTAAAAGCGCTTCATTCGCCGCGATCCTTGGCTTTCCAGCGCTTCACCAAAGCGGGCGGACCAAAGAAGAACGCGAGAATTCCGCCCACCGCAATGGCCACGCTCAGCGCGTAGGGAAGCGGAGTTATCCCGCGCGTGCCCGCTATCCCTGCGATAGTCGCAGCGATCCCCCCGATGCGCGCGGCGTTGAGCCACATATAACGAGCGCGAGCTTCGGCCTCTGTGGGATCAAGGGGAGGCGTGTTCATGACCACTCTTTCAGCATATGATGCAGTTCCGCGACGTCGCGCGCCAAGTGGCCCGCGCCCGCATCGCTTAACTCGTTCGGGGCGTGATATCCCCACGAGACGCCGATGGAAGCGACGCCCGCCGCGCGCGCCATATCGATGTCGAAGGTGGTGTCGCCGATCATCACCGCTTCACTCGGCTGCGCGGCGCCTTCGAACAAGGCGGCTTGAAGCATAGCGGGATGCGGCTTGGAAGGGTGGCGATCAGCCGTCTGGAGCGAGACGAACAGATCGGTGAGACCGTGCGCGGCGAGGCACGCTTCGAGACCGCGATCCGATTTGCCCGTCGCGACGGCGAGGCCCCATCCATCCGCGTGGAGCGCGCGCAACAGGTCCGCGATTCCATCGTAAAGCGGCTCGTCCAAAAGGCCTTCCTCGCGCCGGGCACGGTAACTCGACTTGTAGAACTCGACGATCTCTTTCTGGCTTCCCTCGTCCAGTTCGGGGGCGAGATGGCGGATCGCTACATTCAGGCTGAGCCCGACCATGCGGCGCACGTGGTTATCGTCAGGCGCGGGCAGATTGGCGCGCTCAAACGCGCGGCGCATCGACCAGCACACATCCGCCTGCCCATCCACCAAAGTTCCATCGCAATCGAACACGGCGAGACGCGTCATTTACGCCGGCCCTTCGGCTTGGTGGGAGGCTTGGCTTTGGCGCGCTTCTTGGTCGTGGCGGCGGAGGTGGTGCGCGTGCGACGCTCTCCCCGGCGCGATTTGCGGTATTGCTTGGCGTGCTGGCGCGCGGCCTGCTTTTTCTCCGCGGGCGAGCGCTCGGGCGCTTCGTCGCGCATCGGGCTGGCGTCCGATTGGCTTTCCTCAAAGCCAAGCGCTTCCATGCTCGCTGCGAAGTGTTCGGGCAGCTCTGCGGTCACGTCCAGCTTGCCGCCCGCTGTGCCTTTGGCGGCTGTGTTCGAGGGTTCGGAAATGATCAGTCGGCGCGCGTGCAGGTGCATTTTGCGGCTGATGGAGCCGGTCAAAAATGCGTCGCGCCCACCATATTTGCCATCGCCGACAATCGGGTGGCCGATCGCCGCCATATGCACGCGCAATTGGTGGGTGCGCCCGGTCAGCGGCTCGAGCTCGACCCAGCTTGCGCGGTCGGACGCGCGATCAATCACGCGATAGCGGGTTTTGGCCGACTGCCCGTTTTCTTCGTCGACATGCATCTTCTCGCCACCCGAGCCCGGCTGTTTGGCGAGCGGAGCGTCGATTGTGCCCTCGGTGACTTCGGGGCGGCCCACAACCAGCGCCCAATAGACTTTGCGCGCGCTGCGCCCAGAAAACCGCTTGGAATAGGCCGCCGCGCTGCCGGGCGTTCTGGCGATCAGGAGGACGCCGGACGTGTCCTTATCAAGCCGATGGACCAAGCGCGGGCGCGGCGTGTTTTCATCCTCGACAAACGCGTCGAGCAGACCGTCAACATGGTGATTGGTTTTCGAGCCGCCTTGCGTGGCAAGACCTGGCGGCTTGTTGAGCACGATGGCGCTGGGCGTTTCGCGGATGACCATGGCGCGCGCTTCGGCGATGTCGGCCTCGGTCAATTCGCGGCGCGCACGCTTGGGCTTGCCGCCCTTCGCTTCGCCCCCCGGCGGCACGCGCAGGGTCTGGCCCGCGCTCAGGCGGTCTTCGGGCTTGGCGCGTTTTCCATCGACCCGGATTTGACCAGTGCGCGCCCAGCGCGACACGGTAGCAAAGCCGATCTGCGGCAGATTGCGCTTGAACCAGCGGTCGAGGCGGACGCCTTCGTCGTCTTCGCTCACGGTGAATTGGCGCACTTCCTTGGGCGCGCTGGGGCCGGATGTCGGGCTCACAAGGCCCCCCGCATCACAACAAGCCCGAGATAAAGCGCGCCAAAGCCCGCCAGAACCGAAGCGCCCGCATAAACCAGAGCCAAGCCCGGTGAGCCGCGCTCTATCAGCAAGACCAGCTCCAAGCTAAACGCGCTGAACGTGGTGAAGCCGCCCAACAGGCCAACTCCTAAAAGCAAACGCGCGTTTTCGCCGCCGGCTCCGTAGCGTGCGAGCCACCCGATCAGCAGGCCCATGGCAAGGCTGCCGATGACATTGGCCGACAGCGTGCCCCACGGGAATCCGGTGTTCGGGCCCAGCAAGTGGGTGACCGCGCGGCCCAATTGATAGCGCCCCACCGCGCCCATAGCGCCGCCCGCCGCGACCAGCAGCGTGGGAGGCAAGGATGGGGCAAGAGCGCTCATGACACGGCTCCCTAGCGGCGCTCTTGCGCTCTGCCTAGCCACGCTTCGCAACCTTTTGCGCACCCGCTTCGCCGCGCCTCGGCCACCTGAAACCTTGCCAAAACCGCCGCTTGGCGCTAATGGCCCCTCAGCTTGAGCGCGATCCGGTCGATCATCTCGACAGATTCGCGCCATTTTTAGTGTCAATTTTTTACGCGCATCCCCGCGTTGGCAACCAGCGGGGCTCTGGCATTTTTGAAGTAAGGTAGTGATCTTTTATGCAAATCATGGTTCGCGATAACAACGTCGATCAGGCCCTTCGTGCTCTGAAGAAGAAGCTTCAGCGGGAAGGTGTTTATCGCGAGATGAAGCTGCGTCGTCACTATGAGAAGCCGAGCGAAAAGCGCGCCCGTGAAAAGGCCGCCGCTGTGCGCCGCGCGCGCAAGCTTGAGCGTAAGCGTATGGAACGCGACGGCATCAAGTAAGACGCTTCGCGCCGGTTCGGTGTCGAACCGCTTGAAACGCGAAAACGGATACGCCAAAGGGGCGTGAGGCACGCAAAGCGTCTCACGCCCCTTTGCTGTTCTGGTGGCACCTTCCGCTCTGGTTTCGACCCCGTAGCTGGTGCCGCGACCTTCATTTTCAGGGATCAAGAATGACCGAAATCACCCGTGTTCCGTTAAAGCCCGTTGCCAAGGGATCGCTCACCAAATTGTGGCTGGGCGTCGCGGCTTCCGTTGTTGTGGGCGCCGGGCTGGCGCTGGCGGCGGCTCCGATCGAATGGGGCAATGTCGAAGTGATCGAGGAGATCCCGGCCGCCGAACCGGGCGGCAAGGCGCAAAAGCTGACCATCGAAACGGTCGTCGAGGGCACCGGACCGATGGCCAGCGAAGGCCAGTTCGTGTTTGTGGAGTATCGCGGAATTCTGGCTGCAGACGAAACGCAGTTCGACCAATCCCAGCCGATCCCTTGGCCCGCGCCCGGCGTCTTTCCCGAAAGAGGCACGCCGTTCCCGATTGAACAGGGCGCCACAGTCGATGGCTTCTATAAGGGTCTCCAGCGCGTTCAGAAGGGCGGCCAGTACAAGCTCACCATCCCGTCCAGCATGGGTTATGGCGATCAGCCGCGCCCCGGCTCGCCCATTCCGCCGGGGGCCGATCTGATCTTCGAACTCGAAGTGATCGAGATCATGGACCGCGCCGATTTTGAAGCGGGCATGGCGATCCATCAGCAAGCGTTTGAAGCCAATCAGCCCCCGCCGCCGCCCGGATTGGGGCAGTAACGCGCCATGTCAGTTACCAAACAGGACGTCGCCAAGATCGCCGGCCTCGCGCGCATCAATATGAGCGAGGACGAACTTGATCGCATGGTGCCTGAGCTCAACAACATCCTCGATTGGGTGGAGCAGCTGGGCGAGGTGGATGTGACGGGCGTCGAGCCCATGTCCGCCGTGATCGAGAACACGTTGCGCCTTCGCGCCGACGAAGTGGACGCCGATCCGCTGACGGGCGGCGGCAAGCGCGACGATGTGCTCGCCAACGCGCCCGCTCCAGAACACGGCTTCTTCGGCGTGCCCAAAGTCATTGAATAAAGCGAACAGAACGAGACACATGACTGACCTGACCTCTCTGGGTGTAAAGGCGATCCGCGATGGCGTGGCGGGTGGCGACTTCACCGCGCGCGAAGTGGCAGAAAACTTCAACGCCGCCGTGGCCGACGCGGCGCAGCTGAACGCCTTTATCGTCACCACGCCAGACCACGCCTTGGCCGCGGCCGACGCGACCGACGCTAAACGCGCCGCAGGCGAAGATTTGGGCGCGATGGGCGGTGTGCCGATCGGCATGAAAGACCTGTTTGCGACCCACGGCGTACAGACGACCGCCGCGAGCCACATTCTCGAAGGGTTCAAGCCGCAATACGAAAGCACCGTCTCACAGAACCTGTGGAACGCGGGCGCCGGGATGCTGGGCAAGCTCAATCTCGATCAGTTTGCCATGGGTTCGTCCAACGAGACCTCGCATTTCGGCAATGTGAGTTCGCCATGGCGCAAGCAAGGCACCAACGCGGCGATGAGCCCCGGAGGGTCTTCGGGTGGTTCGTCTTCGGCAGTGGCCGCGCGCATCGCGCCCGCCGCGACCGGCACCGACACCGGCGGCTCGATCCGCCAACCCGCCGCCTTCACCGGCATTTGCGGGATCAAGCCGACCTATGGCCGCTGCTCGCGCTGGGGCGTGGTGGCGTTTGCCTCTTCGCTCGATCAGGCGGGCCCCATGGCGCGCAGCGTCGAAGACTGCGCGATCATGCTCGGCGCGATGGCGGGTTTTGACCCCAAGGACGCGACAAGTCTGCAAATGGACGTGCCCGATTGGGAGGCGGCGCTGAGCGCCGATCTTTCCGGCAAACGTGTGGGCATTCCGAGCGAGTACCGCATGGAAGGGACCTCGGACGAAATCCTCGCCAGCTGGGAGCAGGGCAAAGCGTGGCTGAAAGATGCGGGCGCTGAGATCGTCGATATCTCGCTGCCGCACACCAAATACGCGCTCCCCGCCTACTACATCATCGCTCCGGCTGAGGCGTCGTCCAATCTCGCGCGCTATGATGGCGTGCGGTATGGTCTGCGCGATCTGCCCGAAGGCGCGGGGCTGCAGGATATGTACGCCGAAACGCGCGAAGCGGGCTTTGGCGACGAGGTGAAGCGCCGCGTGCTGATCGGCACCTATGTGCTCTCCGCCGGTTTCTACGACGCCTATTACAACCAGGCGCAAAAGGTCCGCGCGCTGGTGGCGCAGGACTACAAGCGGGCGTGGGAAAAGTGCGACCTGATCCTCGCGCCGACCACGCCCACGGCTTCGTTTCCTTTGGGGAGCCTCAACGAAGACCCGCTGACGATGTATCTGAACGATGTCTTCGCCGTGCCCGCGTCGCTCGCCGGCCTGCCAGCGATGAGCGTGCCCGCGACGCTGACGGGCGACGGTCTGCCGCTGGGCCTGCAACTCGTTGGGCAACCTTTTGACGAGCAAAGCGTGCTCAACGCTGGGCTAGCGATCCAGCAGCGCGCCGGGTTCGACCACGCACCGGAGAAGTGGTGGTGAGGCGAATCCACTGGTTCTACATCGGCTGGACGCTCTACATGGGCGCAACGCTGATCAAGTTTCCACCGTGGGAACATGGCTGGCACAACGTCTTTATCGGTCTTGGCGTTTACCTACCAATCGCGCTGATCGGGCATGGATCGGACGTTATTGGGCGGCGATACAATATCGGCGAGGCGCGTTTCGACAGCGAGACTGGTAAGCCGCTGCCGCCTTATGAGGACGGGCAATGACCGGCGAGATCATCTACGCGACCATCTTCATGGGTTGCTTCGTCATTTTGGGCGGGGTGGTGATGTATCTCTCCAAAACGATCGACCATGGCGAAGCGCGCTTTGACAGCGAAACGGGTAAGCAACTTTCCAAAGACGAGGACGAGTAGTTGGAAGAACTCGCCCTTCTTCCGGTCTTGTTATTGATCGCAATGGGTGAATGGCTGGTTTTGCTGGTGGCCGACGTGGTGGGTTGGATGATGGGACTTGGATGGCGGCATTATTCAAAGAAGCGGGCCGCCGCTAAGGCCGAGAAAAAGAAACTGAAAGAGACGTTTGAATGAGTGACTACCGCATCCAGGGCGCAACGGGCGAATGGGAGGTCGTGATCGGCCTTGAAGTGCACGCGCAGGTGACGTCCAATTCCAAGCTCTTTTCGGGCGCCGCCACCGCCTTTGGCGCGGAGCCGAACAGCCAGGTCAGCCTCGTCGATGCGGCGATGCCCGGCATGCTGCCGGTGCCCAACAAGGAATGCATCCGGCAGGCGGTCCGCACCGGGATGGCGATCGAGGCCGAGATCAACGCGTGGAGCCGCTTTGACCGCAAGAACTACTTCTACGCCGATCTGCCGCAGGGCTATCAGATCAGCCAGCTCTACCACCCGCTGGTGGGCGAAGGCTCGCTGCTGATCGAGGAAGACGAGAAGACCGGTATTCCCGAGGACAAGACCATTGGCATCGAACGCATCCACGTTGAGCAGGACGCGGGCAAACTGATGCACGATCAGCACCCGACCATGTCCTATGTCGACCTCAACCGCTCGGGCGTGGCGTTGATGGAGATCGTCTCCAAGCCCGATATGCGCTCTCCGGCTGAAGCGGGCGCCTATGTGCGCAAGCTGCGCTCGATCCTGCGCTATGTCGGAAGCTGCGATGGCAATATGGAAGAAGGCTCGATGCGCGCGGACGTCAATGTCAGCGTGCGCAAGCCGGGCGAGGAATTCGGCACGCGGACCGAGACGAAGAACGTCAACTCGGTGCGCTTCGTGATGCAGGTCATCGAATACGAAGCCAACCGGCAGGTCGATGTGCTGGAATCTGGCGGCACCGTGGATCAGGAAACGCGTCTGTTTGACGTCGCCACCGGCACGACGCGCACGATGCGGAGCAAGGAAGACGCGCATGATTACCGCTACTTCCCCGATCCCGATCTGCTGCCGCTGGTGCTTGAGGACAGCTTCCTCGAAGAATGCCGCGCCAGCCTTCCCGAACTGCCCGACGCCAAGCGCACGCGGTATGAGAAAGAGCTAGGCCTCACACCCTACAACGCGCGTGAGCTGACCGCTGAAGTTGAGACCTTCGCCCGGTTCGAAACGCTGCTCACCGCCGCGGCGAGCGCCATCGGCAAACCCGAAACAAAGGTCGCGACGCAGGTCGCCAACTGGGCGCTGTCGGTCGCTCCTGGCGTGATCAAATCGGTCAACGAAGAGGCTGATCCCGCGCACGCCACCGCCGAGCGGCAGGCCGCGATCCTCGCCATGCAGGACAAGTCGGAAATCAGCGGCGGTCAGGCCAAGGAAATCTTCGAGATCGTTCTCAAAACCGGCCGCGAGCCGGACGAGATCGCCGAGACCGAGGGCCTCAAGCAGGTCTCTGATACGGGCGCGATCGAAGCCGCCATCGACGATATCCTCGCCAACAACGAGGATAAGGTCGAGCAGTACAAGGGCGGCAAGGACAAGCTCTTTGGCTTCTTCGTCGGGCAGACGATGAAGGCGATGAAGGGCAAAGCGAACCCGCAGGTCGTCAACCAGATCCTGAAAGACAAGCTGGGCTAACCATGCTCCGCCGCGTCGCCTTGTGGGGGCCGCTGCTAATCGCGGCGATCCTGCTGGGCGTCTACATCATGGTCCATCAGCCCTTCGCGCGCGATGGGACCGAGCTTTTGCGAGTTCCGCTTTCCGAAGAAGACCCAGCGCTTAGCCGCGTGGGCAAGCTTACTTATCGCGGCGGGCTCGACATCCCCCGAATGGGTCAGAACATCGGCGGCCTTTCGGCGCTGCGCTGGGACGCGGAAAGCGGACGCTTGCTGGCGCTGACCGATGACGCGCGCTGGGTCTGGATCACGCCCGAGGAAGAGGGTGGGCGCTTGGTTGGGGTCAAGAGCGTCGAGGTTGGCGATCTGTTTGGTCTTGAAGGCGAAATCCTTTCCGGCAAAGAGCGAGGCGACAGCGAAAGCTTGACCCGCAGCGCGGATGGCGGCTGGCTCGTCGGCTTTGAGCGCGATCACCGCATTTGGCGCTATCCAACCTTGGATGCGCTCCCAGAACCCACGGGCATCAATCCGACTGCGATTATGGGCGCGCTGGAGCCCAATGGCGGCACGGAGACGCTGGCGGTGGACGAACGCGCGCTTTTTCTTTGCGCGGAACTTTGGGAGCCAGCGCCGGAGCCGAACTGCTTCTGGCAAACCGAAGGCATGGGACCATCCGCGCTTCGTATCGACCCGCCCGCCGATATGCGCGGCCTGGAGGCGGTGGCCACCGACGCCGATATGGCGGGTGACGCCACGCTGTTTGTTCTTTTCCGCAGCTATAGCCGCTCACGCGGCAACATAGGCGGGATCACCGCGCTGCGCCGGGACGGTGCGCCTCAAGACATCGCCACATTCCGCGCCCCGCTCAGCGTCGACAATTTCGAAGGGCTCGCGGTGCGCGAGGAGGGTGGGACAACCTTCCTCTACATCGTGAGCGATGACAACTTCTCCGGCGGTCAGCGCACGCTCTTGATGAAGCTCGAAGTAAACCTTGAAGCGAAGGATTGAGCGCCTAGGCGCTGGCTTACTCGCTTTCGGCCACACCCAACTGCTCTTCCAAAAACTCGGCTTGCTTGCGGTAGTAGAACAGCTGGTTGGACAGCTTTCGCCAGCCGTGGCCTTCGTCCGGCATGCGGATGAAGGGGGCGGGCACGCCGTTGGCGCGCAGCGTCTTCACCATCACTTCGGTCTCGTAAATGTCGATGCGCGGGTCTTTGACGCCGTGCGAATAGAGGACGGGCACATTGATCTGATCGGCTTTGCGGATCGGCGAATTGACCTTGTAGAATTCCTGCCACTTTGCCTCGGTGATATCGCCGAACTCTATCCGGTCGGCGGCTTTCAGGGCGGGGGAGGCAATCTCGAGCGCGGTGACCCAGTCCGCCACGCCAAACAGCGAGACTCCTGCTTTGAACGTCCCGGGATACTCGGCAAGTACGGCGTTGACCATGTAGCCGCCGTAAGAGCCGCCCAGCACCGCCGCATTCTCAGCATCAACAAGGCCTTCTTTGCCCAGATAGTCGAGCATATCGACAAGGTCGCTAACCGAATCCAGACGCTTCTCGCGGTCATCGAGCATGCCGTAGGTGCGTCCCAGGCCGGTGCTCCCGCGCACATTGGGCTGGAACACCGCCACTCCGCGCGCGGCATGATATTGCGCGCCCGCGTTGAAATAGGACTGAGATTGACCGGAAGGGCCGCCATGAACGCCGAAGAGGACGGGGGGCGCTTCATCGCCTGTGCCAGCGCCGCGCGGAAGATAAAGGAGGCCTTGCAGCTCAACCCCGTCACGCGCAGGCATACGCACAACTTGCGGGCGCACCAGCTTAGCCGGATCGAGCCCCGCGAGATTGGCGGCAAACACCTTGGTGGCCTCCATGCTCTCAATGTCGATCATCCAAATTTCGCCCGGAGTCTGCCAACCGTTGACGCTCACCATCAGCTTGGCCTTGTCGGTGCCCTCGCAATCGAGCGAATACTTGCCTTCGGGCATCTCTGGCATGGTCATCGGAGTGCCGGTGCCAAGATCCCAGCCGTTCAGGACGTCAAAGCCGTCTTCGTTCTGCTTCCAAAAGAGAAAGGAGCCTTCCTCGCCCGTTCCACATAGTTGGAGATTTCCGACGTCACTGGTCGTCTCGAACACCCGCTCGAAGCTACCGCTTTCCAGCTCGTAGAACGCCAAAGTGCCAAATTCTCGATCGACGCTGGTTGAGAAGTAGAAGCCTTTGGAGTTGGGCAACCACTCAAAGCCGCCAATGGTGTGACTGGCGTAGTTTTCGACCTGCGGCTTGCTGATCGTAGTCATTTCCTTGGTCGCCAGATCGAGCAGATACAGGTTGTTGCCCGCGCCGCCGACGCTTTCGGTTAGGATCGCGTATTTGCCATCGGGTGAAAGCGACTGGGCGTAGTGGCCTAGCTCGCTTTGGAAGATCAGCTCGCTCTCGCCCGCCATGGTGCCGCGGTAGATATCGTAGACGCCTTCGCCGCGCGCGGTGGAAGCGTAGATGAAACTGCCATCTTCGGCGAAGTCGCCAAAGCTGCGGAAATCACCGCGCTTGGCGGGCAGGATTTCCACCTCGCTGTTGCCGTCGGCGGATAGGGCGAAATAGCCCGGTTGTTCGTTGCCGTCGCGGTCGGCGGAGAAGAACAGCATTTCGCCATCAGGCGTCCAGATTGGCGCGCGCACGCCCGTTTTGAAGGTGATCTGTTTGGGCTGGCCGCCGCTTGCGGGCATCACCCACAATTCAGGCTGCCCGGTCACGTCCCAGGAAAACGCGATGGTCTCGCCGTCGGGAGACAGGTTGGCCGAGCCCGCGCCGCTGGCGAGCAGATAACGCGCAATGTCGGCGGGGTATTCGCCCGCGCGCCCGATGGTGACGGGAGAATTGTCGGGCTCCATCGCTTCGATGGAAAGATCGGCGCCCTTGGCGCCGCCAAAGGTTTCTTCGCTGTCTTGCGCCAACGCGCTCGTGGTCAAAGCCATGGTAGCGGCGGTGGTGGCAAAAAGGGCGG
This sequence comes from Pseudomonadota bacterium, assembly GCA_039186235.1. Classification (GTDB taxonomy): domain Bacteria; phylum Pseudomonadota; class Alphaproteobacteria; order Sphingomonadales; family Sphingomonadaceae; genus Erythrobacter. Next base: position 222,162 of record JBCDAE010000001.1, on the reverse strand, counting down.
TCCGGATCATCGTGCACCTCGAATCTGGTATTACGTTTGTTGGCTAACCTCATATCACGTGAGCGCGAGTCCGCAACGACACCGGTCGAAAGCGGGTCGGGCAAGAGAAAGGCCGCCAAAGCTTGCGCTTCGGCGGCCCCTCAAGAATTCGCTTTTTACGCGTAGGTGTCGCTTAAGCGCGCGTACCCGAAAGCGGCATCGCGCCGAACGCGCCCGCGTTCACGTTGCCGGTGATTGAGTCGCCGTCGACGGTCGCTTCACAGTCGAGCTTCATCGGCATCGGAACGGTCATGTCCATCGACCATTTGATCGTGTTGCCGTCCACCGTGCCGGTTTCGATGTCCATCGAGCCCATGCCGCCGGCCATGTTGCCTTTGAAGGTGCCGTCGCCATTGTCTTCAATGGTGAGCGTGCCGCTCTGATCGCCCATCGGGCTCTTGACGGTGGTGTTGTACGTTCCAGCTACTGACATGTGTATTCTCCCATGGGGTGTCGTGAGTGTTCGTGTTCTTGGGGCGCGACGATCCTGACGGCCTTGAGCGCTGTTTACACCAGTGTCAGTTCGCTTCAACCACATAACGTGTCTTGGCGTTGGCTTCGACGTCTTCACGCCAAAAGTGTACGGGTTTGAGATCGTGATCGACGTAAAGCTGCATCTGATCGGTGTAGTGTGGGCTGTCTGGACGTGTGGTGGCTTGGCCGAAGGGCTGGACCGAGCGTGACGAAACGCGGCTTCCATCGCTGGGCCATTCGACCCACTGGATAAAGCTGTCGCCGTGGACGAGGCTGAGGCGCCCATCCTCCTCAACCCGCCAATTGGTCGCCGCGCGCAGCGTGTCCGATCCGCCATCAAGCGGCAGGTCCACCTCGCCCTGACGTAAGCGAACCAATTCGGACATAGGCGGATCAATCCGGCCAAAGTGCTCGTTCAGGTGATCAACCGCGCCCCGAAGCGCTTCGCCGATATCGGGATAGGTATCCTTGTTCTGGTACTCGGTGCCCATGAAATCGCGCACCATGAGATAGGCAAGCGCGTCGGCGGGGCCTTCGCCATCGGAATCGAGATCCCAATTGGCCAGCAGGTCACGCGCCTCGGCCAATTCGCCCACGGCTTCGAGCCCTTCGAGCGCGCTCAGCATAGTGTCGACATAGCTCGCGCGCTCATAGACCGTGTCGTATTTGATTGTCTTCATCGTAGCGCGATCCAGCACCTCGGCTTCGCTCAGCAGCTTGTAAGCGCGGCGCGAACGGTTGGTTTGCTTGCGCTCCACACCAAGCAGCGGCGAAAAGTCCGCCGGGTCAAGATCGCTTCCTGCGCCCGCGGCGGTGAAGGGCTCGTTGTTTGAGTTGTAGACCCAGCCACTCTCGGGATTGATCAGCTTGGGCAGCCGATCATAGCCAACCGAACCTTCCCAGATCAGATCGGAGCGTGAGCCGTCCAGAATGCTGCGCCAATTCGCCTCGACGTCTTCCGGGCGGTTCGGGATCGCGGCGTTGTAGACATAGGCGATGTTGCCCTTTTCATCGGCGTAGATGAAGTTGGTGGACGGGATCGCCATGCGCTCCATTTCCGCCTGCCATTCTTCGAGGCTGGTCGCCTTGTTGAGGCGGTAATAGGCGTCGAGCTGGTCAACCTGGCCCATGCCGCCATAGCGGATGGCGAAGTAGCCATTGTCGTTCTGGATTACGGGGCCGTGGTCGCTGCGCAAAACCTCGCGCCGGATGGGCAGGGTGATGGGCCCGAATTTGACAGGCAAGGTGACGGTCTTGCGTTCCAGATCGCGCCATTCGCCATCGAGCTCGTATTGCGTGCCCGCGTCGTTGACTTTCAGCTCATAAACGTCGGCCATGTCCGGGCGGTTGACCGTGTTGGTCCAGCCCAGATGCTCGTTATGGCCCAGAAAGGGGAAGGGCGACCCGGGGAAGTTCGCACCGGTGAAGTGCCAGCCTTCCTCGCTCTCAACGCTGAATTCGTACCACGCGACGCCGCCACGCAGCGGCTGGTGCGAATTGGCGATCAGCGTGGTGACGCCGCCGGAGGCCTGAGGCGCGACAGCGAAGGCGTTGGAGCCCAGCAGCGCGGCGTCGTCACCCCACGGCAGGGGGTGGACGCCCTTGTGCGCGGTGACCGATGAGGCTGGGCTATCGTTGCCGGGGCCGTTCAACGGCTCGCGCGGGAAGCCGGGAATGTCGGGTCCAAATTCGCGGTTCAACTCGTCGCCTGCCACAAGAGGCCCGATCACGTTGGCGAGGCCAAAGAAGAACGGCTGGCGAAGCACAAAGCCCGCCGCCACGTCTTCGCCATTCACGGGGAACAGGCTGGCGAGCTTCACTTCGCCCGGATGCTGCGCCGCGTAGTGGTTGAGCCCCGCCGCGTAGCCTTCAAACAAAGCGCGCGTGTCTTCGGGCAGCTTGGGGTATTCGCTTTGCGCGGTGCCGCGCGCGTCGAGCAAATGGTAGACATAGTCGAACGTCGCGCCTTCCTGCCCGGCGATCGCGCCGTAGCGACCGCGCGACATGGCGATCACGTCTTGCAGGGTGAAAAAATCATCCTCGGAATGGGCCACCGCGACGCCAAAGGCGACATCGGCGTCGGTTTTTCCATAGATGTGCGGCACGCCGTATTCATCCCGGATGATCTCGGCACGATAGGGTGCATCTGACGCCGTAGGCGCTGGGTTTGCGAAGAATGGCTCCCAAGTGGTGAGTGCGATGAAGACGAGGATAAGGAGACCGGCGAGGCCGATCCCGATGCGCTTTGCCCATGTCATGAGGCGTGTCTCTCCCAAAAACTTGACGCGACAATTGCGGCGCGGGGAGGGGAGGTCAAGCGGTTCGCCCAATGGCGCTTGCAAAAGCGTTGGACCAACCCACCTAGTTGGGTAACACACCATTTGAGTGGGAGGGTTTGGTTGATGATGTGCATCAGTGGCGCAGGACCTCAACGAAGCTCGCCGGACAAGCCTTGTGTTGCAGATCTGCAACACTATATCGGGTCGGTCTTCCAAGGAGGGGTCTTCACACTATGAATCTCGAGAAATTCACCGACCGCGCCAAGGGCTTTCTCCAGTCCGCGCTCACCGTCGCCATCCGCATGAATCATCAGCGGATCACGCCGACGCACATCCTCAAGGCCTTGCTCGAGGATGAAGAGGGTATGGCGGCCGGATTGATCCAGCGTGCGGGCGGCGAGGCGGCGTTGGCCGTCAGCGCGGTGGACGCGGCGCTAGGCAAGATTCCTGTCGTAACGGGCGGCGGCGCGCAGCAGCAGCCGGGCCTTGATAACGACGCGGTCCGTGTGCTCGACAACGCCGAACAGCTCGCCGACAAAGCGGGCGACAGTTATGTAACGGTGGAGTGGTTGCTGACCGCGCTCGCGCTCGCGCCGGGCGACACTGGCGAAGCCATGAAGGCCGCGAGCGTCACCCCGCAAAGCCTCAATGCCGCGATCGAAGACCTGCGCGGCGGCAAGAAAGCGGACAGCGCCAACGCCGAAAGCACCTATGACGCCATGGAGAAATTCGCGCGCGATCTGACGCAGGCGGCGCGCGACGGGAAGCTCGATCCGGTGATCGGCCGCGACGAGGAAATCCGCCGCACCGTACAGATCCTCGCGCGTCGCACCAAGAACAACCCCGCGTTGATTGGCGAACCCGGCACGGGGAAAACCGCCATCGCCGAAGGCTTGGCGCTGCGCATCGCCAATGGCGACGTGCCCGACAGTCTAAAAGGGCGCACATTGATGAGCCTCGACATGGGCGCGCTGATCGCGGGCGCGAAGTATCGCGGCGAATTTGAAGAGCGGCTGAAATCGGTCCTCGACGAGGTCAAGCACGCGGATGGGCAGATCATCCTGTTCATCGACGAGATGCACACGCTGATCGGTGCGGGCGCGAGCGACGGCTCGATGGACGCCTCCAACTTGCGCAAACAGGATGAGACGCGAGGCGAACTGCACTCCATCGGCGCGACCACGCTCGACGAATATCAAAAGTATGTCGAGAAAGACCCCGCGCTCCAGCGGCGTTTCCAGCCGGTCTACATCGAAGAGCCGAGCGTTGAGGACACGATCAGCATTCTTCGCGGCATCAAGGACAAATACGAACTCCACCACGGCGTGCGCATCACCGATGGCAGCATCGTCGCCGCCGCGCGCCTGTCCGACCGCTACATCCAGAACCGTTTCCTGCCTGACAAAGCCATCGACCTGATGGACGAGGCCGCCTCGCGCATCCGGATGGACGTGGAATCGAAGCCCGAAGAGATCGAATCGCTCGACCGCCGGATCATCCAATTGAAGATCGAGGAATCCGCGCTCGAGAAAGAAGACGACGCCGCCTCGAAGGAACGCCTCGCCAATCTGCGCAAGGAACTGGCTGAGCTCGAACAGGAATCCTCCGAACTCACCACGCGCTGGCAGAACGAGCGCGACAAGATCGAGGCCGAAGGCAAAATCAAGGAAGAGCTCGACGCGGCGCGCCTGGAGCTGGAACAGGCCCAGCGTTCGGGCGACCTCGCCAAAGCGGGGGAGCTTTCCTATGGACGCATCCCCGAGCTCGAAAAGAAGCTCGCCGAAGCCGAAGACCTGACCGACGACGCGCTGCTGCGTGAGGAAGTGACCGAAGAGGATATCGCGAGCGTCGTCAGCCGCTGGACCGGCATCCCCATCGACAAGATGATGGAAGGCGAGCGCGAAAAGCTGCTCGAAATGGAGGAAATCCTAGGCAAGCGCGTGATCGGCCAAGCCGCCGCGATCGAAGCGGTGTCGAAAGCCGTGCGCCGAGCGCGCGCCGGATTGCAGGATCCGGGCCGTCCGTTGGGCTCCTTCCTGTTCCTCGGACCCACTGGCGTCGGCAAGACCGAATTGACCAAGGCGCTCGCCGAATTCCTGTTCGACGATGATCAGGCGCTGGTGCGCATCGACATGAGCGAATTCATGGAGAAGCATTCGGTCGCGCGGCTCATTGGCGCGCCTCCCGGTTATGTCGGCTACGACGAGGGCGGGGTGCTGACCGAAGCGGTGCGTCGTCGTCCTTATCAGGTGGTTCTGTTTGATGAAGTCGAGAAAGCGCACAGCGACGTGTTTAACGTGCTTCTGCAAGTGCTTGACGATGGCCGTCTGACCGATGGGCAGGGCCGCGTGGTCGATTTTTCCAATACGCTGATAATCCTGACCTCGAACCTGGGAAGCCAATACCTTTCGAACCTCCCGGACGACGGCGAGGTCGCCGATGTCGAGGACCAGGTGATGGACGTGGTGCGCGGGCATTTCCGGCCCGAATTCCTCAACCGTCTGGACGAGATCATCCTGTTCCACCGCCTCGCGCAAGAACACATGGCTCCGATTGTCGCCATTCAGGTCAAGCGCGTCCAGAAGCTGCTGGACGATCGCAAGATCACGCTCGATCTGTCCGACGCGGCGCTGCGCTGGTTGGGCCGGGTGGGCTATGATCCAGTGTATGGTGCGCGCCCGCTTAAACGCGCGGTGCAACGCTATTTGCAGGATCCGCTGGCCGAGCGGTTGATCGAAGGGAAGATCCCTGACGGGTCGACTTTGAAAATCGACGAAGGCGATGGCGAACTGAAAATCGGCATCGAAAAATAGCGATTCTCCGTCTCCGACCGCCAAATGACACGAAAAAGCGTTGCTCAGCACAATTCCGTCAGCGACACTGAGAACGTGCCCTATTACGCAAATGAGTAATATAGTTGCGCTGGTAGTCGATTTAGCTGTTCATTAAGTGCAGATTAACAAACCTGTATGTGGGATTAACGCCACACGCGCTCGAAAACTGGCGCGGCGCGATAAGCCGCTTTGACATAGCAAAGTCACTATTGCACAAAAATGTCATCGCAGGGGCTAAATCGCGATCTGAACAGGAGGAGTCGCGCACCATCCAGGGTGCAGCGGCGCATACGATCAGCGGTTCAAGCTCCGGTTGTCGCAACTGGAGTAATCATGAAAAAATTTCACACCCACTCGCTGAAAGCTCTGACGCTTTCGGCATCCGCTCTCGCGTTTGTGATTGCCGGCCCGGTCGCCGCGCAAGATCAAGCCGAAGAAGCGCCGCCCGAAGAGGAAGAAGAGCAAGTTGATGTTGGTACGGACGCGTCGGGACAGACCTCGACGTCCGGCAACATCACTGTGACGGGCTCGCGCATCGTTAAAGACACTTACACATCGATCTCCCCGCTGCAGGTGATCAGCACCGAAAACCAGCAAGCCATTGGCGCGTTCGACCCCGCTCAGATCCTGCAGCGTTCGGAAGCGGCCGCGGGTCTTCAAATCGATGCGACTTTCCTGGGCTTCGTGCTTGATAACGGCCCCGGTTCGCAGACGATCAACCTGCGTGGCCTTGGCGCGGAGCGTACGCTCGTTCTCGTCAACGGTCGCCGCGCATCGCCGGGCGGTGTTGGTGGCGCGCCGACGCAGCCTTCGATCAACCTGATCCCGGCGACCTTGGTCGACCGGTTCGACTTGCTGCTTGACGGCGCGTCATCAGTTTACGGTTCGGACGCTGTGGCCGGCGTCGCCAACGTCATCCTGCGCAAGGACTTTGATGGCGTCGAACTGCAGGTCAACGGCAACATCAACCCGCAAGGCGGCGGCGATGATTACACGATCAGCGGCTCGTGGGGCTTCAACACCGACCGCGCCGTGTTCGGCATCGGCGCTGAATACCGTTTCGTTGATCAGATTACGCTGGCCGATCGAGACTTCCTGTCCGACGACACGGTGAACGTCGAAGTTGACCAAGACGGCAACATTTTCACCACGGGTCTGCGGGACAACGCGATCGTGCGTGATCGTACGCCCGGTGTGACGGTGTCGGAAGTGGACTCGATCATCGACGGTATCTCTGGTCGTATCTTCATCCCTAACACCTTCCTCGGCTCGGTGTACTTCCCGGCTGGCGGAAACATCGCCAACATTCCAGGCCTGAACTTCGGCGAAAACACCAACGCGTTTGGTGTTGACCTGGACACGGATGGCGACGGCGTTCGCGATGTCGACTTCCAGAACGTGAACCTGAACGGCGCCAACCAAGAACAAACGTTCGTTCCGCAACAGGAAACCTACAACGTGTTCGCCTATGGTGAATACACGTTCCCAGGCGAAGCGAACATCACGCCGTTCTTCGAAGCGCAATTCACGCGTTTCGAGACCGAAAACCCGAACAGCAACATTCCGCAGATTTTCCCGTTCGTTCCGGCGGACAACCCGTTCAACCCGTGTAACGTGAACGCGCCGGGGGGCACGGATTGCTTCACTGCGGACAACGCTCTGCTCGGTGCGCCTCCGGGGTTCTTCAACCCGGCCTCGGGCAGCACGGCGGTCTTGCCGATCGCTTCGATCCGCGGCGACCGGAACAACTTTGATGTGTCGCAAGATCAGTATCGCGGCGTTCTGGGTGTTCGCGGTGATCTGCCCTTTGTCGGCCCGTCCTGGAGCTTTGAGGTCGCTGGGGTGTACTCTAAGTCGATCGGTAAGCTGGCGGTGAACGGTATTCGCGAAGACCGCTTGGCGCTTTCGCTCGGTATCGACCCAACCTTCGATTTCGATGGCGACGGAGTGGTTGACAACAATGGCGACGGCATCGCCGACGATTATGACCAGAACGTAGCGTTCGGACCAGGCGCGGCGGGCGTCATCGCGCCTTGCGATGCGTCAGCTCTGTCCAACCCTGGCCTCGCGGCTCCGGACCTGCTCGCCGGTTGTGTTCCGGTCGATCTGTTCAACGCCAGTGTTCTAGGCGCGCCGATCGGCGACTTCGCGTCGCAGGCCGAGCGGGACTACGTGTTCGCAACGTCGGATTTCCGCACGGAATACGAACAGGTTTTCATCAGCGCGTTTGTCACGGGCGATCTTTTCGAACTTCCGGCTGGCCCGGTTGGGTTCGTGGTCGGCGGTGAATACCGTAACGACGCGATCGACTCTGAGCCTGATTTCATTACGTCCAATGGCTTGTTCTTCGCCCGCTCGTCTGACGCCGGTGCGGTGGGTTCTGCCTGGATCCGTGAACTCTTCGGCGAGGTCGACATTCCTCTGATCGCCGGCGAAACGATGGTTGAGGAACTGAACCTCAACATTTCGGGTCGTCTGACCGATCAAGAGTTCTACGGTACGAACGGAACTTACGCGATCAAAGCCGGTTGGCGTCCGGTCGCGCCGCTCTTGCTCAAGTTCAGCTACGGCACCTCGTTCCGTGCGCCGAACCTGCGTGAGAACTTCCTGGCGAACCAGACGGGCTTTCTGACCATCTCCGACCCTTGCGCGGTGCCAGGTGCAGCCTTTGTGGCTCCGGCCGGATCGCCTGCCGGAACGCTTCCGTCCTATCAGGCAAATCTCGACACGCGTGATCCCCAGACCTTGGCCAACTGTATCCGCGAAGGTCGCGATCCGACCTCGGTGGGTATTGATGACCAAGGCCTCAACACCTTTGGTTCGCCAAGCCCTGAAATCATCTCGGGCGGTACGCTTGATCTCGATCCTGAAACCTCCACGTCGATCACGACCGGCTTCGCGTTCGAAGAGAGCTTCCCGAGCGGGTTCGATTTCAACTTCAACTTCAACTATTACGACATCCAAATCCGCGACGCGATCGTGGAGCCGGGCGTGCAGTTCATCGTCAACGACTGCTTCACGCGTCAAGATGGCACCCGCAGCCCGTTCTGTGATCGTATCGAGTTCTCGAACACCGGCCGTGATCTGATCACCGACGTGTTCCAGGGCTTCCTCAACTTTAACGAGGAAGCGGTTCGCGGGATCGATATCAACACGAACTTCGGCAAGGATGTCACCATTGGTGGCGAAGTCTTCGATCTTGGTCTGGAAATCCGGGCCAACCACCTGATCGAACGCTCGATCCTCTTCATTGACGCTCAGAGCAATCTGACCGAGGAAGACTTTGCCGGCGAGTTCGGTTTCCCAAGCTGGACGGGCCGCGCGACGTTCAATGTCGATTGGAGCGATTTCCGCTTCACCTGGCAGACGCGCTACATCGGCGAAGTCGAGCAGGATCCGGACGGCATCGACGAATTCGACGACGCCTTCGGCAACCTTGGAACCGGCTTCTTCTCAGACACCTGTCTGGGTGATGGTTCGGCCAACGTGGCCGGCGACGGACGCTTCTGCCGCGACGTTGGCTTTGCCGACGAGTGGTTTGAGCACACCGCGTCTGTGCGTTGGGATAATGGCAAATTCCGCATCATCGCGGGTATCACCAACATCTTCTACAACGATCCCCCGCTCGTAGACGACAATGAGGTGTTCAGCATCTCCAACGTTCCGATCGGTAACGGCTACAACTTCGACGGTCGCGAATTCTTCGCGCAGGTTCTTTACCGCTTCTAAGCGCTAAGAACGGCGGAATTTAGCCAAAAAAGGCGGCCTCCAGCCCTTGCTGTGAGGCCGCTTTTTTGTTTTAAGTTATGTACGCAAAGCCGCCAGAATGGAGGATGGCGCCTTTGTCCGTAAAAAAGTGTATTCAGCAAAGAGGGTCCTTCCCCATGAAATTCCTGAAAGCTTCAGCGACGGCCGCTTTGGTCGGCGTTTCTGCCCTTGGTCTCAGCCTCGCGGCCCCTGCAGAAACCCAAGCGCAAGCCAGTGGCACCTCCTCCGTCCCAATCGATGTTTGGGCGCTTCGCGATGTCGTGAACGCGGTCGACCTTTCGCCGGACGGCAAGCACATTCTCGTCCACAAGGTGGAATCGCGCGAAGGCGAATATGTCCTTGAGATCTACAAAACCGATGACCTCAGCAAGCCGCTGCGTCGCCTCAACGCTGATCCGATGGAAATCATTGGGGCGGAATGGGTTACGGACGATCTGATTTTTGGGAACGCTTGGGAGCAGGTGCGTGAGAAGGTCCGTGGCCCCGAAGACGACACCCGCGATTATCTGACCTATTCCTACAGCCTCAAGAAGAACAAATTTTCGACTATTCGGGACAGCTTTTCGATCGTCAGTGATCTTCCCGATGAACCGAACAAAGTGGTCGTCGCGGCTGCCAACCCCGTTCAGAGCGGCGTCGGCGTTGATCCTTTCGCGGCCTTTCGCCCAAGCAGCTACTACAAGCTCGACCTCGTAAAAGGGAGCAAGAGCCTCGTCCTGCGCGGCACGCGAAAATACAGCAACATCACGTTTGACAGTCAGGGTAATCCGCGGTTTGCCGTCGGATTTGACACCGATAACACTCTGAAGACTTATTATCGCAAGCCTGGTGAAGGTTCCTGGACGCAGTTCGGGAAGGTCTACGACGCTGACGATCATGAGAACCTTTATCGGTTTCTCACGCAGTTTCAGGGGCTCGCGCATATCGATCCCAACAATCCCAATCTTGGCTATATGATTGAAGCGCGCGACGGTGAAGACAAGGCCGCGCTGTGGGAATTCAACTTCGAGACCGGCCAATTCGGCAAGAAGCTGTTCCAGGACGAAAACGCCGATGTCATGCGAGTCGGCCTAAATTCGATCCCAGGCAACGACACCCTCGCGTTCGCTCAATACCCCGGCGCGAAATGGGAGCGTCATTGGTTCGATGAAAACGAACAGGCCTTGTACCAAGCGCTCGAAGAGCAGATTCCGTTCGCTCATCAAATCTCGATCACAAGCCGATCGCGCGACGGAAGTCGGATGATCATAACCAATCGAGGTCCGCAGGATCCGGGGTCCTTCTGGCTTGTGAAAGATGGCCAGCTTTCGAAACTTGGAAGCCGTAACCCTCTGCTTAATCAGGAAAACCTCGCTGAAGTCGAGTATATTCGGTACCCAGCGCGCGATGGTCGCATCATTCCCGGCTACGTCACGAAGCCAAAGGGCGAAGGGCCGTTTCCGCTTGTTGTTATGCCGCACGGTGGCCCGCACGTTTCCGAAGTCGTCGGCTACGATGAATGGGGACAATTGCTCGCCAGCGCCGGATATATGGTGCTGCAACCCGGCTACCGAATGACGGTGGGTTGGGGCAAAGAGCATTTTGACGGCGGTTACGGTGAACACGGCGGCAAGATGCAGGACGATAAGGACGACGGCGCTCTCTATCTTGTAGAACAAGGCCTCGTGGACCCCGATCGTATGGCCATGTTCGGCTGGTCCTACGGCGGATACGCCGCGCTTGTATCGCTAACCCGCGACGAGCAGATCTATCAGTGCGCTATCGCTGGGGCGGCTGTAGCCGATCCAGCCAAGACTTACCGCCAACGGAGCGCTGGGAACAGATCACCTAAGGCTCTCGACGATTGGGCGCAGCGCCGCGGGATGATCGGCGTCAATCCGATTGAGGAAGTTGAGAAGGTCAACATCCCGCTCCTGATGGTCCACGGCGAAGACGACGCGCGTGTCCTGTATTATCACTATACGGACTACAAAAAAGAGTTCGAAAAGGCGGGCAAGGAAGGCCAGTTCCTCACCCTAGATGACGCGGATCACTTCTACCGCACCTTGATGTACAGCCACCAGCAGCAGTTCTACACCAAGATGCTCGACTATTTGGCTAACGATTGCGGCCCCGGCGGGCTTTGATCGCCTGGCCGCAGGCAATCTGCTGGCATAGATGAAGAAAAAAGGGGCCCGGCTCGTTGCGCAACGTACCGGGCCTTGCTTTTGGTAACTCTGACAGCGTGTCGAACGCCAGATCGGCTACTGGACGCGTTTGCCCCGAACACCTCTTTGTCCGTTAATCCGGACAAAAAAGGTGTTCATGGAGGCGGGCTTAAAGACCACTTTGTCGCCGGCTTCGATAGGCCGCTGCCGGCGCGGAATACTATAGAGTTCCCAGACCGCGCCTTCGACAGTCACCATGCGCGCTTTGCTTGAAGACAAATAGCGAGCGCTTTGAATTGTTGTTTCAAAAAGCTCGTCCTTCTCTTCTTCCCCAGTTTCCAGAATCTCGATCGCCGGCACGCTAAAGCCGAACAGGCTGCGCTTCGCCGCGCGCGCTTCTTCCTGGTCGATCACGGTGACTTCGCCTTCCTCGCTCGCCGTGAGCACTGCGCCGACGGCCTCGTCGAAACAGCTCAGACGTTCCTGATCATCGGTGATGGCGCGGCATGAGCGCAATCCATCAAAGAAGGCCTCGTTGGCGCGCGGATCGGCTTGCGCCTCTTCCTGCGCAGCCGCTGGACTCCCGACTGCAAAAAGAAGCGCCATCCCCGCCCGAACCATCGCGCCGCTCAGCGTGGGGCGCGGCGATTGATACTCTTTGATCTGTTCCGACATAATGCACCTTTGTTTGCAAGTCGTGCTCTGGCCTTATGGGCTCAAACCCCCAGCATCAATAGGCATGGGTGAAGGGAACCGACCTTCGCGACGCTTTATGACCTGAAACCAAGGGTGTGTCGCGAATGACACATGGCGGGATCAACTATGTTGTACATTAATCGCGCCGATTGCGAAGCGACACTGGATTGTAATATGCGCCCAACGTTCAGAATTTTCGGCGCGTTATGTGTTTGCGTCGGGAAACCTTTGACAAGGGAAAGGGAAATTATGAGAATGATCAACAAAGGAGCGCTGCTCGCTGGTACGATCATGGCTGGTGCCATGGTCTCAGCGCCGGCCTTCGCGCAGGACGAGGTTGTCAGTATCACTGACGGCGCCGAGGAAAGCGCGGACACCGGAGAGGCCATTGTTGTCACGGGTTCGCGTATTCAACGTCGTGAGACAGACACGGCCGCTCCGGTCGCGGTTGTCCCGGCCGAAGAATTCCTGCTGACCGGTACGGTTAACGTTGAAAACGTTATCAACGCGCTTCCGCAAGTTGTGCCGGGAACGACTTCGTTCTCGAACAACCCGGGTAACGGCGCCGCCACGCTGAACCTTCGTGGTCTGGGCACGACCCGCACCCTGGTTCTCGTCAACGGCCGCCGCTGGACGTTCTTTGACACCAACCAGATCGTTGACCTTAACACGATCCCCAACTTCATGCTGGAGTCGGTGGACGTCGTGACCGGTGGTGCTTCGGCCGTTTACGGTTCGGACGCGCTTGCTGGTGTTGTCAACTTCCGTCTCCGTGAAGTGCAGGGCGTCGAAGTGGGCGGCCAGTACTCGATCACCGAGCGCGGTGATGGCGAGCGTCTGCAGGTGTACGGCGCGATCGGCACCGACTTTGCCGACGGCCGTGGTAACGTCACCGTCTACGGTGAATACTTCGATCGTCAGGAGATCTTCCAGGGCGACCGTGGTTTCTCTGAGTTCGTTCTCTTCGGCTCGGGCAACACCCAGTTCACCCCGGGTGGTTCGTCGCTTCCGCCTGAAACGCGCCTGACATACCAGGGCGACGGTGACACGACGGGCACGTCATTTGCCCCGAACAATAACCTTGCGATCTTTGGTTCGCCGGGTGATCTGCGTGATTACCGTGTGCCGGAAGATCTCTACAACTACGCGCCGGTTAACTATCTGCAGCTGCCGCAAGAGCGGTATCTGCTTGGTGGTAACGCCAGCTACGAAGTGAGCTCTTCGCTCGAAGTCTACGGCGAAGTTTCGTACGTCAACAACCGGGTGGCCGCTGAGCTTGCCCCGACGCCGATCCTCGTCAACACCTTCCTCGACATTGATCAGCTGGAAGGCGATGGCTTCATCAACGCTCAGACGGCGGCTCAATTCCGCCAGCTGGACGCGAGCGAAACCGGCATGGACGCGAACAACGGCTTGATCGACGTTCAGATCCGTCGTCGTCTCGAAGAAGCCGGTGGCCGTAACAACCTCGACGAACGGAACGCTTTCCGTATCGTTTCGGGCGCACGCGGCGACATCACCGACTACATCAGCTACGACGCGTACTATCTGTACGCCCGTACTCGGAACTCGAATATCCAGCAGGGTAACGCCTCTGTGTCGCGCTTCACCGAAGCGGTGAACGGCACCGGTGCAACCCCGATCAACATCTTCGGCGAAGGCACGCTGACGGATGACATGGTCGACGTGTTCCGTATTCAGGCTCAGAACGGTGAAATCTCCACCCTTCAAGTGATGAGCGGTGTTGTTTCCGGTACGTTTGGTGACTTCGCACTCAGCAGCGACTCTTCACCGATCGGCTTCGCGGCCGGTGTTGAGCGTCGTATCGTTAGCGCGCAGTTCCTCCCGGACGAATTCCTCGCTTCGGGCGACGTCGCTGGCTTTAACGCTGGTCTCCCGACCGAAGGCGGATACAACGTCAACGAGCTGTTCGGCGAACTTGTCATTCCGTACGAAACCGAAAGCGGAATGCGTATCGAACTGAACGCGGCGGGCCGTTACTCCGACTATTCGCTCGAATCTGTGGGCGGTGTTTGGACTTACGCCGCTGGTCTGCAGTTCCAGCCGATCCCTGATGTGACCTTGCGCGGTCAGTATCAGCGCGCGGTGCGTGCACCGAACGTGGGTGAGCTGTTCGGCGGTGCCGCCAACAACTTCCCGGGTGCGATCGATCCGTGCGCCGGCATTGGCGCGAACGAACCGCAGGGTGGCGTACGCGCGACCTGTATCGCTAACGGTGTTCCGGAAGCCAATATCGGCATCGAAACGACCCCTGGTGTAACTCGTAACGAAATCATTCAGCCGGACCCGCAGATCGCTACGTCGATCGGTGGTAACCCGAACCTGTTTGAAGAAACCTCGGACAGCTTCACGCTTGGTGTTGTGTTCGAGCCGAGCTTCATCCCGGGCCTCGTCATCACGGCGGACTACTTCGACATCACGATCGAAGACGCCATCGTGACGCTGCCGTTCCAGACGTCGCTTGACCTCTGTTTCGAGTCGGCTCAGGATCTTTCGGATCCTGCTTGTTCGCCTTTCCTCGGAACACGTGATGCGTCAGGTGCCTTTGGCCGCGACAACCTGCCGACGCAGGGCGATGCGAACATTGGTGAGCTGAGCACGTCGGGTATCGACATGACGGTGAACTACTCGACCGATCTCGGCTTCGCGCTCTTCAGCGATGACGTTGCTCGTTTCGACATGAACTTCGTCGGCACCTGGACGGATACGAACGACATCCAGGCCAACCCGCTTGATCCGACCGACATTGATCGTTGCGCCGGCTTCTTCGGTGCGACCTGTGATGAACCGCAGGCTACGTTCAAGTGGACGTCGCGCTTCAGCTACATCGAAGGGCCGTTCACGGTCTCGACCCGTTGGCGTCACCTTTCGGGCACCGACACGGACGCTCCGATCCCGGGTGAAGAGGACGGTCTTGGCCAGAGCATCGGCGCTTATGACCTGATCGATCTCACCTTCCGTTTCGACGCGACCGAGAACGTCACGCTGACGCTGGGTGTCAACAACCTCTTTGACACGCTGCCTGACACGCCGATCTTCGAGAACGGTGTTGTGGTCAACGACACGAACTCGATCCTCGTCGGTGACGACAACTCGGAGCAGGCCAACACCTTCCCGAGCACGTTCGACGTCCTGGGACGCGACTTCTTCATCGGAGCGCAGTTCCGCTTCTAATCCAGTGTTCGCCCTCGGCCTTGGCCGGGGGCGTCACCCAAAAAGAGGGCGCCAGACTCCGGTCTGGCGCCCTCTTCTTATTGTGGTGTCAGGCCTTTCGTGGCGCGCTTACTTGAACCTTAAAAAGTCGGCGAAGGCGCGGCCGGAAGGCTCTTTGAGCGAGTTTTCCTCAGCGAGTGTCAAACCGTGGGTTTCGAACGCGCCCACGAGCTTGACCCGCTTGTCGGCCGTGCCGCAGGCCGTCGCAAGCGACGCGATCCGACCCAGCTCGTTTCGCGCGTGGCCCTCGATGACCTCGATCGTATCGATCATCGAGGCGGGGCCTTCCCGCCGGCCCATAACCACCGTGCGCCTGATGGCTTCGGGAATTTCCCACGCGGGCGATGTTTGCCCAAATCGTTTAGCGCCCAATTCCGCAGTCTTCTTGGCTAAGGCTTCGGCTTGGCCAATCGCCGGAGGATTGGCCTTGAGTTTTGCTTTCACCTTGCGCGCGGTGGCTTTTTCCTTGAGCGCCCATTGCAATTCGTTGCGCCGTTGCCGGTTATGTTCGAGGATGGGACCGTCGCCGCGGTGGACGATCAGTCCGACTTGCCCGCCCGGCGCCAAAACACGCGCAATCTCTTTGGTGACTTTCGCAACATCACCGTATTCAAAACCGAATTGGCTGACGACCGCCTGAAGGCTGTCATCTTCAAAGGGCAGTTGCTCCATCGGGACGCCGCCAATGGTTTTTGTACCAGTAGGACCGGCAGGAAGGGTCGCCGCCAGGTCGATCCCGGTCAGCGACAGGTCTGCCCGCTGATCGAGAAGCCAGCCAAGGACGCGCCCATCGCCCGTCGCCAGGTCCAGCACGGCGGCGTTCTCTGGCAGATGTTTGGCGAACGCGGTCCAAGTGGCGCGCTGCGCGTTCTCGATGGCGGCCCAACGCTGGGGCAGGCAGCCTGTGCCCCCGCCGACGCTTGCCCCCCGCGCGTTACGTGCCCAGAAATCGCCCCAGGGATCGCGTGATGGTGAACTGCTCATAAGTGGCCTTTGTCAGACTATCACATCAAACGCGACCGTCATCCGTTCGCCGCCCTGAAATGGTGTGGTGCCGTGATAAAGCGTGGATGGAAAGAGCGCGAGGTGCCCTGCTTTGGGCTTGATGGTGCGCAGCGGCTCGAGGTCCAAATTGAGATTGGGCGCAGGACGGCCAATTTCGAGCCAGCCGCCGTGCTCTTCTTCGTTCACGGCGTCCGGCACCACCAGATACAGCGCAGAGGAAATGATCCCGGCAGGGTGGATATGAGCGGCGTGATGATCGCCGCCGCCGGCCAGACGAACCGACCATGATCCGTCAAAGCGCCAGTCTTCCTCACGATGCCGCAAAAGCGGGTGGGTGGTGTCCGAGCCGGGAAGCTGAGACCGATAATCTTCGAGAGTGGCCAGGATTGCAGCCCCCAGTTGCTGCAAGATAGGACTGGCGTAATCGAACAGCTTGGCGCGCGTCTGTGTGCCCCCGCGCAGGCTTTGGCCGAGCGGGAAGGGGGAACGGCCGTGCAGTTCTCGCAAGTGGTCGACGGCTTCTTCGGTAAGTGTGCTGTGCGCCTGCAGCGGAAGAAAATTCACTAGGTCGGCTTGTTCGTGGAGCCACTCTTTGCGCGGATCCCCCATCGCACGCCACGCGAGCCCAAGAAGGGCCCATGCCGCAATATCCCAAGGTTCCGCCTTGAGCACTTTCATCAGCCGCTCTTGGGCCTGATCAGGGGTGCCGCCACGAAGCCTGTGGCGCGCTTCGTGCAGGTGGCGCTGGGGCGTCTCGTATTCGAGCTTGGTGAAGATCGTTTCAGCGGCGTCCCATTCACCCGCCGAGCCCAAGTGGAGCGCTTCGAGCATCGAGAAATGGGCAATGTCGGGAAAGTCGCGTTGCGCGCGCGCCGCGACGTCAGCGGCTTGTTTTGAACGCCCAGCCCCCTCGAGCGTCTGGCAATGCTCCATGGGGATGTTTGGGTTCTGCGGCTGCTTTCTGGCGGCTTCATCGTAGTGGGAAGCGAATTCCTCTTCGCCTTGCGCCAGACGCATCCGCGCAAGCGTGGATAGCCCATCCATAAATCCGGGTGCCTGATCGACGATCTGTCGCGCCACCAAAATCGCGCCCTTGTGATCGCCTTCGATATCCAGCGCGTTGGCTTTTCCCAACCAGAGATTGGCGTCTCCGGGATTGACCGCCAGCGCCCGATCAAAAAGGCCAAGCGCCGTGGGCTCGCTGCGCTCAAGCGCGACGCGCGCGCGCCCGTGCAGCGCCAGCGGATGGCGATCGTTGAGCGAGAGAGCAATGTCATACCAGTGCGCTGACGCCGCGAGATCGCCCAACGCGCGATGAGACGCGGCGCGCACATTGGCGTAGCGCGCCACTTTGAGACCAGCGGCTTCGTGCTGGGAGAGGCTGGCAATGGCTTCCTGATCGCGGCCAAGGCGCTGCAAAGCGATAGCGTGATCGATCACATAGTCGAAGTGGTCGGGCCGAGCCTTTACAGCGCTGGCGAAGCATGCGGCCGCGCCCTCAGCGTCTCCTGACTTCAGGGCAATGTTCCCCGCCATATGGGCGAGCACAGCGTCATCAGGATGCTCGCGTCTCGCGTCGCTGGCCAAGGCGCTGGCCGAGGTCAGATCGCCGCGACGCATAGCGGCGCTTACCGCCATCTGCTTTTCCTGAAGGGTTTCTCGGCTGGTCATTCCTGCGCGCGCGTCATGCAATCCCGAAGTCGCGCAAGGGCTTAGCCGGACCAATGGTAGGCTTCCCCCTGCGTTCGCAAGCCGTTTGCCATTCGATCAAGGCGCGCACAAGGCTCGCTGGCTTACTTTACGCGCTTGATTTGGACCTCTGGGTCCCATAGGCGAGTGGCAAAACGCAACCCGCTTTGCCGGATTGCTTGAGACCAAGACCCCTTCCATTGGAGAGAGAGATGCCCACAGCCTATATTGTTGACGCCGTCCGCACCGCTGGAGGCCGCCGTGGAGGCCGCCTAGCTGGCGTGCATCCCGTGGACCTGTTGGCAAAGTCGCTCGACGCGGTGGTGGAGCGCAGCGGTGTCGATCCCACAGCAATTGATGATGTGGTCACAGGCTGCGTCAGCCAGGCGGGCGAGCAGGCGGGGCAAGTGGGCCGGATGGGCGTGCTTGCCTCCAAGCTGCTGCCTCAATCGACCCCGGCGGTCTCGATCGACCGTCAGTGTGGCTCCTCGCAGCAGGCGATTCAGTTCGCCGCGCAAGCCGTGATGAGCGGCACGCAAGATGTTGTCATCGCCAGCGGCGTTGAAAGCATGACGCGCGTGCCGATGGGCTCCAACATGACGCTCCACATGAAAGAGGGCCTCGGCAATTACATGTCGGACGGCGTCAAAGACAAGTATCCGGGCGTCCAGTTCAGCCAGTTCATGGGCGCGGAAATGATCGCGAAAAAGCACGGCATGAAGAAGGAAGAGCTCGACGCGTTTGCCTTCAACAGCCACGAAAAAGCGATTGCGGCCACGCAGTCCGGCGCGTTTGAAAACGAAATTGTTCCTGTCGCTATCGAAACGCCCGAAGGCGACGATACGCACACGGTTGACGAAGGCATCCGTTTTGACGCGAGTCTTGAAGGCATCGCCGGGGTCAAACTGATCGCGCCCGATGGCATGGTGACGGCGGCTTCGGCGAGCCAGATTTGCGACGGATCTTCAGCAGTGCTGGTCGTTTCGGAAGAGGCTCTCAAGGCCCACAACCTCACCCCGATGGCGCGGATTCACAACCTGACCGTGACCGCTGGAGATCCGGTCATCATGCTCGAAGAGCCGCTGTTCGCGACCGACAAGGCGCTTGAGCGCGCTGGTCTCAAGATCGACGATATCGATCTCTATGAAGTGAACGAAGCCTTCGCTCCGGTGCCGATGGCGTGGCTCAAGCACACCGGCGCGGATCCGGAAAAGCTGAACGTCCACGGCGGCGCGATTGCGCTCGGCCACCCGCTCGGCGCGTCGGGCACCAAACTGATGGCGACGCTCGTTCACGGGCTTAAGCGCCACGGCAAGAAATACGGCCTGCAAACGATGTGCGAAGGCGGCGGCGTCGCCAATGTCACGATTGTTGAGTCGCTCTAAAAACCCCCACTGATTGGAAGAGGAAAACTAATGGAAGTTTCAGCCAACACCCCTGCCGTCGTCACCGGCGGTGCGTCGGGCCTTGGCGCGGCCACCGTGCGCGCGCTCGCTGCGAAAGGCGCAAAGGTTGCGATCTTCGACATGAACGAAGAGAAGGGCGAAGCGATGGCGGCCGAAGTCGGCGGCGTCTTTTGCAAGGTCAATGTGACCAGCGACGAAGAAGTGGCCGCCGGTTTCGCCAAGGCGCGTGAAGCGCATGGCCAAGAACGCATTCTCGTGAACTGCGCGGGCATCGGCAACGCTATGAAAACCGCTAGCCGCGTGCGCGACGAAAGCGGTGGCCTGACCGGCGAGACCAAGCATTTCCCGCTCTCGGCTTTTGACTTTGTCATTCAGGTGAACCTCGTCGGCACCTTCCGCTGTATAGCGCAATCGGCCGCCGGAATGCTGAAGCTCGACCCGCTGAGCGAAGACGGCGATCGCGGCGCGATTGTAAACACCGCGTCGGTGGCAGCCGAAGACGGCCAGATGGGCCAAGCGGCGTACTCGGCGTCGAAGGGCGGCGTTGTCGGCATGACCCTTCCGATTGCGCGCGACCTCATGAGCGAAGGCATCCGCGTCAACACCATCCTGCCGGGCATTTTTGAGACCCCGCTGATGAACGCAGCCCCGCAAAAGGTGAAGGACGCGCTGGCCGCGTCGGTGCCGTTCCCCAAGCGTCTTGGTCTGCCCGACGAATACGCCCGCCTCGCCATGACCATGATCGAGTGCGGCTATTTCAACGGCGAAGACGTCCGCCTCGACGGCGCAATCCGGATGGCGCCGCGTTAACTCACGATCGCGAGTCACAAAGACAGGCCCCTGTCGCGCAAAGCCGCGGCGGGGGCCTTTCTTTTTGGGTAAGGGGCCGCGGCTAGCCTCTTTTTTGAGGCCGCGTGTGCTAAGTAACGGGCGGCCTGGGAAACGCGTGATAAGGGGACACTGCAATGAAGATACGTATGGCCATCGCTGCCGCATGGGCGGCGTGCGTTTTGACCACCTCGCCGACACTGGCCCAGTCTCAGGCCCAGTCTCAGGACCAGTCTCAGATACAGTCCAGCACATCGCGTTTCGCGTGCGACACCGCAAGCGGACGGTTCTCTGAATTCAAGATCCCGGTCAACGCCGCTCGCTTTACTCTGAGCGGCAGCCTCACCCCCGCCCTCTTTCGCGCGCATGAGCAGACGACGCCCAACGCGATAGTCGGCGTTCAAAGCTCGCAGACTGGCGAAGCCATGTACATCCGTGCCTCAGCCTCCAGCGCTAGCGCGCAAGGAGCGATGGTGACGGCGGAGCTTCTACGCGAGGGCCAGCGCGAGGCCCGCGAGATCGGCACACTGGCCATCGGGAACGTCGTGGGTTTTGCCATTATCTACGTGCAAGGCGGGCAAAGCCGCATCGTCGTGGGCGAGCAGGTCGTAAACGTGAACGCGGATCTGGGCGCGTCCTATGACCTGCGGCTCAATTGCTCGACCGGAGACTTCGTGTTCGACGAACTCGTTTGGCAGGTCGGCGGCTGACCTCAGTCAGCGCGGATAGGAACGCCTAATCGCGCGCAATCCCATAGGCGGTGAGGCCTGCGACCACGCCGACTCGGCGCGACGCGCGATTTGCGCGGCGACGGTCGTGATAATACTCTTCGCGGCAGTATCGCTCGTAACGCCGGTTTCCACCGTAGTAATCCATGCACTCGCGATACTCATCCCGCGCGTTGTCCCGAGCAACGGCGCCCGCGATACCAGCGGCCGCGATTCCCGCCACGACGCCAACCCGCCGAGCTTTGCGGCGGTTATGGTGGTGGTGATGATGGTGATGGTGCTTCTTCGCGTGCGCAATCGTGGGTGCCAGCGCCGAGGGAACCACAGTCGCGCTCGTGGCGACGAGCGCCGCGGCCGCGATCAGATTAAGCGCTTTCATCGAGAACCACCTCAAACAGATTGAGTGTGCTGGGATCCTCCGCCTCGCTGCAAGTACCATAAATGCGTCCAGCAGTTTCTTCCATCCAAGTCTGGCTGAGCACCCCGATTTCCCCGTCATTCTTGGCAAACAGATATCCGTGGATCCAGATCAGCCCGGCCGCGATCTCGTCCTGCGCCGCTATCGCCGCTTCCTCGTCTTCTTCATCGGTGGCGACGGCTGCCGTGTCCAAGAAATTGGCGCAAGTCAGCGAAACCAAATTGTCGTTGACGCCGACAACTGGCGCGTCTTCGGGTCGCTCGATATCACCGGCCTCGGCCTCGGCCTCGGCTGTCGTTTCGGCCGTTTTGCTTGGTTCTGCACCGCAACCGGCTAAGCTCAAGCTGGCAACCACGGCAATTCCAACAACGCCAATTCTCATGCCTTGTCTCCTATTGCGTTGGCGAAAGAGTAACGCGGCGATGTTGCTCATTCAAGTCAGGGCAGGATCGACTTGGAGCGCCCCCATTACGTCTGGCGCAGCGACGGTCGGCTCCCCGCCTTCGCAATCGGCTTGAACCGCACGCGTGCGCGGGTAACAGTGCTGCTGAGAAGAGAGGAATCCTGATGACCCAATACACTCAGATCTTGGTCGAGAAGGCCGATGGCATCGCCACGATCACGTTGAACCGCCCTGAAAAGATGAACGCCTACACGCGCACGATGGGCGAAGAGATTATGGCGGCGATGGATGATATCGACGCTGATGACCAAGTGCGCGCGGTCATTTTTACCGGCGCCGGCGACCGGGCGTTCTGCGCGGGTGCCGATTTGACTCCAGAGGGCGGGGGGCAGATCTTCTCCGACGCGACCGAGGTGAAGAATCTTTCCGATGAGCGCGTCCGCGATGGGGGAGGGCTTCTCACGCTGCGGCTGTTTGAAAGCAAAAAGCCGCTAATTAGCGCCTGCAACGGCGTCGCGGTCGGCGTGGGTTCGACTATGCAATTGGCGATGGATATCCGCCTCGCCAGCGAAACCGCGCGGTACGGATTTGTCTTCGCGCGCCGGGGTATCGTGCCCGAAGCCGCCTCCAGCTGGTTCCTGCCGCGCATTGTCGGCATCAGCCAGGCGCTGGAATGGTGTTATTCGGGCCGCGTGTTCGACGCGCAAGAGGCGCTTCGCGGCGGGTTGGTCCGGTCGGTTCACGCGCCCGGCGTGTTGATGAGCGAGGCGCGCGAGATTGCGCGCGAAATCGCGCAGAACACCAGCGCGGTTTCGGTCGCCATGACGCGCGCTATGATGTGGCGCCTGATGAGCGCTGACCACCCGATGGAAGCGCACAAGATTGACAGTCGTGCGATTTATCGCCTTTCGCGAGGGGAAGACGCGAAGGAAGGTATCGCCAGCTTCCTCGAAAAGCGCTCCCCCACTTATCCGGGCAAAGTAAGCGAAGACATGCCCGATTTCTATCCGTGGTGGGAGGCGCGCGCTTACGAATAAGTGGGGAGGCAGTGACCGTCTCTTGCCAAAGCGCCTAGTTTCATTAGTAACCAGTTTTCATGACTGGCACTCTGGAAAAAACGGACCGTAAAGCCTCGCACACCACCGACGAGGTGGGGCAGCTTTCGCAATTCTTGCCCTACCAACTCTCGGTTGCTTCAAACGCGGTCAGCGCGTTGATCGCGGAACGCTACCGCAATCGCTTTGGCCTTAAGATCCCGGAATGGCGCATTATGGCGGTTTTGGGTGATCTTCACACGCGTGAAACCAGCGCTGGAATGACTCAGCGAGCCCTGACTGATGCAACCGTCATGGACAAGGTGGCGGTCAGCCGGGCGTGTAAAGTGCTTGAGAATCGTGGGCTTATCGAACGCGCTCCCAACGCCGCCGATGGCCGATCCCATATGATGGTGCTGACACAAGAGGGGCGCAAAATCCATCAAGAGGTGCTTCCATTGGCGCTCGCCACAGAGGGCGAGATTCTCGATGGTTTCAGTGAGTCTGAGCAGAAGCGCTTTCGCGTGATGCTCGAAAAACTGCGTCACAAGGTTGAAGACTTAAGCTGACTTGCGTGCTCGACTGGCGGTCAATTAAAAGAGGCCCGCGAAGAACTCTCGTCTTCGCGGGCCTACTTTTGGAGCTGTTCCCTAAAGGGTCTATTTGATCAGCGCATCGTTGATCGAACAGGCTGCAGGCCCAAGAATAACGATGAACAGAACCGGCAGAATGAACAGGATCAGCGGCACGGTCATGATCGCTGGCAGTCGTGCGGCCTTTTCTTCGGCGCGCATCATGCGTTCGTTGCGGAACTCGGCCGAGAGGACACGCAGCGCTGACGCCAGCGGCGTACCGTACCGTTCGGTCTGGACCATAGTGGTCACAACCCCTTTGACCGCTTCCAAATTGACCCGGTAGGCCAGATTGTCGAACGCCATCTTCCGCTCGTTGAGGAACGAGAGTTCGATCGCGGTCAGAGCAAATTCGTCGCCCAGCTCCGGATACGCTCGGCCCAATTCCTTTGCCACGCGGTTGAAGGACGCGTCCACGGTTAAACCCGCTTCGGCGCAGATCACCAACAGGTCGAGTGCGTCGGGCAGACCCTTCTGGATTTCCTTCGTGCGCTTCGTCGCTTTGTTCGAGAGGTAAATCTCCGGCCCCTTGTAGCCGATAGCCACGGTCGCCGCGAAGCCCATAAGCTTCATAAAGTCGGATTCGAAGCCGAAGTAGTTAACCCAATAGAACAGCACGAAACCGATAATCGCGCCGACTATTGGCAGCACGGCGCGCAGGCCGATGATGATGACCCCGAGTTCTTTGTTGCGATAGCCAGCGTGAGCCAGCTTTTGCTGAACGGCCTCGAGCTGGCTTTGCTGGAGAACGTTGAGACGGCCAAGTTGGTCCTTAACCGCATCGGTCGTGTCCGATTTCCGCGCGAGGCTTGCCCGTTTCTTGGCACTGGATGTAACGATTCCCGCTTTCAGCTCCTCGCGGCGCTCGTTGAGCGCCTTTACGCGCTTGGCCATCGGATCTTTGATGGTAAGCGCGGTGTAGATCGCGAACATCACCGCCATCGCGGCGATCCCCGCCATCACGGAACCGACAAAAATAACGTCAAAGCCCAAGAGCTTCGGACCTGCTGGCTGGTTCAGCGCCGCTATGGCAGTGCTGAACACCGCGCCATCGACACCTTGCAGCACCAAGTCTGAGGGTTGATCGAAAAACATAGTACCGTCGTGCCCCCGTCAGATTTCGAAGCTGACCATTTTGGCCATGATGAAAACGCCAATTCCCATCCACACGAGGCCACCGAGGCCCGTGACAATCAGGCGATCATCGGTGAAGAAAGTCCCCAAGTAGTCCGGGTTGATCCAATAGATCAGACCAAACACGATAAAGGGCAGCGAACCAACGATGTACGCGGACGCTTTGGACTCCGAACTCATCGCGCGAATTTTGAGCTTCATCTGCGAACGTTTGCGCAGAACGTCTGCCAAGTTCGACAGCGTCTCGGCCAAGTTACCCCCCGTCTCGCGCTGAATGGCCAGGGTGATGGTGAAGAAGTTGAACTCCGGGATAGCCAAGCGGTCCGCCGTTTCCTGAAGCGAATCTTCCATCGTTTTGCCGATCTTGATGCGCTCAACAATTCCCTTGAATTCGGTGCCCACTGGGCCAGGAACTTCTTCGGCCACCACGCTCAGCGTTTCCGTAACCGGTAGCCCGGAACGAAGACCGCGAACCAGAAGTTCAATACCGTCTGGGAACTTGGCGTTGAAGTTGGCTGTACGCTTGCTGATCATATAACCAACCACAAGGTGCGGCAGTCCCGCGCCGATCAAAAGACCGATGCCTAAAGAAAGCGCGGCGGCCCCGGACTGGAGGTACACCAAAACGGCAACGGCAAGAGCGAGCCCGATCGAAGCGTAGACGTATTGAGATATGGTAATGTCACGACCCGTGCGATCCAACCGCATGATGAGAGCGTCTAGCTGGGACCCAGACCCAGCCACTTTGTATGTCTTCGGTTTGCGCGCAGCGATCGCTTTCTTGAATTGCGATTCCACCTTGGCGTCGGTGCTGTCCGAATGCCGATATCGCAGCGCCTGAAGGCGGCGCTTCTGTGAGGTCGCGACGCCGGAATTGGCGATGAGGAAATAGACCCCGACAATCACCCCAAAAATCACAAGAGTGAGCGCAAGAATTTCAATGAATGCCATCTTTAGGGTCCCGCCTGCTTTCTTGTCTCAATGCGTTCGATGGTCGCAAAAGGGGAGGTGGGCGATCAAGGGCATGGCTCCCGATCGCCCATTCCCGTGCTTATTCCGTTGGAGCGGCTTCCTTGTCCTTTTTGGCAAGGAGGCTCTTGAAGTCGAAACCGCCAAGCAGCGACTTTTTCTCGTCGGCCGCCATGGCGTCCTCAAGATCTTCCTCGCTGGCGCCCAGAATGCGCTCCGCAATCTGCTTGATAGCCGAGGTTGCTTTGCTCGATCGATTTGCGTCCACGAACACTTGGCCCAGCTTGGCCGCATTTGACGCTGCCTTGATGTCGTATGGGATGACAAAGTCGACCTTGCGCTCGATTGAGGCCTCGAAGTCGGCCTTGCTGATCTCAGCAACGCCGCTTTGGACCTTGTTGGCGACGATCATCGGGTGCGCGTGGGGTGCGTTCGCCTTCAGCCAGGAGAGAATACGGATCGTGTCGCGCGCCGAAGCGAGGGTAAGCTCGCAAGTCAGCAAGACCAGGTTCACATCAGCCAAAAGCTGCGGGAAGTTGATCAGCATATTGCGCGGCATATCGATCAGCGTCATCTCGAACGCCTGACGGAATTCCTCCTCCAACTGCACGAAGGCCGAACCATCGGTCATCAGCGGCTGGTTGATCGGCGCTTCGGCTGAAAGGATCGACAGGTTGTCGTTCGCGCGGATCATAGCGCGTTCGATGAAGAGTCCATCGATACGGCTGGGGTTGTCAATCGCGTCGGTCAGGCCACGGCCGGGCTCCAGATCAAGCGCCAGTGCGCCGGTTCCGAAGTGCACGTCCAGGTCCAGAAGCGCGGTGGGAGACTGGTGCTCGTCGCTGAACAACCACGCTAGCGAGGTCGCCAGCGTCGATGCGCCGACGCCGCCGCGTGTCCCGACAATGGCGGTCGAGATATGGCGTTTCATGGCGCCTTCATCACCCGCTTTGGGCGCGGTGAAGACGGCCAGAGCCTGATTGAGTGAGTCGTGCACGGCCTGCGCCGAAAGCGGTTTAAGCAGGTAGTCGTGGATGCCGCTGGAAAGCAGATCACGATACAGGCGCACATCGTTCACCTGACCGATTGCAATCACGACAGTGCCGGGCTCGCAAACTTCGGCGAGCGCGTTGATGTCGTTAAGCGGATCGCCGCTTTCCGATAGGTCAACCAGCAGGATGGCCGGGGATGCGCTGACAGAGAGCGACTGGATAGCGTTACGAAGTCCACCCTTGTTGCATTTCTCCGGCTGCCAGCCCATCTCAATCACGACCGGGCGAAGGACATCCAGCGCGGCATCGTCACAGATGTAAGCGGCGAACGGATCACGATTTCCGGGAAGACCCGATTTCCAAGGCGCGTTCATTAGTTGCCTCCCTGTTGGGCGTTGCCTAGGCCGCCGGCTCCAGTAGGAGCAGCGTTGCGGAATGTGTCGATGGCCTTGTTGCCCGTGGCCACCACTGTCTCACCCGTACCTTTCTGCCCTTCGAGCAGATCTTCAGGGTTGGCGACCATGGCCGCGACGTTGCTGTTGATGGCGCAACCGTAGCCTGGGCTGGTTGCGTTGTTGTAGTTCATGTCCGATTTGGCTGACCAGTCGGGGCAACCAGGAACCTCTGCGGTTGTACGAGTGATTACCACGCGCGCTTGACCCGGCTGAAGAAAGCCTGCCGTCGTCGGCGCTGTTCCGCTTACAATAAGGCCGTAGCGACCTGCGAGCTCGTTGACCGCGTTGGTAATCGCAGGATTGGCGCCCGGATCTTCGATCGAGACACGATCACCGTATCCCAGCTCCATCGCTTCGAACCAACCATTGAGACGCACCTGTTCGCTGACCGGGAGACCATTGGAAATGGTGTTCACGTCAAGCGAGAAGCTTTGGCGTTCGATCACCGGCTGCTTCAAGCTGTAGAGCGAGTTGTTTGTGGGCATTCCACCGCACCCGGCGAGCGTGAGCCCGAGCGCTGCGGCGACGGCGAGCTTGCTCACCGATTTGATCGTGCTGTGCTTTGCGTTTTGCATCGTCATAACCTTTCGCATCTCGTCGCAGCGTTAGAAGCTGAAGCCCGGCGCGGCGGCGTCGGCCGTCCGTTTGTCTTTGCCCGACTTCTTGGCACGTTGGCTCTTGGAGGAGCTGTTGTTCATCCGCGCATCGGGATCGACGGCGCTGATATCCGGCGTCGGAGCGTCCGGTTGAGCGGCCGTCGGTCCGGGGCGCGATTCGCCCGACACGCCCGACTGCTCACGGAAGCCGAGCAGCTGCTCGAACTCGTTGGACGTGTGGAAGCCGTCGGTCGGCAGTTTGATGTCACGCTCATTCACAGGCTTAACGAGGTATGGGGTGACGATAATCACCAGCTCGGTTTCGCCGCGGTTGAACTGACGCGAGCGGAACAGGTTGCCCAGGATCGGCACGTCGCCGAGACCGGGAGCCTTATCGATCGCGTTTTGCGAGTTGTTGCTCATCAGGCCGGCGATCATAAAGCTTTGGCCAGAGCCCAGCTCCACAGTCGTTTCGGTACGGCGGGTGGTCAGAGCTGGGACCTGGAAGCCGTTAAGCGTAATCGCGCCTTGGCTCGAAAGCTCGGACACTTCAGGACGGACCCGGATCGAGATGCGGCCATTGGCAAGAACCGTCGGCGTGTAGGCCAGCTGCACGCCAAAGTTACGATACTGGATCGCGACGTTGCCGAGACCCTGGCTCACAGGGATCGGGAATTCACCGCCCGCAAGGAAAGTTGCCGTCTCGCCCGAAAGCGCAGTGAGGTTCGGTTGCGAAAGCGTGGTGATCAAGCCGATTTGCTCGGCAAGATCCAAGGCGCCGACCATATCAAGGCCAAACAAACGGCCAAGACCGGCAATCGTTGTTCCGGCCGTGGTGGAGTCAATGCCCGGACCGGTGAATGTGAGCGGGTTTCCGTTCACATCGAGGATCACGTCGCCATTGGCGTCAAAGAACGGGCCCGCGACCGGGTTGGTCACGCCGGCGCCTGCGGCGATCGGACCGTTGCGCGGATCATAGGCTTGACCCGGGAAGCCGAGCTGACGCCCGGTTCCGATCGCGCCACGGAAACCACCCGTCGACGCGTCAAACGTCGTCAAGTTACCCGCGATGTTGCGAACAAGACTGCGGCTAACTTCGGCAAACTTCACTTGCAGGTTGACCTGAAGCGGAGTGGCCGTTTTCAACCGAGTGATCACGTTGGCTTCCTCGCCGAGGAAGGCCTGAACCAGACGTTCCGCCTCAGCGGCGTCCTCCGGCGCGGAGACGGTGCCCGTCAGCAGAACCGTGCTGGTCCCCATTGTCGCGACGTTCACTTTGGCCTGCGGCATGGCAAGCGCAAGCATCTGATCAATACTGTCGATGTTGTTGCCAACACGAACGTTGGCCGACCAGATGATGTCGCCCGCGCCATTGCTGGCGTAAATCGTGGTCTCGCCACCGGCCCGTCCAAAGACATAGAGCTGACGCTGAGATTTGATCTGAACATCGGCCACGCCGTCGTCGGCGACGAAAACGTCGGCCATCTGACCCGGCACGCTGATCAGTTCACCGCGACCGATCGAAAGAACGATCTGTTGCGACGGGCTGACAACCTGCTGCGCGTTCGCGGTGCTCGTCGCGGTGGCGCCCATGGGCGCCAAGGCGAGCCCGGCAAGCAGCATGCTAAGCGTTGATTTGCGTTTCATATTCCGCCCCTTAATGGGTTCCCCAGATGCCACTTTCGCAGCGTTTTGACCGATTGATCGGCCTTGAAATTCAGGTGCCATGATCCTCGAAGCCCCTTATTTGATCAGCGTTGCGCCAACTTCGCCGATGGCGTTGGCTTGGGAGCTGACCACTGCGTTCGCAGCTTCAACCGATCCGTTGTTGCCCACCTGGATCTCGTTGGCGTTGCGACCACGGAAGACGCGGACTGAGGGACCACCGGGCGAGCGAGCCGCCTCGCGGGCCGCAGCCAAAGCGCGTTGCTCCTCAAGAGCGCGGCGGCGACGAGCGGCGGCTTCTTCTTCCGGCAGTGATTTGCGTTGGAAGCGCGAGACATCACCCCCGGTTTGGAAAGTCGTCGCTTTGTCGACCGGCATACCCATGGCGGTGCGCAGGATGCGCTCTTCTTCTTCCGGCGTCGCGTCGTCGGGAATTTCGATTTCACCCGAAGCGATCGCGCGCTCAAGTTCGGCTTGGTTGTCAGCGATCGAGCGCAGCACCAGGCTTAGGGTACCGATCGTTTGAGCGACCGAAACCTTCTCGGCGAGCTTAGGCGTCACTTCGATGGTGACAGTGCTGAAGGCGCGAACCACTGTCTTACCGGTTTCGCCATCTTTCACTTGCTCGGTCTGCTGGTCGGTCGCCAGAACGCGCAGATTGCGCAGAACAGTTTCCGCGGTCTTCAAAGGACGGCCTTCGCCCGACACGGTCTGTGTAAGAAGAAGGTCAACGCGGTCGCCCGGGAAGACAAAGCCGGCCACGCCTGTACGAGCTGACACCGGCACTGTAACCGCGCGCATGCCCGGTCCAAGCGCCGCGGCGAGGAAGCCACGGTCGCCAGGGCTCACGAGCGAGCCCTGCGTCACCGGCTCACCGGCCGTGATCGGGAAGCGAACGACAGTGCCGAGCAGCGATTCAAGCTGGGCGTTGCCTTCGATATAATAGGCGTCCTGCACGAGCTCTTCCGGCCATTGCTGGAAGCCCATGGCGTCCACCGTAATGATAGTGCCGGCAGGCAGCGCGCGATTGGCCACGAGAACCTTTGGTCCGGTTGGCTGAGGCGGCGCGGCCTCGGCTTGGGGCGCAGCTCCGCCCATGAACATGCTTCGTGCAGCGAACGCGGTGCCGACCGCGATGATCAGCGCTCCGAGCAGCAGAACCAGTTTTTTCCTATCCATGGCTTATCAAGCCCCCTCGTGTTCGGCCCAAAATGGTTTACGGGCAGGTATGGTTGAGACGTGTACGGTCGAATTGGTTAAAATCGGGTTCATCCCAGTCATGCGGTGAAGGTTGCCGAAGGGATGTAGGTCCAGCCCAGCACCCACAGCGCGCCAGCGGTGATGGCGACGCCGTAAGGCAGTGTGCCTTGCGTCTTCGGCTTCCAGATGATCCGACGGATAACGAAGGCCACAGCGATCCCTCCGCCAACGAAGGCCATCACCAAGAGAAGATTGAGAAACGACATCGGCGTCAGCCACAGGGCGAGGGCGCCCAGCAGTTTTACATCGCCGCCGCCCAGCCAGCCCAAAGCAAACAGGCCAGCAAACGCCCAGAACACAACAAAGGCTAGACCAAGCTGGATGGCCATATCCGGCCAGAAAGCCATTCCGGACGCAAACCAGAAAACCGGCGCACCCGCGGCGATCGCGATGTTCAGCCAGTTGGCAATCTTGCGCTCGCGGATATCGCTTATCGCGGCCACGATGAGCGCGATTGCCAAGGCTATCAGCAGTCCGTATTTGAGGTATTCGATCATTCACAGCCCCCGAAAAAGACTTGGCTTTCCTAAGCGTTCTTGCGCCGGTCCGCGTGTCTTGATCGGGGTGCTACAGATGATGGCTTACTAAAAAGTAACCAAGGCTGGAGGGACGAAATTAGGAACGATAGTGTGGCTCCTGCGCCATCGGGCGCAGCCGACGTGATTGACCGGCGCGCTATCCCTGCAGCCGCAAGCGAGAGCTTTTGGACGCTCGGCGATGGGCACAAGGTGCGCCGCATTGATTGGCCCGGAACCAATGGTGGCCACCGCGGATCGATCCTGTTTTTCCCGGGGCGCGGCGACCACTACGAAAAGTATTTGGAGAGTCTGGAAGAATGGCATCGCGCCGGCTGGCGTGTGACCGCTGCGGATTGGCGCGGGCAAGCAGGCAGCGGGCGTCTGGGCAATGACGACGTGACCGGACACATCGAAGACTACGCCATCTGGATCGATGATCTCTCCCATCTTTTTGCTGGATGGACTAACGAAACCTCGGGTCCGCATGTCGTAATCGCGCATTCAATGGGCGGACACTTGGTTACCCGCGCTATGGCAGAGAGCCGCATTTCGCCTGACGCCGTCGTCCTTTCCGCGCCGATGCTGGGCTTTCAGACGCCGCCTTTGCCACTGGCAATGCTGCACGGCGTTGCCAAAATGATGAACACGCTGGGCGATCCGAAGCGACCGGCTTGGAAGTGGAGCGAAAAACCAGGCGAAATTCCGGCGGGCCGCGAAAACCTGCTGACGCACGATCCGGTGCGTTATCGCGACGAACAATGGTGGCGCGACGCGCGGCCCGAACTTGTGATGGGGCCGGCGAGTTGGCGTTGGGTCGAACGCGGCTACGCGTCTTTGCGGGGTCTGGAAGAAGCGGGCGCGCTCGAGGCGGTCCAGACGCCGATCCTGATGATCTCCACCAGCAACGATAAGCTTGTCAGCCACGAGGCCAACCTGCGCGCCGCCAAGCGTTTGCCAAAGGCCGAGTTGCTTGAGTTTGGCGAGGAAGCGCACCACGAAATCCTGCGCGAGGTGGACGAAGTGCGCGGGCAAGCCATGAACGCGATTGCCGAGTTCCTTGACCGAATGGCGCCTGCGCGATGAGCGATGAAACGCTCTACGATTTCGCCGTCATCGGCGCAGGGATGGCGGGGACGAGCGTCGCCGCCGAACTCGCCCCGTCTGCGAAAGTGTTGGTGCTCGAAGCCGAAGACGCGCCCGGCTATCACTCAACCGGGCGGTCCGCGGCGTTTTGGGAAGAGTGCTATGGTGGACCGGGTGTTGTTCCCCTGACGCTCGCTTCGGGCGCGTATCTGCGCGAGCACGGTTTCCTGACACAGCGCGGCGCGCTTTACATCGGGCGCTCGCAAGATCGTCCAGCGATGGACGATTTTGTCGAGACGTTTTCAGGCACTGGCGTCACGATTGAGCGTCTTGATCGCGAAGGGCTTGTTAGCCACGCGCCGCATCTGCGCGAGGATTGGTGCGACGCTATATGGGAGCCCGCCTGCGCAGACATTGACGTGGCGGGCCTGCATCAAAGCTATCTGAAGGCGCTGAGGCAGGCGAGTGGAGAGCTCGTCTGCCGCGCGAGGGTAACCGCTCTTGAGAGCCATTACGGCGTGTGGACAATCACCACGCAAAACGGCGCCACCTACCGCGCGGCGCGGATCGTCAACGCGGCGGGAGCTTGGGCCGATGGTTTGGCGCAAATGGCGGGCGCGGCCCCAATCGGGATTGCGCCTTTGCGACGCACTGTCGTGCAGCTGCGCGTCTCACCCGAAGCGCCCGTCGACCTGCCGCTTGTTCTCGACATCAATGGCGAGTTCTATTTCAAGCCCGATAATGGCCGCCTTTGGCTCAGCCCCCACGATGAGATCCCCAGCGAACCTTGCGATGCGGCACCGGAAGAGATCGACGTCGCACGTGTGATCGATCGTTTTCAAA
Organism: Pseudomonadota bacterium; assembly: GCA_039186235.1. Lineage (GTDB taxonomy): Bacteria > Pseudomonadota > Alphaproteobacteria > Sphingomonadales > Sphingomonadaceae > Erythrobacter. The sequence goes on along the minus strand of JBCDAE010000001.1, from coordinate 189,033 downwards.
CGGCGACCGATTGGCAGATCGAGGCGGTTGAGCGCCGGTGGGCTGGCCTCAGAAGCTTCTCTCCAGACCGACTGCCCGTTTATGGGCCAGACCCGCAAGTTGCTGGTTTTGATTGGTTCGCAGGTCAGGGAGGGTTCGGAATTCAAACCGCGCCAGCCGCGGCGCGATTGGGCGCGCAAATCCTCTTGGATAATGGGCCCGATGCCATGACCGCGCCGATTGATCGGCAGGCCTACAGCCCCGTGCGCTATGATGTGGATCGGGCGCTTCAAGCTGGCTAGTCAAGCGGTGTGAATTCGCTACAGTGAGAGTCCAATCTATGCACCACGAAGAGGGGACAGCCGATGGCTCACAAGTTTGAAATCTATAAAGACAAAGCAGACGAGTTTCGTGTGCGCTTCAGCTACAATTCGGAAGTTATGTTCTCGACGCAGGGTTATTCGTCGAAGGCAAGCGCGCAGAACGCGATCGACTCGATCAAGAAGAACGGCCCCGACGCGCCGGTCGAAGACAACAGCTAATCGGCTGACCGCTTATCGCGGTGATGCGGGCGCGCTCCTTATATGGAGCGCGCCCGTTTTGTTTTCGCGCACCAAAGAGGACGCTCAGCCCTTTACGGCGATACGTTCGGCTTCGTCGCTTGCGAGTTGATCGACGCGTTCGTTTTCGGGGTGTCCCGAATGCCCCTTCACCCAATGCCAAGAGACCTGATGGCGCGCCGCCGCGTCAATCAACTCATGCCACAAGTCAGCGTTGCGTACGGGTTTCTTGCTCGCCGTGACCCAGCCTCGCTTTTTCCACCCGTCGACCCATTTGGTGATGCCGTCGAGCACGTATTTGCTGTCCGAATAAAGCTCGACCGCGCACGGTTCGGTCAGGGCTGAGAGCGCACGAATGACGGCGGTCATTTCCATCCGATTGTTGGTTGTTTCCGCTTCGCCGCCCGAGAGTTCTTTTTCATGCGGACCCATGCGCAGCAACGCGCCCCATCCGCCGGGGCCCGGATTGCCCTTACACGCGCCATCGGTGAAGATCTTGACCTGTTTCATCCGGGGCCTCTTTGCCGCTTCGCGCGCGTCACGCAAACACTTGCGGGCCGTTCTCGTCGTAAAAGCGCCAGCGTGAGACGAACTGCATCGGGTCTTTCTTGATCACCAGCGCGTCGTCGGGTGTGTCGAGCCAGTCTTCAGCACGGCTTGCGACAAAGCGCAGCGCCGCTCCCTTAGCGATGTCCGGCAGACTCGCGCGCTCGGCAGCGCTTAAGGGGCGCACGCTCTCATAGCCTTCCATGATCGCCGCGCCGAGTTGGGGCAGATAGGCACCGCTTGTGTTAAAGCTCCACGCGGCGTGCGTGACCGCCAGATCGAGCGCCATCGCGCCCGTGCAGGCGAAGTAGAAATCGATAAGGCCCGTGACCTTGGAACCGAGCATCAAAACGTTGTCGGGAAAGAGGTCGGCGTGGATTTGCGCGGTTGGAAGCGTGCTGAGATCAAGCGCGGCGGCGGCGCGCGCGGGTTCAAGCACGGCTGGAAGATCGGGATTGATCGACGCGAGCCCTTCGACCCTGCAAGCCTCAAGAACTTTGGCGTTGCTGGCAAAGTCCATCGTGTTGGCGCGAGTCGGAACGAAATCGGCGCTGGCCAAATGGATTTGCGCGAGCACCTCGCCGACACTGCGCGCTTGATCGGGTGTGGGCTGAGTGGGCGAAACGCCGGGAAGAAACTCGATCAAGGCCACCGCCTTACCGCACTCCATCCGGAAAGCCGCGCCGTCTGAGTCGTGGATCGTGCGCGGCACAGGGCAGCCCTTGGCGGACAGGTGATCAAGCAGGCCAAGGAAGTAAGGGAGATCTTCCAGCTCAATACGGCGCTCATACATCGTCAGGATGAACCGCGCGCCCTGTTCATCGGGGCCACTCGTTTCGATCAGCCAGTTCGAATTGGAAATGCCTTCGGCAATACCCTTGGCGGATCGCAGATCGCCCACATCATAGTGTGCGATCAAGTTGGCCAGATCTTCGGCGCCCAAATGTGTGTAGACGGCCATCAGTGCTTAAGGCGCGGCGTGGAGGGCCTACTCGGCCTCGCGCAGCTCGCGGGGGAGTTTGAAGACCATTTTCTCTTCGGTCGTGGTGATCGTCTCTTCGCTGATCGGGCGCAGGGCAGCGAGGCCATCCACGACCTCCCGAACAAGCACTTCCGGCGCGCTCGCTCCTGCGGTCAGGCCCACGGTGTCCACACCGTCCAACCAGGCCGGGTCAATTTCTTCGGCGCGCTGGATCAGCTTGCCGGGCGTCCCGAGGCGCTCAGCCACTTCCACCAACCGCAGCGAGTTTGACGAATTGGGCGCACCGACCACAATCACCAGATCGCAGTCTTGGGCCAGTTCCTTCACCGCTTCCTGACGATTGGACGTCGCGTAGCAAATGTCTTCGGCCTTGGGGCCTTTGATATTGGGATAACGCCATTCGAGAGCTTCGATCACTTCGCGCGTGTCATCCACGCTGAGCGTCGTTTGCGTAAGGTAGGCAAGCGGTTCGTCACTGTCGAAGGGGAGCTTGTCCACGTCTTCGATGTTCTCGACCAGGGTCATCTGCCCCGGTTCGACCTGTCCCATCGTGCCGATCACTTCGGGGTGACCTTCATGGCCGATAAAAATAATGTGCAGGTCTTTGTCGATCAGTCGCTCGGCTTGGCGGTGCACTTTGGACACTAGCGGGCAGGTTGCGTCGAGATAGATCATTTTGCGCCGCTCGGCCTCCGCCGGGACCGATTTGGGGACACCATGGGCGCTGAAGACGACGGGTGCGTCGCTGGGCACCTCATCGAGTTCCTTAACAAAGATCGCGCCTTTGGCTTTTAGCCCTTCGACAACGTATTTGTTGTGGACGATCTCATGTCGCACATAGACCGGCGCGCCGTAACGCTCGATCGATTTTTCAACGATCTCAATGGCGCGGTCGACGCCAGCGCAGAATCCTCGGGGGGCGGCGATCAGCAGTTTCAAGGGCCGATCGTTAGCCATCGGAGCGGCACCTGCTTTTGAAAGCGTAGAATTCGACAAGGGGGCGTTCATAAATGCCCCTCTAGCGCTTTCTCGGCGCCCTCGCTAGGGCAAGCGGGATTTGACTTTGGCGGTAAACAAGGTGCCGAAGCGCAATCACACTTTTATCGAGGACGGGTTTTCGCATGTTGTTTCGTAGTCGGGTGTTTCCCCTGATCGCTCTGGCCGCTGCGCTGGCCGGATGCTCGGGCACCGGTGAATTGGTGGTTACGCAGGGCGTCGGCATCACCGCGGTGCTGAGCAACTGCCCAACCGTGGGGATTCCGGACTACACCGGCGACGTAACCACATTTAGCGGAGACACGCAGACTTATGCCGAGCTCGATGTGAGCGCGGCCATGACAAATCTTAGAGCAACGTGCGACGACAGTAGTGAAAAAATCTACTCAGAGGCCAGCTTTGACGTGCTGGCGACGCGCAAGGACCCGAGCGGCGCGCGCTCGGTGACGCTACCATATTTTGTGACCGTTTTGCGCGGGGGATCGGCCGTGGTTACGAAACGAGTGGGCGAAGTCACCCTGAACTTTGCCGATGGAGATTTGCGGGCGCAAGCCAGCGGCAAAGCTGGCAGCTTTGTTGATCGCGCATCGGCTACCCTACCTCCGGAGATCCGGGAAAAGATAACACGCCGGCGACGTCCTGGCGATGTCGATGCCGCTCTCGATCCGCTCGCCGATCCCGAAGTGAAAGCGGCGATCGCGCGCACTCGGTATGAAATGCTGGTTGGGTTCCAACTGACCGAAGATCAGCTTAAGTACAACGTTACGCGTTAGGGCAAAGCTCAACGTCCGTTTGGGAGTTAGGGGCAGGCGCACTTGGTCTGCCGATTGCCATGTCATCAATTTCGATTGAAGTTCGCAATGGAGTCGACCTTTGAGTTGGCAAGACACACTGAAAAAGCGCGGCTGGCAAGTTCCATTCGTCGGCAAGTCGTTGTTTCAGATCGGCAAGGAGCTTCGGCCCAAAATTGACGCGATTATCATGGATAGCTCGAGGATTCCCGACGCAGCCATCCAGGATAAATCGGCTTTTCCCTGGATCGAAGTTCTGGAGGAGCGCTGGGAAGATATCCGCGACGAAGCGGTGCGCATTCGCGCAGAGGACATTCCATCGCTCGGCGATATCTCGTTTGATCATGGCCGGATCGCGGCGGACCGACGATGGAGGGCCTTTTTCATCAAAGGCTATGGCTACCGGATGGAAGCCAACGCGCGGCGCGCGCCGATTACGGCCGCGCTGCTCGAGAAGGTGCCTGGGCTGGTGACGGCTAATTTCTCGGTGCTCGAAGCCGGAGGACACATCCCGCGCCATTGGGGCATGACCAAAGGAATGCTCACCTATCACCTCGCTCTCAAATCACCCGCCAAGCGCGACATGTGCCGGATGCGTTTGGAAGAGGGCGAAACGGAGCACATGCTCCATTGGGAGGATGGTCAGTCGTTTGTGTTTGACGATATGTTCAATCACGAAGTCTGGAACGAGACCGACGAGGATCGCTACATCCTGCTGATCCAGATCAAGCGGCCCTGCCGTTGGAAGGGTAACGCCATTCAGAACCTGTTCCTATGGGGCGTGCGCCATTCGCGCTTTGTGCAGGATATCCGTAAGGCGATCGAAGACAAGGCAACGAAGCCCGCCTAGCGGAGCGGATCAGCTTCTTCCGAGAACGCAAAGGAAAAGGGCGCTCGACCCTCGGCCGCGCGCCCTTCTTAAACTATGTCGGGCTAGGGCGTGTAAGCCTCAACCTCAAAGGCAAAGGGAGTTACGCGAAAGCTTCGCGACGACCGGCGCCCTTGCTGCGCAGAGCCGCGCCCACGCCGAAGAAGCCCAGGATGAGCATCAGCCACGTGGCCGGCTCGGGAATGGCGGCACTGATCGGGGGCGGGCCGGATTGCGTAACCGAGAGGCTAAGGGTATCGCGCCCGTTGCCCGTCGGCCTGCCAAAGACAACGTTACCAGTTGCATCGAATTCAGCGATCAAACTGTTGAATAGTCGTTCTTCGTCTTGGAGAGTAATCGAAGATGTGACCGGTGTGGCGCATGAAGAACCATCGAGTGGAAACCCGCTCGCGCACACGAAAAGATTGATCGCCTGAGGGCCTGAAACGATCAGGCTGTTGACGTAGTCGAGATCGACAAAACCGCCGCTTGCTCCACTTCCCGAACGTGCATCGGGTCCCAAAAGCGCAAAGCTATTCCCATTGGCTTCCCAAACGACAGGTGTGCCGCCGCCTTCAACCTGTATCCTAACAGCCGCGTTGGCCGGTGTTGAAAAGGCGCAAAGCGCCGCGGCTATGCCAAGAATTGTCTTTTTCATGATGAGTGCGTCCCAGTCCAAATTTGATCGCTCGAATCAAAGTTAACGCCTCGTAAACCTTTTCCCATTGAGAATCCACATGCATTGGACGCAACAAAGTCGGCTGTCCTGCAATGGCACGGCGCGCCGCCCGCAACTTACCGACGCCGGCAGCGGGTCCTGGGACTGGAATTGGGGAAGCGGGTGTTCAGCCCGCGCAAAGGCGGGCGAAACAAGCGCTCTCTAGAGCGATTCTCTGATCATCGCCTCGAACTCTTCGTCCGTTGCGCGGCGCGGATTACCACGAGCCGATAGATCCTTTTGCGCGTATTCGACAAGGCCGGGAATATCATCTTCGACAATGCCCATTTCGGTGAGGCCTGAGGGGATTCCGATCTGCGCGTTCATCTGAGCGATGGCCTCCGCCAGATCAGCGCCGGGCTCCAAACCCATCGCTTGGCGCAGTCGCACGTATTTCTCTTCGCACACGCTTTCGTTGAAGCGCAGAACCGCGGGCAGGAACACCGCGTTGAGGGTGCCGTGGTGCAGGTTGAGCCGGCGGATACGCCCCGCAGCGTGGCTCATCGCGTGGACCGCGCCCAGACCTTTGATGAAGGCCAACGCCCCCTCGGTGGAGCACATCATCATCTGCCAGCGCGCGTCGCGATCGCTGCCATCCTTCACCGCACGCGGCAAATACCGCCATCCGCGCCATAGCCCGTCGAGCGCCACACCTTCGGCGGGCGGGTTGACCTGCGGGGTGAGGAACGCCTCGATGCAGTGCGTGATCGCGTCCATGCCGGTCGCGGCCGTCATTCCGGCTGGCAGGCCCATGGTGAGCTCCGGATCGCAGATTGCCGCCTTCGGTATGAAGAGCGGGCTCGCAAACGTCATCTTGCGGCCATCTTCGAGGATGATCACAAAGCCGACCGACACTTCGCTCCCCGTGCCCGACGTGGTCGGCACCGCGATCACGGGCGCGACCGTTTTGATCAGTTTGGCCCCGCCAACCAGCGGATCGTATTGCGCCAGTTCTCCGCCGCTTCCGGCGAGCAAGGCCACCGCCTTGCCCAGATCCATCGAGGAGCCCCCGCCCAGCGCGATCACGCCATCGCACGCGTCCGCTTGGTATTGCGCCAGCGCCAGCTTCACCGCTTCCTCGGTCGGGTTGCCCGGCGTTCCATCGAAAACGGAGACGGAGTAGTCCGCGCCCAGTGCCGCTGTGACCGTGTCGACCATTCCCACGGCGACCAAACCAGGGTCTGTCGCAATGAATGGCTTGGTGATCCCCGCCTTGCGCAATTCGCCCGGCAATTGCTCAAGCGCGCCAAAATCAAAGTGAGTGGTCGTCAGATAGGTCAGAGTAGCCATAAGTGCTTCTAAATCCTGTTGTTATGAACGCGCGCTGGGCACGTCGAAGGCTCTCGCTTCGACGTTTGTGGACGTTGCGAATGCAAAAAGGGACTCGCCTTTGGAGGCATGCGCAAGGGCGCGGAAAACTGCGTGCTGTTGCATATGCCCCTCCCACATCCCGGACAAAAGCGCTGCCGTATCCCTAGCCTCTGATTGGCGGGAGACAACCCGATTTTGATTAGGGGCACGTGTCAGGCGGCGCTTGCCTCAGACCGCCGCGCTAAGCTCCCCTTCGAGCTTTGCGCTCTTGTACCGCTCGGTCACAAAGTCGAGCGCGTTGCGCAGATCGCTTTCCTCCATGTCGCGCAGGATAAAGACGATGCGCGAGCGGCGATCGTCTGACGGCCAATCGGAGAGGATCGCGGGCGGATGCCAGATATGCTGGACGCCGTGAATAACGAGCGGCTTGTCCATTTCTTCCAGGTTCAGCAACCCTTTGACCCGCAACATGTTCACCCCGTTCAGCTGGGTCAAAAGGCCAAACCAATCGTCAAAGACTTTCGCGGGCATCGGTTCATCAAAGGTCAGGCTCACTGAGGTGATACGATCATCATGACGATTTACGTCGTGGAGGTGGTCGTGACCATGCCCGTGATCATGGTGGTGCCCATGATCGTGCGTGTGATCATCATGATGGTGAGCGTGATCGTGCCCATGGTGATGGTGGCTATGATCGGCTTCCGCCTCTTCGCGGAGCCATTCGAGCACTTGCTCGGTCTTCACTTCGGGATTGAAGGTGCCTTTGCCAAACAAGGCCGCCGGGTCACCCAACTCGTCAGCGACTCTTGAAATCGAGGCGGCGGGATTGAGCGATCGCACGCGCTGCAAGAGCGCTGCGACTTGAGTTTCGTCCGCGATATCCGTTTTGCTGATCAAAAGAGTGTCGGCGACCGCGATTTGTTTCTGCGCCTCGGGTTGCGCGTCAAGCGTCGCCTCTCCGTTCACCGCGTCGACCAAAGTGACGATTTCAGCCAATCGATAAAAGTCGATCAGTTGCTCGTCGGACATGATCGTTTGGATGATCGGGGCGGGGTCCGCGAGGCCGGTGGTTTCGATAATGACCCGCTCAAACGCCTTCTTGCCGTCGCGCTTGTAGCGCTCAGGCGCTTCTTTGAGCGTTTTCTGCAGATCCCCTTTGATCGTGCAGCACAGGCAACCGCTCGACATCTCGATAATGGTGTCGTCTTCGTTGCTCTTGGCGATCAAATCGTGATCCAGGCCGACAGAGCCGAATTCGTTGATGATCACCAAGGTGTCTGAAAACGACGAAGACTGCATGACCTTGTTCAAAAGGGTCGTCTTGCCCGCGCCCAGAAAGCCGGTGAGGAGCGTGATGGGGATGTGCGCGCTGATTGTCTTTGTCCTCAATGAGTTGGCGGCGGCGGCGGTTTGCCGCTCAAGCGATGACCGGCCGAGTGGCCCGGCGCTTTGATTGGAAACAACATCTCATACAGCCAGAGCCTTATCCGTTGCAACGCCTGCATGTGACCGCCGCCATAACGCTCGGCAACCTTGCCGATCATACATCCAAGGCTTGACCCCGGCTCTCGCATCCTTTCTGGCACTGCGCTCAACTCCCAATCACGCATACGCCCAATTCAATGACTCAAACCACTCTGTACAAAACCTTCACCGGCGTCGTTGAAGACGCGCTTCGGTCTCTCGTCGACGAGGGGACGCTTCCTGACGATGTGAGTTTTACCAACGTCTCGGTGGAGCCACCCCGAGATCCCTCGCACGGCGACTTGGCGACCAACGCCGCCATGGTTCTGGCGAAGACCGCCAAGACCAATCCGCGCGCGCTCGCCGAAGCGATTGGCGCCAAGTTGGCCGAACACCCAGCCATTTTAAGCGCCGAGATTGCGGGGCCGGGATTCATCAATTTGCGCCTCGATCAGGCCGCCTGGATCGACGAGCTTAAAGCAATCGCAACGCTGGGTAAGGATTACGGGCGCAGCGCTATGGGCGCTGGCCAAAGCGTCAACGTCGAATATGTATCCGCTAATCCGACCGGCCCGATGCATATGGGCCATTGCCGCGGTGCTGTGGTGGGCGATGCCTTGGCCAGCCTGCTGGAATTTGCCGGGCACGACGTGATCCGCGAATACTACATCAACGATGCGGGCGGGCAGGTCGACACACTCGCACGCTCGGCGCATCTGCGCTATCGTGAAGCGCTGGGTGAGGATATCGGCGCTATCCCCGAAGGCCTCTATCCGGGCGATTATCTTGTGCCCGTGGGCCAAGCGCTCGCCGCGCAATTCGGCGATCAATACGCGCAGGCCGACGAGAGCGAATGGCTGGCCACCTTCCGCGCCGAAGCGGTCGACAAGATGATGGATGTTATCAAGTCCGACCTCGCTCTGCTCAACATCCATCACGACGTCTTTGCCTCCGAGGCGGCGCTGCACCACGCGGGCAAGCCCGATGAAGCCGAAGCGTGGCTGCGCGCGTACGACCTTGTCTATGACGGCGTGCTGGAAGCGCCAAAGGGCAAAGCGCCTCCCGAAGACTGGGAGCCGGTTGAATTGCCGCTATTCCGGTCGACCCAGTACGGCGATGATCAGGACCGCCCGATCAAGAAATCCGACGGCAAGTGGACCTATTTTGGCGCGGACCTAGCCTACCATATGGAAAAGGCGACGAAGGCCGACGCCCTGATTGACATTTGGGGCGCGGATCACGCCGGGACGGTCAAACGGATCAAGGCTGCGGTGGCAGCGCTTTCGGAAGGCAAGGGCAAGCCCACCCCGTTCGATGTGAAGCTGGTTCAGATGGTGCAATTGATGCGCGCGGGCGAGCCGGTGAAAATGTCCAAACGCTCGGGCAATTTCATCACCATTGCCGATATGGTGGAGGAAGTGGGCAAGGATGTGGTGCGCTTTACCATGCTGACCCGCAAGCCCGAGGCGCAGATGGAGTTCGACTTCGCCAAAGTGGTCGAAGCGTCCAAAGACAACCCCGTCTACTACGTGCAATACGCGCACGCGCGCATCCGGCGTTCGCTGCGCAAGGCCGCTGGCGAGCATGGGTTCGTTCCAAGCGAAGGCGAGCTGGAACGGCTGGGCGAAGACGAATTGGCGCTGATCCGGCGCGCGGCGCAATTTCCGCGTGAGGTGGAGGCGGCAGCGCGCGCCCGCGAACCGCATCGCATCGCCTTTTATCTCTACGACCTCGCCTCCGACCTTCACGCGCTCTACACGGCTGGGAACAAGGATGTCGCGAAGCGCTTCATTGTGGAACACGACGCCGGGTTGTCCGGGGCAAGGCTTTTCCTCGCCGATGCAATCGGGCAGGTGTTGCGAAACGGTTTGGGCGTTTTGGGCGTCGAAGCCGTGGAATCGATGTAAGGCGAGAAAAGTGCCGAGCCGTTAGGGCTTTGGATACGCAAACTGGGGCTAGGGTCACCCGTGATTATCGAAGCGGAATTTGACGAAATCGAAAACGGGGCGGACGAATTAGACTTCGCCGAGACGACGAACCTGCCCTGGCTCGAAGCGGACGAGGAAGACGAGGGCGCTGGCGGCATCGATAAAAGGCAACTTGGCGTCTTTGTCGGGTTTCTGACGATACTCGCAGCGGCGATCGTTGGCGCAGTGTGGTTTGTATCCAACTACGGAGGCGAGCCCGAAGTGGTGGCCGACGGAAGCACGATCACCGCCCCCGAAGATCCTATCAAACGCGCGCCAGAGGAGGCTGGGGGCAAAGAATTCGCTGGGACCGGCGATGTTGCGCCGGGTGTCGGGCAGGGTGTGTCGCCCGATGCGCGTTTGGCCGACGCGGTTGAGACCGCGCCAGAGCCGACATTTGCGCCTGCCATGGCCACACCCACGGCATCGCCGAGCGTCGTGCCTGCAGCCACACCTACGCCGGAGCCTACGCGCGCGCCGGAACCTCCGCTGCCCTCTGTCGGAGGCGTCGGCGTTCAGGTGGGCGCGTACAGCACTCGCGCTCGCGCGCAGCAAGGCTGGCGGACGCTTCAGAGTCAGTCGCGATTGCTAGTCGGGCTTAAGAACCGGATACTCGAAGGGCAGGCGGACAGCGGCACGGTGTTCCGTTTGCAGGCGGTCACGTCCACACTTTCAGAAGCGCGCACCCTTTGCCGCAATCTCAAGAATGAGGGCCTCGATTGCGCGGTGAAGCCGTAGCCGCCAGGCGATTTGCTCCGCGTTTCGCGTCGTTTTGGTCGATTTTGCACCCATTTTCCCCCTGTTTTCGTCTTTTTCTTAGGTTAGCGCGCTTGCTTGCCCGCCTCCCGGCTGCAACGTTTTGCCGATGATACCGGCAATCTTCGGATGCTCTGGCCCCGTATTGACGGCTGACGAGCGCGCGTTTTTCCGCGAGGCCGATCCGGCGGGCTACATTCTGTTCGCGCGCAATTGCGAGAATCCGCGGCAATTACGGGCGCTGACGGACGATTTGCGCAGTCTGCATGGCCGCGATCACTTGTTGGTGTCGATTGATCAGGAGGGCGGCCGAGTGGCGCGCCTGCGCCCGCCGCATTGGTCCCACTATCCCGCGGGGGAAGCGTTCGATCGGCTTTATGGCCTCGCGCCGGCCAGCGCAATTGAGGCCGCGCGAGCCGGGGCCGAAGCCATGGCGCTGGAACTGGCAGCGATGGGCATCACGGTGACGTATCATCCGCCGCTCGATCTGCGCCAGCCGGGCGCGCATGACGTGATTGGGGACCGGGCCTTGGGCTCCGAACCTATGCAGATCGCGGCCATCGGACGCGCGATCCTTGACGGGTTGGAACGCGGGGGGGTTACCGGTTGCATCAAGCATATGCCTGGCCACGGACGCAGTATGGTCGATACGCACAAGGAAGTGCCGACCGTTCATGAAAGCGTCGAAACGCTGGAAAACGATATCGCGCCGTTCCGCGCGCTCAACACCGCCAAGATCGGGATGACAGGGCACCTCATTTTTCCGGTCTGGGACGCCGAGAACCCGGCCACTTTGTCCGAGGCTATCATTCGCGACATCATCCGCGGAGACATCGGCTTTGAGGGCCTGCTGTTGACCGATGATCTCGATATGGAAGCGCTTTCGGACACCGTGCCGCAGCGTGCCGCGCGCGCGTGGCGTGCAGGATGCGACATTGCTCTGAATTGCTGGGCGAAGATGGACGACATGCAAGGCATCTGCGACCTCGCTCCATCCATGAGCGCGAAGACGACCGGCCGCCTTGGCACCGCTCTGGAAGGTACGGCAGTCGCCGAAGCTATTCCGGCCCGTCAAAGCGAGCTTTTGGCCAAGCGTGACGAGCTTTTGGCTCTTACGGGCGAAGCCGCATGAGCGAGCGCGAGGAAGACACCTTGCCGGACGGAATTGCACCGGAGATTTCAAGCGAGAGCGAGAGCTTTATGCTCGCAGGGAGCCCCGGTTCGGAGGTGGAGCCCACATTGGAGGACTGGCCCGAAGAGGCCGCGCCCGCCTCTTCGCAGGACAAACTCTATCTCGAACTGGACGGGTGGGAAGGTCCGCTTGATCTGCTGCTCGATCTGGCCCGCCGCCAAAAGGTCGATTTACGCCAGATTTCCATTCTCGCGCTGGTCGACCAGTATCTTGGCTATATCGAGCGTGCGGCCGATCTGAAGCTCGAAGTCGCCGCCGATTACCTCGTGATGGCGGCGTGGTTGGCTTACCTCAAATCCGCGCTGCTCCTGCCCAAGGATGAACAAGAAGACCCGTCGCCCGAAGAGCTTGCGCTGCGCCTCCAATTGCGGCTCCAACGTTTGGGCGCGATGCGCGAGGCGGCGGCGCGTTTGATGGCGCGCGACCGGATCGGGCGCGACATCTTCCTTCGCGGAAAGCCCGAAGGCCTGCGGATTGACCGCAAGACGCTGTGGAAGTCGGACGCCTATTCGCTGATACAGGCCTATGGGCAGGTGAAAGCCCGCACCGCGCCGAAAATCTATCACGTGGCCGATCGCCCAGTGATGACGCTCGACAGCGCGCTTGATCGTGTTTCGGCGATGCTTGGGGTGACGCTCGAATGGATGGAAATCCGCGATTTCCTTCCACCGCACGCAGACCCGTACCTGCGCAGATCCGCCTTGGCGTCCAGTTTTGTTGCGGCGCTTGAGCTTGCGCGCACGGGCCGCGCCGAGATCGCGCAGGAAGCGGCCTTTGCGCCGTTGCGCATCCGGCGGTTAAAAGACGGCCAGAGCCAGGGAGCGACGGCGTGAGCGAGGCCGCACAAGAGACGACTGCGCAGCAGGACATCGCACCGGAAAGCGGGGCGGATGAGGTCGAACGCGCGCTGGAAGCGACTTTATTCGCCGCGGAAGAACCGATGAGTGTGGACCAGCTGGCGGCGCATCTCGGCGGGCTGGAAAACGTCGCCGTGCGTGACGGGCTGCGCACTCTGAGCGATCTCTACGCGCAGCGCGGCGTGCATCTGGTTGAACGCGGCAAGCGCTGGCATTTCGAAACCGCACCCGATCTCGCGCATCTTCTGCGGCGCGAGCGCGAACAGGTCCGCCGCCTAAGTCGCGCCGCCACCGAAGTCCTCGCCATCATCGCCTACCATGAGCCGGTGAGCCGCGCTGAAATCGAGTCCATCCGCGGAGTGCAAACCGCCAAAGGCACGCTCGACGTTCTGCTGGAAGCCGGGTGGATAAAGCTCGCCGGACGCCGGGAAGTGCCGGGTCGGCCAGTCATCTACGCCACCACCCCTGAGTTTCTGGATCACTTTGGCCTCGCGTCGCGCCGTGATCTGCCGGGTATCGACGAATTGCGCGCCGCCGGTCTCCTTGACCCGGTCGAAGAAGCGCTGGAAGACGCGATGTCTGGTTCGGTTCGGCCTGAGGAAGAACCCGATTGCGAGGCCGAAGCGGACGATGAATTTCGCGAAGAGCTTGATTGAATCGTCACTCTGACTGGCGCGCAGCCGCTTTCACGCCTATATTGCCTTCAAACAAATCAAGGAAAGCGTCCCCATGGGTCTTAGCGTCTGGCAAATCGCGATCATCGCAGTGGTTGTCCTCGTCCTGTTTGGGCGCGGTCGCATTTCGGAAATGATGGGTGATTTTGGCAAGGGCATTTCGAGCTTCAAAAAGGGCATGAACGAGGACGTCGAAGAATCGCCTCCAGCTGCGGCTCAAATCGAAGCGCCCGTGAAAGAGGCGACCGCTTCGGAAACCACGTCTTCCGAAACGAGCGACGCCGCCAAGTCCTAACCGCCGCCCTTTGGGGCAGGCCGATCAATCAAGGAGCAGCGCCAGAGCGCGCGACCCATGTTCGATATCGGCGCACTTGAGCTTTTGGTCATCGTGATTGTCGCGGTCCTCGTGATCGGGCCCAAAGACATGCCGCTGGCCATGCGCACCGCGGGTCGATGGATCGGCAAGGTGCGCAAGGTGTCGTCGCACTTTCGCACAGGTATCGACGCGATGGTGCGCGAGGCCGAGCTCGAAGACATGGAAAAGAAGTGGAAGGAGCGCAACGAAGAGATCATGCGCGCAACGTCCCTTTCCGATGAGTCCAAAGCGGAGCCCCCCTCAGCGAGCGCTGAAGCCGCCGCTACGACCATGAGCGGCCCGCCGCCGACCGAAAAGCCGACACCCGCCGAGCCCAAGAAAGCAAGCCCTCCCAAGTCGACGACAGCAGATCAGCCTGATCTTCCTCTGGCCCCGCCATCCGACGCGGCAGGCAAAGCTTAGGCCGAGACCATGGCGTTCGAGATCAAGGACATTGATGAGAGCAAGGCTCCGCTTCTCGATCACCTGATCGAGCTTAGGACGCGTCTCTTGCGCTCAATCATCGCGCTTATTCTTGCCTTTGCGGTGTGCCTCTATTTCGCCGATCCGATCCTGGGCTTTTTGGTGCAGCCGCTGCGCGACGCGTTTCCGGATGGGGAGGGACAGCTCATTTTCACGAAGCTGCCCGAGGTCTTCTTCGTCGAACTTAAAGTGGCGTTGTTCGCAGGCTTCATGGTCAGCTTCCCGGTGATCGCCAACCAACTCTGGGCCTTCGTCGCGCCGGGGCTCTACGCGAATGAAAAGAAAGCGTTTTTGCCGTTTCTGATCGCAACACCGATCCTGTTTATTGGTGGCGCAGCGCTGGCCTATTACGTGGTCATGCCGACCGCGTTTCTGTTCTTCCTTGGCTATGGAGGGCAGACGGGCGGCCTTGACATTAAAGCGCTGCCGGCGGCTGGGGATTATCTCAACCTCGTCATGCAGTTCATCCTCGCGTTTGGGTTGACTTTCCTTTTGCCCGTTTTGCTGATGCTCCTGCACCGCGCCGGGATGGTGACCCGCGAGCAATTGGCGGGCGCGCGGCGTTACGTAATTGTGGGGGTGGTGGCGCTCGCGGCCATTGTTACGCCGCCAGACCCGGGCAGTCAGGTTATCCTAGCGGTGCCGCTTTTGGTTCTGTTTGAAGGGTCGCTTTTGCTGATGCGCTTCCAGGAAAAGAAGGTGCGCAAACCAGAGGAAGCGGACGAGAAGACTTCGGAGCCGACTACGGGCGAGGCCCAGGAATCGGCAGGCAGCGCGAGTTAGTTTTCGCGCACTTTGCGGCCACCTATCCAAACCTCCTCAATCTGCGTTTCGCGGATCTCGGCGGGTGACGAGAGATACGGGTCGCGATCCACCAGCAGAAAATCGGCGCGCTCGCCCGGAAGGAGGCGGCCGTAACGTCCCTCGGCAAAACCGGCGTAAGCCGCGTCGGCGGTGAACGCTTTCAGTGCTTCGGTGCGGTTGATCACTTCCTCGGCGCGCCATCCGCCAAACGGCTCGCCGTTTTCATCGGTGCGGCTGATTGCGACCGCCAGTCCTGCAAACGGATCAGCTGGCTCGACCGGCGTGTCCGATCCGAAGGCTAACCGCCCGCCAACCCGCAGAATGCTGCGCCAAGCGTACGCGCCCCCAAGACGGTCGTCGCCGAGGCGCGCTTCGGCCATATGGATGTCCGAGGTTTGATGGAGGGGCTGCATCGAGGCGATGGTTCCGTGGCGGCCAAAGCGTTCGAGGTCGGACGGGTCCACGATCTGGGCGTGTTCTACCCGCCAACGCCGATCGCCGGTGTAAACCTGCGACAGTTCATCGATCGCCAATAAAACGTCGCGGTTCGCCGCGTCGCCGATTGCGTGGACGGCGGTTTGGAAATTGTCGAGCGCGGCGCGGCTCATCAAATTGCGCAATTCGGTGGGGGTAAGCAGCGGGGAACCGAGGCTGTCGAGCTTGTCCTTGTAGGGCTTGAGCAGCAGCGCGCCGCGCGAACCCAGCGCCCCGTCCACGAACAGTTTGATGCCGTTCAGTCGCAACCTGTCTTCGTAGAGCCAAGGGGAGGGGCCCGGCCCACCGATAAGCTCCATGGTGTCGGTGTCGACGGCGTAGCTGACGATGCGGATTTGCAGGCTTCCATTGTCGCCCGCGCGGCGGAAAGTCTGCCAATCGGCCATAGTCGTGCGCATGTCGGCGACCGAAGTCACGCCATACGACAAGAGCTTGTCCTGAGCGGCCGCAAACGCCGCGTCGCGGTCCGAGGCGCGCGCGTTGGGCACCACGTCTCCGACCAACGCTTTGGCTCCATCGACGAACACGCCTGAGGGCGCTCCGCTCGCGTCACGGATGATCTGACCACCATCAACATCGGTGGTGTCGGCCGTCACTCCAGCGATTTCCATGGCGCGGCTGTTGGCCCAATTGGCGTGGTTATCCGCGCGCTCCAACCAGACCGGGCGATCCGGAACGATCGCGTCCAATTCGGCGGCGGTTGGGAAACGGCCGAGACCCCACTTTTCCTGATTCCAGCCGCGGCCCAGAATCCAGGGGCGCGCGGGGTTGTCTTCGGCGAATGTCTTGATGGCCGCCAGCGCCTCTTCAAGGCTGCGCGTCTTCGACAGATCGAGCGTCAATTGGCCAAAGCCAAGATCCATGACGTGCACATGCGCGTCAATCATGCCTGGCAGCATCACCCGGCCTTCGCCATCAATCCCGAAATCGACTTGCGGGCGTTCGTCGCCGCGCTCCAGCACCTGCGTGATGATCCCATCGTCATCAAAAACGAGGGCTTCAAATCGTTTCAATTCGCCGTTTTCGTCGATGGTTATTCCCTCGACGTTTTCGACAAGTGTGTCGGCCAAGGCGGGTGACGTTACGGTCGCGAGCAGGCTCGCAGCCGCGAAACGAAGGCAAGATGTCATAGTGAACATTCGCAATCAGGCTTTTGATTTAGGCAAACGGGTGATCAAGGCGCTGGTGTCGGAGCGTCCGCGGCCAGCGGCTTGCACGTCGGCGTAAAACTGATCGACGAGCTCGGTGACGGGCAGATCCATCTCATGCTTGGCTCCTTCTTCGAGCGCTATCGCAAGGTCCTTTCGCATCCAATCAACGGCGAAGCCGAAGTCAAATTCATCTTTAACCATGGTCTGCCAACGGTTCTCCATCTGCCAACTCTGCGCCGCGCCGCCGCGGATCGCTTCCAGCACCTTGTCCGTGTTGAGTTCCAGGGCCTGCGCCAAACGAATGGCCTCTGAAAGTCCTGCAAGAACGCCCGCGATGCACACTTGATTGACTGCCTTAGCAGCTTGTCCGGCCCCATCGCTCCCAACATGTACGATCCGCGAGGCGTAACACTCAATAAATTCGCGTGCGTGCGCCAGAGCAAGTGTGCTACCCCCGCACATCACGGAAAGTGAGCCGTTCTCAGCACCCGCTTGCCCTCCTGAGACCGGTGCATCCAGGCAATGAACCCGCCCATAGACCTCCCGCGAATTAGCCAAATAGCGAGCCATCGCAGGAGAAATCGTTGTGTGATCCACAAAGACGGCGCCGTCCTGCATAGCCTGAAAGACACGCCCGTCTTCCAGCATCACGCTCTCGACATCCTGATCGTTCCCCAAACACGCAAAGACCGCCGTGCACCCTTCCACGGCCTGCGCTGGGGAGGTCGCGATTGCCACATCAAGTTCTTCCGTACCGTAAGTGTCTCGCCACATTTCGGCACGGGCTTGCGTGCGATTGTAACCGACCACGGAGTACCCCGCGCGCGCAAGATGTCCCGCCATGGGGCCGCCCATCACGCCAAGGCCAATAAACGCGATCTTTTGTGCTTTGCTCATGGGGCGCAGGCCTAATCGCTGGCAGGGCGATTGCCAATCGCGGTGTGCGCGATGTGCACCGCATCAAACGCAATTGCCGTTGCCCTTGCGCAGCGCACGGCCTAGGTGCGCGAGACTATGACCAGCCAGCCGGTAATCGCCACGCCCGCCGATCTCACCATCGAGCATGTTCGCGCCGCCGCGGCCCGCATTGAGGGCGCGGTGGTCAAGACGCCGATGATGCACTCGATTACCCTGTCCGAGATTACGGGCGCGGAAATCTGGCTGAAGTTCGAAAACCTCCAGTTCACCGCGGCCTATAAGGAACGCGGCGCGCTCAACGCGCTGCTGCAATTGACCGAAGAGCAACGGCAGCGCGGCGTCATCGCCGCTTCGGCGGGCAATCACAGCCAGGGCCTCTCGTATCACGGAACGCGGCTCGGAGTGCCCGTCACCATCGTGATGCCGCGCACGACCCCGACGGTTAAGGTGATGCAGACCGAGAGCGTCGGCGGGAACGTGGTTTTGCACGGTGAGACTTTCGACGACGCGGCGGCGCACGCTCGCGAGCTCGAAGAAGAGCGCGGCCTCACATTCGTCCATCCTTTCGATGATCCGCATATCGCGGCGGGCCAGGGAACGGTCGCGCTGGAAATGCTCGAAGAAAAGCCCGATCTCGATTGTCTGGTCACGCCTATCGGCGGCGGCGGGCTTATTTCCGGCATGGCGACGGTGGCGCGCGCTTTGAACCCCGCCATTGAGAATGTTGGCGTTCAGGCCGAGCTCTTCCCCAGCATGTACGCCGCGATCAAGGGCACCGATCCCGCGTGCGGTGGGGACACGCTGGCTGAAGGGATTGCGGTCAAACGCCCCGGAACTTTCACCTCGCAAGTCATCGCTGAGCGGGTCGATGACATCATGCTCGTAAACGAGCCGAGCCTTGAAAAGGCGGTCGCGTTGTTGCTGCAGATCGAGAAAACCGTGGTCGAAGGCGCGGGCGCGGCGGGTCTCGCCGCTGTCTTGGCCAACACCGAACGTTTTGCGGGCAAGAAAGTCGGCTTGGTCCTGTGCGGGGGCAATATCGACACGCGGCTATTGGCCAACGTCCTGTTGCGCGATCTCGCGCGCCAAGGCCGTTTGGCGCGCTTGCGCGTGACGCTTCAGGATCGCCCGGGCGCGCTCTTCAAAGTGATGCGGCTGTTTGACGAACACAACGTCAATATCATCGAGATTTACCACCAGCGCATTTTCACGACGCTGCCCGCCAAGGGCCTAATCACCGATATCGAGTGCGAAGCGCGCGATGCGAGCCAAGTGGAACAGTTGGTCAAGGCTTTGCGCGACGCAAAGTATTCTGTGCAGGTCGTCGAGTTGAACTGACGGCGGGCGGCCGCTTGTGCATACTCACGCGCTATTCGCGGTGATTCGTGGTTAAGGGTCTTTTACCGAGGGCTCAGAGTGGGCATAACAACGTCTTAACGCCCTTCTCCGGTGATTCTGCGACCAAGAGGACAAAGCACGCTCGTGACGGCACCGATCCGCTTTCCCCGCTTCTTTGTGACGAGCCCTGCGCCGTGTCCGTATCTGCCGGACCGTCAGGAGCGGAAGGTCTTTACCGAGCTTAAGGGCGCGCACGCGGATCAGTTGAACGAAGCGTTGGGGCGGATTGGATTTCGCCGCAGTCAAACCGTGGCTTACCGGCCAAGCTGCCTTGATTGCCAGGCTTGCGTCTCGGTTCGTGTTGTGGCCGAAGAGTTCAAACCTTCCTCGACCCAAAAGCGCGATATCAAACGCAACAGCGACTTGGTGGTTACCGAGTGTCGCCCGTGGGCAACTGACGAACAGTTTGAACTTCTGACAAAATATCTCGGCGCACGGCATCCCGATGGCGGCATGTCCGCTATGGATGAACTCGACTACGCCGATATGGTGGAACACACCCCGGTGACCAGCAATCTGGTCGAGTATCGTGAGCCCACGCCGGACGGATCACCGGGCAAGCTTGTCGGCGCGTGTTTGACGGACCGTCAGGGCGATGGCTTGTCGATGATCTACTCGTTCTACGATCCCGATCACGCGGGTCGGGCGGGCCTCGGCAATTACATCATCCTCGACCATATTCAGCGCGCGGCGAGCGCCGGTTTGCCCTTTGTGTATCTTGGCTATTGGGTCGATGGCTCTCCGCGCATGGCGTACAAGGTCCGGTACCGTCCGCTTGAAACGCTCACTCGCGATGGGTGGCAGCGCATGGATAAGGATAAACAGTCGCGTTTGATCGCGCAAGCCATCGCGCCTCGATCGAAAGATGAAGTTGCAATCAAAGGGACTCGTGGCAAGGACGGTCGGCCTATCACGCCTTCCAAAGAGTAACTCTTGTCCATTCTTCGTCCGGCTATAGCTTGCGCCGTCGGGCTGCTGGCCTTTTTGACGCCGGCCCACGCGCAAACACCGCTGCAAGAGCAAGCGGATCCCGCCGGGCAAGGGCAACGTCCGGAAGCCGAAGCGGAGCCGCCGCGAAAGGTGGTCCCGCGAAGTCCCGAGCTCGACGATCTCATCCCTGCCGATGTGGTCGATAACCCAGAGGTCTGGGCGACTCCTCAAACCGGATCCGCGAGCGAGAAAAGCGCAGCGGCACCGGACTTGGAGGGTTCGTCTGATGCCGTCCTCGATCTTGAGGCTGCCCTTATCGCGCCCACCCCTCTTGATGTCGATCCGGAAAGCTCGCTCGCCGACGCGCAAGATCTCCATGAATTGGCCGAGTTGCCCCAGGTCCGGGAAGCGCGCGTCGGAAAAAGCCTAACACTAGCGTTTCCCTCTGATCCGGCTCTGTTCCCAGAAAGCTCCGCCTTTCTGGCAAGGTTCAAGGCGCTTTCCACCATCGAGCAGCTTGAAAGCGGTGAGGAAACGGTGTCGCAACTGATCGCGCGGGCGGGCTCAGATGAGCAGCTTCTGGCCGATATGCTGCGCACCTACGGCTATTACGATGGCGAAGTGATCCGCCAGCTTTCGGGTGGCCGTCGCGACCGCAATCTCGCGAGCGACAACGCCGAAAGCCGCTCCCGTGCCAGAGACAACGCGCTAAACCCTCAGGTGCGCTTCGATATCATTCCCGGCATACAGTACACGGTCGGTTCGGTCGATTTTGGTGCGCTGGATACGTTGGAGCCTAGCGAAGTAAGCGACCTCGCCAACGCTTTTGAAATGACCCCCGGCGACCCGCTGTACTCGGACAGGATTGCGCAGGAAGCGGGCGATCTAAGGCTGGCTCTTGCTGATCGTGGCTATCCATTTGCGGTGGTCGACGAGCCCAGCATTCTGGTGGATCACTCGCGCCGAGAAGGCGATATCAAGGTCCCGACGCAGCCTGGCGGCGTGTACGAGTTCGGCGCGATCGTCAGCGATGATCCGGACTTCCTATCGAACGCGCATTTGTCCAAAGTTGCGCGCTTCGAGCCGGGTGACATATACCAAGCCAGCCTGCAGTCGGATCTGCGCAGGGCTGTGCTGGCGACGGGTTTGGTTTCGAGCGTCGCGGTGATCCCGCGCGAAACCCGAGCGCCGAGTGCGGATCAGCCGGGTGAGGTCGCCTTGGATGTGGCGCTCGACCGCGCCCCGCTGCGCACGATTTCCGGAGGTATTGGTTACGGGACCGAAGAGGGCGTGCGGCTGGAGGCGGGATGGGAGCATCGCAATCTGTTTCCGCCGGAAGGGGCGCTGCTTGTGCGCGCCATTGCGGGCACACAAGAGCAATTGGCCAGCGTTGGCTTTCGGCGGTCGAACTTTCGGGCACGCGACCAGATACTCACCATCGACGCGTATTTCAGCGATCTTGATACCGACGCGATCGACGCGCGCACCATTGCGCTGCGCGGCACGTTTGAACGTGTATCGAACCTGTTGTTTCAAAAGCAGTTTAGCTGGGCTCTTGGCGCTGAAATCCTGCGCAGTGAAGAACGCAACTCCACCTTTTTTGACACCCCCGTGCCGAGGCAGACCTACGTTATCGGTGGGCTGTTCGGCCGCGCCTTGCTCGATGGCAGCGACGATCTGCTCGACCCCACGCGTGGGTTTCGGGCGGCGCTCGAAATCGCGCCCGATGTCAGTCGCACTCAGGGCGAAACGAGCGTGTACACTCGGTTGGGTGGTGACTTGATCCATTACCAGCCCGTAGGACGTCACGTCTTGGCGGGACGCGCGCATTTGGAAACCATTGTGGGCGCCGGTTTGACCGATATCGCCCCTTCGCGGCGTCTCTACGCTGGGGGCGGTGGCTCGGTGCGCGGCTACGCTTTTCAGGCGATTGGTCCACGCGATGAATTCGGCAACCCGACCGGTGGTCGTTCGCTTGCGGAGTTCAGTCTGGAAGCCCGAATTCGCACCGGGCTCTTGGATGGAAGCATTGATCTGGTGCCCTTCGTGGACGCAGGCTCGGTTTCGACCAGCCCCACTCCCGATTTTGGTGTAATCCGCGTGGGGGCGGGGCTTGGTGTGCGTTACCGCACAAGCTTTGGCCCGATCCGCGTCGATGTGGGCGTTCCGCTTAACCCAGACCAGTTCGACAGCGCGGTCGCGGTTTACATTAGCATCGGGCAGGCGTTCTGATGGCCGAGGATGCCCTTGTGGAGCCGCTGACGCAGCAAGCGCCGGAGAAGAGTTCGGTTCGTCGCAGATGGTTCAAATGGACGCTTCGCGCTCTTGCTCTCGTCCTGGTGCCCATTCTGCTTGGGGCAGCTTTTCTTGCGACGCCAATGGGCAAGCGGTTCGTTGCTGATCAGATCGCGCAGATTTCTCCAGCTTCCGGCCTGCGCTTCACCATCGGAAGGATCGAAGGCGATTTGCTGCACCGCGCGGTTTTGCGCGACGTTCGAGTGCTCGACCCGCAGGGAGAATTCCTGACCATTCCCGAAGCCACCGTGGACTGGAGGCCTTTGGCGTGGTTATGGAGCGGACTGGATATCCGCGAACTCACGGCCCGCCGCGCGCGGCTGGATCGATTGCCCGAATTGCTTCCGGGTGATCCCGACGCGCCGCTGCTGCCGAGTTTTGATATCCGGTTGGACCTTCTGGAGATCGAAAATCTGACTTTGGCGGAAGGCGTGGCGGGCAACGCCGCGCAGCGCGTTGATTTGACGGGCAAGATCGATATCCGCTCCGGGCGCACTCTGATTGAGGCGCTGGGACGATTTGGTCCTGAGGATCGCATCGCGTTTACGATCGACGCCGAACCGGATGGCGACCGTTTCGATCTGAATTTGGATTACGACGCCGCTGACGATGGACCGATTGCTGCCCTTCTGGATTTGAGAGCCGGCTACCGCGCCGAAGTCAAAGGCGAAGGCACGTGGGCCGCGTGGCTTGGGAGCGCGAGCGTCCATCGCAAGGATCAGCTTCCAGGCCAGCCTGTCGCCGAGTTCGATCTGACCAACACGGCAGGGGTATACGCGCTTGATGGGTACATCGAACCAACCATGGAGCCGCAGACGCTTTTGGCCCGCGCTCTCGGAGATCGGCTTTCGCTCAAGCTTGAAGGGACTTTGGAAGCGAGCCGTTTCGACGGAGTGATCCAAGCGAAGAGCTCCGCGCTTGAAGCCAAGGGGGAGGGTCTGGTCGATCTTTCCGGAAACGCTTTTGAGGGCTTCGAAACAAACGTGGCGCTGCTTGATTCCGAACTGTTTGGGGAGGCTGCTCGGATCGAAGGTGGGGAGATGAACGCGACCCTCAATGGCCGGTGGCGCGAGCTCGTCGCGGTGCACCAGATCTCAATCGAGGAGCTTGAAGCGTCAGGGGTGCGGCTGACATCGCTCGAGCAGCAAGGCGTCTTGCGAATTCAAGATGGGGCTTTGCGTGTGCCGCTTGAAGCCAAGGTCGCGCGGGTTGAAACCGAATACAGCCAATTGAATCCGCGCCTGAAAAACGGGGCGCTCCGAGGCGATCTGCAATACAAAGATGGAGAGCTGCGCTTGGATCGTGCGCGTCTGGCTTTTCCAGACCTATCGGCCATTTTGTCCTTCCTGGGCAATATCTCTAAGGGGTCCTACGCCGTCTCGGGCCCGGTCAACGTGCAATCCCTCGAAGTGCCCGATCTTGGCCTCCTGAGCGGGACTGCCGAGATTGACTACCGGTTCGGACCGAACGTCGCCTGGCAGCTTAACGCCGAGGTGGAAGCCCAGTTGCGCGATCTGCGCAATGAAAGCGTCGCTAGTGTTGTTGGGGAGTCGTTGGAGGCCCGCCTCGCGGTCGATGTGGGAAGTGACACGCCATTGACGCTCGGTGAAACGACGCTCGTTTCCGACAAGATCAACGCGCGGTTCAACACGCTACGCGGGGAGCAATCCTATGCGGTTTCCGCGCAGGGCGAGCATAGTGATTACGGTCCGTTCTCGCTTGAGGCTCAGTTTGAAGACACTGGCCCGATCGCACAGCTTGTCTTGGTGGACCCCTATCCTGCGGCGGGGCTGAAGGATGTGGCGCTCAATGTCGCGCCAAGAGACGGTGGATTCGCGATCGGCGTGGCTGGTGGCTCTGCGCTAGGACCCTTCAGGGGCGACTTGGCGTTACGTATCCCCGAAAACGCACCGGCCCGTGTCGATATAGAGCGGTTGCTTGTCGATCGGACCCGCGTGGTTGGAGAGGTCACTCTGGCCGATGCAGGGCCGAGCGGTGACCTTACCCTTTCTGGCGGTGGGCTGGATGGAAGCATCGCAATTGCCCCGGCACAGGGCGGCGCCACCGGCTTCAATGTCGAACTTGTCGCCGATCAAGCCCGCTTTTCGGGCCCAACGCCGCTGGCGATTGGCAGCGCGGATATCTCTGCCGTAGGCCGCGTTGGCGGCGACGCAGAGCTTGAGGTCGAAGCCGACATTTCCGGTTCTGGCTTTGAATACGGCGCGCTTCGCATCGTGCGTTTCACCACAAACGCCGACGTGCGGGACGGACAGGGCACGATCACCGGCGCGATCGCCGGAAACCGGGCGGATCGCTTTGGTCTCAATTTTGACGCGCGGTTCGCGCCTCAGAACATCTCGATACTCGCGCGAGGCGAATACGCTGGCCGTGCGATCACCATGCCACGGCGCGCCGTCATTACCCCGCTAGAGGGCGGAGGATTCCGATTGGCGCCTACCCAAGTGGGCTTTGCCCGCGGCTTCGTTATTCTTGAAGGGCAATCGGGAGGCGACCAGACCGATCTCAAAGGCCAATTGGCGCGCGTTCCGCTTCGTCTTGCGGATTTAGCCGGAGCTGGGCTGGGCTTGAGCGGTCGGCTCTCTGGCACTGTCTCGTATCAGCGCCTCAAGGGAGGCGCACCAACGGCCAGCGTGAGAGTGCAGGTTGAGAATTTTGCCCGCTCGGGACTCGTTTTGTCGTCCAAGCCGGTTGATCTCGTGGCCGGTTTGGACCTGACCGCCGACAGTCTTGTGGCCGCGGCCACCGGGGAAACAGAGGGCGTTCGGCTTGGCCGGATGGACGCGCAGATCTCAGACTTTGGGGAAGGGCAAACGGTCGCTGAGCGCGCGGCCGACGGGCGGCTATCGGCCACTTTGTCTTACGATGGCGCGGCCGAAGCGCTTTGGCGGTTGGCGGCTATTGAGAGCTTTGACCTCACCGGTCCGGTGCGTTTGTCAGCGCAGGCGCGCGGGAGCCTGAGCGAGCCCACGCTTTCAGGGACCGTCGCTAGCGATGAGCTTCGGCTTCAAAGCGCCATTCTGGGCACAGACATATCGGCAATGAGCGTTCGCGGTCGATTTGAAGGCGCAAAGCTTGAGCTTACCCGTTTCGCCGGCACCGCCGCGGGGGGCGGCCGGGTGCAAGGCAGCGGCACGGTTGATCTTGGCACCATCGAAGCGGCGGGGGCTCCGGCTCTGGATCTCAAGTTGGCGGCGGATCGCGCAAACCTCCTCGACGCGTTCGGTCTGGAGGCAACGGTGACGGGCCCCATGCGCGTTGTTTCGGACGGTCGCGATGGCGCAATTGCAGGGCGTCTGGTTGTGGACGAGGCAAGCTGGCGATTGGGTTACGCGGCCGAAGACCTCGCCCTTCCCGAGCTTGCGGTCGAAGAGATCAACCTGACCCCTGAGATGGGGCGTGAGGCAAAAAGTACGTCCCGAACGGGCTCATGGCGATATCTGATTGACGCCACAAGTTATGAAGGCGTCGACGTGGAAGGCTTGGGCATCGACAGCGTGTGGGGTGTCGATATCGCGCTGCGCGGCACCGTGGACGATCCGCGTGTCGGCGGCGAAGCGCGTCTTGTGCGGGGCGACTACACTTTCGCGGGAACGCGCTTTGATCTCGAGCGCGGCCGCATCACTTTCGATGAAAACGGACCCATTGACCCGCAACTCGATATCATCGCGGAGACCAGCAAAGACAATATCGATGTGACGGTGACGATTGGCGGGACCAGCGAAGCGCCGCAAGTCGCCTTCGCGTCCGAGCCGGCGCTGCCGGATGAGGAAATCCTCTCTCGATTGCTGTTTGGGGATTCGGTCACGTCGCTCTCGGCCACAGACGCTGTGCAATTGGCGGCGGCTCTGGCGTCGCTGAGGGGCGGGAGCGGCACCGATCCGATTGGGTCTCTACGAGATTCCATTGGATTGGATCAGTTGCGGATCGTTTCGGCGGATCCCGCCATTGGTCGGGAAACCGGGGTCGCCTTGGGCAAGAACATCACCCGCGGCCTCTACGCCGAGATTATCACAGACGGGCGGGGCTACTCGGCCACGCAGGTTGAATACCGGGTGACCAGCTGGCTTTCGCTGCTGGGTACGGTGTCCACGATTGGCCGTGACCGGGTCAGCGTTCAGGTGAGCCGTGATTACTAGGTCCAAGCGCTGCGTTACATGCCCGATCGGTAGAGCGCTTCCTCGTCCTGCCGACGACGCACTAGTCCTTTGAGAACCCTTCCGGAGGCCTTGTTCCAGCGTTTGAACTCGTTCGCCGCGCCTTCGTAGTCTCGCGCCACATGCTTGCGGGTCAGGGTGGCCCGCGCGATGGCACCGGTGTTGTAGTGAAAGCTGACCAAGGCGTCGAACTGGCTTTGCGTCGTCGGAGTGTCTCCGATCGCGCGCGCGACGTCGCGGGCGTATCGCTTGAGATCGTCGGAAAGACGCGCGTTGCACTGGCTCTTGGTCCACACCGTGCGCGGCCCTATTCTAGAGCTGGGCCCTGCACCGGTGCGGTCATCCACACCGGTCGCTCCCCATCCAATGGTCCAGGGTTCGCCGCCTGATCCGGGGTCGGGATAGGCTTGCACCTTGCCATCACGCCTGAGGCTCGCGCACCCTTCGAACCGTTTGATGAGCGCGACCCCTTCCGGGCCGATACGGCGTGGGCCCGCTCTGCCTTTCCGCCGAATGCGCGGGACGCTCGGAGAGCTAACCTTTCGGTTTGCATCTGTTGACGCTGAAATGTCGCGATCCAAGGCGGCGTTGATTGCGTCCACTTCGGACTGGCGAAAGCCTCTCTTCAAAATGGAACGGATCGTATCGAAAACGGTCTTGCGGGGTTGATGGGTCATGTCAGGAGGCCTCCAATTGGGGGAGAGGCCGGAGAATTAGGCATACAAACCGCAAGTAGGAAAACGCTTTGCCGTTCAAGAGCGGATAGAAGAGGCCGCCTGGCGCTGATGCAAGGCAGCCTCTTCTCGAGCGGCGGCGTGGGTTAGCGCTGCGCGGTCAGCGTGATTTGGTTGCGAAATTCCCACTCCTCTTTGTCATCATCGAGGTAATCGACTTCCTTGAGCACCGTCAGCACGGACTGGTCCCGCGTCATCGTTTCGCGAATGCGGGCCGGGCGATTGTCGTCGTTGGATTCGTCGGTGAGCACGATTCCCCAATCCGTGGGAGAGGCCTGACGTGTCACCGCAATCGCCTTTTCATAGGTCTCGAACGCGCGGCCCGCGCGCGCCGTTGCGCCGGCCAATACGTCATCTTTCACCGTGATCAGACTGGTGATGTAAACCTGGAAGCCGGGATCGGAGTAATCGTAGCGCTGGATAATGGTCTCACCGTCGGGCAGGGCTTCCATTGTGACGGCCACAGTGATGCTTTCCAACTCGTCGGATTGATAATCGCGATATTGGAGCTCTCCGCTCCATTTCCCCGCCAATGATATGAACGCGTCTTCGGCCGAGAAGTCCTCGATGGGCGTTGCAGATGCTTGGCTTGTCGTTTCGCTGGAAACGGCTGGTGCGGCCTGCAGCAGCATCGCAAGCGGCGCGGTGACGAAGAGGGTGCGGATGAGCATTTTGGGTGTCCTTTGTTTGATAAACTGCCCGTATCGGCAGACGGCAAACAATTGGACGAACGTGGTTTTGCGATCGTCTCAATTGGCACAAATGCTCGCGATTTATTGTTTTTGAGACTTGGCCTGGCGATATTCGGTCGGTGTCATTTCAAATCGCGCACGAAACGCGCGATGAAAGCTGGCTTTGCTGTTAAAACCCGCTTCGAGCGCAATCGAAAGCAGATCCGGCGCCGCGTCCTTCGTCATCTCGCGGGCGGCGTGCTCACTCCTGAGCGAGTTGATCAGCGCGGAGAAGTTCTGGCCAAGCCCCTCATTGAGCGCCCTCGACACATATGTCTGATTTGTGCCCAGACTCCGCGCAAGCTGTTGGATAGACAGCTCCGGGTCGCGGTAGATTTCCCTTTCTGAGACTTGCCGCGCGATGTCTTTGCCAAGTGAGACCCAATCTTTGCGCTCTCGCGTGTTGGGCGATTCGGTGACGGGCTCCTCGCTCGGCTCCTTGGTTGCTATATGCGGGAACGGCAGGTTCGCGTGTCGCCATCCTTCAAACGCCAGGAAAGTGCCGAAGGTCGCAATCGCGATGTAGAGCCCCATCAAACCTGAATATCCCAAGGGCTCTATCCAGTCGCGGATCTCGAAAAGAGCCCAGATCGCGAGCAGGATCGCCGTACCGATCAGCGCTCTCTCCAACCACAGCGCAGCAAACCTTTCATCGTCGGAGCGGGTCTCCTTCAAGGATTCACGATAGCGCTCGAGAAGCCGATTTCCCTGATAGCCATACCCTGCGCACATAGCCGCAAACAGGAGACTGGTGGTCGCCTGGTAGGCATCCGCGCTCAGGTCCGACCAGCTGTCCTTGAGCGACAGGGGGAGCATAAAGCAGATGCTCTGATACCCGAATTGCGCAAGTGGCGCGGCCAGATGGCGCCACGCGTGATCAGGCAAGCGCCCGGTCACAAGCGCATGCAAGTAGAAATAGATAAGTACCGGGATGGCGAGCGAATTGGCGAAGGGCGCAAAGCTTAGCCATGGAAAGGCGTCATAAAACCCGGCAAATCCAATCGCCCACGGCGTGCACATGCCGATAAGGACAATGAGAAGTGTCCCCAAGACCCGGTTTGCCAAGCGGTTACGCAGCGGCTGGGTCAGCGCTATCGCAACGCTGGCCATAATGATGATCGGAACAGTCAAGACAGCTGTGCGCCATCCGAATACGAGTTCCTCTATCATCCTTCAGCCCTCAACCACATCGCTATGCGCGTCGATCAAAGAAAAGGGGCACCGCGTTTTAAGCGCTGCCCCTCAACTGCTCGCAAGCCGTTAGCGTGTTTAGCTGCTGTAATACATATCGTATTCAACCGGGCACGGCGTCGTTTCGAGACGCAGCTGCTCTTCCCATTTGAGCTCGGCGTAAGCCTCGATCTGATCGACTGAGAAGACATCCCCCTTCAAGAGGAATTCGTGGTCTTCCTCGAGCGCTTCGAGAGCTTCGCGCAGCGAACCGGCGACCGTCGGCACTTCGGCGAGCTCGGCCGGCGGCAGATCGTAAAGGTTCTTGTCCATCGCCTCGCCCGGGTGAATTTTGTTCTCGATCCCGTCGAGGCCCGCCATCAGCAGCGCCGAGAACGCAAGATAGGGGTTGGCGATCGCGTCGGGGAAGCGGAACTCCACGCGCTTGGCTTTCTCCCCCGCGCCATACGGAATACGGCACGAAGCTGAGCGATTGCGCGCGGAATAGGCGAGAAGCACCGGAGCCTCAAAGCCGGGGACCAGACGTTTGTAAGAGTTGGTCGTCGCGTTGGTGAACGCGTTTACGGCCTTGGCGTGCTTGATAACGCCGCCGATGTAGTAGAGGCAGTTTTCCGAAAGCCCGGCGTATTCATTACCCGCGAAAGTGGGCTTACCGTCTTTCCAGATCGACATGTGGCTGTGCATGCCTGAACCGTTATCTTCCTTGATCGGCTTGGGCATGAAGGTCGCCGTTTTGCCATAGGCGTGGGCGACCTGCTGGACGACATATTTGTAGATCTGGACCTGGTCCGCCGCGGTGGTGAGCGAGCTGAAGGTGATGCCAAGTTCGTGCTGGGCCGCGGCCACCTCGTGGTGGTGCTTGTCCATGTTGAGGCCCATTTCCATCATCGTGGCGACCATTTCGCCGCGAATGTCCATGGCGCTGTCAACTGGCGCCACGGGGAAGTATCCACCCTTGGCGCGCGGGCGGTGGGCCATGTTACCCATCTCGTATTCTTTGCCTGAGTTCGTCGGCAGCTCGATATCGTCGATGGCGTAACCCGACCCGGCGTAACCGTCTTCAAAGCGTACGTCGTCGAACATAAAGAATTCAGGTTCGGGTCCGACATAGACGGTGTCGCCAATCCCGGTTGAGGCGAGGTAGGCTTCGGCGCGGGTCGCGGTGGAACGCGGATCGCGCGAATAGAGCTGGCCGTCGGACGGTTCGACAATGTTGCAGAACAGAGAGAGCATCGGCGTCGCGCTGAACGGATCGATATAGGCCGCGTCCATATCCGGTTTCAGGATCATGTCGCTTTCATTGATGGTCTTCCAACCTTCAATCGAGGAGCCGTCGAACATCAGGCCATCTTCGAGCGCGTCTTCGTCCATGACAGCGGCGGCCATGGTGAGGTGCTGCCACTTACCCTTGGGATCGGTGAAGCGCAGGTCGACCCACTCGATTTCTTCATCCTTGATCTGTTTCAGGACGTCTTGCACGCTTGCCATTTTGTATGTCTCCAGCTGGTTATTCGAGAGGTCTCGCCGCGGGGGCGAGGGGAGTTGGTGTTCTTTAGACTAGACCGCATCCTCGTTGGTTTCGCCCGTGCGGATGCGAAGAGCGCTTTCGATGGCGGTCACGAAGATTTTGCCGTCGCCGATACGGCCCGTTTGCGCGGCGCTGGCGATCGCTTCGACCACGCGCTGCGCCTGATCGTCGGCCACCACGACTTCGAGTTTCACCTTGGGAAGGAAATCGACGACATACTCGGCGCCGCGATAGAGCTCAGTGTGACCCTTTTGACGCCCAAAGCCCTTGGCTTCCAAAACGGTTATCCCGGATACCCCGATTTCGTGCAGCGCTTCTTTGACTTCGTCGAGCTTGAAGGGTTTGATTATCGCTTCGATCTTTTTCACGTAATATCCGTTCCCGCCCGAGCTCGATTGTTGTTCTTATCGACCAAGAATCGCGGTCGAGAGTGTCAGAAGGGGTTAGCGAACTCTTCAATTCGCGCAAGGATCATCCCATCTGCCTAAGGAACTAGCAATATTGTGCGGCGCAGCGCAACCATTCTTCTCCGGGACCCAGTTCTGCCCAAATCTTGGGCAGCTTTAGAGGCGCAGGCCCGTGGTCTCGGGCAGGCCGCACATGATGTTGAGGTTCTGGATCGCGGCGCCCGACGCGCCTTTGCCGAGGTTGTCGAGGTGGGCGATGAGGCGAACTTGTTCACCATCCGGCGACGCATAGGAGTAAAGGTCAATGCCGTCCCACGGCTCTGCCTGCGTCTGCAAGAGTAATTCTTCGGGCGATTCAGTGGGGTGAAACACTCGCACTAGATCGCATTCTTCGTACCATTCGTCATGCGCGACATAAGGGGCAAAGGGATGCTCAAGTCCCATCGCTTTGAGAGGCAGCGGTACTTCAACCATCATTCCACGGAATGCAGGGACAACAGACGGAGAGAAAACGGGCGCGTGCTTCAATCCTGCATAGCGCTGCATTTCGGGCAAGTGTTTGTGTCCGAACGCGAGCCCGTAGGCGCGATAAGCAATTTCTGGTTGTTTGCCGAACCGGCGGATCATTGCGTTTCCGCCCCCTGAGTAACCGCTGACGGCATTGACCGTATAAGGCCAATCATTCGGCAAATAAGAGTACGCTTCTCCGGTGTATCTCGGCGGATTCTCCAGTGGGTTCACAATCGCTGGTATCTTATGGGTGAGAGGGGTCATCAACGCCAAAAACCCGGTAGGATAACACCCCGGATTGCTCACAAATTGCGCGTTCGCGACCTGCTTATGCCCAATCAACTCGGGAAAGCCGTAGGTCCAGCCTTCCGCCACCCGGTGCGCGCTCGACGCGTCAATGATCCGCGTGTTTGAGCCTTCCGCAAGTTTTACAGCCTCGCGCGCGGCGTCATCGGGAAGGCATAGGATCGCCACATCGGCCTCATGCAGCGCCTCTTTTCGAGCAGCTTCATCCTTGCGCTGAGCATCTTCCAGCACAATCAGGTCGAACTCTTCGCGCGGGCGAAGCCGTTCGTGGATTTCCAAACCGGTGGTCCCGGCGGCGCCATCGATGAAAACGCGGGTGCTCATGGCTCACCCTCTAGCGGCCTCAGTCGAGGAGGCAATCGGCTTTCATGTAGCCACTGGGACCTTCCGGACCCAGGCAACCCCAAACCCATTCTCCCGCGACATCGAGGACTTCGATCGATGTGCCGGGCGCAAAATGGGTGATGCGCGGGCTGTCGTCGCGGGTGTTTTCCATCACGTCGACACCTTTGGCGCCCACGGTTCTGAATTGCGGGATGACATAATGCGCGGCGAGGTGCGTGCCCGCCAAGGCGATGTGCGCCAAATCCCCGCGCAATGGGAGCGTGCCCGGCGCCGGCTTTTCAACCGGACCCTTCAGTCCAAGATCACCGCTCGGAACGTCGTAAGTCTGTGCATCGCTGGCCGCGCGGCTCATGCAGCTAAATTCCTCGTTCGCCCCCAAGGGCAAAGCCCTTTTCGCGCGCTTAGCCGTCTGCGCGGCGCGCGGCAAGATTGCCCCGACAAAGCAGTTATCGGGTGTAGCGCGCTTTCAACATGTGCCACGCGGCGCGAAGCCCGTAGGCGGTGCCGCCCTTGGCGCGGCCCGGCTTGGCGAAAGGCCGCCACGCGAAGGTGTCGAAGTGCACCCAATCAATCCCTTCGCCGACGAACTTGTCGAGGAACAGGCCCGCGACGCTGGCTCCCGCATAGGGGTTGGACTGCGCGTTGGTCATGTCCGCGATGTCCGAATTGAGATATTCGCGATAGGCTTCGGGCAAGGGAAGGCGCCAAGGCTCGTCCGCGTGCGCGCGTCCGGCCTCGATCAGGTCTTGCGCCGTCTCATCACGCCGCGCCATCATGGCGGCGTAATCCGGACCCAGCGCAATGCGCGCCGCGCCGGTCAGCGTGGCGAAATCTATGATGAGGTCGGGTTCTTCCTCGCTGGCGCGGGTGAGCGCGTCGCCAAGGATCAGCCGGCCTTCCGCATCGGTGTTATGGATCTCAACCGTCAGGCCTTTGCGACTGGAGAGCACATCGCCCGGGCGAAAGGCCGAGCCCGCGATCGCGTTTTCCACCGCCGGGACCAAGAGGTGCAAGCGAACCGGCATGTTCGCGCCCATCACCAGCCCGGCAAGCGCGATCGCGTGGGCCGCGCCGCCCATATCCTTTTTCATCAACCGCATACCAGCCGACGGCTTGATATCGAGGCCGCCGGAATCGAAGCACACGCCTTTGCCGACAATCGCAAGAACGGGCGCGTCGTCGCTCGCGCCTGAACCCTTCCACGTAAGGTGCATGATACGCGGGGCATGGTGACGCGCCGCCGCGCGGCCCACCGCGTGAACCATGGGATAGCCGCTTTCCAAAGCGTCGCCGCGTGTCACCTCAAGCTGTGCTCCGTGGGCTTTCGCCAACGCCTCGAACTCGTTCTCAAGCGCTTGAGGGCCCATATCCTCGGCCGGGGTGTTGACGAGATCGCGCACTTTCATTTCCGCCGCCGCTTCGGCAAGGGCGCTCTCAATCTTCGCTACGTGTTCGGTCAATAGCACGCGAGGCCCTTCGGCGTTGTCGTCGTCCTTGTAGCGGGTGAAGCGGTATTGCGCGGTGAGCCAACCGAACAGAGCCGCGCTCACATCACCTTCCGCCACGCGGTAGACACCTTCGGGCAGACGTTCGGCCAGAGCCGCCAAGCAATAGCTCGAAAGCGCGTCGGGGTCGGCCACGCCGCCCAGCACGAAAAACCCATCGCCATCGGGCACAATACCAACCTGATTGGCCGCGCCTTCGAATTTTTGCCCCGCAAGGCTGGCGCGCTGGCCGGCCGAGAGCGATTTTAGCGCGTCTTCAAGCGTGGATTTTGTTACAAGGCGGATGGTGACCGCGTCTTGGCCACGATCCGCATGGATGAGATCGGAAAAGTCAGTCATTGCGCGTGCATAGCCAAGAGCGGTGCGTTGTCACGCGTCAATTGGGGGTCTTTGGGAGGGAAATATCGTGAAGCAATGGTTGGGATTGAGTGCGTTGGCGCTGCTGGTTGGATGTTCGTCCGCCGATGAAATCGGCGCGGAAGTGGGCGTTGCGGAAACGAACACTGAGGTCACGACTACAGATCAGTCGGAACCGCGCAAGATCGAGGTCAAAACCGATGTAATGACCTTCGAATATGCGTGGCCGGGCGAGGTCGTGGGCTTAACCGCGCTCAACGCTGTGTTCGAAACGCGCGCCGCCGAAGCGCAAGACACCTTCCGCACGATGGCGACCGAAGCCAAAGCCGACGCGGAAAAGTTCGACTACCCCTACCGCGCCTACGCCTCTTCCTGGGGGTGGCAGGCGGTCGGCGAAACACCGCGTTTCCTAAGCCTTGTCGGCGAAAGCTACAGCTACACCGGCGGCGCGCATGGCAACACGACCTACGCGGCAACGCTGTGGGACAAAGAGGCTGAGACCGAGATCGGCGCGCTTGACCTGTTCACGTCGGCGGACGCTTTGGACGCAGCCATCCGGCCCGAGTATTGCGACCTCCTCAAGGCGCAGCGCGCTGAAAGGCTGGGCGATGTCGAGGTCTTGGGCGATTGCCCGCCCTTGAGTGATTTTGTCCTTTCGCCTCTATCCTCAGAC
The DNA here is from genome assembly GCA_039186235.1 of Pseudomonadota bacterium. Classification (GTDB taxonomy): domain Bacteria; phylum Pseudomonadota; class Alphaproteobacteria; order Sphingomonadales; family Sphingomonadaceae; genus Erythrobacter. The sequence continues at coordinate 154,081 of JBCDAE010000001.1, read as the reverse complement.
GGCGAAAACCTGGACGGCATGCAACTGCTGGCCGCGCCCTATGTCGCGGGCGCTTACGCCGAAGGGTCGTACACCGTTGCGCTCGATATCGACGCCGATGTTCTGGCCATCGTTGCGCCCGAATATCGCGACGCTTTTGCCGGGAGCGACTAGCGCTCGCATTTTTGCGAGCCATTCGCTATATCGCAGGCTATGACCGAATATCAGCTCATCGACAGTCAGGACACCGTCTATCGCGACGGCACGATTAAGCTCCACACCGAGGAAGGCTTTGAAGGGATGCGCAAGGCCGGTCGTCTGGCCGCGACCATCCTTGATGAAGTCGCCGATCTGGTGGAGCCTGGGGTTACGACCGAAAGCCTCGACACCGCCATTCGCGGGATGATGCTGGATGCGGGCGCGGTGCCGGCCACGCTTGGTTATCGCGGCTACACGCACTCTTCGTGCATTTCGTTGAACCACGTCATCTGCCACGGCATTCCGGGATCGAAAGTGCTGAAAGACGGCGACATCCTGAACATCGACGTGACCCCGCTGCTTGATGGATGGCACGGCGACACGAGCCGGATGTATTACGCCGGCGAACCTTCGATCAAAGCCAAGCGGCTGGTTGATGTGACTTATGAATGCCTGATGCTGGGCATCGACGCCGCGTCAAAGCCGGGCGCGCGGCTGGGCGATATCGGCGCCGCGATTGAAGCGCACGCCAAGCAGTTTCGCTATGGTGTGGTGCGCGAGTTCTGCGGCCATGGTCTGGGCCGCCTGTTCCACGACGCGCCCGAAGTGGTCCACGCCGCCAAAGCGGGCACGGGGCCGGAGTTGAAGCCGGGCATGTTCTTCACGATCGAGCCGATGATCAATCTCGGCAAGCCATGGGCCAAAGTGCTCGGCGACGGCTGGACCGCGGTCACGCGCGACAAGTCACTCTCCGCGCAGTTCGAGCACAGCCTTGCGATTACGGAAGACGGCGTCGAGATCTTTACGAAGAGCCCGACGGGACGGGACAAACCGCCTTACGTGTAAAGATCGCCCGCCTCGTGGCATTGGACATTCGAACGAATACGCAAGCGAGATTCACTTAAAAGTAAAGCCTAATACTTTATCGCTCACGCGAACGCAGAGGCGTTAGTAGGGAAACAGGAGTTTCCGCGTGGATATTGGCTTAAAAGTAGGCTTTGGGTTTCTTGGCTATTGGCTTCTACGGCTTGCCGGTGTTCATTTTGAGACCTTCGTTGTCCTGATTGTTGTTCTTGTCATTGGCTATCCTATTGGATGGATACTGGGCTCGCGCATTGGCGCGGAAACCGATGTGGACACTCGCTGGTACAAGACCATCGGGTGGGCCAACTTTATCGCCTGGCTCTTCCCAATTGTAGGCGTTGCGGTGGCTGAGTTCACTTCCGGCATTGCTAAAGAGTCGGTCAGAAGTCGCTTCTTTTATGAAGGGACATCGTTCCTAGGATATGCCTTCGTCATAATCAGCGTCGCTTTCTCTGTGCCTTTGATGTTGGAAGAGCAAAAGCAGGCTGAGCTTTACGGAGATGCGGTGCCGTCACCGGAGTCGGATGCCGGCTTATCGGGTGAGCGCTCATTTGATCGATGTCCCTATGCGGCAGTTGAACGATGGAGCGAGATCGAAGTCGAAATCTATTGCAACCGTGGCCCTCCCAAGGAGGATATGGATGGGATTGAGATGGGCCATAAAGGCTAGTTGTCCGCTCTTGGTGAAGTGTGCAGCCAGAACGGCGACCATCGCGACCAACTTATCTGGCACAAACAAGTGCGGTCTCTCATTCTTTGGACGCACTTGAATTGGACACTCCGCAAAAGCATGTGGTTTGAAACGCGAACGGGCCAGCCGATGCTTCGAATCGGCTGGCCCGTTGTCTTGTTAGGATAAATCCTCGTTAGCGTTGGAAGACGAAGCCAAGCTTGTCGGCCAGCATCGCCACGCGCTTTTCGTTGGCGGCCTTCACAACGGCGAGGCGCTGGGCCTCGTAGCTGGTCTTCGCGCTCTTGAAGCACTCACGAAAGGCAGCCGCGCGGTTCAGGTTGCGCGGGTCGGGGCGGCCTCCACATGCTTTTTCGGCCGCGTTGACCAGACGACGGTCGAGGACGCGACGGCCTTCTTCGGTTGTAAGTTTCAAATCGGCGTAGCGTACGGACACGGTCGGCTCTTCGCTTTGAGCGGCGGTGACGCTTGTTGCGGCTAGGCCAAATGCGAGCGGGGCAAGGGCGATGATCTTGAGCATGGTAGCAAACCTCTCAATTCGGATTTCGGGCTGTTTTCAATCTTTGCGGTCGGCAAGTTAGTTCGGGGCGCCGACGCACAAGCCTATGGCACTCTTGGGTGACAGCATGCTTACAAATTTATGATTTTGCGCATCTTTATTTCATAACAAAAGAATCATAAGGTATTCGAATTGTCATTTATTTGCGTTGGCCCGAGGCTTACATCGGCCCATGTGATGGCTGTGATGCAGATTGTTTACGCCGGGAAGGCGCGCTTTCTGATCACGGTGCGACCTTACAAGAACCACACCGCCAGAACGCCCACCATGATGAACACGATGGCCATGGAGAAGGCCAGCATCACCGCGGCTTCGCGCGTGATGCGGCCCAGAGTGGTCCACTCATAGGCCAGCGCAGTCAGGATCGTCAGCGGCGGCTGGAGGCCAATCGAGACCGGTGAGGGCAGACCCAGAACATCCGTGACCCGCGCGTAGACCGGGGTCATGAAGGCCAGCGTGCCGATCAGCATAGCCATGCGGTGCGCGTGCATATTGTGCCGGCGCGCGAAAAAGATGGCTGCGAAATAGAGTGGAATGAAGGTCACGAAGGACGCAATGTTGACTATCGTCACTTCGGTGCGACCGATCTCCTGACCCAGATTGACTGAGATGATCATACCCGAGACTGTGATGGCCGCGACCAATCCCAGGGAGACGGTTCCAAAGCGTCGGTGCAGGTTCAGCCTCCCGGCGCTTGCCAGATAGGCTTGGCTCGCGAGCAGGCTCATCCAGGCCAGCATCGCTCCGGCGTGGAACACCACAAGGGGCGTGTAACGCGCCGCGCGCTCGGGATGGACGACCACTTTGACCGCAAACGCGATCACAGTGAAGACCACCAAGCCAACGGCGATATGGCCCAGCAGGCGGTTGGCCCGCTTCGCGCTCATGGGCGCGGGGCGGCTGGTGTCGAAAGCGTAGGCGTAAAGCCCGGACAGTATCCCAATCATACGGGCCTAACGCACAGCACGGATGGCGGCTCCCGCGGCGAACGGGGTGAGCGCCACAAGGCCGAGGCTGATCGCGGCGACAAAGCCGAGACTGGCCGCGTCTTGCCGGGCCAGCGCCCCGGCGCCGAATATGAGCAAAGGCAGGGCCAGAGGGATCAGCAAAAGACCGGACAACGCCGCTCCGGCGCGAAGGCTGGCGGTGAGCGCGGCGATCATCAAGCCAATGGCGGCGAGGCCCGGTGTCCCGGCCAACAACCCGATCAGCACGAGGCACAATGTGGGCCCATCCAATTGCAGCAACGCGGCGGCGGGAAAGGTCGCGAGGATCAGAGGCGGACCAAAACTGAGCCAATGCGCGAGCACCCGCACCGCCATCATCGCCTCCTCGGTCACGCCGCGTAGGCGTAATTGGTCGAAATGGCCGAGCTCAATATCGCGCGCGACCAACCTTTCCAGCGGCAGGATGGCCGCGAGCAGCGCCGCGATCCAGACCACGCCGCCGCCCGTGCGTGAAAGCGTGTTCGCGTCGGGGCCGACCACGAAGGGGTACAGCATCGCCACCGCTACGAAGAAGATGACGGGCAGGGCCGCGCCGCCGCCCGAGAAAGGAAAGAACTGCGCCAGATCGCGCTTGAGAAGGCGGACAATCACGGCAGAGGCTCCGGCTCGACCGCGAAATCCTCAATCGCCAGTGTCTTGAGGTCCGGCAAAGTCAGCGATTGGTGCGACGCGATCAAGGCGGTGCCTTGGTTGCCGAGGTGTTCGCCTATCAATTCGCGCACGAGGGTTTGCGACGCGGTGTCCAATCCGGAAAGCGGTTCGTCCAGCAGCCACACCTTTGCGCCCTGGCCCAAAAGCCTGGCGAGCCCCGCGCGCTTCCTTTGCCCGGTGGAGAGATATCGGACGGGCACATCGACAAGACCGGTAAGCCGCAGCCGATTCAACACGGTCTCGCGGTCGTTCGTGCCGTCGAGCGAAAACCAGAACTCCAGCGCGCGCCCGAGCGGCTGCTCGGGATCAAGGCCGGTGCGCTCGTCCATAAGGCCAATCGCGCCTTCACAACGCGCCGTGCCCGCAAAGGGCGCGCTTAGGCCGGCCAAGGTTCGGATTAGAGTTGTCTTGCCGCTCCCGTTCGCGCCCGTCACATGGCACGCCTCGCCCGGCCCAAGCTCCAGCGAAAGCTTGCGGAACAACAGCCGGTCGCCGCGCCGACAGGCGAGGTCTTGGGCGTAAATGCGGGGAGCATCAGAACCTTGCATCGTCTAGTGCGTTAGGGAAAAGCGTTTCCACTCACAACACACCCGACAGGAGTCCCCTCGGCCATGTCCAACCTCCCTGAACTCTCCGAAGACGATCGCGCCCGGCTGCTCGCCGATCATCCCCAATGGGAACTGACGCGCGAAGGCAAGGCGATCCAGCGCACGTTCCAATTCGGCGACTTTTCCGAAGCGTGGGGCTTCATGAGCCGTGTGGCTCTGCTTGCGGACAGCCAGGATCACCACCCCGAATGGTTCAACGTCTACGCCAAGGTTGAGATCACGCTGACAACGCACGATGCAGGCGGATTGTCGACGCGCGACGTGACCATGGCGCGCGCAATCGATGCTTTGGTCGGCTGACCTTTAGCGGCCAAGCAGCGAGGCGCTGGAGCGATTGCGCTTGCGGATGCGGCCCGGCATCCAGCGCTTGGCAAAGTTTAGCGATTTGGCGGTCTTGCCCACGAGATAGTGCAAGTCATCGCCGTGCACCGCGTCCCACACGGTTTTGGCCACTTCCACGACCGGAGTGATTTCAAGCCCAGCGGCTTGCACACGGTCACGAACAGGCTCGTTTGAGCTACGGTTGCCTGTTCCATCGAGCAGCGGCGTGTCGATAAAGCTGGGGCAGATAGAGCACGATTTGATCCCGTCGGGCGCCCATTCCGCATCCAGGCTTTCGGCAATTCCGCGCACGCCGAATTTGGTGGCGGAATAGACGCTCATCCCGGGGCCTCCGGTCAGGCCAGCGGCGCTGGCGATATGGATGACGGCGGAGCCAGGCGCGGTCTTCTTGAGGTGCGGATAGGCGGCCTGCGCGCCGTAAAGCACCCCGCGTAGATTGATATCGAGGCAACGGTCGATCTCTTCGACTTCCAATTCGGCGAGCGGGCCACCCGTCCCGATCCCGGCGTTGTTAACGACAACGTCGATGCGCCCACCCGCGGCGGTCGAAAAGGCTTCGAGGGCGGTGTCCCAGGCGGCGCGGTCGCGCACATCCAGAGTGTGCGCGTATTTGAAGCCGCCGGGAATAAGGCTCAGCGTCTCTTCCATGCCCTGCTGGTCGATGTCGGTTACCCCGACAAACCAGCCGCGCTCACCAAAGTAGGTGGCGATGGCCCGGCCAATGCCCGAGCCTCCGCCCGTGATGAAAATTGCGCGCTTGGGTGCCTCGCCCATGTGATCCCTCTCCATGATAATAGGTTGCTTGTTTGGAACCTACCTAGGCGAGGCTATCGGGCTTGTCATTCCCCTTTGAGCGCGTCTTCCAGACCGACGACATGTTCCGCGCCTTCGAGAATTTCCGCAGTGCTTTCAGCCACCGAGTTCGCGATCGGCTCGCTTCGCCCGCCTAAGCATGAGGCCAGGAAGTTCTCGGAAATAGCCACAAACGAGATGTTGTTGACCGGGCGCGCGAAACCGTGGCCTTCATCGGGATAGAGCACGTAGGTGACCGGGATGCCGGCCTCTTTCATCGCACCAACGATCTGGTCGCTTTCGGCCTGCTTCACGCGGGGATCGTTCGCGCCTTGGAGGATCAACAAGGGCTTGGTGATCTGGTCCGCTTTGTAAAGCGGGCTGGCGGCTTTGAGCAGCGCGAGACCTTCTTCGGTGTTCGGATCGCCCATACGCTCATGGAAGATCTTCACCACCGGCGCCCAATAGGGCGGAATGGTCGACAGCAGCGTTTCAAGGTTGGAAGGGCCGACAATATCGACGCCGCACGCAAACTTTTCCGGCGTGAAGGCAAGTCCCGCGAGCGTCGCGTAGCCACCATAAGATCCGCCCATGATGGCGACCTGATCTTCGTTGGTGATGCCCTCCGCGATCGCCCAGTCGGTCGCGTCGATCAGGTCGTCGTGCATTTTCAGGCCCCATTCGAGGTTGCCCGCGTTCAGGAAGTTCTTCCCAAAACCGGTCGATCCGCGAAAGTTGACCTGCAGCACTGCGTAGCCGCGATTGGCGAGGAATTGGACGGTGCTGGCAAAGCCATATTCGTCGCGCGCCCACGGGCCACCATGGACGAGCAGAACCATCGGAACCGCTTCGTCGGGACGCCCGTCGCCGTCGCTGTCCGTGCCGGGCGGAAGCGTCAGATAAGAGGGTAAAGTAAGCCCATCGCGGCTCGTGATCTCAACCGGATGCATCTTCTGCAGCGGCGCGCCTTCCAACTCGGGACGCGTGACGTAGAAGGGCGTGAGCGTTTCGGCCTGACGGTCGAAGATGAAGCTTTGCGAAGGCGCGGTGATCGGATCGTTCCACACGATCCAGGTCTGATCGTCGTCGGTGCGGCTGGAAATACCGAAATCGCCATCGAGCTTGCTATCGAGCCAATCGAGCGCCGCGCCCAATTCCGGGTCGATCGCGGTCCATTCGTTCGTGAGGTAATTGACCGAATAGGCCTGGACCACACCGGTCTTGGTGTCGCGGATCGTGCCGCCAAGGTCGGCCTTGGCGTCTTCCGCAATCAGCGTTTTCTCGCTGGTTCCAGTGTCCTGCGCAAACAAAGCCGCGGTGTCGCGGCCACGGCTGTCGAGCCAATAGAGGATCGAACCATCGGTTGTGTATCCTGCGGGAGACGTGGTGAGCGAATCTTCCATCGCCGTGCTTTCGAACGGTTCTTCCGAGACGACGTTGTCGGTGACGCCGAAGTAATCGGTTCCCCCGTCGGCGTTTTGGCGGGTCGCCATGCGCAGGGTCAGGCTATCGTCGGCCAAAAAGCCAGCGTAGGCGTTGTTCTCGTACACGAGCTCCAACTCGCCCGTGTTCATGTCGAGCAGGTGGACGTCATGGAATTGCGGATCGCGATTGTTCACGCCGATCAGGATTTTGTCCTTGATCGTTTCCGAACTCCCGAAAATTTGGACGCGTGTGTTCTCAAACGGGGTCAGCGTCGTTTCTTCGCCCGTGGCGACATCGATCTTGTAAAGCAGGAAGTTCTCATCACCGCCCTTGTCCTGGATGTAGGCCACGCTCTTGGAATCGCCGGACCAAAAGTGGCTTCGGATCGGCCGATCGGTGGCTGAAGTCATCGCCTTGGCGGCGTCAACATTATCGCGCGGGGCCACCCAAATGTTGAGCACCCCGTCTTTGGGCGCGAGCCAGCTGAGATACTTCCCGTCCGGGCTGAGGCGGCCTTGCGCTTTGGTTGGATTGCCGAACAGCGCGTCGCGCGGGATCAAAGAGGCGGCTTCTTGAGTGTTGGTCATTTGGGTTCCGGAAGTGGTTTGCGTGTCGGCGGAAACCGAGGCTGGGATGGCGAGTGTGCTCAACGCGGCGGTGGCGGCGAGCAAGCGCGCGGTCAAGGACTGCGGGATCATGAGTTTCGACTCTCCAATGGGGGCAGGTGTGTTGGCGCGACAATACAGGTACCTATGCGCCTTGCAAGAGTGGGTGTGCCGAAACGAGACGGCGCGTCGTTCGCCTCCTCCAGATCAGTCGCGGGCGCGCGACATCGTCCAGAATTGGGGACCCCCATCAGGCACAGTCCATTCTTCGTCCACGGCGAAGCCAAGGCGGCTATAGATGGCCACGTTGGATGGGGTTGCGGTTTCCAGAAGCACGCCAAGCCCTTTCTCATGGGCGCGCGACACGCCAGCGCGAACCAGCGCGCCGCCCCAGCCTTTGCCTTGGGCTTCCGGCGCGACGCCGACATAGCGCAGATAGGAATGCGGCTGAGGGCGGGGGTGGCGCGCGTACATGGCGTCGGAAACCGAAAGGGCGCGACCAAGCGCGCCCTTGAACAAGGGGAGCATTCGCAGATTGTCCCAAAGCGAGATGAGTGGCCCGTCTTTCACTTTGCCGGGCGGATACCATAGGCTGACGGCGCAATAGTCCTCTGACGCCAGCACCTCTCCATGGCGAAACGACTGTTCGACCATGACCGCGAAGAACCCCGGCAGCATTTTTTTCCTGCGGAGTGGATCGGGAACGATCCACAAAAGCGCGGGATCGTCTTGAAAAGCGTCAGCCAGCGTTGCCGCAAGCTTCGGTGAGGCTTGCGCACGCGAAATGGGTCGAACGATCCGATCGGGTCTCATTTAGTCGCCACCATCGCGTTGTGATGGCGCTTTGTAGAGCAGAGGAGAAAAGTCATCTGCAAAGCCTGCCGATAAGCGCTGCTGATCGCAAGGGTGGCGGCTTTTCACGTGTGGGGCCCAAGGCCTCCAACGCCGGATGAGTGCATGCGCGGACTTGCGTTTGCTATCGCGTTACACCCTGTGATCGTTCCGGCATCCAGTGTTCCGATGGTCGCGCCATCCAACGCGCCCAAGCGTATCCCCAAGGAACCACGAACAACAAGATCACAACCCCCACACATTCAATAAAGAGCGCTTCGATACTGTCGGTCCAGCGATCTTGAAGAGCGGCGGGGAGCGCGATGAAAAGCATCCAGAGCGTCTTCCACATGAACTCAAAGATAAGCACAGGTAACAGATCAAGCGGGTAGCGCAGGCCAAACAGGCACAGGATCACAAGTGTGGCCATCATCGTTTTGGCAACGCCTGTCATCGTCGCCATGTCCGCAGCCTCAAATAGCAATTGCTGCCAGACGAACCGGCTAAGGCCCAATACGATCAAGAGGTAAATCACGCGTAGGGCGACGACCCGCCAATAAGCCACACTTGGTAAATCTGGGGTCGGAGTCGGCATTGAAGGCTCCTGCTTACAGTCTGAACTGTTGTGTTATATCAGCAATACACTCTAGTTCAAAGCGCGGGATTGGCGTAGTAGTGCCATGTGAAGATCGCCATCGGTCCGCGATGGGGTGACCATTGTGCGCCGAGATCGCGAAGTTCCTTTTCTTTCGGTCGCTCGTCCAGCTCGAGCAAGCGCTTCACGCCTTCCTGCACGGCAAGGTCTCCGGCCGGCCAAATGTCGGCGCGGCCCTCGGCGAACAGCAGGTAGATCTCCGCCGACCAGCGCCCGATCCCCTTGATCTGCGTGAGCTGGGCGATCGCTTCCTCGTCGTCTTCGGGCATCGCGTCAAAGTTCACCGCGCCCGCTTCGACCAGCTCGCACAAGGACCGCGCATAGCCCTGTTTCTGGCGCGAAAGCCCGCAGGCGCGCAGCGTGTCGAAGTCGCGGCTGAGGAGGCAAGAGGTCGTGAAATCGGGGCCAAGCTCGGTCTCCAGCTTGTTCCACATCGAGCTGGCGGCGGCGACGGACACCTGTTGGCCCACGATGGTTCGCAGCAACGTTTTGTACCCGCGATCCCGCAGGCGCGCCTCGGGATAGCCAACGCGGTCGAGCTCTTGCGCGACACGCGGATCGGACTGCGCCAGCGCGTCGAGCCCATGCTTGATCCGCTCACTCGTCAGACCCATCTCGCCTATCCTAGTTGCCAGTTGCTTTGGAACCGCTTAGCAGCCCTGAAGTTTGTCCGATAGCGCGTGGATTGCGCTGAATTAAGAGCACAAGGAACAACTCATATGCCCAAGCTGACCGTCACCACACGTGAAGGCGCAACCAGCGACATCGAAGTGGACGAAGGCGTCACCGTGATGGAAGCGCTACGCGACAACGGCTTTGACGAATTGCTGGCCCTGTGCGGCGGATGCTGCTCGTGCGCGACGTGTCATGTCTACATTGACGATGCGGGCGGGGGCACACTGCCCGAAATGAGCGAAGATGAAGACGATCTTCTCGAATCGTCCGATCACCGCAAGGAAAACTCGCGCCTTTCGTGCCAGGTGCCGTTCACCGCGGCGCTGGATGGTATGAAGGTCACTATCAGCCCTGAAGACTAAACTTGTTTGCGGGGGCTGGCGTCAGGGACTAGTTCGGCCCCCATGAACATCACTCAACCTATCGGCGACACTCTCGCCCTTATTGGGAACACGCCGTTGGTCCGCCTCGCTGGACCAAGCGAAGCGGCGGGCTGCGATATCTGGGGCAAGTGCGAGTTTGCCAACCCAGGCGCGTCGGTCAAAGATCGCGCCGCACTCTACATGATCCGCGACGCCGAAGAACGCGGCGAGCTGAAGCCCGGAGGCACCGTGATCGAAGGCACGGCGGGCAACACGGGCATTGGTATCGCGCTGGTGGCCAACGCGTTGGGCTACAAGACAATCATCGTCATGCCCGACAACCAGTCGAAGGAGAAAATGGACACGTTGCGCGCTCTGGGCGCTGAGCTCGTTCTTGTCCCTCCGACTAAATACGCCGATCCGTGCCATTTCCAGCACGTCTCGCGCCGCATGGCGGAAGAGACCGAGGGCGCCATTTGGGCGGGACAGTTTGACAACACCGCCAACCGCCGCGCGCATATCGAAGGCACCGCGCCCGAGCTTTGGGAGCAGACCGACGGCAAGATTGACGGGTTCACCTGCGCTGCGGGAACCGGCGGGACGATCGCGGGTGTGGGCCTAGGCCTTAAAGAGAAAAACCCCGATGTGCGCATCGCCTTGACCGATCCGCATGGCGCCGCGCTCTACAGCTACTACGCGCACGGCGAACTGAAATCGGAAGGTTCGTCCGTCGCGGAAGGCATCGGGCAGGGCCGCATCACGGGCAACCTCGAAGGCGCGGTGATCGACACGCAGTTCCGGATATCGGACGAAGAAGGCCTTGTCTGGGTGAGCCGATTGCTGCGCGAAGAAGGGCTGTGCCTCGGCATATCTTCCGGCATCAACGTGGCGGGCGCGGTGGAACTGGGCAAACAGCTTGTTGCGGAAGGCCGCGAGAACCCGCAAGTCGCGACGATCCTGTGCGACACCGGTTTTCGCTATCTCTCCACCCTCTACAACGCCGAATGGCTCGCCTCCAAAGGTTTGCCCGTGTTTGAGTGGCTGGAAACACCCACCGAGGGCTGATAGGTTTGCCTGCGTTATGGCGGCGCGAGATCTTTTCGGACTGTTGAAGGACAACCGGGCTGAGGCCGGGGCATCGGTCGTGGATACGGCCCCGCGCGACGCGCCTCTGGGAGGCACACGGGCGGAAGCCCTGCAGCGCTTGCAAGTCGGCGTCACCGGGCTTGCCGCCATGGTCGTTGTGATCGGCGTCGCGAGCATCATTGGCGGTCAGGCCGACATAGCGGAGGAAGCGGCTGTTCCCGACGCCGCACCGACGACCGAGCCAACCGCCGCGCCGCCGCAGCGCGATCCTTTGGCCGATGCGGGCGTCGTGCCGGACATTCCAGCCGAACCGTTGCTTGAGCCGGAGGAAGGCGAGGACGCGGATTCGCCTATCAGCGAGACCGCACCCGATGGAACGGTCATCGTGCCAGATACACCGCCGACCGAGCCTCCAGAGCCACTCGATCTGCCTAAATCCGAAGTCGAAGTTGAGCGAAGCTGATCGAAAGCGCACGGGTTCGCTGTCGGACTTTGGGGATTTTGCGGGACAGATTGGGGTGAAGTCGCATGGAACCGTCGGCAATCGACTCGCCTTTAGGGATTCGCAGGGATTTTAAGGGGTTCAGTCGGCAGTTTCGGACACTTATTCAGCTCTCAATGGCGATTGCGCCTTCAGCGGTGCTGATAAAAATTCAATAAATACAATTATCTAAATCACGATCCCCTAAAATCCCTAATTTCACCCTAGAATCCCTAGTGGTTCCCGGATATTACCGTGTTCCATCAAACACGTCTGTGTCTCCCGCGCCTTTCTCTCGATTGGCGCGCTGATCGCGCTCACGCGCGGTTCGGCGGCGGGGAAGCTGTGCCCGGAGCTCGGCCGCGTTTGGTGAAGGATCGATCGCTGGGACCGATCCAGCGTTGGGATAAGGGGAGTGGCCGAGGTGTCGGCTTTTGGAGGATATAGCGGACAAGCCTATTCGCCGGCGGGCGATAAGGGCCGCTTCGTCCTGCCTCCTGACTTTCGCAACGGGATCAAGCTCGCGAGCGGCGGGCAGAAAACACTGTGTCTGGCGCGTCACCACAAATGGAAAGACGGCTGGAAGTGCCTGATTGGTTTCGGCGTCAACTACGAAGCTGATCTGGAAAGCCAGCTCGCGCATGAGCAAGAGCTTGCCGCCAAGATCGGCAAAGAAATTGACGTTGAACGCCGCCGGATGAGCCTGTTCGGCTATCGCAAGATGCCGTTTGACGACAGCGGCCGCTTTGTCATGCCCGAGGCGTTGCGCGCGCGCGCGGGGATCGAAACCGGGCTCTACCTCAACGGGATGGGTACCTACTTTACGATCTGGGCCCCAGAGGTTCTGCGCGACCTTGGGGACGATTTCGAAGACATCTGGATGGACTGCGAAGACGCCATGGCCGAGGCCGAGGCAAAGTCCAGAAAGCGGGGTGGATGATGATCCAACCCGTCTCCGCCGCCCCGCACATTCCCGTCCTGCTCGACGAAGTGGCGGCTGCGGTTCATCCCGAAGCGGGCAAGATCATGGCCGATGGTACTTTCGGCGCAGGAGGTTACACCGCCGCGCTGCTGGAAGGCGGCGCGCGAGTTTACGCGTTTGATCGCGACCCAAGTGCGATTGCCGCAGGGTCGTCGATGGTCGCCGCGCATAAACCTATGTTGTCGCTGCACGAGCGCCGCTTTTCGGAAATGGCGGATGAGCTTTCCGCGCTGGGTGTCGGACCGCTTGATGCGGTGGTGCTCGATATCGGCGTGTCATCCATGCAGCTGGATCAGGGCGAGCGGGGCTTTTCCTTCCAGCAGGACGGGCCGCTCGACATGCGCATGAGCGGTGAGGGCGAAAGCGCCGCCGATTTTCTCAACACTGCCGACGAAGCGGCCATCGCCGATGTGCTCTACGAATACGGCGAAGAGCGCCAGTCGCGCCGCGTCGCGCGCGCGATCGTGGCGGCGCGCCCGCTGGAGACAACCGGCGATCTGGCGCGCGTGGTGCGCAAGGCGCTGGGCTATCGTCCGCACGACAAGAAGGATCCCGCGACGCGCAGCTTTCAAGCGGTGCGCATCCATATCAACGATGAACTCGGCGAACTCAGGGCCGGTCTAATCGCGGCTGAAACGCTGCTGCGTGAAGGCGGCGTGCTTGCCGTGGTGTCGTTCCACAGTCTTGAAGACCGCATCGTCAAGCGGTTCCTGCGCGAGGCCTCGGGCGCCGGTCGCGCCGTGTCCCGCCACTTGCCTGGCGAAATCCCTGGTCCCGCTCCGACTTTCACCAAGGTTTCAAAGGCGATCCGCCCCAGCGAAGCCGAGATTGCGCGCAACCCGCGCTCGCGTTCTTCGGTGCTGCGCCATGCCGTTCGCACTCACGCTCCAGCCCGCTCGTTTCCCGAAAGGATGATGCCATGATGATGACCACATCGCGCCTGCGCCAAATCGGGTGGGGCGCTCTTCTCGGCATCTGTTTCGCGGTTTTTGCAGCGCTCAGCCTCAGCGTCCACGCGGTGCGCAACGAGGTGATGCTTGCGGACAAGCGGATCGTCCAGATGAAGATCAAGAAACAGCGTTTGGAAACCGAGTTTCAGGCCCGCGCCAGCCAGCATCAATTGGCCCGTTGGAACAGGGTGGAGTTGGGCTTTGTCGCGCCGCGCGCCGATCAGTATCTCGACACGCGCCGTCAGTTGGCCTCGCTTGGTCAACCGCGTGGTCCCGGTGCGCCAGCGCCGATCCGTGTGGCGCGCGCCGATTCCGGCGCGGCGCAAGACTTTGCGCGTCGTCCGATGGTCTCGCCCGTTTCTGGCGCGCCGATAACTTTGGCATCCGCCGACGTGCCCCAGGACGCGGGCACGGTGTTCGTCGAAACTCTGGGCGACATGCTGATCGCCGCTTCTCCCATCCGGCCCGCCAAGGCGCAGACCGCTCAGACTTTCGCGCTTGAGACAACTGAATGACCACAGGCGCGCGCGCCTTCGGAGGCGAACAGGCAAGTCTGTTTGACGCGGTCCCTGATCTGATCCGCGTGAAGCCACGTGCGCGCGCTGAAAAACCGGCAAAGCCAGCGACTTTCCCGCGCGCGACCGTTCCTCAAAGCCACGGCGCGCGAAACCGTTACGCGCCTGCCGAAACGCTGCAGGCTTTGCGCGCGCGCTTGCTGAACAGCGCGCGGCAACGCGTGTTCTTTCTCGCCTTGGCCTTTGTCGCGCTCACGCTGGTGGCCTTGGTCCAAATCCTCTGGTTGGGCCTGGATGGGGCGGGGCCTTCGAACCGTCCCGGAAACGGCAACAGTCTTGTTCCGCCGCGGGGTGAGATTGTTGACCGCAACGGGGTGCCGCTGGCGGGCGCCTATCCGGCCTATTCGCTCTATTTCTACCCCAAGGCGATGGATGGGGGCGGCCAATCGCCCTTGATCCGCCCGCCGGAGGAGTTGGCGCGTGAGCTAAAAGCCATCTTTCCCGATATGGACGAAACGCAGGTCGCGCAGCAGCTTGCCTCGGGCAAAGGCGGATATCTGCGCAAACGTATTCTTCCGGAAGAGGCGAACGCGGTGTGGGCGCTCGGCGAAGTCGCGCTCCAATCGCCGGAGATTCTCGATCGGCATTACCCGCAAGGGCGCCTTGCCGCGCATGTCTTGGGCGGTGTGGCCGATGATGGCGAAACGCAATCCGGCGTCTTCGGTATGGAAGAGGCGCTGAACACGCGCTTGTCCGATCCGGAGCTCCGAGCCGAGCCGGTCGAGCTTTCGATCGATGTCCGCGTCCAGGGCGCGCTCGAAGACGAGATGCGGCGCGGAATGATGCTGGCCAAGGCGGATGGCGCGGCGGGTGTGGTGCTGGATGTCGACACGGGCGAAGTCATCGCGATGGCGTCGCTCCCCGATTTCAATCCCAACCGCGTGACCCAGGCGGACGTCAACAACACGACCAACCGCGTGACCTATCTGCGCGGCGAACTGGGGTCGGTCTTCAAACCCTTGACGGTCGCCGCCGCGCTCGACGCGGGCGTGATCACTGACCTCACGCGCCAGTGGGACGCCACTCCGGTCGAGGCGGGTGGCCGCACTTTCGAAGACTACGAGGACAAGGGCGACATCCTCACTATTCCCGAGGCGCTGGCCTATTCGTCGAACACGGTGACCATGCGAGTGGCCGAGCAATTGGGCGGGGAACGCCTGCGCAGCGTCTGGCTTGACCTGGGTATGAACCGCGCGTCGGATATTGAACTCAAGGGCAAGAGCGAACCGCTATGGCCGCAAGGCAAATGGTCGCCGCTCACCACCAAGGTCGCCGCCTACGGCCACGGCTTCAACGTGACGCCGCTGCATTTGGCCAACGCCTATTCGGCGATGGTCAATGGCGGGATCATGCGGCCCGCCACCTTGCAGAAGGTCGCGCCGGGTCAGGCCGAGCCGGGCACGCGCGTGTTCAAAGCCTCGACCTCGCAGAAAATGCGTCAGCTTTTGCGCCTTGTCGTCAAGCACGGCACGGGTCGCAACGCGAACGCGGCGGCCATCGGCTTTCGCGTCGGTGGCAAGACGGGATCGGCGGAAAAGCTGGTCAATGGGCGCTATTCAACCACGCGCATTATCAGCACCTTTGCCGCCGCGTTCCCGATGGATCGCCCGCGCTATGTCGTCGTCGTTTCGCTCGATGAGCCCAAGATCACCCACGCGATGGCCGGGCGCACCGCCTATTTCAACGCCGCGCCGATTGTCGGTAATCTCATCCGCCGCGCGGGGCCAATGCTGAGCGTGCGGCCCGACAACACGCGCGATGTCGATGTGAGCGACCTCGAACATCTGCTCGAGAAGCGCCCGTGAAGCTGGCCAGCCTCGCAGCGCGGATCGGCGTAGAGCTGGGAGAGCCAAGTGACGGCACGGTCACCGGCTTTGCGATAGATCACCGCAAAGTGGCGCCGGGCACGGTGTTTGGCGCGTTTCGCGGCGCGCGCTTTAACGCCGAGGATTTCATCCCAGCCGCGGTCGAGGCGGGCGCGTTGGCGGTGGTCGCGCGCGAGGAAGCGCGGGTGGACGGCGCGTTGCACATCGCGAGCGAGGAGCCGCGCCAGACATTCGCGCGGCTCGCCGCCGGGTTCTTCACGCCGGTGCCGGACACCATCGTGGCTGTCACGGGGACGAACGGCAAAACCTCCACCGCCGAAATGACGCGCCAAATCTGGCGCATGACGGGCCTTCGCGCGGCCAGCATCGGCACGCTGGGTGTGACCACGCCCGACGGCAGCATCTCGACCGGGCTGACGACGCCCGATATCGTCACGTTCCTCAGCAATATGAGCGGCTTGGCGCGCGAGGGCGTGACCCATGTCGCTTACGAAGCGTCCAGCCACGGGCTCTCGCAATTCCGCAACGAAGGGCTGCGCGTGGTCGCGGGAGCCTTCACCAATTTCAGCCGCGATCACCTCGATTATCACGGGACGATGGAGGCCTATTTCGAGGCCAAAATGCGGCTCTTCACCGAGGTGGTTGAACCGACCGGGATAGCCGTCATCCACGTTGGGCCCGGGGAAGACCCATGGACCGTCAAAGCGATCGAGTGCGCCGAAAAGCGCGGACTGAAAGTGCGCACCGTCGGCGAGGGCGGGGCGTTCCTCAAACTGGTGGCGCGTGAGGCGAGCCAGTTGGGCCAGACTTTGACAATTGAGCACGCGGGTGAGACCCGCATCGTCAAACTGCCGCTTATCGGCGCCTATCAAACCGCGAACGCGCTTGTTTCGGCGGCGTTGGCCATATCCACGGGCGCGCCGGTGTCCGCCGTGTTCGACGCGCTCGGACGGTTGCAGCCCGTGCGCGGTCGTTTGGAGCGCGCGTGCCTTACCCCCAAGGGCGCGCCGGTCTATGTTGATTACGCGCACACGCCCGACGCTCTGGAAGCCGCGATGGCTGCGCTTCGCCCCCATGTCGACACCGCAAAGGCAGGCAAGCTTTTGGTGGCGTTCGGCGCGGGTGGAGATCGCGATACGGGCAAACGCGCGGCCATGGGTGAGGTGGCGGCCATGGGCGCCGATGTCGTCATCGTCACCGACGATAACCCGCGCGGTGAAGATCCAGCCACAATCCGTACAGCCGTCCTCGCAGGGACGACACGCGGTGACAGCGCCGCCACAACGCGCGAAGTGCCCGGACGGCGCGACGCGATCGCCGCAGCCATCGAAGCCGCAGGCGCGAACGACATTATCCTCATCGCCGGAAAGGGCCATGAGCAAGGACAAGTAATCGGGTCAGGAGAAACAATGCAGGTTCTGCCATTCGACGATGTCGAGGTTGCGCGCGAATGCGCCGCCGAGTTCGGCAAAGGGGCATCGTCATGAGTGCGGCTATCGCGCAAATCCATCCGCTG
Source organism: Pseudomonadota bacterium (assembly GCA_039186235.1). Classification (GTDB taxonomy): domain Bacteria; phylum Pseudomonadota; class Alphaproteobacteria; order Sphingomonadales; family Sphingomonadaceae; genus Erythrobacter. The sequence continues at coordinate 136,421 of JBCDAE010000001.1, read as the reverse complement.
CTTCGGGTATGGCCCACATCGGCGCGCGACCGGCTGCCGCTTGCCCTTTGGAGTGCCAGCGAGATTGCGGAGGCAACCGGCGGCGTGGCGAGCGCGCCGTTCCAGGCCTCAGGCGTCGAAATGGACAGCCGCGACGTGAAGCCAGGCGATCTCTTCATCGCGCTCAAAGGAGAAGCGATGGACGGGCACCGATTCCTGCCCATGGCCTTTGAGAAAGGCGCTGTCGCTGCGATCACCGACCGCCCGGTCGATTTCCCGCATGTTCTGGTGAAAGACACAAGCGAGGCGCTGCACGTTTTGGCGCGCGCGGCGCGCGAAAGGTGCGAAGCGGTGCGGATCGGCGTCACCGGCTCGGTTGGCAAGACGGGTGTGAAAGAGGCGATCTTCAACGCGCTCGACCGCGCCAGCCGGGGCGGGGCGCACCGCTCTGTCCGTTCTTACAACAACCATGTTGGCGTCCCGCTCAGCCTGGCGCGCACGCCGGCCCGCGCGCGCTTTGGCGTGTTTGAGATGGGTATGAACCATAAGGGCGAGATCGCGCCTTTGGCCGACTTCGTTCGCCCTCATGTCGCCGTGATCACGACTATCGCGCCCGCTCATATCGAAAACCTTGGATCGATTGAGGCGATTGCCGATGAAAAGGCGCAGATATTCACCGGGTTGCCTGAAGGCGGCACCGCGATCATCCCGGCAGACCTGCCCGAAACCGAACGGTTGATTGGCCACGCCCAAAAACTCGGGGCCAAGATCGTCACCTTTGGTCGCAGCGCGAATGCTGATGTCCGCCTGTTGGACGCTATCGTGAACTCGCAAGGCGGATCGCTGGTCACGGCGGATCTCGGCGAGCAGCGGCTGTGCTACACCATTTCCGAGCCCGGGGATCACTGGGTGATGAACTCACTGGCGGTGATGGCCGCTGTGCGCGCCGCGGGCGGCGATTTGGCGAGTGCAGGGCTGGCTCTAGCGGAGATGGGCGGCCTCAAGGGACGCGGCGAACGCCACCAGATTGACGTAACCGGCGGCAAGGCCTTGTTGATCGACGAAAGCTACAACGCCAACCCCGCTTCGATGCGCGCCACCTTGCGTTCTTTGGGCCAGACACCGGCGCACCGGCGGGTGGCGGTCTTAGGTGCGATGAAAGAACTGGGTGACTTCGCAGAGCGCTTTCACGCTCAGCTGCTGGACCCCATTATTGAGGCCCAAATCGACCACGTGATCTTGGTGGGCGATGAAATGCACGCGCTCGCGGGGGAATTGGGGAAAGCGGAGAGCGCTTCGGTTGGCAAGGCCCCCAGCTTCGCGCATTGCGAAGGACCAGACGAGGCTATTGCGGCGCTGACCGATTACTCCCTGACCCATGGCGATGCGGTGCTGGTCAAAGGGTCAAATTCCGTCGGTCTCGGCAAGCTGGTGACACACTTCACAAGCGCGCAGGTTTAGGCGGCGCAGGGGATCTTTCGAAATGCTGTACTTCCTAGCGGAATGGATGGAATTTGAAGGCATCTTCAATCTGGTGCGCTATCAAACCTTCCGCGCTGGGGCGACGCTTCTCACAGCTTTGCTCATCGGGCTCTTGATCGGCCCGAGATTTATCAATCTGCTGCGCGTGCGGCAGGGCAAAGGTCAACCGATCCGCGAAGATGGGCCGCAAAGCCATCTGGCCAAACGCGGAACGCCGACCATGGGCGGGCTGATGATCCTTATCGCGCTGACCCTGTCGCTTTTGATCTGGATGAATTTGAGCAATCCGTTCGTTTGGGCGTGCCTCGCGGTGACGGTCGGTTTTGGCCTGATCGGATTTCTCGACGATTACGACAAAGTCACCAAGAACTCGCATCGCGGGGTTTCGGGCCGGGTGCGCCTGCTGATGGAATTCGCGGTGGCGGGCGTGGCGAGCTACATCATCGTCAGCCAGATCAACACCAATCTCTACATCCCGTTCTTTTCGGATGTCTCGATCCCACTGAGCTATGGGTATTATGTCTTTGCGGCCTTCGTCATGGTGGGCGCGGGCAACGCGGTGAACCTGACCGATGGGCTCGACGGTTTGGCGATTATGCCCGTCATCATCGCCAGCGGCACCTTCGCGATCATCGCCTACCTTGTGGGACGGCCCGACTTCTCGGGCTATCTCGGCATTCCGCATGTCCCCGGCGCGGGCGAACTGGCGATCTTCTGCGCGGCCATCATGGGCGGGGGCCTCGCCTTCCTGTGGTTCAACGCGCCTCCCGCGGCGGTCTTCATGGGCGACACCGGCAGCCTTGCGCTGGGCGGGGCATTGGGCGCTATCGCTGTCGCCTCGCACCACGAAGTTGTTCTCGCTATCGTGGGCGGGCTGTTCGTGCTCGAAGCGATGAGCGTGATTATTCAGGTCTTCTGGTTCAAGCGCACGGGTAAACGCGTGTTCCGCATGGCGCCGATCCACCACCATTTTGAACAACTGGGCTGGAGCGAGAGCAAGGTTGTGATCCGGTTCTGGATCATCGCCATCGTCCTCGCTCTGGCCGGATTGGCAACATTGAAGCTGCGATGATCACCTCCAGCGCCTTTGCCGGGAAACGCTACGCCGTTCTGGGCCTCGCCCGCTCCGGCGCGGCGGCGGTCGAGACGCTGCTCGCAAGCGGAGCCGAGGTGACGGCGTGGGATTTGCAGGATGTTGCCCGCGCTCGCTTCGAAGGGCGCTGCGTGTTGAAAGACCCGCTCGAAATGGATCTTTCGGGATTTGATGGCTTGGTGGTCTCTCCCGGTGTCCCGCTCAACACGCACCCCATCACCGCCCACGCCAAGGCGCATGGTGTGCGTCTTATAGGCGATATCGAATTGTTCGCGCAGGCCCGCGCCGATTTGCTCCCGCACAAAGTCGTCGGCGTGACGGGCACGAATGGTAAGTCCACCACGGTCGCTCTTGTGCACCACATTCTGCAGATGGCAAACGTGCCGAGCGTTCTGGGCGGCAATATCGGCGAGCCGATCCTGGCCCAGGAGCCGCTCGCCCCGAACGAGCGCGGCGTGGGCGTCTATGTGTTGGAGCTTTCCAGCTACCAGATCGACATCACGCATGATCTGGATTGCGAGGCGGCCGCGCTCACGAACATCACGCCCGATCATCTGGATCGTTACGACGGCTTTGCCGGGTACGCGGCTTCGAAAGCGCGGCTGCCTGGAATGCAGTCCACCCGGAACCTCGCTGTGTTCGGGACGCTCGATGGACCGTGCGGCGACATCTTCCAAGCCGAAGACGCTCGTCGGGAAGATGGGCGCGCCCTTGTGGCCGATCTCGATCGTTTCGCCCCGCTTCAAAGCGAGTGGCCCACTCTCCAAGGGCCGCATAATCTTCAAAACGTGGCCGTGGCCGTGGCGCTGGTTGAAGAACTGGGCGTCACGGAGGCTCAATGGCGTCACGCCCTGCCGCGCTTTCGCAATTTGCCGCACCGGATGGAGTTTGTCGGCGAAGATCACGGTGTGATCTTCATCAACGACAGCAAGGCGACCAACCCCGCCTCGACCGCGCCCGCGCTTGCGGCGTATCCGCCCGGCGAAAGCGGGCCAAGGGTGCACTGGATCGTGGGTGGGCTCGCGAAAGAAGACGGGCTCGGTGAAACCGAAGCGGAACTGGGCAACGTGGCGGTCGCGTACACGGTGGGCGAGGCGGGCCCGCGCTTCGCTGAACTGCTGGAGGCTAAGGGGATCACCGTCGAGCGCTGCGAACTCGTGTCCGAAGCCGTGCGGCGCGCGCAGGAAGCGGCCAAGCCCGGCGAAATTGTCCTCCTATCGCCCGCTTGCGCGAGTTTCGATCAATTCCGCGACTACGAAAAACGCGGCGAACACTTCCGTCAATTGGTAGGCGTGATGGCCGATTGCAGTGTCGCCCCTGATCCCGACGGAGCCTTAAAGGATTTTGTAGCGTGAACGGCGCGCGTCCAGCCCCATTAAGCGGCGGTCCCGATGCATCGACCTACCGCATGCCAGTTCCGGTGCGCCGCGGCTGGCGCGAAGCCGTGCGCGTGTGGTGGAGCGAGCTGGATCGCGTTCTGCTGTTCCTGATCCTGTCGCTTATGGCCATCGGAGTGGCGGCCGTTCTTGCCGCTTCGCCCGCAAGCGCGGATCAACTCTCGACCTCGTCTGTCACCCTCGATCCGTTCAGGTTTGTAAAGCGCCACGCGGTTTTCCTAGGGCTCGGCTTTAGCGGAATGATCGCGCTATCGTTTCTTAGCCGCGACAACGCTCGGCGAACAGGATTGGTGGTTGCGCTCGTCATGTTTGCTTTGCTCATGCTGGTCCCGCTTATGGGTTTCGAGCGCAAGGGAGCGGTGCGTTGGCTGTGGGTGGGAATGAGTCTGCAACCCAGCGAGTTTCTGAAGCCCGGTTTCGCCATTGCGCTCGCTTGGATCTTGTCCTGGAGACTGCGCGATCCGCACCTCCCCGTATTCTGGCTGGCCACCGGCATTACACTGGCTTGCACCTCCTTGCTGATGCTGCAGCCCAATTTGGGCGAAGCCCTGCTTTTCGCCGGGACGTGGTTTGTGCTTATCTTCCTGGCGGGGGTTTCGATCTGGCGGATCGGCGGAATTATCGCGTTGGGTGCCGCGACGCTAACACTCATTTACTTCACCTATGAAAACGGGCGCAATCGGATCGACGCGTTCTTGGGTGGGGGCACCGCGTTTGATCAGGTGGATCTGGCCAACCGGACGCTGCTGAATGGCGGATGGACCGGCAACGGGCTGTGGCTGGGAACGCGTAAATACAACCTGCCCGAGGCGCACACCGACTATATCTTCTCGGTGATCGGTGAAGAGTTTGGCTTGCTGACGTGCGGGATCATTGCGCTGCTCTACCTTGCGATCATTGCCCGCGTTCTGGTTCGCTTAGCGGGCGAAGATGATATGTTCGGGCTTTTGGCGGGGGCGGGCCTGATTGCCCAGTTCGGCGGTCAGGCTTTCATCAATCTTGGGGTGAACCTTAAGCTTACGCCGGCGACCGGAACAACCCTACCGCTTGTCAGCTATGGCGGGTCCTCGATGCTGGCGGTGTGCCTTACCCTTGGGCTATTGCTGGCGATTACCCGGCGCAATCCCTACCTTGAGCGCGACGTACCGGGGCTACGCACCCTCTTCGAGCGCAAGGAGGCGCCCGCATGAACAGCCATAGTCCGCAGACCGTGCCCTCGGGCGCGAGCCGCCATTTTGTGCTGGCGGCGGGTGGAACTGGGGGCCACCTGATCCCGGCGTTCGCCCTTGCAATCGAGCTCGAAAGCCGTGGTCATCATGTCGCGTTGATTACCGATGAACGTGGGGCAAGCATCCCCGGCAAGCCAGCCAGCGTGCCGGCGCATGTTCTTCCGGCAGGGCGCTTTGGCAGAAACCCGCTTAAGTGGGTTTCGGGCATTCGTTCAGTGCTCAAAGGGCGCCAGATGGCGATGAGGCTGTTTGAGGCGTTTGAACCCAGCGCGGTGATTGGGTTTGGCGGCTATCCGGCGCTTCCCGCTTTGCTGGGTGCGTTGAAGGCCGACATCCCGACCGTCGTTCATGAACAAAACGCGATGCTTGGTCGCGTGAACCGTCTGCTATCAGGTCGGGTGGATGCGATCGCGACGTCTTACCCGGATGTGGATCGTCTAAAAGGCAAGTTTGCCTTCAAGACGCACCTGGTTGGCAATCCGGTTCGCGAGGAAGTGCTAGCGCTGCGCGATCAGGACTTCCCTGCCCTAACCGATGAAAGCCTGCTGCGAGTGCTCGTGACGGGCGGGTCGCAAGGCGCTCGCATCCTCTCTGAGGTCGTGCCTGACGGATTGGCCATGCTGCCGCCGCCGCTTCGCAGCCGATTGCAGATAACCCAGCAATGCCGCTCCGAAGATCTTGAGAACGTACGCGCGCGTTACAACGAGCACGACATTCCGGCTGAACTAGGGACCTATTTCGAAGACATGCACGAGCGGTTGGCGGACACGCATTTGTTTATCGGCCGCGCCGGCGCATCAACTATTGCCGAACTTACGGCGGTTGGCCGCCCAGCGATCCTTATCCCCTTGCCGATCGCGACCGACGATCACCAAGCCGCCAACACGCGTGAAATGGTGAAAGCTGGCGGGGCGCGCATGATTCGCCAACCGCAGGAAACCATCGGTATTCCCGAAGGTGCGGGTGACAAGGCGAACAAGCTGCGTTTGCGGCAGTCGGAAATTTTCACGAAGCTGGCCAAAGACATTTCCAAACAGATTCAGGCGATGGCGCAAAAGCCGGACACGCTGGCCAACGCGGCGCATGGCGCCTGGAATTGCGGGCGGCCCGACGCCGCCAAGGATCTCGCTGATCTGGTCGAAACGTTGGGCGGAATTGATCTAATGGACGTGATCCGCGTGGGCGAAACTGCGCCTCGCGCTGCGCAGACGGCCACCGCACCCAAGCCCGCTACACGCGGTGTCGTGCCCAAATCCAGAGAGGATACGCGCGCGCGATGAAGGGTGTCGGCACCGATATTGGGGTCATTCATTTTGTCGGGATTGGCGGGATCGGCATGTCCGGCATCGCCGAAGTGATGCACAATCTCGGCTATACGGTCCAAGGATCCGACCTGAGTGACGGGCCAAGCGTCGAGCGTCTGCGCGCCCGCGGTATCTCCATTCATATTGGCCACGCCCGGGAAAACGTCGATGGCGTAGCTGTGGTCGTGACTTCCACCGCCGTTAGGCGAACCAATCCCGAAGTGGCCGCGGCGTTGGAAGAACGTATCCCCGTCGTTCGCCGCGCGGAAATGCTGGCGGAACTGATGCGGTTGAAGTCCACCGTCGCGGTGGCGGGCACGCATGGCAAAACGACGACCACCAGCATGATCGCGGCGTTGCTCGATAATGGGGACGTGGACCCCACCGTCATCAATGGGGGTATTATCGAGCAATATGGGTCCAACGCGCGGCTCGGCGATAGCGATTGGATGGTGGTTGAAGCCGATGAAAGCGACGGCAGCTTTTTGAGGCTCGACGGGACGATTGCGGTCGTCACCAATATCGATCCGGAACACCTAGACCATTACGGCGATTTCGAAGGGGTGAAGAAAGCCTTCCTCGAATTCATCCAGAATGTGCCGTTTTATGGGGCTGCGATCCTTTGCGTGGACCATCCGGAAGTTCAGGCGGTGATTGGCGAAGTTCGCGACCGCAAAGTCGTCACCTACGGATTCTCGCTTCAGGCCGACATTTGCGGTGTCAATGTTCGCCCGGTCGAAGGGGGCAACGTGTTTGACGTGATGGTGCGCCAGCGCGGCGAGGAAGATCGCCGTATCGAAGGCGTCAAACTGCCGATGCCAGGCCGGCACAACGTGCAAAATGCGCTCGCAGCGATTGCCGTTGCGATTGAAATGGGGTGTGCGGATGACGTTATCCGCGAGGGCTTTGGCGGCTTTGGCGGCGTTCGGCGACGGTTCACCAAGGTGGGCTCGCTCCCATTCAAAGATGGAGAAGTCAGCGTGATTGACGATTACGCGCATCACCCCGTCGAAATCCGCGCTGTTTTGGACGCTGCGCGCGAGGAGGCGGCTGTAAACGAGGGGCGCGTGATCGCTGTAGCCCAGCCACACCGGTATTCGCGCCTCAGCGACTTGATGGATGACTTCCAGACCTGCTTCAACGAAGCTGATAGTGTGTACATCACGCCCGTGTACGAGGCGGGCGAAGAGCCTTTGCCGGGCGTCAACAGTGCCGCCTTGGTCGATGGGTTAAAGTCTCGCGGCCACCGTTCCGCACATGTCGTTGACGACGCCGACGTGCTTGCTGTTGCGCTCGCATCGGAAATCTGTGCCGGAGATGTCATAGTATGCTTGGGGGCGGGGGATATCACCCGTTGGGCGGCTGGCCTTGCGGGTGCGATTGAATCAGAGCTTGCAGGATGAGCGTTCTCAATCAGCATGGCGACGTGCCCAATCTGGATGACGGAATGGCGCCGACTTGCGCGGTCGAAGGGGACGCAAGCGCGCCCATCGCACTTGAAGGTATCCGGGGCCGCCTCACCCGCGAAGCTCCTTTGTCGAAACATGTATGGTTTCGAAGCGGGGGGAAGGCAGACTGGCTTTTCGAGCCAGCGGATCTGGACGATTTACGGCTGTTTATCGAGCGGCTGGACGGCGAATTGCCCATCATGCCGTTGGGTGTGGGTTCCAACATGATTATCCGTGATGGCGGTGTACCAGGCGTCGTGGTGAAACTCGGACGCCCGTTCAACGCGGTAGAGATCACGGGCGAGACTACGCTGAGGGCCGGCGGCGCTGCCCTGGCGAGCGTGGTCGCGCGTAAAGCGGCCAAGGCGGGCATCGACGGCCTTGCTTTCCTGACGGGTATACCGGGGTCAATCGGTGGTGTGACCCGGATGAATGGCGGGTGCTATGGCCGGGAAACGCGCGATGTTCTCGTAGATTGTGACGTGGTGTTGCCTGAGGGCAATCTCGTAACGCTGACCAACGCGGATCTGCAATACAGTTATCGCTATTCCGCGTTGCCTGATGGCGCCATGGTTGTCGAAGCGCGTCTGGAAGGCTTTCCCGGCGATCCCGAAGCGATCAAGGCGCAGATGGATAGCATTTCCAGCGAACGTAAGGATTCACAGCCTCTGGGTTCGGCCACGGGAGGATCGACGTTCAAGAATCCTCCGGGCCATTCCTCTTGGAAATTGATTGATGAAGCGGGATGCCGCGGCATGAAGGTGGGCGGCGCGCAGGTTTCGGAGAAGCACTGCAACTTCCTGATCAATACAGGAACGGCCACCAGCTCTGAAATTGAGGAGCTGGGTGAAACGGTCCGCCAGAAAGTCTATGCCAACTCGGGCGTCCAGCTCGAATGGGAAATCAAGCGTGTGGGCCGCCCTTGAAGGTGCATGGGATGAATACCGCCACTCCTATCCACGTGGCTGTCCTGATGGGCGGTTGGGCCAATGAGCGCGAAGTGTCGCTCATGAGCGGGAATGGCGTGTGCGACGCGTTGGAAATGAAGGGCTATCGCGTCACCCCGATCGATATGGGCCGCGACGTCGCCGTTAAACTTGCTGAGGTCGCACCTGATGTCGTCTTCAATGCGTTGCATGGCGTTCCCGGCGAAGATGGAAGCGTGCAGGGTATGCTCGATCTGATGGGGCTGGCGTACACCCATTCGGGTCTCGCCACATCCGTGATTGCGATTGACAAGCAGCTGACCAAACAGGCGTTGGCACCGCACGGCGTGCCGATGCCCGGCGGGCGGATTGTTTCGTCAGAGGAACTGTTCGAACGCGACCCGCTACCGCGTCCCTATGTCCTGAAACCCGTTAACGAAGGGTCTTCTGTTGGCGTTGCGATCATCACGGAGGATTCCAATGTCGGCAACCCGATTGCCCGCGGCGCTGGCGGTCCATGGCAGGAGTTTTCCGAGCTTTTGGCAGAGCCGTTCATCAACGGACGAGAGCTCACCACAGCGGTGATCGACGGGCCCGAAGGCCCGCGAGCCTTGGGTGTGACCGAATTGATCATCGAGCATGGGTTTTACGACTACGAACACAAATACACTGAAGGGCGTACGCAGCATGTGTGTCCCGCCAAGATTCCGCCCGAGATCGCCAATCTGTGCGAGCAATACGCCTTAAAGGCCCATCAGGCCCTGGGGTGCCGCGGGACGAGCCGCACCGATTACCGCTGGGATAATGAGCTGGGTGAAGAGGGGCTGTTTGCCCTCGAAACGAACACCCAGCCAGGCATGACCCCACTTAGCCTCGTGCCCGAACAGGCGCGCCATGCGGGGATCGACTACGCTGAGTTGGTTGATCTGCTGGTGCAAGAGGCTCTTCGCGTGCACGCGAACAAGGAAGTCAGCCATGGCTAAACTGGCGCGTTCCAAATCCAAGGGTGTACGGCGCGCGGCGAAGGCGCAGGGCCGCGCGGCGGGCGCGCGTAAGGCCAAGGCCAAGACGACGGGTGTGTTCGACACCATCTTGGGCGTTCTGCCGTTCAGCGAGGAGCAGTGGAGCCGAATCTTTATGGCGCTGATTCTCGGTGCGGCGCTGCTGCTCGTCGCCACGATTGCAAGCCTTGCGGGAATGACTGACTTGGCGCGAGCGGAATTTGCCCGCCTTTCAGCCAGCGCGGGCTATTCGCTCACTACGGTCCGGGTCACTGGCCTTGAACGGATGGATGAGGCGCGCGTTTACGCTTTGGCGATGGCTCAGGAAGACCGCCCCATGTCCGAGATCGACATAGTTGAATTGCGCGAGTCCTTAAAGGAACTTGAGTGGGTCGAGGACGCAAGGGTTTCGATCCAACTGCCGGACACCCTCGCCGTTGATATCGTCGAGCGCGTGCCGCACGCTGTCCTTGAAAAGCCCGATCGGCTTATGCTGATCGACAAGGGTGGACACGAACTAACCGTAATTTCTCCGGAGAACGCCCAAGGCATGCTTCGCGTAAGCGGGCCCGGCGCGTCGAAACGAATGGAGGATCTGGAGGATCTCTTCGAGGCCGCCCCGGCTGTTGAGGCGCAGGTCAAGGCGGTTGAGTGGGTGGGCAACCGTCGCTGGGACTTCACTTTTGAAACCGGACAAGTCCTGATGCTGCCCGAGGGAGCGATGCGTTCCATCAAGGCGCTGGAAGACTTCGCCAAACTCGATGGCCAGTATCGCTTTATCGGAGGCAAAGTCACTCGCTTCGACATGCGCGACGCTCCGCGCATTTACATGCGCGAACCTGGCCGGGCGGACCGGATAGAACTTGCGGTTGGAGCCTCTTGATGAACCTTCGCAAAGGCAGGAAACCGGGCGGGGAAGCCTCGAAGGTCTCAACCTCAGTTGGCAAGAACTCAGGCAAAGCCCGCGTTATCCGCACAATTGGCGCGGTCAATATCGGCAGTTTCCGGATTTCGGCCATGATCGTCGGAGAAACCGAAGCAGGCGATCTCGTGGTGCTAGGGTCAGGTCACCGCATGAGTGCGGGCGTCAAGCGCGGCTACGTTACCGATCCAAAGCAGGCGACTTTCGCGATTCGGGACGCGGTGCAAAGGGCCGAACAGAACGCCCAAACTCCGATCAATTCGGTGTGGGTGGCCTGTTCGGGCGCGGGCCTCGAAAGCTATGTTGATCCGACTGAGATCGATGTGGGCGGGCGGCGTATTGAGGATGATGACATTGATCGTCTCTTGTCCCTGGCGCGCGCCGGAATTCAACCGGAAGGCCGCGAAGTGCTGCACGCACAGCCCGCGCATTTTACACTGGATGGTGCGCATGGCGTGGTCGATCCGCGTGGATTGCACGCTGAGCGTCTGGGCGTTCATGTCCACGTAACACTCGCGCAGGGCGCGCCGCTCCGCAATCTTCGCGAGGCGGTCCACAACGCGCACCTAAAGGTGGATGGTGTTGTGGCCGCGCCGCTTGCCTCTGCCTTTGCGTGCCTAAACGAAGAAGAGCGTGACCTCGGCGTCGCGTTGGTCGAACTCGGAAGTGACGTGACCAATGTATCTGTGTTCGCAGCGGGGATGATGCTCGGGCTTCGGTCCATCGATATGGGATCTGGCCACATAACCGACGCCATTGCGAGCCAGTTTGGCATCCGACGCAGTCAGGCCGAAAGGCTCAAATGTGTCGCCGGTTCCGCAATCGCCAGCCCTTCCGATCATAGAGAAATGATCCCGGTTCTGGGTCCAAACGATGACGCAGATGACAACGAAAGCGCTTCTGTGGCGCGCGGAGCGGACGCCAGAAGCCAGGTTTTGCGCGCGGAATTGGTCTCCGTCGTTACTCAGCGGCTATCGCAGCTTACCCAGGAGATTGGAGTGGCCCTGAAAGAGCACGGTTTTTCTGGGCCGGGCGCAGGCCATGTTGTGTTGACGGGGGGCGGATCTGAACTCGCAGGGCTCGCGGAGTACATGCAAGGCGCGCTGGGAACGCCGGTTCGGCTGGGGCGCACCGCCGCGCTGAAAGGGTTGCCGGAGGCGCACTCGACGCCCGGTTTTGCCACCCTCGCGGGCCTCTGCCTTTACGCGGCAGAAGATCCTGCGGACATCAAATCACACCAGCCTCGGAATCAAAGCGTCATGAGCCCGGTTACCTCGGCCAATCCATTCGCGGCCTTTTGGCGTTTGATCAGAGCCACGCGCGAGTATTTTTGACGGGGAAGTTAGACGACACACGCAGCGTCGAAGCATAGCGCACTGGTCGACCTAAACATGGTTTACAGAGTGTTAAGAGTCGCTGTGGATAAGGGACGCGATGGTATAAACGACACACTACGAATGTGTCACACATGAAGAGGCGCTCCGATTGCACTGTTTTGGCAAGTTGAGGCGGCGTCTGGAGGATAAGTGATGAGCATCAATATCGGGCCGGCAGCCAGCGACGATCTTCGACCCAAGATCACCGTCATCGGTGTCGGTGGAGCGGGCGGAAACGCGATCGCGAACATGATCGCCTCGGAGATCGAGGGCGTCGAGTTTGTTGTCGCGAACACCGACGCGCAAGCGCTCAGCAGTTCGCCGGCTGAAAAACGCATCCAGCTTGGCACCGAGATTACGAAGGGGCTTGGCGCGGGCGCGAAGCCTGAGGTTGGCAAAGCCGCCGCCGAAGAAACCGTGGCGGAAATCGAAGCGGCGCTTGAAGGCGTCAATATGGTTTTCATCGCTGCTGGCATGGGCGGAGGCACCGGCACCGGAGCCGCGCCGGTCATTGCCGAAACCGCGCGCCGCATGGGCGTCCTTACGGTTGGCGTCGTGACCAAACCCTTCTTGTTTGAAGGGACGCGCCGTATGCGCGCCGCCGATGCAGGGATCGCCGATCTGCAAGCGCATGTCGACACGCTAATCGTCATCCCGAACCAGAACCTGTTCCTTATCGCGAGCCAGGACACCACCTTCAAGCAAGCCTTTGAAATGGCCGATGAGGTGCTTCAGCAAGGCGTGCGCTCGATCACCGATCTTATGGTCATGCCTGGCCTTATTAATCTCGATTTCGCTGATGTTCGGTCGGTCATGAGCGAGATGGGCAAAGCCATGATGGGCACCGGCGAGGCCGATGGAGAAAACCGCGCCAAGGAGGCGGCGGAACAAGCCATCGCCAATCCGCTTCTGGATGGTGTCTCTATGCAAGGGGCCAAGGGTGTCATCATTTCGATTATCGGCGGCGAAGATATGAAGCTGTTCGAAGTCGATGGAGCGGCCAATCATATCCGAAGCCTCGTCGATGAAGACGCCAACATCATCTGGGGTAGCGCCTTCAATCCCGATTTGGATGGCAAGATCCGCGTGTCCGTCGTCGCGACAGGCATTGAGCAAGGCGATGAAGTTGGTTCTCCTGCGCCAATGCCAGCAGCTTCCATTTCCGCCACGGCCACGGCAATGCCAGCCCCCCGCGCGCCGCAGCGCCCCGTCCTTGATTTGATGAGTGAGGCCAACGCCGAGGAAGAGCCGACCACCAGTGTTGAAGAGGAGGTCGCCGAACCTGAAGTTGAAGCGCCTACGTTCGCGCCCATTACACTTACGCCTCCCGAGACATCCTCCGACGAGGACGAAGGCGTCGTGGAGGACACGCCCGCTTTCGAACCGGAAGATGAAATGGAACTTGGAGCGGACGTCGAACTTGCGTCCGACGACGAACCTGAGACCGCAGCCACAGCCCTTTTCAACGACCCGGTGGCGGACGCGCAGGAAGACGAAGAAGACGCCATTTTTGAAGAGGCAAAACCGTTCGATCTCACCGGGATGCAAGCTGGCGATGATATGGGCGAACTGGAAGACGATGACGTGGACGAAATCGTCGATCCGCTCGCCGGGCTCCGGGACGCAGATGAAGAGCCCTTCGACCTGACCGGTTCCGAGGCTCCGGAAGAGACGACTGAAGAACCCGCAAACACAGGCTTTGCAGGGTTCGGATCGTCCTCTGAAACCGGTTCAGTGTCCTCGGACACGGCATCTGAAGACGCGAGTCCTTCGCCGGCCTCGGCGGCCCCAAGCACTCTGTTCGAGCGCATGGCCAATCTTTCGCGCAGCTCGGGCTCAGATGCACAGGACGAAGAGGATGAAAACGAGGACGACGCGCCCGCGCTCAGCATTCCGCGTTTTCTAGGACGTCAGAACAACCAATAATCGTCTGTGGGTTTGCTGGTCACACCACTGGCCGAATGCACCACTCAGATGGCCGCTAACCGCCGCGGAAAGGGCTGGATGCGCGCGGCATTTGCGCTAGCGCACGGCCATGAATCTGATGTCGATTGAAATGCAGGTACGTGCACGCGGCTTTGCCTTGGCGCTTGTATGCGTGATGCTCACTTTTCCGTGCTCTCAATCAGTGTCCGCGCAACCCGTGACGTCTCGTCCCGTCACTCAGCCCTTGCCATCGCAGGATACACAACGTCTCAATCGCGCGTTGGTGGAATTGGCCAAGGCGCCCAGGGATTTACCCGCCTTGCTTGAAGCGGGTGATGCCGCCCTCTCCGTTGGCGACCTCAACGCGGCTCTCGGTTTTTTTGACCGCGCGCTTGAAGTCGAGCCGTCGAGCAATCGCTCAAGGCTTGGCCTAGCGAAGGTCTACCTGCAATCGGGTCGCCCCGTGACGGCGCTCGGCTATTTTGACCAAGCGGAAGCCGGCGGCGTTGAACCTCTGGCAGTTGGATCAGACAAAGCGCTCGCGCTCGATATGGTGGGCGATCAACGGGGGGCTAAAACAGCTTACGCCAACCTGATCGAGATCAGTCCGAATGACAACGAAGCGCGTCGCCGCCTTGCGATAAGTTATGCGATCAGCGGTGATCTTCCCTCTTTTGAAACCACTTTGCGTCCATTGATTGAGCGGCGCGATTTCGCCGCGTTTCGAGCGCGCGCCTTTGGTTTGGCGATCCTGGGAGAACAGGCAAGGGCCGCCGCGATCACAGATGCCGTTATGCCGCGTGAGCTTTCCCAGCAGATTACACCGTATCTGGAGTTTATGCCTCGACTGACGCCCGCGCAGCAGGCGGCGGCGGCCAGTTTGGGCGTTTTCCCGCGCGCGGCGGATATCGGGCGTGATTCGGCCGAAGTGGCGGGTTACGCCAATCGTTATCCCGCAACGGCTGTTGCGCGACCGGGGATAGAGCGAAGCGCCGTTGGAAGTCGGCTCGAGCCGACCGGAGCCCAGCTGGGGGCGAGCTCAGGTGAGCTGGTGCGAGAAAAGCCAGCGCGCGTCGCGGACGCCTTCGGCGACATGCTTGCGGCTGAAGAGGGGACGGGTGCGGTAAGCCAAGGCGCGGTCGATATTGCGCAGATCGATGTCCCTCGCGAAGCGCCTCCCGAACCTGTGATCCCCAGTCGTATCTGGGTGCAAGTCGCCACTGGTCGCGATGTCGAAGCGCTTGGTTTCGATTGGCGGCGTCTGGCGCGAACGGCCCCAAGCGAACTGGGCGAGTTTGTGCCGCATACGGTTCGCTGGGGTCTTACAAACCGTCTCCTCGCTGGTCCTGTCGACACCAATGATGAAGCGCGCGACCTGATCAACGCGCTGCAGAAAAAGGGCATCGATACCTTTCGCTACACGAGCCCCGAAGGTCAGGAAATTCAGGTGCTTAAGGTGCCTTAAAGAGCGCGCTCTGGTCTTTCCCCGGCTTTCTGTTCACAGGCTTTGAACAAGGCAGAGGGCTTTTGCCCAAGCGTGGGTTCGCGGGCCATTGCAAACCAGACGCGCCCCGGCGCATGGACACTGGCATGAGCGTCCCCTTTGCCAACACAGGACCGGCCTGATGAGACCGCGCGAGCCCGAGTTTACCGCCGATCAGGACGCCGCCCCCATCGATATGCTAGCCGCCTTGTTCGAGGCGCGAGGTTGGGATTGCACCGTCATTTCTGACGAAGAACTTTCCGCAGAAGTGCAGGGTAGTTGGGCCAAGTACCAGTTGCGAGCGATCTGGCGCGCGGCGGACAACGTACTGCAATTCTTGTGCTTACCCGATATCCGTGTCGCCGATGACAAGAGATCGCGCGCCTACGAACTGCTGAGCCTGGTCAACGAACAGATGTGGCTGGGGCATTTCGATGTGTGGTCGAACGGAGACGTTCTTTTGTACCGCCACGGCGCGCTTTTGGGTGACGATGGAATGCTGAGCCTCGATCAGGCGCAGGCGCTGGTCGAAACCGCGATTGACGAATGTGATCGCTTCTATCCCGCCTTCCAATTTGTCCTTTGGGGCGACAAGAGCCCGCGCGAAGCGCTGGACGCAGCGATGGTTGACGTGGGCGGCGAAGCGTAACACCACTCTTCTTATGACATCTCAGCTTTTGATTATCGGCTGCGGCAATATGGGCGGCGCGATGTTGGCTGGCTGGCTCGCCGCTGGCCTTTCGCCCAATCGCTTTGCGGTGCTTGATCCGGCGTTGAAATCGGCGCCTGACGGAGTTGCGCTCTACCGTTCGCCCGACGATGTACCCGGAACGCATGACGCGGTGCTGCTTGGGTTCAAGCCGCAGCAATTGGGTGCCTTGGCTCCGGGGTTGCAAGGCGTCGCAGGCAGTGGCGTCGCGGTGCACTACCTCTTGGCCGGTTTGACTTTGGAGCAGGTTTCGGCGGCCTTCCCGAATGCCGCAGCTTGGGTGCGCGTTATGCCTAACCTTGCGGCGCGTATTCGAAAATCGCCGGTCATTCTGGCGCAGAAAGGTCTTGGTAGCGCAGATCGAGAGACGGCATTTGCCTTCTACGAACACCTGGGGACCGCTGTTTGGCTTGACAGCGAGGAGCGCTTTGACGTGCTGACGGCGCTGGCGGGATCGGGTCCGGGCTTTGTCTATCGCTTCATTGACGCGCTGGCCGTGGCCGCGGAGAGATTGGGCGCTGGACCCGATGAAGCGATCGCTCTGGCCAAGGCGATGGCCGACGGCGCTTCCAGCCTCGCGGCGCAGGCCGATACAACACCCGGCGAACTGGCTGAACGTGTCGCCAGTCCGGGCGGAATGACCCGCGAGGGGCTCAACATCCTCGACGCGGACGAGGCTCTGGTGAAGCTGCTAACTGACACTCTTGATGCGACCTCTCGTCGCGGCGGTGAACTGAGCGCAGCCAGCGGCTAGCTCGGCCTGCAAGCTGGTGTTCATGTTCGGCCACGCCAAGGTTAACAAATAGTCGATTACCAAACGACTTTCGCTTGAAAATCGGGCCGGTTGAGACGATATTGGTCACATAGCGGCAGCAAGCGTGCGCGCCGCGTTTTGGAGACAAAGGGATCCATAATGGCAAACTGGAATGAACCGGATCAGACCCGGCAGAACTTTGGTTCAGTGCCGCGCGCAGGCGGTGCGACCAGCGTTACTTACGATGAGGGCCTGCGTTCCTACATGCTCTCGATCTACAATTACATGGGTTCGGCGGTCCTGCTGACAGGCATCGTTGCGCTCGCTTCGGCTATGAGCGGCCTCACGCTCGCCATCGCGGGTACCCCATTGTTCTGGGTGGTCGCGCTTGCGCCGCTCGGCTTTATCCTGGCGATCAACTTCGGCCTCAACAAAATGAGCAAGGGCACCCTGAATGTCCTGTTCTGGTCGTTCGCCGTGGTGTTCGGCATTTCGATGTCGACGATTTTCCTGACGTATACGGGTGAATCGATCGCACTGACCTTCTTCGCCACCGCCGGCGCGTTCGCGGGTCTGAGTCTGTTCGGCTACACCACCAAGAAAGATCTCTCGGGCTTCGGTTCGTTTCTGATTATGGGCTTGATCGGCATCATCATCGCCATGGTGCTCAACTTCTTCCTCCAGTCGGGAACTTTGGCTTTCGTCATTAGCGTTCTGGGCGTGCTGATCTTCGCCGGTTTGACCGCTTACGACACGCAGCGCCTGAAGCAGCAATACGCGTATCTGCGAGGCACCGAGTTCATGGGCAAAGCGGTGATCCTGGGCGCGTTGTCGCTCTATCTCGACTTTGTGAACATGTTCATGTTCCTGCTGCAATTCCTTGGCAGCCGCGAGTGATTTCAGTCGGTCGGACGGGCAACTCTCGCCTTGACCGGATTCGGATCGGTTGATCTGTGCAGGGTTTGCGCCCGAGGGCCCAAAGGGGCTTCTCGGGCGCTTTCTTTGTGTGGGTATCTGGGTATTCCTAGAGCCCCCGACGGTCGCTTCAGCTTCGCCTACCCTGTAAAGCTGACGAGAGAACAACACTGACGAGAGAGGCTCCCACCCGGATGGAAGCAAAGCGGAATGGGCTCATTTGCCCGCAATCGGAAACTTCCCCAAAACCCCAGCACGCAGCCATTAAGGCGATGATCGTGAGCGTGGGATTAGCCGCCGTCGCGGCTTGCACCACACCTCCACCGCCACCGCCACCACCTCCGCCGCCGCCTCCCCCCCCTCCGAAGGTTGAAGCGGTGCCTTACCGCCCGTTGCCCCCTGGCGGAGCTGCGTACTTCATGGAAGTCCCCGCCCGAACGCCAGCAGGTAAGCGTCTGACAGTGAATCGCGATCTCACCGATGATGAGCGTGTGTGGCATTTCCGCTCGGCCTGGAACGTGGCAGCGCTCAATTGCCTAGCCGACGCGGATGCTCCCATCCTCGAAGGGTATCGAGGCTATATTCTCGAGAATCAGCGGACGCTTAAGCGCATCAACGATCGCGTCGAACAGGAATATCGCAAACGCGAACGCAGCCGCCGGGGCGCGCTGTTGGCTCGTGAAAAGCACATGACGCGGGTCTACAACTTCTTTGCTTTGCCGTCGGCGCGGGGCGATTTCTGCCAAACAATGCGTGACGTGGCGACCGAATACATGACGACCAAGCCGGACGATCCCGCCGCTTTCGCCCTTTCAAATTTTGACCGGATCGAAGTGCCTTTCGATCAGTTCTTCACCCAATACGAATCCTATCAGCGCCTTTCCGCCCAGTGGGACGCGCAATACGGGACGCAATACGGGGCTTCCCAGCCCGGCTGGGTGGCTGTGCAACAAGCGCGCGCCAATGGAGTCGATATTCCTTCGGCGGAAGACGATGATCTGACAGACACTCTGTCAAATCCAGGCCAGATCGCAGTTGGTAGTGTGACCGATCCTGAGACCGGAGCTGAGGTGCCGGTGGTACCCGTGCAAGAGGGTGTGGTCTCCCAGCCCGTGGTTGAGCCGATCCCCACCGATCCACCAGCAAATGGTGGCAGCGGCTAGGGCGTTGCGCGCTTGTTGAGAAGAGCGCTGCAGTCAGTTGCTTTGGCCGCTTGTCAGGCCGTTATTCCCGCGCTAAGGCGCGCGGCCTGATCGGAAAGAAGCCGATCATCTAAGGTTACTGGAACGGGGCCGTAGCTCAGTTGGGAGAGCGCGTCGTTCGCAATGACGAGGTCAGCGGTTCGATTCCGCTCGGCTCCACCAGTTAAATTTTTCCCCATCGACGGTTGTTCGGTCGGACGCCTGCAAGCTGTTAAGGCTTAAGGCGCGCGCGAACGTGGCGGAAGCGGTCAACCCGTTTGGCGGGATCGACGACCGATTGGAGGGGCCCACCAAACCCGCCGTGAGCATTGTCGTGACCAATACCAACGCACCAATTGGCGCAGGACGCGTCTCTAAGACCCCTCGCAATCTGACGGGGAAATGCATAGGGGAGGCCCATGCATTTCCTTGATCAGGCCAAAATCTACCTTAAATCGGGCGCGGGCGGGCCGGGTGCGGTCTCGTTCCGGCGCGAGAAGTATATCGAATATGGCGGTCCCGATGGCGGCAATGGGGGCAAGGGCGGCGATATCATTTTCGAAGCTGTCCAGGGCCTCAACACTCTGATCGATTTTCGCTACGCCCAGCACTTCAAGGCGAAGCGCGGCAATCACGGGCAAGGCAAAGACCGAACCGGCGCAGGTGCGGATGATCTGGTGATCGAAGTGCCGGTCGGCACGCAGGTCTTGTCCGACGATAAGGAAGAGGTGCTTGCCGACTTCACCGAAGTCGGGCAGCGCGTCGTCTTTCTTGAAGGTGGCCAGGGCGGACGTGGCAACGCATCCTACAAATCGGCTACCAACCGCGCGCCGCGCCAGCACCAACCGGGCGAACCGGGCGAAGAAATGTGGGTGTGGCTGCGGCTAAAACTGCTCGCGGATGTCGGCCTTGTGGGTCTTCCCAACGCGGGAAAATCGACCTTTATCAACGCAGTGTCTAACGCCCAAGCCAAAGTCGGGCACTACGCGTTCACGACACTCGTCCCAAAACTGGGGGTAGTGCGCCATAAAGGCCGTGAATTCGTGCTGGCGGACATCCCTGGCCTCATTGAAGGCGCGGCGGATGGCGCGGGGATTGGGGACCGATTCCTAGGCCACATCGAACGCTGCCGTGTGCTTATCCATCTTATTGATATTGCCGGAGACGATCCGGTCAAAGCTATGCGTATCGTCGAAGAGGAACTGGGCGCCTATGGTGCTGGGCTGGACGACAAACCGCGTCTCGTCGCGCTCAACAAACTCGATTTGGCCGACGCGGAATTGGGCGCGGCCTTTGCTGATGAACTGATCGCAGGCGGCGCGGCCCAAGTCTTCAACGTGTCTGGCGCCACGGGCGAGGGGATAGACGCGTTGCTTGACGCAGTGCTCGGCTATTTGCCGGATCGCACGGCGACCGAAACGAAAACGGTCGAAGTCGAAGACGCCAGCGATTTTGGTGACGGGGAAGGCTCAGGCGAATGGTCGCCGATCTAAGAGCGCTGCTCGACCCCACCCAGACCTCGCGGCTGGTAATCAAAATCGGATCAGCGCTCCTCGTCGAACGGGGCGCAGCGCGCCGAGCTTGGCTCACCTCGCTAGTTGAGGATATTCAGGCGGCCCGCGCGAAAGGCACGCAAGTGATCCTCGTCAGTTCCGGAGCGATCGCCTTGGGGGCATCTCGCCTGGAATTGCCGCACGGCGGGCGCGCTAGCCTTGCCGACGCGCAAGCGGCCGCTTCAGTGGGGCAAGTCGCCCTCGCGCAGTTATGGGCCGAGGCGCTGGCAGAGCATGAGCTCACGGCGGCGCAAATGCTGGTAACGCTGGGTGATCTGGAAGATCGTCGTCGTTACCTCAACGCCAGCGCCACGCTGGACCGTTTGATCGAGCGTGGGGCCATACCCGTGGTCAACGAGAACGACAGCGTGGCGACCGAAGAGATCCGTTTTGGCGACAACGACCGATTGGCCGCGCGCGTGGCACAGGCGGCGAACGCCCAAGGCGTTCTGCTCCTTTCGGACGTAGCCGGGCTTTACGATCGGCATCCCTCCGATGCGGAGGCGCGGCTGGTTCCAATGGTCGAAGGCGTTACCTCGGAAACTCTGGCCATGGCGGGCGCGGATTCAGGCTCTGGACTAGGGTCGGGCGGCATGAGGGCCAAACTGTTGGCGGCACAGATTGCCGAACGCGCTGGCGTCAGCCTGGGCGTGATTGATGGGCGGCGCGATCACCCTCTTTCGTGTCTGGCGAAGACTGGGGAAGGCACTCTCTTTGTTCCGGTGCGCTCCGACAGCGCGCGAAAGGCGTGGCTCGGCGGGCGCTTGGCTCCCGAAGGCGCGCTGAAAGTCGATGCGGGCTGCGCCGCGGCTTTGGCGCAAGGAGCCAGTCTGCTTGCGGCTGGAATCACGCAGGTCGACGGCGAATTCCAGCGAGGGGCCTTGGTTGGCCTTGAGGGGCCTGACGGTGCCCGCCTGGGGCAAGGGCTTGTCGAATACAGCGCCGCTGAATGTCGGGCGATCCAAGGCAAGCGGGAGAGCGAACAAGAGGCGCAATTGGGGTACGCGCCGCGGTCCTCTGTCGTTCACCGCGATCACATGGTGCACGAATGAGCGCTGCGCGCACCATCGCCATTACCGGCGGCACGGGCTTTGTCGGCGGCGCGACGCTTGACTGCGCGCTGGAACAGAGCCTTTCGGTGCGCGCGTTGACCCGGCGCGACCAGCCAGAGCGCACAGGCGTCGAATGGGTGCTGGGCACGCTCGAATACAAAGCGGCGCTCAAAGAATTGATGGAGGGTGCGCAGGCGGTCGTTCATATCGCCGGCCTCACGAACACACCTGACCCCGACGAATTCGAGCGTGCCAATGTGACGGGCACCGAGAACGTGATCGAAGCCGCGACAAGCGTGGGTGTGAAGCGTTTCGTGTTCGTTTCTTCGCTGTCCGCGCGCGAACCCACACTATCGCGGTACGGCGCTTCGAAGTTCGAGGCGGAAGTCAGAGTGCAGGCGAGCAAACTGGATTGGACCATCGTACGCCCGCCCGCTGTCTATGGCCCGCGCGATGTTGATATGTTTGAGCTTTTCCGGTCAGCGCGGCTTGGCTTGGTGCCGCTTCCTCCGGGCGGGGCGACCTCGCTGATTCATGCGCAGGATTTGGCGAGGCTTCTTGTAGCTCTGGCCCAGCGCAAACGTTTGAAGACTATCTACGAACCCGATGACGGGCGTTTAGGGGGCTGGAGCCACAAGGAAATGGCGCAAGCCATAGGACGTGCGGTGGGTCGTTCTTCGGTTCTAGCGCCTCATTTGCCGGAGGGTCTGCTGCGTCTGGCGGCGGGTGTGGACCGCGCGGTGCGCGGAGATCGCGCCAAGCTAACCGCGGACCGCGTGGGCTATATGTGCCACCCCAACTGGGTTTCGCGTTCCGACCGCGCTGTGCCGAGTGATCTCTGGCAGCCGAAGATCGAAAGCGAAGAAGGGCTGAATGCAACCGCCGACTGGTACAAAAGCGAGGGCTGGCTTTAGCCCTTAGAGGAAGGGCTCTTCCCCAGGCTTGTGGATACCGCATTCGGTCTTGTCCCAGCCTTCCCAGCGGCCCGAGCGCGCGTCTTCCCCATCGGCGACCTTGTTGGTGCACGGCGCGCAGCCGATGGATGGATACCCTTCGGCCACAAGCGGATGGCGGGGCAGGTCATGCTCTTCAAAATGGTCGGCAATATCCTGCGCGCTCCAATCGATCAGCGGATTGATCTTGAGCCGGCCCGCGGCGTCCGACGTGTCGATTTCAAAACGAGGCAGATTGGCGCGGGTCGCCGATTGGAAGGCTTTCCGGCCCGTAAAGCTTGCGTCGTAATCGGCTAGAGCCTTTGCGAGTGGCGTAACCTTGCGGATCTCGCAGCAGCCGTCGGGATCGTAGGACCAGCGCAAGCCGCTTTCGTCCTTCTTGGAAAGGTCGGCTTCGTCCGGCGTCAGCACAATCAGATTGGTGAGGCCAAGGCGCTCCACCAGCGCATCACGGTACCGAAGCGTCTCTTCAAAGTGCTTGCCAGTATCGAGGAACAGCACCGGAATATTGGGGTCGATCTGCGCCAGCAGGTGCAAAAGCACCGCGCTTTCCGCGCCAAAGCTCGACACGGTGGTCACGTCGCCCGCGAGGCTCCCCTTGATTACGGCTTCGAGCATCTCGACAGTGGAAGAACCGCGAAACATGCGGTTCAGGCGCACCGCGTCATGTTCGGTAAAGCGCGGAGCCATATCGAGCCGGTCGACGGTGCGATCCACGATTTCGCTGGCTTCCAGAGGGCTGGTTTTGATGGGCTTATTCATGCCGCATCTCCACAATTGTCCGGCGTTTGCCTCCGCGAGTATCAAATGCGTGCTGATAAACACTGTCCCACGTCGCGAAGGCGCGGGCGGCGTCCTCTTCATCAAGCAGGGTGTCAGGTGCGAAAGCGTCAAATCCACACCGACGCATGTGGCTTAGCTGATCGATCAAGACATCACCAACTGCGCGCAGTTCGCCCGTGTAGCCTTCTTCGCGTAGGATGCGGGCGGCGGAATAGCCCCGGCCGTCGGCAAAGCTTGGGAAGTTCACTTCGACTAACGCCAAGCGATCAAGGAAAGGCAACAAGACGCGCGCATTGTCGCCGGGTTCGATCCGCACGGCGGTGGCGTTGGTTTGATCGCAGCACGCATCGACGGTGACGGTCGCGTGATCAACCATCTCATCGTCGCGGAATCGGAATTGGACCTCGTCGGGTGACGTGCCGATATCTTCAGCCATAGAGCGCCTCCTTGAACGGCTCCATGCCGATCCGGCGGTAGGTGTCGAGGAAGCGTTCCTCGCCCTCTTTGCGTTCGAGGTAGACGTCAGTGACTTTCTCGACGGCTTCGATCACGCCGTCTTCGGTGAAGCCGGGCCCGGTGATCTTGGCGAGGGAAACGTCCTCAGCTTCGGAACCGCCGAGCGAGAGCTGATAGTTCTCAATGCCCTTCTTATCGACGCCCAGAATGCCGATGTGGCCGGCGTGGTGGTGCCCGCAGGCGTTGATGCAGCCGGAGATTTTGAGCTTCAGTTCGCCCAGTTTCTCGGTCTTGCCGCTCGCGTCAAAGCGCTCGGAAATGCGCTGCGCCAGCGGGATCGAGCGCGCGTTGGCGAGAGCGCAATAGTCAAGCCCGGGACAGGCAATCATATCCTCAATCGTGTCCATGTTTGGTGCGCCAAGACCCGCTGCGTCGAGCTCGGTCCACAGCGCGTGCAGATCGGCGATCTTCACATGCGGCAGGACCACGTTCTGCGTGTGCATGATGCGCAATTCATCAAAGCTGTATTGCTTGGCGAGGCGCGCCATGATGCGGATTTGTTCGCCGGTGGCATCGCCCGGAATGCCGCCGACGGGCTTGAGCGAGATCACTGCCGAAACATAGGCGTCGTGTTTGTGGCGATGCGTGTTGCGGTCGACCCAGAGCGCAAAATCGGGATCGGAACGGTCCACGGTTTTGGCGCCGTCTTCGAAGGCGGGATCGCCAAAATGCTCGGCGATGCGCGCCAATTCTTCCAACGGCGGCTCGACGCCCTGGTTAAGCAGATGCGCAAATTCCTCTTCGACCTGGCGCGTATATTCCTCCTTGCCCAGCTCGTGGACGAGGATTTTGATACGCGCCTTGTACTTGTTATCGCGCCGACCGTAGCGGTTGTAGACGCGGAGACACGCCTCGGCGTAGGTGATCAGCCGATCGAGCGGGACGAAATCGCGGATCATCGGGGCGACCATAGGCGTGCGGCCCATGCCACCGCCTACAAAGAATCGCGCGCCGATTTCACCGGCGTCATTTTTGACAATCTGAATGCCGATATCATGCAATCGCATCGCGGCGCGATCACGATCCGAGGCAATCACGCAGATTTTGAACTTGCGCGGCAGGTAGGTGAATTCCGGGTGGAAGCTCGACCATTGGCGCATCAATTCGGCGTAGGGGCGCGGGTCGATGATCTCATCGTGCGTCGCGCCCGCAAAGTGATCGCTTGAGATATTGCGGATGCAGTTTCCACTGGTCTGGATTGCGTGCATTTCGACCTTGGCTAGGTCCGCCAGAATGTCGGCGGCGTCTTCCAGTTTGATCCAGTTGTACTGGATGTTCTGGCGCGTGGTGAAGTGGCCATAGCCGCGATCGTATTTGTCGGCGATATCGCCCAACGCTGTCATCTGACGCGAATTGAGCGTTCCATAAGGGATAGCAACGCGCAGCATATAGGCGTGGAGCTGAAGGTAGAGCCCGTTCATCAACCGCAGCGGCTTGAACTGGTCTTCGGTCAGTTTGCCTTCCAAACGGCGACGCGCTTGATCGCGGAATTCCTCCACGCGCGCATCCACCATGGCCTGATCGTAGGAATCGTATTGATACATATCAGATTACCCAGTCGAGAGCTTCGGGGTCTTTGGGTTTGAGCGTGAGATCGGGCCGCACCGTGGGGCCGAGCGCGCGAACGCGATCCTTGATGTGGGCGGGGCGCACACCGCCATCCTCGTCGCGGGTCGCGTCGATAATGTAGGGCACATTCACGCGGCGCGCGGCCTCTTCGGCGGCGAGGACTTCGGGCCCGTTTTCGCCGATATCCACAGCATCGTCGACGTGCCGCGACCAGCTTTCGCCCGTCCACCAGATGACATCGCCCGATTTGAGATCGTTGCCCGTGAGAATTTTCATTGCGCCGCCTCCACGGCTGCGCGCGCCAGAGCGATATCGTCGCGCGCGGTTACATCGCCAATAACTATCAGAGCGGGGGATTGGATGGCGTGCCGTTCAACCAGATCGGGAAGCCCCGCCAAAAGCCCACGTACAACCCGCATTTCGGGGCGAGCGCCGTTTTCAATCACCGCCAGCGGGACGTCCGGCGCAAGGCCATCGGCCATTAATTTTTCGGCGATCTGCGGCGCGGTTTTTACACCCATATAGATCACGAGTGTGCGGCCTCTCCCCGCAAGGCCCGACCAGTCCTGATCGGATAGGCCCTTGCATTGGCCCGCTACAAAACTGACGATGCTAGCCGCGTCACGGTGGGTCAGTGCGATCTGCGTGGCCGCGGCCGCGCCATTCGCCGCCGAGATACCGGGAACGATTTCCACCGGAACGCCAGCGGCGCGCGCGTCTTCGGCTTCTTCCCCTCCGCGACCGAAGATTAGCGGGTCGCCGCCCTTAAGACGCACAACATCGTGGCCCGATTTGGCTTCGCGGATCAGAAGCGAGTTAATGTCGTCCTGTGGCAAGGTGTGCCGCGCGCGTTTCTTGGCGACCGAGATCAGCTGCGCCGTAGGCTTTGCCATGGCGAGAATATCGTCACTGACGAGCCCGTCATGCACGAGCACGTCGGCGCGCTCGATCAGCCGCGCGGCTTTCAACGTAAGCAGGTCGGACTCACCTGGCCCGGCTCCGACAAGGAATATGGTTCCTGTTTCGCTCATGCCTATCAAATGAGCGAGCCGCCCAGTTGGTGCCAGCGAGAATGGATTGGGGCTGTGTTAGGAAAGCTTTGGGCGGCCAGCGGGAACCGGACTGCTTCGCTACGCGCCCGCTTCTTCCCTTTTCGCCTTTTCGGCTGTCATCATCGCCAAAAGCGTGTCGAGCTGTTCGGATGGCCGAAGGTGCAAATCCTGTTGCGGGAAGGGGATTTCGATCCCGTTCTCTTTGAACAATTGCCAAATGCGCATGTAGACATCCGACCGTATATTGGCGAGACCTGCCTCGGGATCGCGGATCCAGAACCGGACCTCAAAATCGACCGAACTGTCTCCAAACCCCATCAGGTTTACGCGCGGTTTGGGTTTTGGGAGCACGCGCGATGTTTCATCGACGGCCTGGTACAAGAGCTTGGTCACAAGCTCGAGATCGCTGTCGTAAGACACGCCCACCGGTGCCTTCACGCGCACATCTTTGGACGAATAAGACCAATTGACCACCTGATTGACCATCAGGTTTTCGTTTGGGATCAGGTGCTCGGTCTGATCGCGGGTGATGACCGAGATCGCCCGGATGCCGATCTTGCGAATTTGCCCCACCGCTTCATTGCCCACCTGATCGCTCACCGAGATGACATCCCCCGGTTTGATCGATTTATCGAGCAGCAGCAGAATTCCGGAGATCAGGTTCCCGAACGTCTTCTGCATGCCGAAGCCGACAGCCAAGCCGAATGCGCCGCCGAAGAAGGCGAGGGCAGACAGATCAATCCCCACCACGTCGATGGTGACGAAAAACGCGACCGTCCAGATGATAATGGTCGCGAGCTTTTCCGCCAACAGTGTTTGCGCCCCGTCAAATCGGCTCACATTGCGTATCGCCCGCCGCGCCAGACGCGAGGCGAACCATGCAATGGTGATGACCAGAACGATCGATGCAGCCAGAAAAACCACGTCGAACGCCGAGATGCGAAGCGTCCCGATGGTGATCGCAGCCGCGTCGCTATCCAGCGTTTTGATAAGGGCGCCCAAGGTTTCGCTTTGCTGCGCCAGCGCCTCTTTGGATGCGCCGGCTACGTCGATTACTTCGTTGGGGCGTACTTCTTCCGCGAGTTCCCACGCTTGACCCGGTCCAGTTGGCTCGGAGGCGACCTTAGTCGGTGCGTCAGGGGTCTCTTGAGCATTGGTAGAAAGATTAGGTGCGGTCGCGCTCATTAATCGTCCAGTTTAGCAAGGCCCTGTGCCAGATCGGCAATCAGGTCGCTCGCGTCTTCGAGACCGATCGATAGGCGAACCGCTGCGCGCTGGCCAGTGTCGCCGATCGTCGGCGGTGTCATGACGTCACGATGGGTATGAGGAAAAATCGGAAGCGCAAGGCTTTCAAACCCGCCCCAGCTGTAGCCAATGCCAAAGTGTTCGAGCGCGTCCACTAGACGGCCCGAGGCGTCGGGGTCTGGAGAAGCGAGCGCAAAGCTGAACAGTCCGCACCCCCCGGTGAAATCACGGCTCCACAGATCGTAAAACGCATCACCGGGCCGCATGGGGCACATCACTTTGGCAATTTTTGGATGCGCGGCGAGCCATTCGGCAATTTCCAGCGCGCTGCGCGTCGAACGTTCCAACCGTACACTCATGGTGCGCAGACCGCGAGCCGCGAGCGCAGCGTCGTCCGGCGAGACCACTTGGCCCAGCGACTGCGCCGTGCGCCGAAGCGCGGTGTACCAGCGTTTACCTGCGCTCGCCGAACCCATCATCAAATCCGAATGCCCGCCGACATGCTTTGAGAGGCTCATCATGGTGATGTCGCAGCCCATCTCCAGCGGGGAGAAACCAAGCGGGCTGGCCCATGTGTTGTCGATCATCGTCGCCGCGCCATGATCCCTCGCAATGGCATTGAGCGCAGGAACATCGGAGACTTCCATCGTTAAGCTGCCCGGGCTTTCGAACCACACCGCCTTTGTATTGGCGCCGAACAATCCCGCAAAGCCATCCAAATCCAGCGGATCGAAGAATCGTGCGCTTATGCCCATGCGTTTGAGCAGACCCGTCCCGAAAGATCGCGTGGGATCATAGGCGTTGTCGCTGATCAGTACTTCGTGGCCCGGCTTCAAAACGGTTAGCATGCACCCCGCGATCGCCGCCGCGCCGCTTGGATAAAGCACGGTCCCGGCGGCGCCCGGCTCCATTTCGGTCAGCGCTTCAGCCAGCGACCATTGCGTGGGCGCACCACGCCGACCGTAGAAAAACTCACCATCCGCGTTAGAGCCGGTGGCGGCTCTGCGTTGGGCTTCGTTATCGTAAAGATGGGTGGATGCGCGCCAGACCGGAGTGTTGACCACGCGCCCGGTCCATTCGGGGCGACGGCCCGCATGCGTCAGCCGGGTTGCGGGGCGGACGTCCTTTTTGTCCTCGCTCATTCGGGCCCTTGCGCTTTGGGCGTATCCGGATCGCTCGCCCATTCGGCCCAGCTCCCGTCGTAGAGCGCGACATCGTCTTTGCCCGCCAGATGCAGCGCGAAGAACAAAACGCTAGCTGTGACACCGCTGCCGCAGCTGGTCACGACGGGGCGGTTCCAATCGACCCCTGCCGCTTCGAACGCGGCGCGCAAAGAGCCCGTGTCCTTATAGGTTCCGCCTGGCTCAAAGACTTCGCCGAAAGGAAGATTCAGCGCGCCCGGTATGCGGCCATTTTGCCCGCCATGGACGGGATCATCTCCAGTGCCAAACACGCGGTCCGCCGCGCGCGCATCGAGCACCTGCTCAGCCTTAATCTCTAGATTGGCCAGCATATCCTGCTTTGATCGAACACCCGAAGGAGAGGTGTCGTCTGCCTTATTGAAAGCACGCGGAACTAAGGAGGGTACCCCGCTTTCCAAAGGGCGGCCTTCCGCGCGCCATTTGGCAAGCCCTCCATCAAGGATCGTAACGTTCTCAAATCCGTGCGCCCTAAAGGTGAACCACGCGCGCGCGCTCGTTTTCACGTCGCTGTCGTCATAAAGCACAATCGTATCCGATCGGCGCACTCCCAAGTCGGAGCAACGCGCAAGGAACTGGGCGTGATTGGGAATCGCGTCAGGAACCGAAGAGCCGGTGTCTTTGAACCCCGCCAAATCAAGAAACAGCGCGCCTGGAATATGCACCGCCTCAAACTCCGCTCGCGGGTCCCGCTTGGCGGCGGGCAGGTGCTTTGAGGCGTCGAGAACACGCACATCGTCGTGCCCAAGGTGGTCGGAAAGCCATTGGGTGGAAACCAAGCTTGGAGCGTTCTGCTTCATAGCGCAGAGGCGTAGCTCCTGCAC
Organism: Pseudomonadota bacterium; assembly: GCA_039186235.1. Taxonomy (GTDB): domain Bacteria; phylum Pseudomonadota; class Alphaproteobacteria; order Sphingomonadales; family Sphingomonadaceae; genus Erythrobacter. The sequence continues at coordinate 106,550 of JBCDAE010000001.1, read as the reverse complement.
GGGGCCAAGCCAAGTCCGCGTGTCGTGCCATCTCAACCCGACGTGCGTCCACGCGACCTCGCACCTTGCGCCGACACGCCTTTCGCGGCAATTGCGCCGCATGGATACCAAACCCGAAGCCAGCCAAGGCCAGCCCGCGTTTCTGGGCAAGGACACCCCGTTGCCCACCTCTCCCGAGGGCGCCGTGCTGGACTATGTGCCCAACCCACGGCCTCGAGCCCTATTCTTGGTGCGTTTTGCCGCGCCGGAGTTCACCTCGCTGTGCCCCGTCACCAACCAGCCCGATTTTGCGCATCTGGTGATTGACTACGCGCCGGGTGAAACGATTGTGGAGTCCAAGAGCCTCAAGCTGTTTCTCGGCAGTTTCCGCAATCACAACGGCTTTCACGAGGATGTGACCGTGGGCATCGGCCAGCGCCTTTTTGATGAAATGAAGCCGAAATGGCTGCGTATCGGGGGGTATTGGTACCCGCGAGGCGGCATTCCCATCGATGTGTTCTGGCAGAGTGGCGCACCGCCCGAGGGATTGTGGCTGCCAGACCAAGGCGTGCAGCCTTACCGTGGACGGGGCTAGCCTTGTTCGAACCTCGCGACCGCGTGGCTCACGACCTTATCCAGCGCTTCCTCTGAGAAGAAACCACCGGGGATTAGGCAGCGTTCAATCAACACACGGCGGAACGCGTTGAATGTCTCTTGATCCGGAGGCGTCACGTCGCTCCAGAACGCGTCGAGCCCTCCTTGATAGGTGACATCGGCGATATCAAACACCGCGTGCCCTAAGGCGACGACCGGCACACCCATATCAAGCGCCAGTGTTCCGCTGGTGCTGTTGATAGTGACCATACCCTTGGCTGCGCGCGCAACTGGAACTATGTCTCCCCAGCCCATGTAATCGACCCGATCCGGCACTCCAAAGAGATCGGCGAGCGAGCGTGTCTCCCCGTGCCAATCGACCACACCGTTGTCGAGTGGATGTTCCTTGACGACCAGTCTAGTGTCATCGGGAGCGTTTTCTGCAAAAGACTGGATCACCATCGACAGCGCGTCGGTCATACTAGCGAACGGAGAATGAAGCCGGATTTGCGCGTCCGAAGCGAGTTGGAGCGGGAACAGGTAAAACGGCACCTCGGAGTCGAGCAGGCCGCTTACCAGGCGCTCTGAACTCTCGCGACGCTCTTTTCCGCGCAAGAGTTTACGCGTCCAGCCCGCCCCTTCGATGATCGGGTGCCAGGGGCGGTGATTGGTCCAGTTTGGATAGCGCCAGCGAGTGAGGACATCAGCCGTGTTGTAAAGCAGTCCTTCCAAGGCCCTCCGACGGAAAGACGAAGGAACCTGCGTGTGCTCGGCCGCCGGCGGCAGCTCGGCCGCTCGTTTGCGATACCATTCGGGATCGCGGGGCAGGCGCGAGTGCCCGTTCACCCCGTCAAGTTCGAGAGTGACCCAATCGGGGCGAATGTATCCCTCTTCAAAGACGTGCACAGGGATGTTGAGTTCTCGGCACACGGCTATTGCGGGCACATGGTGCGCACGGCAATCGCCGAACAGAACCACGTCGGTAATCTCGTTATCTTGCACAATTTTGCGCAAGGCGTCCGGCCAAGCCTCAAGCGTCCCACGATAATCGATGCCGTTGGACAAGCGCCAGAAGGCGCGGTCGCCGCCATTAAAATTGACTTTGAAGACGGTATGACCCGACTGGACCAGCTCCTGACCTAACCGCCGAAACAACGGCCCCATAAGCCCTTGCAACAGCAACACGGTACGTGGTGATGATGATTTTGCAGGCACATCCGGAATGGTTTCGGGGATCAGGCCTGATTTGCGCGATCCAAGCTTGTCGCTCTCTTTTGCGCCATCAAAGTGTTGATATTTGTCTGAATACAAGACTAGTCACCAATTCGAATCTGGATTTGTGGGTAGCACGACATCAGCCAAAAGCATAAGTCGAAACGACCAGTTCCTTGTGCATGACGCGCCAGATAAACCGAGCTTGTAACAATGCAATGGGCTCAAACGGCGAGAAACTAAATCTACGTGATTGAGCCTTTTTTTGTCTTACTGATCGGCGTGGTTGGAGCTTTGCTGGCAGACAGTCTGGCGAGGCCTCATGCCCAGCGTGACCACTATCGCATGCGGACGTTTCATGGCGTCTGGATCCTGGTGATGTGTGAAATCGGGCTCTTTGGCACCTTTTTGGCGCCAAGCGGCAATATCACGCTCGCTTTGGTTCTTTCGCTGGCGTTGATGTTGCTGATCAGCTTGGCCTCTAACGCGAAAAACCGCGTGCTCGGTGAGCCGCTGCTGTTCAGCGATTTGGCCTTGCTAGGGCCAATCGTGAAGCACCCTCAGTTTTACTTCTCGGTCCTTGCATTTTGGCAGCAAGTGGTCGGGGCACTGGCGCTTGTTGTCCTGATCGGCGTGCTAGTCTGGCTGTTCGAACCAGATAAAGAAAGCGCGCTGGCTGGCGTGGCCCTATCCCTTGGATCGCTCACGCTACTTGCACTCAGCCTGAGAATGAACGCATTTGCGAGGCTTGCACCTCGTCCCGACATTGAGAACGATGTCGCACGGCTCGGTCTTGTGCCGACGCTGATCTTGTATTGGCTTCGTTGGCGCAAGGCGCGGCTGGGTTTGGCAGCTTCTGTTGGTGAGGCTGTCGAGCTCGATAGAGTTTCTGCGCCCCCGCCAAATCGACGAAACGAACTATTGGTCGTCGTCCAATGCGAATCCTTTGCGGAACCAAAGGACCTTTTTGATCGGGGCGGTGTCGATTTGCCCGAGCTTGCGAGGGCAAGGGAACAGAGCGTGCAATGGGGGCACCTGTATGTCAGTGGATTTGGCGCGTATACAATGCGCACCGAGTACGGCGTCCTTTTTGGAAAGGCAGAAGAGGCGCTGGGGTTTCTTCTGTATGATCCCTATTTGACGGCGCAGGATGATCCGACACCCGCTCTGCCGAAAAAGCTTGGACTAGCCGGTTGGCAAAGCACCTTTGTGCACCCCCATGATATGCGCTTTTATTCGCGCCATGAAATCATGCCGAAGGCAGGCTTCGCAGCCTTGGTTGGTGAAGACCAGTTTCCCAAACCTCCGCCAGAGACTGGCCGTTATGTGAGCGACAGCGACGTGGGGGAAAAGATATTGGACATTGCATCTGGCGCTCAAACTCGAATGCTTATCTACGCGGTCACTATGGAAAACCATGGGCCATGGGCTCCTCATGGAGATGCGCATGTGACCTCAATGGTGGACAACTACAATCGCCTTGTTCGCGCGAGTGACGCAATGCTTGGTCAACTGTTGGATGGTCTGAACGCGCTTGGAAAACCGGCCACGCTGGTCTTCTTCGGCGATCATCGTCCGACTATTCCCGGAGCGAGCGATCCGGGCGGGGACAAACACACGCCCTATGCGATTGTGCAGTTTGGCAAAGACCGGCCTCTGTCTGAGCCCTGCAACCAACCGGTCGACCTCACCCCTGCGCAACTGCATCATGTGATAATGGATCTGGTTGAGAAGCCCTGAGGCGCATGCGTCTTTTCTACTCCCCAAGGCGGCTTAAGATCGCGTCGCGCAAGGGGGCGGGCAGAATGCCGTCGACCGAGCGCAAGGCTCTAAAAGGCCAAGGGGTGACGTAATGGCGCGCGCCATTTTCGCCTGCCTGCACAATACGGCGAGCGGCCTCGTCCACTGATAAAAGGAATGGTGGAACTCGGTCTTGAGCGCGTGCGTGGGGTGTATCGAGAAAGCCCGGCGCAGCCAGGGTAACGCTGACACCGAATGGCCGCACGGCCAACCTAAGAGCGTCGGAAAACCGCGCCAATCCCGCTTTCGACCCTGAGTAGGCACTTGCGAAGGGCAGCGAATGGTGCCCGGCCGCTGACCCGATAAGCACAATTCGACCTTTGCCGCGCTCGACCATCCTGTCTGCCAGCGCGGCGGCCATTGCGGCTGGGGCGGTGAAATTGGTTGTCACGGCGCGGGCCACAAGATCGGGCGCTTCCACGCGGTCTTTGCTCGCCCTGGTTTCGCCGGTGCCGGCGACAAAATAGGCGATATCGAAGCGCTCCGTCTGGTCCTGTTCGATCATTTCGTGGACCGCGCCTAGGGTGTCAGCCAAATCAAACGACGTTGTTACTACACGGGCCCCGCGATTGGAGAGTGAGTGTGCTGTCTCGTCCAATCGGTCCGCATCTCGTCCCCAAATGTGAAAGTTCACCCCCGAAGCGGCGTGTTGAAGCGCCAACGCGCGCCCCAGCGAGCCCGAGGCACCTGTTAGGAGAATGGAAAGGTTTGGAGGACCCGGGCTTTTATTTGTCCCTGTTTCGTTACTCACGGGCAACACTGCCTCCACACTCGATCTATATTTCGCTGCGGTGCAGCGTAAGCGGCTTGACAAAACCCAGCCCGTTTGGTCGGTATCGACCAATGAAGGGCCCCACTTCAAGCGATAAGCGCCTCAGGTTGTTCGAAAACCCATGGCTTGAAAAGCTTACGGTTATCTCCGTGGGCTGGTTCATGGCTATCTGGTCTATCGGCTTGATTTGGTTGGGCGTGTCGGCATGGGGATCGGCGCCCATCTCTTCGGTTCTCCCTCTGATCGTGTTTGGCTGGTTTTTGTTCACCGCCCTTGAATATGTGGCCCATCGCTTTCTTTTCCATCTCAAGCCGAGAAGCGATCTGATGGCGAAGATTGTGTTTGTCATGCACGGCAACCATCACATGCAGCCCATGGATAAGTTGCGCAGCTTGATGCCGCCCATCGTTAGTCTGCCAATTGGATATGCAGTCGCTTCACTGTTGTCGCTCGCATTCGGCGTTTGGAGCCAATGGATGCTGTTCGGCTTCGTGCTGGGTTATGTTGCTTACGATCTGACGCATTACGCCTCACACCATTGGCCGATGCGCAGCTCATTTGCGAAGCGTTTCAAGCGGCATCACTTGCTGCACCATTTCCTATCGGAAGATGCGAACTACGCTGTCACCGGTCTCTTTTGGGACTCGCTGATGGGCACCAAAGTGCAGCTGGGCAAGGGGAAACGGATCGAGCGGCCAGTCCATCGCCCTGTCCATCCCGCTGTCGAAGAGGCGGTTGAACCCGCAGAATAATGCTAGTCTTGGTGGATCGATTAGGCTCTGGCCCGGTCGAGCTACTTCAGAACACTTTCAATAGCTGCCTGAGCGATATCCATATGCCCGCTCCAGTCGGGGGATTGCCAATCTTTTAGGCGTTCCAGTTGCGTTGCGCGTCGCGTTCCGCCCCCAGCGTAATCTAGAATCGCCTCTTGCCAGGCCGGCCCATCCAGCGGATTCAGGAATTCAGGAACACCGCCGCCCGCCTCGCGGTGCGCGGCGATATCGCTGGCAATCACTGGAATTCCTGCGTCAAGCGCCTCCGCAATGGGCATTCCATAACCTTCTGCAAAGGATGGCATAAGCAACGCGCACGCACCGTTCAGAAGAGATGCGAGCTCATCATCGGAGCAATTGTTGATCTCTTCCACAAACGGCGCGATCGCTGTGGAACGCTCAAGCAGATCGACGATCTGCTCGTTCTCCCAACCGCGACGTCCAATAATCTTGAGCTTTGGTATCCGGTCGGCGGGCATTGTCTGGGCCATTTGGCGCCATTGGTGCAGCAAGAGCAGGTGATCCTTGCGTGGTTCAATTGTGCCGAGGCACACAAAGTACGGCACGCCTTCTGCCGGCGTAGGACAGGATGGCTGTGGCAAGCTTTCCGTGCCAAGCAGCGCGACATGGATGGGCGGTACCTTTTCGCCTTTGCCTTGCGCCCAGCGCGTGAATGAGCTGGCGGTCGCTTGGGAATTGGCAAGCACCGCGTCAGCCAATTGCGCCACAGTCTGCATCCGCAATGCGTGCGTAGCGGCGCCCCCTGGGCGCGCGTATTCGGGAAACTCGATCGGAATAAGATCGTGGACCATGCAAACGAACTTGGCACGTTCACGCTGGATTATCCGTTTGGTCTTTTCCGTCTTGTCCAGATGGTGCGGCGACACTTGCACCAGCACATCGCTTGAGCCCACACCTTTGCGCGTCGGAGCGATTCTTCGCATCCATGGCAGCACCGCGGGGATTGATCGTTCACCTTTGGCGGTCTTCGGATCAGCCCAGCGTTCCTCGAGGTGATCAAGATAGCCAAGCGCGGTTTTGCGATCGAGCCGACCGTAGGCCCCTGTGGGATGCACCGCGGCGAAGCTCAGCGCATCGCCATATCGTTCCATCAATCCACGCGCGTACGCCATTTCAACCCGGTCAACGCCGGACGGACGCGGGTGGCGCACGCGGGAAATCAGCCGCGATATGTCGAGAACCACGCGCGTCACGACCCACCTATCTTGCGGAGCCGCCGCATAAGGTGCCCTTGTGCACGACGCAAAGGTTCGACCCAACCAAGCCGGTTCACCGCCTCACCTTCAGCGAGACGTTTGATCAAGGTTTCGGGAGGGCAGGGCAATTTGGTCACTGGGTCCAGATAGCGTGGATAAAGGATCAGAACACCCGCCACGAGTTCGTCGAGCGAAAGCGTGCGCCCGCGACGCGCTGGCACTTCGCCCAGGTCGCGGGTGAGCCCCCATCCGGCATAGAATGGCACGCCATGGCACGTCACGTCGCAGCCGCGCAACAGCGCCTCAAAACCGGAAAGCGAGGTGATCGTGTGGAGTGCGTCCACTTTGTCAAGAAGGTCGCTCATTGCCCCTTCACGCGCGATCCGGTCGGCGTGCTTGAGAGCTGCCGCATCATCCACGGCTCCAATCCGATGACCTGCGTCCACATCTGGGTGGGGCCGCCACCAAATTTCGGCGTCTGGTTCGAGCGCACGGGTTCTGCGGAGCAATTCCAAATTGGACGTCAGCCCGCCGCCCCCGGCAAGCACGGACATATCGTCTTCGACCTGGCCGGGGACCAAGACGACTCGTTTGCTCGCTCTGGTGTTTGGAGTTGATGCAGCTGACTTGTGCGTGTCATCCTCCCCCGCTGCATACTTGCTGATCCGAGCTTCCACTATCTTGGCGCGCAACCGCGCTGCCCGCTCCAACGTGGGCGCGGAAAACTCGGCGCGCGCCAAGATATTCTCAAGATCGCTTGGCGCGGACGGATCGAAGTGGATGCCCTGGCGATCGACGATCACCGAAAGCGGCGGCACAAGATTACTTCCCAACCCCACCGACCGAACGAAGCCGTCCTCAACCCGCACCAGCTTAACTTCGGCGCTTTCCGCTTCTGCCATCAGGCCAGACGACACGCGAGAAGGCCAGATCGCCAACGCGCCGCCTTCTTTCGAAGCCGCTTTCAGCGCGGCTGATGTGGTAAAAGGCATCTTCAAAGGCGCACCGGGAGACCATAGGAACCGCCGGATTTCCTCGCGCTTCCACCAACTCATCCCGCTGGCCGCCGCAATTCGTTCTCCACCATCGCCCCGATTGCCGTCGATCACGCGTCGCCAGTCTCCAAGCAATATGATAGCTTCAGCCGGGTCCAAACAGCCATCGCCAAAGGGGTCTTTCATGGGGTAAGAAAGTGCGTTGAGCACTTTTGCCGCCCTTTGTGCCGGCGCGTCGTCTATCTCGCTGAAGCGACCGGACGACAACACTTGCACATCAAGACCAAGGATGGTTGCGAGCGCGATCCATTCGTCGTTGCCGTGCGCTATTAGGTGGGAGAAGTGTGGTAGAACCGACCATGGATCGATTGGATTAGGACTTGGGCCGGGAGCCATATTAAGAGCGGGCGGATCGCCCAGCTCGGTCAGAGGCTGCACAGCCTCACGTCCATCTAGCGTGCGAACTATCACGCGCGGTAGAGGCTGTGCTGAAGACGTACCGGGACGCCACGGCCTAGCCCAGAACTCGCCCCCTACGCGCGCTTCCCGCAAGGCCGCAAAAAGCTCCTCGCGTTTGTCGGCGCTAATCGGTTGGTGCGCTTGTGGCTGCCCATAAATGTGCCCTTTCAACTGCGGGAAGGGCGGGGGCCTCAATAGCAGCTTGTAACCTGAACCTTCGGACGATTTCACGGACGGACGCCCCATTCACGAAGGCGCAATGCTCCATCTGCGTTAAAGTCGATCACGCCAAACCCACCGGTAGGCAGCTTTAGCGTGCTGAGCTCATCGGCTTGCTGGGCCAGATTGTCATCGGCTAACAAAGCAAAGCGCGCCGCGCCATTGCTCGTCACCAATAGATTAGTCCGTTGGCGCGCCCGAGAGTTGGTAAACAATCGTCGCCATGCAGATACGCGATCTTCTGTGTCGATTATCCAACCATCGGGTGGTCTAGCGTCAGTCTCCCAAGCTGCGAGCGCTGTTTCCCCAACTCTTGCGCGCACCACATCGTCGGGCTGGTTCTCGTCCGGTCCGTGGTCAATCTCACGCAAGAATTCGCTCGTTTCTGGGCTGGGTGCGTCATCCAACTCTGCGAGAATGGCACGGGCCGTTTGCCGCGTGCGGGCGAGGGGAGAAACTAAGACTCGATCGAAGCGGAGCGATTGTCGGGCGAAGTGCTTTCCTAAAGCGCAAGACTGCTCGAGACCGGTGGCTGTTAAAGACAAGTCGGTGCGCGCTCCGATTCGACGTGGAATTTCACCGCTTTCAAAGGTGTTGCCGTGGCGCGCAATGACGAACATCTTCGCGGCTTCTAGCGCCTGAATAGGCGACTTCAAGCGCCTCGCTTTGGTCCTTAGAGAAACGAGCTGGGAGTTAGCTAATCTTCATAGAGCTCGCCAAACCGGGCGATAGCCGCTTCAGCGAGCTCTATATCAAACTGCGTGTCGATCCCCGAAGTCGCGTGCGGCGGAGGATCGACCGCGACTGTCGCAATGCGCCAGCCACTTTCGAGGAAGCGTAGCTGTTCTAGGCTCTCCAGCTGCTCATAATGGCCCTGCGGATGAGTGACGAACCAATCCAGCGCTTCGAAAGTGTACGCGTAAAGGCCCAGATGCTGCCAAACGGGCGATTTGGGCTCCCGGCGCAAGCTGTCTTCATCGCGCAAGGCCGGAATTATGTTCTTCGAAAACCAAAGCGCGTTGCCCTGACCGCTCCGCACGCATGTTGTCCCGCTAAACGGGGCTTTGGTTTTATGCTCGCGAAGGCGATCGAGGCTGTCCCAGTCGAGTTGATAAACGGGTGTCGCCACGGGCGCTTCCCCATCGCGCAAGGTGGCAACAAGCCGTGAGATAATATCGGGCGAGATAAAGGGGGCATCGCCCTGTAGGTTTATGACCCCTGTTGGCTTGTGCGCTAGCTCACTGGCCGCGGCGTGCGCTCGGGAGCTTCCAGAATCGAGCTCTGGCGCGGTCATTACAACATCGACGCCCAGACTCTCTGCGTGTCGTGCGATGCGTTCGTCATCGGTGGCGACAAGGACGCTGCAATCGTCTAACGAGCCGGCGGCTCGTACCGCGTTGGCTACGACGCGTTCGAGAAGCGTGCGGCCAGCAATCTTCAATAAGGGCTTTCCAGGGAGGCGCGTGGAGGCGAAACGTGAGGGAACAACGATGAGATCACGCCTGGTGGAGCCGCTTTCGATTTGGTTCACAGGGCGCGGCTTTCCGTGATCGCAATCCGGGCGTGGGTCACTTGATCCCGAGCCGCACCAGATCGTGCATATGGACTATGCCGACCAGCTTTTCCTTCTCGGTGACAAACAGAACTGAGACAGCGCTTTCGTTCATCAAAGCGAGCGCGTCGACGGAAAGCGTCGAACGGCTGGCTGTGACCGGATGTTCGGACATGTGCGCGGCGATGTTTTCGTCGAGATCGTGGACCGCGATCGAGCGCCGAAGATCTCCGTCGGTGAACGCTCCGATCAGCTTGTCGTTTTCATCGACAACGGCGGTGCAGCCAAAACGTTTGCGACTCATTTCTATGGTCGCGTTTCGCAACGTGGCATCGCGATCCACTTTAGGCAACGCTTCACCAGATGACATGATCTGGTTCAATGTTGTTAAGCGAGCGCCCAACTGACCACCGGGGTGAAACGCCCGAAAATTGTGCGGGGAAAACCCACGCGCTTCAATGAGCGCCACGGCGAGTGCGTCGCCCAAGGCCATTTGCATAGTTGTCGAGGAAGTTGGCGCCAACTCATTGGGGCACGCTTCAGGAACAACGGGCAACGCCAAACAAATATCCGCCGCTTTTCCAATCCAGTTATGGGGATGCGCCGTTGCAACAATCAGCTTTTGGTTGTTGCTTGTGCAATAGCTAACGATATCGCCCAACTCCGCCGTCGAACCTGACCATGTGAACGCCAGCACCACATCTTCGCGATCGATGAGGCCCAAATCGCCGTGGCTCGCCTCGGTTGGGTGAATGTAATGCGCCGATGTGCCGGTGGAGACCAAAGTGGCCGCAATCTTGCGCGCGATATGACCGCTTTTGCCGATACCCGTGACCGCGATCCGGCCTTCGGCTTTGGCAAAGATGTCAACCGTCTCTTCAAACGCGTCACCAAGGCCGGTATCGCGAAGCGCGGTCTTGAGTTGCTTCAATCCGTCGATTTCGATACCGATCGTCTTCTCAGCGGAAGCAACATGCCGTTTTGCAATTGTCTCGGTCATTTCTGTTTTGATACTGTTTTTTGTTTTGTGTCTGGTTGTTTGTATCATTGAATTGGCGAATAAGCGTATAGCGCCTTTCGGCCAAAACGCGAAATTTGCACATGAATTTGCGCCAGGCTGATCGCAAACTTGCGACGAATGATCGAAACAGGCAATGGCACCTTCGGAAACGAAAGCGGATACTGCCGAAATGATCCTTTGTGGCCGCGAAATCTCATCACATAGCCCACTCTTCTTGATTGCGGGCCCATGTGTCATCGAAAGCGAAGATCACTCTTTAATGGTGGCCGAAACGCTTGCTCAAGTCGCCGAGCGGCTGGGCATTCTGCTTATCTTCAAGAGTTCCTTTGACAAGGCGAACCGCACTTCGGGGGCATCTTTCAGAGGACCAGGCCTGGATGAAGGACTGAGTATCCTGGATAAAGTTCGTATGCGGACCGGTCTGCCGATTCTGACCGACGTGCACGAACCGGCGCAGGCCGAACCCGTAGCTGAGGTGGTCGATGTTCTGCAAACTCCCGCTTTTCTGGCGCGGCAGACCGACTTTATCTCCGCCGTTGCTGCCACCGGGAAGCCTGTGAACATCAAGAAAGCGCAGTTCATGGCTCCGGCTGACATGAAAAACGTGGTCGATAAGGCGCGGACGGCGGCGGCGGACGCTGGCCACTTCGAAGACAACTTTCTGCTCTGTGAGCGCGGGACATCGTTCGGTTACAACACTTTGGTCTCGGATATGCGTGGCTTATCGATCATGGCGCAGACCGGTTGCCCGGTTGTCTTCGACGCGACCCATTCGGTGCAACAGCCGGGCGGGTTAGGCTCAAAGTCTGGTGGGCAGAGCCAATATGTCCCGCTTTTGGCGCGCGCGGCGGTGGCAGCGGGCGTATCTGGTGTCTTTATGGAAACGCACCCCGATCCCGAAAACGCTCTATCTGACGGGCCAAACGCGCTCCCGCTTGAGCGATTTGAGAGCCTTGCCAAGCAGCTTCTCGAGATTGACCAAGTAACCAAGTCAGCAGCGGCGGCGTAGTGGTGGCTGTCCTTCGAGCCCTTAGGGCTGTGGCGCTCATGCCAATCTGGTTGCTCCAGTTGGCGACGACCGCCAAGAGCTTCTTGGATCACCCCCTGATTGGATCGCAGCGCCTTAACAGAATGGGGCTACACATTTCGCGGGTCAGGATAGCGGACCAACTGTGTCGTTGGCGCCGAGCGCGTTTGGCCAAACATGTCCCTGCTCATTGGCGCGAAGCCTTTGACCGTGATGGCTTTGTTGTGATTGAGAACGTGATTCCGTCCGAGGATTTTCCTGCCCTGCGCGACGCCCTGCTCAACACGCAGTGGGACGCTCGCGAAATGCGGCAGGGAGATGCGATCACACGCCGGGTCGCAATCGATGCCCAAATGCTTGATACCGTTCCAGAGCTACTAAGCTTCCTCGCTCGAAAAGATATCAACGCGTTGTTTCACTACGTGGCGAGCTTTCGCACGACACCGTTGCACTACATCCAGACAATCGTGAGCCATAGCGGCGATCATGGCCCTGATCCCCAAGAGGCTATTCACGCCGATAGCTTTCACGCCTCAATGAAGGCTTGGCTTTTCTTGCGCCCGGTGGCCGCGGAAGATGGCCCGTTCACCTATGTGCGCGGATCGCACCATTTCAATTCCAAGCGCATGGAATGGGAGCGCCGCCGCAGCCTCGCCGATCCTCAGGCAATTGATAGGCTTTCCGCCAGAGGCTCGCCGAGGGTTAGCGAAGGTGAGTTGGCGGATATGGGGCTAAAGGCAGCGGAGGCTTTGCCGGTGCAATCGAACACTCTGGTCGTCGCGGATACGGCGGGGTTTCATGCGCGCGGCCCGGCGGTTCGCTATGGCGAGCGGGTTGAAATCTGGTCCTATGCGCGCCGCAACCCGTTCCAACCCTGGCTCGGTGGAGACGTGCTCAGCCTCCCCGGCCTCGCGGAGCGGCGTGTCGGATGGCTTTGGGCGTTCCGCGACAGGTTTGAAAAGCAGATCGGACAGCCGTGGAAGCCCGTGGGAAGAAGGCGGCCTGTCGACGACTAAGTGCGCCTAGCGTTGGGCGCTCAGCGGTTTCCACCAGTGTTCGTTTTCAAGATACCAGATCAAGGTTTGGCTTAGGCCTTCGCTAAAGGTCCGTTCGGGCTTATACTTAAGCTCGGCGCGCGCTTTCGTCTCATCGATCGCGTATCGGCGGTCGTGACCGGCGCGATCGGTCACGAATGTCTTTAGGCTGTCGCTCGGCTTTCCTGCGGCCGCCGGCGCGTTGGGGTAGCGTTTCGGCAGATCTTCGACCGTCTCAAACGCGGCGTCGACTTCGCGGCAAATCGTATCAATGACTTCCATATTGGGTAGCTCTGCCCCGCCACCAATATTGTATGTTTCACCGGGCTTGCCGCTAACAAGGCAGGCTTCGATGCCCCGGCAATGGTCCTCAACGTGCAACCAGTCGCGCACGTTCATACCATCACCGTAAATCGGGAGTGGTTTTCCAGACAGTGCATTCAAAAGGAACAACGGAATAAGCTTTTCGGGATATTGGTAGGGGCCGTAATTGTTGGAACAGTTCGACGTTGTGACCTGCAACCCATACGTGTGGTGGTAGGCTCTCACCAAGTGATCGGACGCCGCCTTGGAAGCCGAATAGGGAGAATTCGGCGCATAAGGGGTGGTTTCGCTGAACGCGGGATCATCGTCTCCAAGCGAACCGAAGACCTCGTCCGTGGATATGTGGTGGAACCGGTGCTCCACGCCATCGCCGTCAAGCCAGACGGCGCGGGCGGCTTTTAGTAGGCTGTTCGTCCCAAGGATGTTTGTGTCAATGAAGGCGTCCGGCCCCGTTATCGAACGGTCAACGTGGCTTTCGGCGGCGAAGTGCACCATCGTGGTGATGCCGTGGTCGCGTAGGAGGCGCTCCACCAATTCCTGATCCCGGATATCGCCTTCGATCAACTCGGTTCGCTCGGCCCCCTCCAGCGTAGAGCGGTTACCAGCATAGGTCAGAGCATCGAGAACAATGACCTCGTCATCTTTGTGCTTTTGCGTCCAGTAGTGGACGAAGTTGCCGCCGATAAAGCCGGCGCCTCCGGTGACGAGCAGTTTAGGCAAGTGAGGCTTCCTCTTTGAGCATCAGGCGCAGATTCTCACGCCAGTGGACCGCTTTGTCTCCCAGTTTCTCGCGCGTCGCGCGGCAGTCGAGCAGGGAGAACGCAGGCCGCGCAGCGGGCGTAGGGTAATCGGCGGTTTCGATGGGATTGATTGTTGGTATGCGACGCAACAGGCCGAGCGCGTGCGATTCCTCAGCGATCGCCATGGCAAAGTCGTACCAACTCGCAACGCCAGCGTCGCTATGGTGAAATATGCCCACAGCGTCCTTAGCGATCAGACTCCAGATCGTCTGAGCTAGGCCCGTCGCCCACGTTGGAGAGCCAATCTGATCGGCGACGATGCCAAGCTCTTCGCGTTCGTTCATCAGGCGCAGCATGGTCCGAACGAAGTTGGCACCTCCGGCCTCGTAGACCCACGCCGTGCGCACCAGCAAGTCGCTGGCACGCAAGTGGTCTTCGCCCGCTGCCTTGGTCCGTCCGTAGGCAGAGATCGGGGCGCGAAGATCATCCGGCTTGTAAGCTTGCGAGGATTGGCCATCGAACACGAAATCGGTCGACACGTGGACGAGCTTCCCGCCCTGTTCAGCCATCGCTTCAGCCATGACAGACACGGCATCTGCGTTGATTGCCTGCGCTGTCTCTTCGTCGTCCTCGGCTTTGTCGACCGCGGTGTAGGCGGCCGCGTTGATAAGGATATCCGGCGCTTCGACGACTAACCGCGCACGCAGCATAGCCTCTTCGGTGAAGTCGACATCGTCCACATCAATTGCGTTGATATCGGCGCTGTCCGGTGCCTTCCGTTGTAGAGCACCGCCAAGCTGGCCGTTGGCGCCTGTGATGAGAACTTTCATGACTGTGACCCTTCAGTCGAATGCCAGAACATCAGCAAGAGAAAGGCCAACGGCGTCTTTCTCCGAGATAATCGGATCAAGGCCGGAGACGGGCCAGTCGACCCCGACAGTCTCATCATCCCACGCCAGAGTGTATTCGGATTGCGGGGCGTAGGGTGCGGTGCATTTATAGAGAAAATCGGTGTCGTCCTCGAGCGTAAGAAAGCCGTGAGCGAACCCTTCTGGAACCCAGAACATGCGCTTGTTCTGAGCGCTAAGTTCGACGCCGACCCACTTGCCGAAATGCTCGGAAGAGCGTCTCAGATCCACCGCGACATCGTAAACAGCACCGCGCGCGACGCGCACCAGCTTGCCTTGCGGCCCGGGGTTCTGGAAATGGAGGCCCCGCAGCACGCCTTTCTGCGAATGGCTATGGTTGTCTTGCACCCACTTGAGATCGAGACCCGCCTCAGCGAAGCCCGCTTCGTTCCAGGTTTCCATGAAGTAGCCCCGCTCATCGCCAAACACCTTTGGCTTGATGATCTTGGGACCCGGAATGTTGGTGCTGATGATCTCCATACTTGAGCCTCAGGGCGTGGGCTGACCAAGCAATTGTAGCAGGTATTCTCCATAGCCCGATTTACGTAGCGGCTCAGCGATTTTGGCGAGCTCTTCGTCGTTGATAAAGCCTTGGCGCCAAGCGATTTCTTCAGGGCAAGCGATCTTCAATCCCTGCCGCTCTTCGGTGATGCGGACATAGGTGGCGGCGTCTAACAAGGAAGCGTGCGTGCCTGTATCGAGCCACGCGAAACCGCGCCCCATAATTTCAACCGACATAGCCGCATCTTCAAGATAGAGGCGGTTGAGATCGGTGATTTCCAGCTCGCCTCGGGCTGATGGCTGCAGATCCCTCGCCCGATCAACGACGGTGCCATCGTAAAAATACAGGCCAGTTACTGCATAGTTGGACTTCGGTACCGTCGGCTTTTCTTCGATTGAAATCGCCTTGCCGGTTTCGTCAAATTCAACAACGCCGAAAGCCTCCGGATCGTTCACGCGGTAGGCAAAGACGGTTGATCCATGCGCGCGATCATTCGCGCTTCCTAGAAGGTCAGGCAGTCCGTGCCCGTAGAAGATGTTGTCGCCCAAGATCAAAGCGCTCGGGTCGGTCCCGACAAAATCAGCGCCGATGTGAAACGCTTGGGCCAACCCTTCCGGCTTGGGCTGCTGCGCGTAGCTGAGGCTCACTCCAAAATCGGAACCATCACCCAGCACGCGCTGAAACTGTTCCGTATCTTCGGGTGTCGTGATGATGAGGATGTCTCGAATGCCTGCGAGCATTAACGTGCTCAAAGGATAATAGATCATCGGTTTATCAAAGACGGGCATCAGCTGCTTCGAGACACCGCGTGTCAGCGGATACAACCGGGTGCCCGATCCGCCCGCCAGAATGATCCCCTTACGTGGCATAGTCGCCTTGGCCTTTAACTCTTATGCTTTGTGATTGACGTTGTGGCCGCCGTCTCAACAACGGCGTCGCGCGTCAACATGATACAGCAATTCCTCCTCGCGTTATTCCCAACGCAAGCGTCAAATCGGACCGAAGCGCTTTCCTATTGGATGGTGCTGACGGCTGCCGTCACAGTCACGATTGGCGCAAATAATTGCCCAACGGTCTGGATCACTTTACGAGGTTGGTTGGCTTCGGCGGTGCTGAAGTACAAAATATCGCTATCCCTCAGTGCGAACTTCTGCGCTAAAAAGAAGGTCGGCGCGTTGAGCAAATTGAAATGATAAACCGTTGGCTCGGTCCCATCTGGTCCAGCGTAGCGAAACAGAAAGATGGACTTCGGATCGCCGACATTTTCCAAGGGTCCCCCAGCCATCGAAATCGCTTCGACCACCGTCATACCTTCGCGGGTGAAGCGCATCTGCTGTACGCGGCCCGAAGCCCCGAGTATGGAATACATCAACGGTTCTGGGATAACGGTAAGCCGATCACCCGGAAACGCGCGCAGGTCTTGATACGGACCCGCCATCACATCCCCAAGCCTCAGCTTGGCGCGTCTTTTTCCGCGTTCAATATTGAGCACCAAATCGAGTGGCTGTCCGCGATATCCACCGGACAAGGCGACCAAGTCGGCCAGTGTTTCTTGGTTTGTTTGCAAGACGAGCCGGCCCGGTCTCATCACCTCTCCGCCGACAATCACAGAGTTGCCAATCACCTGTTCGCGCGTGATAAGCACTTGCGGATCCTGACTAAGCGAAGCGAGACTGTCGCGGATTTTGTCCTGAATCTGAGGGACAGTCTGCCCCATGACATTTAGGCGTCCTGCGTACGGGATCTCGATGAACCCTTCATCATCCACGCGGCGGGGTGGTAGGGTTTGCGCCTTAACCGCGGGGTCAAAGCCACCAGCCCCGGCTATCGGCGATGGCGCGTTACCCGAGAAAAGCGAGACTCCGGCTTCGAATATCGTGATTGACAATACGTCTCCAGCACCAATCAGGTCGGTCGGCTGCGTCTCCAATTCCGGCAATTGCCATTCGATGGGAGGCGCGGCTGATGGGACCGCATCTAGTGAACTCACAGGGACGATTTTGATATCCAGTCCCGATTCTTCGGATGGAACGGCCGTCTCTTGTATCTGACCGCCAGTTGGTCCGCTTGAGGGCAGGGTGGTGCAAGCGCCAAGCGAGATGAACGCAAGCAGCCAAATGAGATTTTTGAAATTCATCGTGAATTCTAGCCAGATTTGCTTATGAACCGCCCGCCTAACGAAAAACTAGGATCAGGCCTAGCCCATTGTCACCCGATTTTAGCCGATCAGACGTCGCACAGACGCCCAAGCGAATTTCGAAGCATTATGTCCTTGATTTGATGCTGCTGATCTTGGTGCGACCTGATAGGTTTGCTGCGGTTCTCTTTTGGCGGGTGCTGGGGAAGAAGGTTCGTGCGCGTTGGCGGATGGCGTCGGCAGTTGCCAGCCTGCCATTCGCCACACAGCGCCGAATGGCCCGATCCGGGAAACGCGACCTTAGAACACTTTTGGATCAGGCAGCGGACGGAGACGGGGTGTTCTGCGTCCATATCCATTGCCGTCGAGATGATGAGCTTTCGCGGCTTCGCAAAGCTCTAAAGGCGTCAATACGGCAGAGTGAGACGCCCACGCAGATTTTTGTGACGCTCGAAAACGGAGTACCCGACCCTCCATTTAGGTCGTCCAGGGTTACGGTCCTGAAAGGCCGATATTCTTCACATATTGGCGGACTCGAAGCGTGCCTTGAGGAGTCAAAGACGTATTCTGCGAAATGGATGGTGTCGACCTCTCCTCGAACGAAGCTCACCCGGCATGCCTTGGCTGCGTTCCATGCCTCTCTTCGAAAAGGGGGCGCAAGCGTCAACGTGGGTGTTCTCTATGGCGACCATATGGAAGAAACGCCTGCCTTCACTGCTTCGGTTGTTTGGTTGAAGCCGAAGTGGGATCCGCGGATGTTCCTATCGCAAGACTATGTAACGCAAGCATGCGCTTTGGCGATTGACCCCGCACTTTCGACAATAATAACAAAAGGAAAATCACGTCCTGAGAGCTTAGATGACCTGGTCGCCCGGATCGCAGAGAGCCATCAGATCGAGCATGTCGAGCGTGTAGTGGCGAGCGTGCCCGTGAACGACTGGAGAGAAGAGAACGCCGATCGTGTAGTTATGCTTCAACGTAGGCTCGGGAACGCTGCGACTGTGAAACAGGGTACATTCGGCACAACTGAAGTGCACTGGAGCCTTCCCGAACCGCGACCGACGGTAAGCGTTATCGTGGCTACAAGGGATCGGGTCGAACTCCTTCGAACCTGTGTTGAAGGTGTGCTCCAGCAGACTGACTATTCAGAGCTTGAGCTCATTATCGCCGATAACGGGAGTGTTGAGCCCGAAACGCTGGCTTACATGGATGAGGTCGCCAAAGATCCGCGAGTTCAGATAGTTCGTTGGCCGCATCCATTTAACTATTCTGCGATTAACAACTTCGCGGCCACCCACGCTCGAGGCGAGTTCTTGTGCCTGCTCAACAATGACATCGAGATCATCGATCCGGATTGGTTGACCGAAATGATGCGGGAGGCATGCCAGCAGGGTATAGGCGCTGTCGGCGCTCGCCTTTTGTACCCCGACCACACAATCCAGCACGCTGGCGTGGCTATTGGGATCGGCAACGCGGCAGGTCACGCGCACAGGGGACAGTCGAAGGCCAATCCGGGATACTTTGCTCAGACACACATCGCCCGCGGAGCTACCGCGGTGACGGCGGCGTGCTTGTTGGTTCGCAAGGAGCACTTTGACGCTGTCGCAGGGCTGGATGAAAAACAGTTAGCGGTTGCCTATAACGACGTAGACTTCTGCCTGAAGCTTCGAGAGCGTGGACTTTCGAACATTTATACCCCGCTCGCAACACTCATCCACCACGAAAGCAAATCGCGCGGCCTTGATTTTGCGCCGGAACACTTGGAGCGGTACCTGAAAGAACTCAGCGTTTTCCAAGAGCGTTGGAATGCCACGCAGATAATCGATCCATGGCATCACCGACATTTGGAACGTACGAGCGAGCAATACACTTGAGTGGGTCTGCAATTTGATCGTCGTATCGTTTGCGCGTTGCTCGCGGAACTGAGCGCTTATTCTTAAAGCAAAGTGGCGGCGCTCGAGAGCGCGAGACTACACCTTAGAAGGTCGTTGCCTGTTTTCGAGATGTCCGAAAAGCGTGTAATGCTCATAGCCTGACTGAAAGTCGCCCTTTCTCACTGCATCAGCGACATCTGGGTAAGTTTTGAGATAAGCCTCATCGTCGAAACTATCTGGCGGCGTAATCATGGTTTTCTGCTTTTGAGCCAATTGGGCAAGGTCTTGAATCGACATTTCGGCTGTTGAAGCAGCAACCCTCTTAAAATTGAAGGGGGCCGATCTCTTCTTTTGACTATTCTGGCCTTGCAGGAGCGAGAGGATCCATAAGCGGTCGAGCTCAGACAAGAGCGAGTTGATGGTCTCCCCATCCCATCTCTTGCTACCGCTCAGTTCCGGCACTTCGAGGAATTTTGTGTCTGGATCAAATTTGAGAGACTGCTTAGTCAAGCGGGCAACAACTTCATCGCCTGGATCATTGTAAAAGCCGATTAGGTTGCCCCAAGTGTCGCCCAGTTCGAGATCCGGTGAATAACGAAGCATTTGGCGCCAGTCGTGGGCAATACCGTAACGGATTATTGGCATCCACTCACTGACATAGACCGAGTAACCCTGCTGTATGAGCACATTGGCCAGATCATGCATGGTGTAGCCGAGGGGTATGGTTTTCGCATCTTCAAATTCGGCCAAGACCACTTCAGGTTTGTCGACAGCCCAAGGGAAACCATCGAGTACAAACTTGTCGAACCCTTCGACGTCGATTTTGAGGAAATCGATATGGCTCAAGCCCCGAGATTTGTAGTAATCCGCTAGCGTAGTGGTTTCCACCTCCCCGATTTTCCGATGCCCCTCCGTAAAAGCAGACAGCCCACTAATGCCCGTGCTTTCTCCGCTCGCGTAGAAAGCAACTTTCTTTCCAGCCTCGTTTGAAACAGCGTCGCTGTTGACAATGAGGCGGTTGCAATTGGGCCATGTGCTGAGGAGCTCTTGCCGATTGTTGGGGTCCGGCTCAAAAGCATGCACTTCCCAGCCTTTCCCAAGATAGATATCCAGGCTGTTGCCGAAATTGGCGCCGACATCGATCATGAGCTTTCCTCTTTGACCGAAATAGCGACCAATCATCTCCTCTTCATTGAGTCGCGCTTTCTCGCGACGACTAAATGTTCCAATGACTAACCTCTGCTCGTGGCTATTGGTGCCGAACAGAGCGTTTCGCCTAGCAGAACGGTAAAACAATTCCGAGGCCACCTGCAGTTCCGTTTGGTGGGAATCGAGCACATCCAGCGCTGCTGCCGCGAACTTCTCGCTCGTCGTTGGTCCCGCTGGGTCCCATCCCGTGTGAACCTTCAGGAACTCAGTCGCACGTGCGCGGAAATCGACGCCCTCGTCGACCTCCTTCAGAGCTCTGCGCAAGGCATGAGCCAACTCCTCGGCTGTCGTGGCGATATCGAACGCTCCGAGCGGCTCCTTGAACTTTTCTACCTTTTCGTGGTGCGGGTTAAAGTAAATTGCAGGCTTGCCGCTGGCCAATGCTTCCAAGATACCAGTCGCAAAGCGACTGACGAACACAGTACATTCGTCAATGAGCTCATATTGGGTCTTGTCGGATGCCGGACAGCCAATCAGCTTGCCTTTGTCCATGGGGTGTTGGGTAATCTTCCAGTCCAAAGCTACAGCGTCGAAAACCTCTTTCGCTTTTTGAACGAAGCCATCTCTTTCGTCTTCCAAGGCCCCATAGGTGAAATTGACATTGAGGACCGCCAGCGGCTTTGGTGGAAACCATGCCTTCTTTTTGATCAGTTCTTCGATGATTACCAAACCGGTGACGTAGGTCTTCCGGTCGGTGAAATATTTTTGATCGTGCTCTCCCGCGAGGAATACGTTCTTGCACCGGCGATAAGGAAGCAGGCGATATCCCTCAAAATCCATACGCAGAAAATCATTGATCCCTTCAACGGCGCATATGGATGGCAATTCGAGCTGGTTTCTAAACTCGAGGGCTTCGCGAAAATCGTCATTGAAATCATTGAAAACAATAAGTAATTTGGCGGTGCTCAACCAATCAATTGGATAAGGTCCTGATTGGACCCGAACGTGTTGGACTCGATGGAAAATATGTTCTTCATCTGCCGCGAACGCTCTCTTTCCATCCGCAGCGAAACCCGAGTTGTCGAGCACGACGCATGGATGCCCCTGAAGCCTGAGCTCGCGCGCGAAAGCTGCTGCGCTGCGAACCTGATAATCGACCTGACCAATTATTACGATCTTATCTTTGAGCTGCTGAGCCATATCGCTCGGTCCGATGCCGTGACTAAGTTCCTCATCGGAGAGTTGCTCGGTTCTTCGGACAGTCTTTGCTAATTCATCTAATAGGCCAGAGCCCTGGTCAAAACTTGCTTCATCGGCCTCTAGGGCAAGACGAGCAGCAGGATGCGTCCAGTCTGAGTGTCCCAGTTTCAGATCATAATAGTACTCGCGGATTTTCCTGAGAACCTTCAGTTTATCTGCATTGCCAAGCGTTTCACTGAGAATGCACCGCTTTACACATGTGTTCACCAGCTTTTCAGAGCCTACACTGATCGGTTCCTTCAAAACGTCGAACAGGTCGTAGGAACTCGAATCTGACATCCAGTCGCGTGCTGCTCCGAGAATGCCTTCAACGTGTTGTTGGCTGAATTTTGCGGTTATTGAAGAGGGGTTCTGCGTATAAAAATAGATAGGCGTTGCACAGTGCGCGACCGCCTTCGCTTTGAGAGCTATTCGAGTGAAGGTGGTGATATCCTCATGAAGCCGATTGGGTGGGATATCAAAAACGTCATCGCCTAATAGCCCTCTACGAAAGAGCCGGCCACACATTGACCACGACCCTTCTCCCGAAAAAACAAACTCCAGCCGTCTCAGATAGTCGGCAGGCAGTGGTCGGAAGGTTATACGGTTATCGCTCAGGGTCTTGTCCGAGTGATTCCAAAGAAGCATGGGCGCTGTTACCAAATCGGCGTCAATACGCCCGGCCTCTATCCGCAGCAGTTCCAGACCATCTCGAGTGATAGGATCATCACCATCGACGAAAACTACATATTCGCCCTCTGCGGCCTTCACACCCGACCGGCGTGCTTCGTTTAGACCGAGATTGTCGGCATGCCGCACAATGCTTGCGTTCGGCTCACGCTCTACGAATTCTCCAATTCCAGCGATCGTGTCGCGGTCGGTCGAACAATCGTCGACGATGATGATTTCGTATTCGCCTTTGCGGAGAGTTTGCATCGCCAAAGAGCCAAGGCATGGCTCAAGCAAATTTCGCGGAACATCATAAACGGGGACGACGACAGATATTTTCATGTGAGGCTGTGCATCTTGAGGTCAGCAAACTCGACTTGGCTCGAACGAGGCCGCTTTGATCCCGAGCACATCAAGAGCGATGTCGGTTGTCATCTGATTGATGCGAGCGACTGCCTCGATTGTGTTCGAACCGTTATGTGTCGAGAATGTGCATTTGTCGGCCACTCGGCGCAGGCTGGCGTTTTCAGGAAGTGGCTCTTCTTCGAAAACATCCAGCCCCGCGCCGCCAACACGCCCATCGAAAAGCGCGTCAACCAAGGCGGCCTCATCGATCAAGGGGCCACGAGAGACATTGACAACGAATACGCCGGGTTTGGCCTTCGAAAGCGCGTCACGCCCAATCAAGTGGCGGTTCTCAGGCGTGAGCGCACACGCGATCAGCAGAGCATCAGCGCGCGCCAAGACTTCATCAAGCGATGCCTGAGCAATGCCAGCTTCGGCGAGAATGGGCGGGTCGAATTCGAAGGGGTCGTACCCGATTGTCGGCATGCCGAAAGCGACAGTCCGCCGCGCGATTGCTCGCCCGATGGACCCCAATCCCACAACGCCGGCGGTCATGTCCGCAAGAGAGCGGCCCTCTGCCTTCAACCACCCGCCTTCGCGCACGGACCGGTCCATGAGGTGCGTTTTGCGGGCAAGCATAAGCAAATGGCTCAACGCAAGGTCGGCCACTTCCTCGCCAAATACGCCGGGTGTGTTATAGACGGGCATGCCAATTGCCGCGGCATGAACCTTGTCGATCCCGTCGGTTCCGATACCCCATTTGATAACGGCCTTCAGTCCGTTGGCCTTGCCAATGTCGAGCACATTTGCATCGATCGAATCATCGCCAGCGATGACCGTATCAACACCAAGGATGTGCTGTTCCATTTCGGACGCCGAGAATTGCTGGCCGTCGAGAGGAGGAATGACTGCTTCGACACCCGCCGCTTCGTACTGAGGGCGAAACCTTTCGAAGTGGCGCACCAGATGCATGCATGTGATCAAGACTTTGGGCATGTGCGGTCCGTTACATCCGCGTCTGTTTGTAGATGAGGTCAGCAATCTGAAAATCAATTTCTTCGTCGATGTCCTGCGCCTCGACCGGTTCGATTTCAAAAAGCAGTGGGCGGTTGCCGATGCGATTGTGCTTTTCGATTAGCGTGTCGCGCTCAAAGATATAAATGCAGCTGTTCTCTTCGTAGACTGGCGGCAAATCTTGCGTCCGGAGCAGGATCGAAGGGTTGTGGTTGATCGCCCGACCCAGTTCATCCCAATACCGCGTTTGTTGACGCGTGACACTGAACAAGGAATCATAGACAGGGTAGTTCTCAAAGAACGTCTCCACAGCTTTGACCAGTGTCTCCGGTCGGAGCAACGGATTGGTTGAATGCGTTTGCATGTAGAAGCGCGATTGCACTTCCTGAATATCGCGAAGCAGGACATCGTTCATCGGGGTCGCGCCGTCACGCAGATGCTCCGGTCGGTCGAGTACGACGACCTGCGGGTAATTGTCGGCGCATTGCTGTTTGATGTCAGGTGAATCGGTGTCGATCACAATTTTCTCAATGAGCGGGCAGGCGAGCATCACTTCCAACATATGATGGAACAATGGCTTGCCATCTCCGAAAGGTCGATAGTTCTTGCCTGGCACACGTTCGGAACTGTGGCGCATGGGCATGAGAGCGACGATTTTCTTGTCTGACGAATCCATTAACAATCCTGTGCTTCGGGCTTATTGCTCTAGTTTTCCAGCTGACAAATTCGCGTAGTCGATGCGCCCTTCGGCCTCATCGTTGGGTGCCCGATCAGGGAGATTGTGGGTTTCGCTGGTGGGGTAATAGAATCGGCGCTTTAGCTCGCGCGAGAGCTCGGGGGGATCCCGGTGGCCCTGCAAAGCGCCATAAAATTGATTAAACCGGAACAGGACGATTGAGCGCCACTCTTTGAGGAACATTTTGTGCTTGAGGGCAACGCGGAAATCGCTCGTTACGTTGGCGGTGAAGAGCCCAACAAAGTCGGTGAACGAGAAGTGCGCTGCGCTGTCGATATTCCTCAGCGCGATCGCTTCGCGGCGATACCGGTTGCGGACCTGTGCCCATGTTTCTTCATGGATGTGCACGATTGAGGCTTTGGGCACATAAGCCAACCAGCCACCATCGGCCTGCGCGCGCTTGGCCCAGTCCAAATCCTCCAGCCCGGTCAGGGCTTCGTCATAATTGTGCGTTTCCCAAACTGAGCGACGCACTGCGGAATTCGCATTGTTACAAAAGTAGCCTTTCTGGGGTAGAGCGGCCTCTTGAGGGAACCATTGTGCGAACAAGCGATGCTCTGAGTATTTGTTGGTGTCACCCCCGACCTGGCCTCCATAGCTCAACACCACGCGTTCATCTTCGAAGGGTTGAAGCATGTCGCCGAGCCATGTGTCATGTGTCGGATAAACATGAGCGCTCACAAAAACGAGAATATCGCCATTTGCGGCTTCGCATCCAACATTAAGAGCGCGGCCAAAAGTGAAGTCTTCCTTGGCGATCCGGACAATGCGCGCGCCATAGTGTTGCGCGATGGTCACCGTGCTGTCAGTAGAGCCTGAGTCAACTAGGATAACCTCCAACGGCTGGACCCGTTGCGCTCTCAGGCCTTCCATCAGCCGGCCGATATGCGCTTCTTCGTTATAGGCCCTGATGACGATGGAGGCTGATAGGGTTCCCCTATCAGCTTTGGCTCCGTTTGGATTTGCTAAATCCATTTCTATTCCTGGTTTCTGGCAAAAGACTTGCCTGTGAAAACGCCGTTTAGTTCTTACTTCCCTCTCGCGGCAAGCCTAACATGGCACGGGAGAAATGAACTCTTGGACGCGCGCTGATTGCAAGGAAGCCAAAGCCGATTTTGCATCGAGAGGCAAGTTGTCCAGTTGTTTGATGGGGCCAGTCGTTGTGGAATTCATCCGGCTCCCTTTAGAGAAGTGTGTCTGGAATACCGGCTAGCAGTAAGTCGACCGCACGGTTCTGGACTTGTGTCAAACTGGAGTTGCAATGAGTACGTCAAGCGCTGTCCTTATCACTGGCGCAGCTGGGGGTATTGGTTCCGCCTTGGTCGAGGCCTATGCCGAGGCCGGATGGCGCGTCATCGCGACAGATCGCAACAAAGTTGCTCATTCGAGCGCTCATGCCTTCGTCCAAGCCGACTTCGAAGAAATTGCACCCGACGACGCAGCGCTAGAAGGCTTTGTCGCAACCATTCGCGAAGCGTTGCAAGGATTCCCCTTGCGTGTGCTGGTCAACAACGCTGCCATCCAAATTTTGGGAAACGTCCCGGCCGTTTCCTTGTCGGATTGGGAGCGCACCCTTCGCTTGAACGTCACAACACCATTTAGGCTTGCTCAGGCGCTGCTCCGGGATTTGCAGAGCGCCCATGGGACCGTCATCAATGTCGGTAGCGTGCACGCTCAAGCCACCAAACGCGAGTTTGTAGCTTACGCGACAAGCAAGGCGGCGTTGCACGGATTGACTCAAGCCATGGCCGTAGATCTTGGCGGCAATCCACGGGTCCTGTGTGTGGCGCCCGCTGCCGTTGGCACCAAGATGCTGCGCGATGGATTTGCCGACAAGCCGGAGGCTCTGGCAGATCTTGCCGCCGCTCATCCCGTAGGCCGTATCGCCAAGCCGGCGGAAATTGCGCGATCTATCGTCAGCCTCTCCCAAGAGCCTTTCATGTTCGCGACAGGGACGACAGTGTGGCTCGATGGCGGGGTTCTGTCCAGATTGTACGATCCGGCATGAGTGAGGTCAGCGTTGGTGAAGTTCGGTGTGTGTGGAACGCTAAGCGTTCGCTTGGCGAGGGGGTTTGGTGGTCAGTTGCCGAGCAATCGCTTTATTGGTTAGATATCAAACGCTCTGCGGTGCTGCGCTATGATCCACACGAAGACTCCCGTCACGAGTGGCCCTCTCCTGAGCCAATTGGCTGCTTTGCGCCTCGCAAAGGAGGAGGATTTGTTGGTGGCTTTCGGACCGCTCTGAGCGGTTTTGATCTTGCATCGCCCGGTACGCCAATTGAGCCCGTTCCCCTCGCGACGCCCGCGAGACATGGCGCGAATGATCGGTTCAACGACGGCAAGTGTCACCCCGACGGGACGTTCTGGGCCGGCACCATGGATGACGCCGAAGAGGAAGCGCGTGGATACTTCTACCGATTGTTAGAAGGCATGGAGCTAGAATGTTTGTCGGGGCCGCACATGGTGTGCAACGGGCCTGCATTCTCACGTGATGGGCGCTTTGCCTATCTCACAGATTCAGCCGAGCGGACGATTTACCGGATAGATGCCGCTGGCGGCACGGATCGAATTGAGCGCTTTATGACCTTTGGCGAGCAGGATGGTTATCCAGACGGGATGACCACGGACAGCGACGGCCGATTATGGATCGCTTTCTGGGATGGATCAAAAGTGATGTGCCTGTCGCCTCAGGGAGAGAGGCTTGCTGAGATTAGCCTACCGGTTTCCCGCCCTACCAGCTGCGCTTTTGGCGGTTCGGACTTGTCCACCTTGTACATAACAAGCGCAAGCGTTGGCTTGGATCCGGAGGAGCTGACCTCCCAACCACTGGCCGGCGGATTATTCGCATGTCCGGTAGCTGGATCGACAGGTTGGCCAGCCCCTGCCTACGGCGGGTGAGGGCCAAGACACGTAGTTTTGCCAACATTCACTTCGAGAGATCGCGGCGCGTGTAACCTGAAGACTTCGTGAAACAGGGGGCTGTTCTGCTCGGTGCCCGTGAGCTATCAGGCTCCGGTTACTACAGGAACGTTTTCAGGGAAAAGTGAATGGGATTGATTGAAGCAAAGCAGAATTTCCTTGGCCAAGAACTGACTTTGGTATCGGATCCTGACTTGGAAGATCCCTTCTCTAGGTGGCTGAGGCGTCCGGGCTGGAAGGCAGAAGATCATACGACACTGGCTGCGCTTTTGACCGAAGAAGATGATTTGATAATCGATTTGGGCGCCAACTACGGCACGTTTTTCTTGCCAGTTTGTCTCAAAACCGGCGCGAAATGCATCGCGGTCGAGGCCTTGAGGGCCAATGTCGAAGTGTTGGCGCAAGCCATCACTGCAAACAATTTGAATGCGCGCACCAACGTCGTACACGCCGCAGTCATGGGCGAGACCGGCACTGTCCATATCGCCGGCGACAGCGCGTATGCTTCGATCCGTGACGAAGGAGAAGAGGTCAAGGCCATCACGCTGGACTACATAGACCTTCACCATGACTTGACAGGCTTGTCCTTAGTTAAAATGGACATCGAAGGGTGCGAGCTAGAGACCCTCGAAGCAGCCGATGCATTTTTTGAAAAGCACACGAGTGTGTCCTTTATCTTCGAGGCTAATGGCGCGCATAGCTTCAAAAAGAAGCACCTTCCCCAAGATTTGCTAAGAATCTTCGAGCGTTGGGGGTATGAAATCTACTTGGTGCGAAAAGGTCGTTGCGTAAGACGATCATCGTCCGATTTCCAAGAAGCAGGTCTTTCTGATTATTTTGCTACAAAGAAACCACTGGATGAAAGTGTCCTTCAAGGGTTTTCATTCGAAGATTTCAGCGACGACGAAGTGTTCGACGCGACTGTTTTTACACTCACCCAGATGAAAGCGGGCTACAAAGAGTCTGCCATGCAACAAATGCATCTCGCGCCTGATTGGCTCAAAGAGCGTTTGCGTCAGGCTTCAGTCCTCTCTGACGAGACGTAACCTAAGAAGGTGGTAGTCTTGCCGTGGCTTGGCGGGCGAATGCGTAGACAAAAAAGGATAGTGTTGCCCTTGTTAGCGGGGCCAATCCTCAAACAGGCGTACCGAACAATTGCTTCGAGTATTTCGCGGGATGAGCTTAAAAATGAGCTTGCACTTTGATCTCGCGTAGACCCTGACACATCAGCAGGATAGCGGAAGTGCTTTTGTAGCCCCCGTCACTCGTTGGGGCCTGAGATCAAAGGTTAAAAGCCGGTTCTGAAAAAGCGCTATGGTCTTGGAGACAAAAGCCGCTATGCGAGCTTCGGTAGCCTCGCATTCAGCTAACACGTTATCGCCTTACGGCGGCTCAGGAAAACTAAGGTAAGTATATGGATAAGCGCGCACTTTGCTGGATAGGGCGATTTGCAGGAAACAACGGTTATGCAACGGTGACACGAAGCATGTTCAGCTTGGTGCATAAGAACTTCGATTGCGTTGGTATCGACATCAACACCCGCGAAGTGTTCGGAAAGCGTATACCCGGTCTCGAGATAATACAGCAGAAAGACAACTTACAGGTTCTCTTCCCTCAAGATTATCTTGTCACGACTATCGTCCATGAGACCTTGGATAACTGGAAGTCGCTGGAAATTGACGGAAAGACATGCGTGAATGGTTACACCGTCGCCGAAACGGCTATGCTGCATTTCGACTGGCAGAAAAACATCACTCTCGCAGATCGAATTTGGACCGCTTCGGAATTCAATCGCGAAATCTTTGGGGAGCACACGCCATTCCCGATCGATCTGGTTTACCACCCAGTCAACGCAAAGAAGGTGGGGCAGGCGAAGGGCAACCTTCGTATTGATGGCCTGAATTCATTTGTATTCCTGTCCGTCGTTTCCAACTTCAACAGAAAAGATATCGCCTCAACTATCAAGGCGTACACTCGCGCATTTTCTTTAGATGATGATGTCTCTCTCGTCATAAAACTTCCGGGCAACACGAAGAATGCGCATTTGCAGAGCGCTATCTGCGATGTGTTGTTTCCTGAGATCGACTTAACCAGTTCCGAGCTGCCGCACATCGTCTTCCTAATGTCCAATCTATCGGACGAAGACATGCACGGCCTGTATAGTCTTTCCGATTGCGTGGTTTCAGCCGAACGCGCCAAAGGGTTTGATCTGATCACGGCCGAAGCGATGGCGCTTGGCATCCCAGCCATCGGAATTGGTTGGAGCGCTAATCTGGAATACATGAATAGCGATAACTCGTATCTGATCGCGCCAGCCGGTGAGCTGGTCAGCGCTGACAAACACCTGGTGACTGAGAACCGGTTCTATGCCGCATCAAAATGGGCGACATTCGATATAGATGAGCTTGCCGCATCGATGAAGTCTGTAGTGGAGAATCCCGAAGACGCTGAGAAGCGAGGGAGAGCGGGCCAAAAGACGATTGAAACTCAACTGTCCGAAGAGGCCGTACTTGGTCAGATTGAAGAAGCTATAAAGAAAACGAATATTTGGGAAACGAAGAGCTACCGCCCAGCGAGGCTTAGAGTGTGGGAGAAAAAGCGCGATCGTGTGTCTGAACGATCCCGGCTGCGCCAGGTTCACTGGGAGAAGCTCACCCCGAATGAGAGATCTCTTTTTAATAAGGAGGTTGATGAAGACGAGATTGAGTACATCGAAAAGCGTCGCACGCTTTGGAGCAAATACGGGGCGGTGATGCCTCCCAAAGATGAGATCGCCCGTATTGCTGGGTTGAAGGACATCCACCTCGACTTGCCAATTATCATCGTTGGTAACGGGCCGAGCCTCAAGAAAGTCGATTTTGAAAGCCTGGTAGGTACGCATTCCTTCGCGGCAAACCGGATATCTTTGATGTTTGATAAAACCTCGTGGCGACCAACGTACTTTACGGCACTGGATTGGCTGGTGACGCCAGACAACTATGAAGAATACAATGCGTTGCCATCTGAGATAACCAAATTCTTCCCCATGCGCTTTACCGGGCTACTTGACGAGGGCGAGCGTACCTTCTGGTATGAGTCGAGCGCCGCAGGCCCTCTTCTCGAAGATCGGTTCCAAACCGACGCTTCCAACGCAATCAAGGGATTGGGAACCGTCGTCACGGGTATGCTGCAACTGGCGTGGCACATGGGGTATCGCAGGTTTTATCTCATCGGTTGTGATGCAAGTTACTCTGTTCCGAAAACGGTTATCCAGTCAGGCGGCGACAAGTTTGGGACGGGAAATCAAGTTCACCTTCAGTCTGTCGAGGACGACGATAATAACCACTTCGACAGTAGATATTTCGGGAAGGGCAAGCATTGGCATGACCCAAACGTCGATGAGATGAAGCGCGGCTTTTACAACTGCCAGAAATTCATCGAATGGAATGGAGGGCAGTTATTGGATGCGACTGTGGGAGGGAAGCTTGATTTCATCCCAAAAGTCGACCTTGCTGACGTGATCAAATCAGAGAAATGGTAACATGATCAACTCGGGTATGCAGTTTTTGGCGCCGGTGACGATGGATCAGTTACCTATCGACCAGTTCGAAAGTCTTGAGAGTATTGAAGGGCTGAAAAAGACCGGTCTTGTGTTGTTGAAAGTTGATTCCGCACCACAAGAAGATCAGATAATCGAGGTAGAGCTTCTTTCGGAGCCCGGATCAAACTCCAAGCCAGTGAGGATTCCCGTGCCCATAGAAACGCTGGAACTCGATTATGATCGTCTTTGGCTTTTTTCGCTTCTCCAAGCTCAGCAAAAGCCAGCACGTTTTCGTACATTCAAGACGCCAACTGGGCCCACTCTGACGATGTCACTCAGAGAACTGGGGCGCTTAGCCAAAGAGCGCAGTGTTTTGATCGAGCTGCCAACCAATTTTGACGAGCAAGCTTACCTCCAAGAGAATCCAGACGTTGCTGTCGACATTGGCGTTGATGGTTTTGATTCAGGCTATGAGCATTATGTCCTCTATGGACACCTTGAAAGCCGGCACCGACCGTTTCTTTCCAGTTAGCACCCAAATGATGAACGGGTACTCGGTCGCCCGACTCCGAATTGTGGTGTCTCGATCGCACCCTTTTGCTCAACGGGATCGCTGTCGAGGAAAGCCACACGACGCATTGGTGGACTAGAAGATTTCGGGCGGTGCCGCCGCGGCGTCTGGCTTAGCAGCAATCCGGATCGATGGCCGGTGAGAGCGCCGAGAGCATATGATATAGCATGCTGGCGGGTACTTCGCGGCTCAACGGCTCTCCACGTGCATCGTACTCATCCATCCATAGTCCTTCCGGTGCATCGGAAAGGTAGGTATCAAAAATTCGCTCGATGATGCGCTCCGCTGGAGCGAGGCCGCGATGGTCGACCATGATAAGTTTGGCGCGCAGCCGCTCCGTCTGGGGCCACAGACGGCGATTGCTGTCGACCACGTTGCCGTCTTTATCGACAGAGTTTGGCACGAAATCGGTGCCGAGGTCGCCGTCGCACATTTCAGATCGCGCGACCAAACGCCGACACCAACTCTTCAGATCGCGTCCTGTATGACTTTCGAACTTGGCGAGCAGTGTCGCCCACTCATACGCATGGCCAGGCTCGCGCAGATGGCCAAGCTCGCTGTGTGCTCGCCAATCCAGATGGAAACTCTCGATAACGCTGTCATGGACTGGATCGAAGAAACGGCTTTCGAAGAGTTCAACGATATTTTGCGCACGGCCCAACCAATGCGGATCGTAGGTGGCTTCGTACAGCGCAAGGAAAGCTTCGAGCAGATGCATATGGGGATTTGATCGCAACATGTCGGCGCCCGTATCGTCATCGGCGTATCCGCCCTGTTCCAGCCCAAGTTGAGCATCAATCAACTGGGCGAGCGCCATGGCCTTTTTCAGATAGACCTCGTCGCTAAGCGCTCGAAACGCCCAGCCATAGGCGTTGAGGATAAAGGCGTGGTCGTAGAGATCGACACGTTCGTCGATCGGTTTGCCATTGGGAGAGAGGCGGTGGATGAAGCCTTGGCCTTGGCGAAAGCACTTTTCTTCAAGGTAAGCGAAACCGCGCGTAATGAAGGCTTCCGCATCGCCCTCCCATCCCAGTAGACTGGCATGAGCAAAGGCGTAGATTTGGCGCGCCTGGACCCTAACGCGGCGGTAGTCGGTTGTCTCTTCATATGGGGCGCGAAGGCTGATAGCCTCTTTGAACCCGCCCTTCTGTTCGTCCCAAGCGATATCGGCCCAGAGGGGCAGCGCTTTCTCGAAAACCCACTCTTTGACCCTCTGGCGTAAGGGTTCTTTGATCAGCGCGCCGTAGCCGAACCCGGAGACTACTTGCGCTACGCCTTTAACGTCTTGCGCGGCATCAGCGTCGCACACTAGCACGGCTCCGTTTTCGGCGATGATGGAGGTGTTTTGCACCCCGATGACGGCAACGAAGGGGCCGTCCGAACGGGCGAACACACTGTGGGTGTCCACAGTTATAGTCGGGCCGACATTCTTTAATTCGGCTTCCGCGCGAGCGTCCATCAAAGCCTTGTGATCGCCGATATCACGCCAGCCCATATCAACCGGTACGACGCATACCGCGCCATTCGCACTTTCTGGCTCCAGCACAGCGTAGTCGATCGAGATGCGCGTGGCCTTTGCGAACCCGGCACGGCCGAGGATATGACCGTCTTCGCTCATCGCACCTACCGCTTCCATGCTCCCGGCCAGCACCTCAGGCGCATTTCGTTCAAGTGCCGTAATCATGGTGTCAGCACGAAAAAGGAATATGCCAGCATTCCACAGAAAACGCCCCGAAGCGAGGTATTGCTCGGCTGTGTTCAGATTGGGCTTTTCTACAAATCGCGAGACCTCTTGCACCGCGTCACCCGCACCTTCCGTTTCAATGTAACCGTAGCCTGTAGCAGGGTAGTGTGGCTTCACACCGAACGTAACAATCCGGCTGTTTTGTGCTGCGTCGGCTCCAGCTGAAATGGCTTGGTGAAACGCGCCAGTATCGGCGATGTAGTGGTCGGCGGGGGAAATCAGCAGCAGTTCATCGGTTTCCGACGCCAAAGCAGCTGCGGCTATCGCGGGCGCGGAATCGCGGCCAAATGGCTCGAAGATCGTCCTTGCGTGCGGCACAGACGCTTTGACCAAATCGTGGTGTTTGGCGGACGCAAGAACCAAAGGCGTGCTGAACATGACATGCTGGGAGCTTTCCAGTCGCTGAGCCGTCTCAGCCAACATCGTTGCCTCACCCACGAGATTCTGGAATTGCTTAGGCTTGGCAGGAGTGGAGAGGGGCCACAATCGCGTGCCTGCTCCGCCGCACAAAATGACTGGTCTTATAGTCGCCATGCTTTCGTCTCGTATGTGCCCCAATGGTCGTAGTTGGGTCGTGAGTGCTTGCCCAGCGATGTATCCTAAAGGATTGAATAAGCAAGCGTGGCATCCACTACCTATCACCGGCTTTCAGTTGGTCTGAATTCAGGCAATCGAAGGATTCAAGTATCTGATTTCAAGTGTCAAATCCCTCACTTACTGTGGAAGCGCAATGCGAAGCGCTAGGTTAGGAGTCGTTGCCAAGACGTGGCGCCTCGCGTGCGGATAGAAGCGCTGTTTTACGCCGGGCATACCTTGACCGCCCAGCGGCTATGCCCCAATCGCACCGCAGACGAAAGGCGTTGTTGGCTCGGGGTAAGGCGCAGAGACGAAGCCTTAGTTTCGGGATATAGCGGAGAAGCACGTGTCGGCTCTTGTTGCCATAGTTACGCGAACCAAGGATCGGCCTCAGCTGTTGAAGAGAGCCGCCAAAAGCGTGGCAGCTCAGACTTTTGATGACTACATCTGGGTTGTTGTGAATGATGGCGGCGACGAGGCGCAAGTCCGAAATGTGCTTGAAGCCTGTCCTGTCGAACCGGCCCGTATTCGGTTTTTCTCGAACCCGGCTAGCCTTGGCATGGAAGCCGCGTCGAACGTCGGCATTCGCCAAACCAGCAGCAAATACCTAATGGTTCATGACGATGATGACACGCTGCACCCCGATTTTCTGAGTGAAACAGTTAGATTTCTCGAAAGTCCGGCTGGGCAGGCCTATGGTGGGGTATCAACCCGCGTCGACTACGTGTCGGAAGAGATCAATGGCGAAGAGATCGCGATCCATCATCAAACGCCGTACATGGATTGGGTGCAATCGGTCGACTTCGCCGAGATCCTCGCCCAGAACTTGATTACAACTATTTCGTTTCTCTATCGGCGAGAGTTATTTGATGAGATCGGGGGCTATAATGAAAGCTTGCCTGTCCTTGGTGACTGGTTCTTCAATGTCGAGTTCGTACTGCGCTCTGATATCAAGATTCTAGACCAAACTCTTGCCTATTATCACCATCGTGACCGTGGCCAGAACGAGGGCATTCCGTCGAATTCAAACTCTGTGATTGCCAGAAGAAGCGCTCACATTGAGAACGCAGCTCGATGCCGAAACGCGCTCATTCGGAAATACCGTGATGAGGGCGGGGTGGTCTCCGCCGTTGTCGCTGGGTACTTTGCACACACTCAGCGTCACCCACAAAGCCGCGTAACATCCGATGTCCCACGAGCAATTGGTGAAGGTGCCGAATTCGAGCTAGATAGATTGTGGTTGCTTGCAAACATTCTGAATGAAAAGTCGAAGCTGGCATTCTTCTCGAAGAGAAAGCTTCCATCGCTCAGCATGACGCTGTCGCTGAGCGAGTTGGCGCATATTGCGAAAGAGCACAGATTTCGCGTTGAGGTGCCTGGCGGGTTCGATGAAGCGCGCTATCTCGAAATATACCCAGACGTAGCAGACGAAGTGAATTCGGGAGGATTTCGTTCAGGCTATGAACACTATGTGCTGCATGGCCATCTGGAAGAGCGGGATCGGCCGTCTTGCTGATCCATTGAACTACCTGATGGCTACAGCTTAAGTCCCATCTTTCCCAAAACAGCCGAGATCGCTGAGGGATAACCCTCCTTGTTCGGCTTAGGTAGCAAGTCCCTTTTCTCTATGCGCTCGCCCATATAGGTGTTGGGCCGAGGCTTACCATCGACCGCCGATACAAGTTCCCTAATGTCCAATTGGCCCAGGGTCTCATCCGAGTAGGCTGGCGTATAGTAGATGCAATCGGCAAAGTAGTAGTGCGTGACTTGAGACCATCGCGTCAGCCGCGGATCGGTTTGCGCGCTGCCGCCATGCAGCAAATTTGCTGTCCAGATGAGCGCTTGCCCTTTCTTGGCGAGAAAGGTTTCTTTCTTGGCTTGATGTGTTTCGCACAGGGCGCTCCAAGCTTCTTCAAATGGATCCTGCGCTGATTCCAATTCACTTCCAAAACCTCGCCGCCCAATCATGGAATTGTTGATGATGGGCCAGCTGTGGGAACCAGGATAATAAAAAAGGGGCCCCGCGGATTGCTGAACGTCTTCCATCGCGAGCCAGACTCCGCACATGAATCGTTCCGGCAGTGATGAAAAGTGCACCGAGTCCGAATGCGAGCCCTGCTGTGTCCCGACGGGAAAATTGAGGGTTTGAAATGGAAACGCCTCCCGCCCGTAAAGCTTTGCTAGAAGGGCGAGGATTTGTGGATTGGAGGCAATTGCCCGGACGTCTTCGTCGAACGTCCACGCGTCCTGTATCCGCCGCTCTCCTTGCGTCTTGTCCGCGTTGGGATCATCAAAAGGGATGTCGTAACGCGGTCCAAGGTTGTCCTGAATTCGTTCGATTCGCTCGTTGATTTGAGGGTCGGGGAAGTCCAGCACGGCGTATCCCTTCGAATGCAAATCACGCGCAACCTGTTGCTCTGACTCTGTAAGGTCGTCGAGCGGGTCGGATGCAAAAAGGGGTGATTCGACCCGTGGCACTCCAGGGAAGAGGTTCTTATTCATTGCATGACTGCGAAGCTTTGGGCCGGTTGATCAAAGGGTTTCATAAATCGCCAGCGCTTCTGTCACGTCTTCGTACATTGTCGCTTTGCCTTCGTGCAACACGATAGCGCGGTTGCAATACTCGTGAACCATCGAAAGGCTATGCGACGCGAGCAAGAGCGCTCGATCTTGGCGTTTCTCGAAGAATTCAGATTTGCATTTGTCCTGGAAGCTCTTGTCGCCGACCATGATGACTTCGTCGATCAAGTAGCACTCAAACTCAATCGCCAAGGAAAGCGCAAAGGCCAAGCGTGCACGCATCCCTGAGGAATATATCTTTACGGGCATCCGAAGGTTTGCGCCAAGCTCGGTAAAATCCTCGATGAAGTCCAGCATTTGCGCGAAAGGCTTATCGTAAATGCGCGCGATAAACCTTGCGTTATCGTAGCCGGTTAGACTGCCTTGAAAGCCACCATTGAAACCTAACGGCCAGGAACATGTCATTCGGCGGCGGATTTTTCCTGACGTCGGTATTTCTACCCCGCCGATAAGCCGTATCAAGGTCGATTTGCCGGCCCCGTTTCGACCCAACAGTCCGATGCGATCACGCGGATTGATGGTAAAGTCGACCCCCTTAAGGACCTGCTTCGACACTTTCCCACTGCGGTATTCTTTGTGGATATTGCGGACGTCGATCATGACACGGACAGCATCCTGCGAACCCTGCGAGTGAGGATCAATCCGGCCAGCAACAAGACCAACGAAAGGCCGAAAGCCTTCTCAAGATCATAATAAGGGGTCACGGCGGTCCCAAAGAGCCCGTATCGCATGAGTTCCATACCACTTACGAGCGGCGACCACATTAAGGTCTGGCGAATATCGGGCGGCAGCCATTCGGCCAGATTGAACACGCCTGAAAAGGGGATCGACACATAGATACTGACCGGAACAAGCTTTTCGACGACATCTGATATTTCAGAGAGAGGCGCCAACACCGTACACAGAGCTAGCACGAAGAAGATGTAAATCCCCCAACCCAAGACCAGCGACCCAATGTCGGCTGGAAAGGGGAAGAGGCCAAAGAATCCTAGCACGATGCCGGCGAAGATATACGCCATCATAGCGCCGCTTGTTTCGATAAGGGTGCGCACAAAAACAAAGTCGAGCACCTTGATTTGTCGATGGTAAAGCAGCGCACTGTTGGCCACAAAGATATTGGAGGAGCGACTAAAGGAGTGGCGCAGGAATGTTAGCGGGATGTAACCGGTTATAACGAAAGCGAAGATGTTGATCTCCGGACTGATGCTTCCGCGAACGTACGACCATACAATGCCCACTAAACCTGCAAAAAGAAGCGGCTCCATCATGATCCAGAGAAAGCCTATATTCTCGCGCCCAAAGCGAGTCATGAGCTCACGCGCCGTTAGCGCCTGAATGACCCGCATCTGGATCCGCAGACCTTCTTTGAAGTTCGCCATTTGCCGCTAGTCTTCTGGCGCGTGTTCTTTGATCCCCACCGAGAGCATCCATCCGACAAGATAGAGGCAAAGCGTGCCGAATAGGACCGCAAGTACTCCGCGCAGCCTTGTGGGCAAGATAGCTTCGTCGGGACGGTTCGGCTCGACCACACGCTCCAGATAATACTGTTGCTGCTTGGCTTCGGCACGCGCTTGTTCCAGCGATGCATTGGCCGCTGCCAGCGTTTGTTCGGCAAATGTCTGTTCGACCAGAAGGTTTTCGTACTCGGTAATCTTGGCAGCCAAGCCATCCGGCCTTCCGACCGCACGACCCGTTTGTCGAGCGACCTGCTGCGCTATCCCGGCAATTCGGTCTTCTAGGGCGGGAATCGATGGGTGGTTGGGCGCGTTTTGCCGGATTTCAGCCAACTGCGCCCGCAGCGCCGATTCCTGCACCACCAGCGCGTTTGAGACTTCGAGAACCCCAATGCCCTGCTGCTGCGGATCGAGTATCTCCGAAGAGTTTCGATAGGCTCCTAACTTAATCCGGGCGTCACGCACCCTTTGCTGAGCCTCATCGACGCGAACTTGCGCCTCTGCGATAGAGGTGATGTTGAGCCGCGAATTGAGTTCATTTACGAGCTCTTCGCTCAAATCGAGCAGCCCTGCGTTCAGGACCTGCGCTTCTTCTGCCGTGTAAGCGCTGACCTTAAGCACTGAAAGACCCGTAAGCGGATCGGATTCCGCGGAGGCCATGGTGCCGTAATACTTGTAAAGTCCCTCAAATGTGTCGTCCTGAAAAATCGTTGGGAAGCGGCTGAAAAAATCCGCTTCGCTTGAGGCAAAGGCGCCACGGACGTCGACCCGTTGCGAAAGGTCTGAAAGCGCGTCGCGCGACTGAAGGTATCCGATAATCTCGCTCGATTGGTCCGTTCCACTTCCAAGGCCTGTGCCTTGTAGCAACGCGCCGAAGGGCGATCCGCTAGCACTCTTTCGGTCAGGCGCCTTAATGACAAAGCGCGATTCAGAGACGTAGATATCGGCGGCAATTAACCCGTAGTATAAGGTCGCCAAAAGCGTAGGTAGAAGCACAAAAGCCCCAAACCAGCGCCAACGCCTGAGAAGGCTAACTAGCTTTCCCTGCGTGGATACTGCGTCGGCTTGACGCTGCAGTTCTGGATCGTGTTGCATAGCGGATTCTTGGTGCCGTCTCTTTAGTCTATCGTTGTTGAGGGACGCCATTTCTCAAAGGCTTACGGTATATGGCCATCACAACGATCCCTTGCCCGTAACAGCACTTTTGCGATTATCCCAGTTTATTTCCGAATGTTCTGTGAACTGTGGAGCGCAATCTTCAACTCTCGTTGCTTCAATTCAACACGCATTTCTAACGTTTCAAGGCAGCAAGCATGCGATCGCGTAAGAGAATGAGCGCGCGACCTGCGCCGCCCTGTCTTCGACCCACACTGCTAAAAATTGAGCCAAAATCTGTCCATATGGTCTTGCGGTCGGAAAGGCCGCGATAAACTCGCCAGAATGCATCAACTCCCATCACTTTGGGCATGAGAAAGGCACCATGATACCCAAAAGTGTTCGATGGATCGCTGGCGCGTTCGGCGGAAAATTGATCCGCCAGTTCTACAGGTGCGAAATGCATGCCGAGGTCTTCTAGGAAAGCACGGTTCGTTCGACATATCGCAACGTCTTCGGGGTGATGGCTTCTGAATTCAGGCTTTCCGCAGGCCTTCATCAGCCGCACGCTGCGCAATGAAAAGCCACCATTTCCGACATCATGTCCATCGACAAACTGTGGCCAACTTGCCCCGATATAGTCGTATTTCAGGAACTCATCATTCCAGCGCCCCGCATCAATCACGTGGCCATCCCATTGGACGACTAGGCAATGGCTGGTTGAAATGTGACGGGGCAGACGTTCCAGCAAAAAGTGCGAATAGGCTTCGGAAGACTGGATCTTATCGATCGAGACGACTTGAATTTCAGAGGTCGGCTTCAACCCGATCGCCGGGGCCTCTTGGTCAGTGAATAGAAGCGCTCCCGCAAATTCGATCTGGGAAAGCGAGGCCTCCATGGCTTGGACAGTCGCCATGAGGTTTGACGAACTGACCGCGCACAAGGTGATCGTCTTTAGGCGCAGCCGCGGCTTTTCAGTAAGGTTGGGGCCAAGCGTTGTGTTCATCGCAATTCAAGTCAAAGGCGCAGCACGAAGCGTTCGCTTAAGGGGCTCAACCCTGGATGGTGATAGGGATCAATGACCTCAGGGCTATCGGCTGAAATTGCAAGCTTAGTACGCCACCGTTCTTGAAGGGCCGCCGTTTCTCGCGCTTGTCGGGCCGCGCCTTCGCCCTTGCGATCAAAACCGCGCGACACCGATTCATGATGGATCAAGGTCGCTCGTGGCTCATAGACGGTTCGCCAACCGCGGTCGGCCAAGCGCAAGCAAAGATCAACATCGTTAAACGACACGGGAAACCGCTCGGCATCAAATCCGGCCACCGCCTTAAATCGATTACGTTGAACAACTAGGCAAGCCGCCGTGACCGCTGACACAAATTGCGGTAGTGAATGGCGGTGGAAGTATCCCTCTTCGTCCGTCGTCAGCGATCGGTGTGCGTGCGCAGCCGCGCCACCTATACCGATCACCACCCCGGCGTGCTGGATCCGGGTATTGGGATACAAAAGCCGCGCGCCCACTGCGCCAACCCTCTCTCGAACTGCTTGCGCCACTAGGGGCATGAGCCAATCAGGATCGATGACTTCGATATCGTTGTTGAGAAAGCAAAGAAGGTCACCGGTGGCGACTTCGACAGCCCGATT
Source organism: Pseudomonadota bacterium (assembly GCA_039186235.1). GTDB lineage: Bacteria > Pseudomonadota > Alphaproteobacteria > Sphingomonadales > Sphingomonadaceae > Erythrobacter. Next base: position 66,156 of record JBCDAE010000001.1, on the reverse strand, counting down.
GTTGAGCGCAGCGAAATTGAATGGCCCATCATCGCGAAGCAATGTCGCGAAGCCCTTATCAAGCGTAGCGAGATATTCGAGGGTCGACGGTTCATCGCTTCCGTTGTCGACCACGATAACCTCAAGTTCGCCGCGGTAGCGCGTGTTGCGCAATCCATCGATGCAAACGCTTAGTAATGCGCGTTGGTTACGAGTTGGGACAATGACTGTGACTTTGGGAAGGCTGCTTTCCGGGCGGCTGTGCTCGACTCGAGGTAAAGGAAGCTTCGGCCCTGGGCGGGCACGCCGGTGATGCAACACATGGCGCAGATGCGTCGGACTACCTCCTTCGCCTCGTGATGCATCTAGTGCCTCGCGTATGAGCGCGGCAGGCCAATCGGGGCCATAACGGCAGAGATGGTCAAGCGTGTTGATCCTAACTGAAGCCGCGCCTGTGAGATAATCGAAGTGTCGAAAGAGCTCGCTGTTCCAATCAGGCTTTAGATGCGGCTTTATTTTCTTGCCTGAACTATCGACAAGGTCATCATCGCCGTAGATTATACGCGTGGCAGCGTCGGCCTCCACGGCTGCGGTGCGATAAACATCGCCAGCGCCGTCTGAGAGCGTGTCTCCGGGAAATATTGGGAGCAGCCAAACATTGTCGTGGAGCTCTAGCGTCGCCAAATCGGCGGGATCAGAAATAACCTCAGCTTCAATGCCCTCTCGTGCGCAACTCGCTAGCGTTTCCGAGGTCCCGATTCCAGTTTGAACCAAAGCTATAATGACTGGATCAAGGGAAGGTCTAGGCTGGCGAGGTTTCGAAGCCAACGCATGGCTGGCCTGCCACAAGTCATACGCTCTTGGTGACTGGGCCAATAATGGGGCCAAGCGCATGCGCGCTCGCAGTTTTTTCCGCATGAGCAGCCACCACACAGCGCTCAGAAATTGCGCGGGGCTTTGTCGGAACGCGTCAACATATACGACGCATCGCAAGATCGCGGACCTTAGTCCTTTCAAAGGGCTGTGGTGGCTCTGACTAACCATTTCCGCTGCGTTAAGACTATGCGCGGAATAGACAAGCGAACAACCCGCCTTAATCGACTGAATTGGTGGTGCTGTAGATCCCAAAATGGTGCCGGCTGCAGGATTCGAACCCGCGGCCCCCTGATTACAAATCAGGTGCTCTACCAACTGAGCTAAGCCGGCCCACGCGCCGTTGCTTTTCAGCGCTGCGACATGCGGTACGCGCCGCTAGCCGAAACCGCCCCCTAAAGTCCAGATGTCAATGCGCCTTTATCGTTTGGCCGGACGTCTTTTGACGTTTGTCGATGCGAAGCAAGTAAGCGCTTGCGTCGGGCGCGGCCAAGATACATCTTAGGATGCGAAACAAGGGGTGGATCGTGGACAATCGTCAAAAAGAACTGGTGTTTGAGTCGCAACGAAAATCGAAGGGGATTGCCTATCTTCTCTGGCTATTCCTAGGTGCGTTTGGGGCTCACCGGTTTTACGCGGGCGAGGTTAAATCAGGGGCTATTCAATTGATCCTGACACTGACCGGAATCGGTCTGCTTGTGGTCTTGCCCTGGCTGCTGATCGATCTCTTTCTGATTCCCGGCATGATCAACGATCGAAATATGGAACTGATCAACACGCTAAATTACGGCGACCCGCGCGGGTTCGATCCGGCGCGTGAAGACCAATTGCCTCCGCATGACGAACCCCAGGCCGCATTGGATCCCAAACGTCAGGAAATGCTCGAAGATCTGCGCGCGACGGGATACCGCAAGGAACGGCGCGACTTGTCGAACCTCTACCGCTAGAGGACTGAGCCGCCAGAGGATCAAAGCGCGCCGAAGGTCCACCCCTCGGTCCAGGCGATTTCAGCCGTCAGGAATCGGGGCTCCCAGCGTCTGCGCTGGGGCGCAACCTTGCGCAACCACGCGGCCGTCAGGAGGGCATCCGACGAATGATCGTCGATATCGCCCAGGGCATCGACTGGAGGACACTCGAGCACCGATAAAGCCGCGTTTAAGTCCGCGTAGGTGAGCAATTTGGTGCGCGCGCCAAGATCGGCCGTCTCGCGGCTGGCAAGGCCCGTGTAGATCTCGACAAGGACGCTGCCCTTCAGTGGCCCCCAACGTTCGGGCACCGGGTCCATCGGCCACACATTCAGCTTGCCGCGCAGTTGGTGGAGCATCCGCATTCCTGTCAGCGAGCTTTTGCCCACTTGCGCCGCACCCACGAGGTTGAAGTTGCTGACCGGGCGGCATTTCTGCGCGCGCTGCGCCCCTTCGGCGACGCGGAAGCGGCCTTCTTTGGTGATGGCGTCGGGCAACAGGAAGCGATCGCCTTCGTTGCCCTTGCCATGGCGGAAATAGCGCGAGGCTTCGGGATGGTCGATGAAGCTGTGGGCGCCCAGATGCAGGTCATTAGCGCAGATATCATCGATCATGGCCCACAGCTTCTTGGCGCTGCGCGGGCTGGCGCCCCAACCAGGGAAGAACGCGCCCGCGTCCTGATAGGGCAGGCTGATGCCGAGATCCGCGCCAACCAGCGTCTTGGGCGGTAGATCAGCGAGCAGGTCTTTGACCTCCAGCCGAGACCATCCGCGCGCGGGTGGCTTGACCAGTACGGGCGGGCCACCATCCGCCTCGGCAATCGCCATGGCGATCCCTTTGTGACGTTCCCCCTTGGCGCCGGACCAGTCGAGCGCGAGGAAGTGATCGAATTCGGGAACCTTCATTCCTGGCGCTTCCGCCTCAGGCTGTCCCAATAGCCGATACGCTCTTTGACCTTGCGCTCAAAGCCGCGTTCGACAGGGCTGTAAAAGACCTGCGGTTCCATTTCCTCGGGCCAGTAGTTCGCGCCCGAAAATCCGTCCTCGGTGTCGTGATCGTAGGCGTAGCCTTCGCCATATCCGATATCCTTCATCAGCTTGGTCGGCGCGTTGAGGATGTTGGCGGGCGGCATCAGGCTGCCGGTTTCGCGCGCCGTTTTGAACGCCGTCTTCTGCGCCGCGTAGGCCGCGTTCGATTTGGGCGCCGTCGCGAGGTATAGGCACGCCTGAACAATCGCGAGCTCGCCTTCGGGACTGCCGAGAAAGTCGTACGCGTCTTTCGCAGCGAGGCACTGGGTGAGCGCTTGCGGATCGGCCAACCCAATATCCTCGCTGGCGAAACGAACCAATCGACGCAGCACGTAAAGTGGCTCTTCGCCTGCGGTCAGCATCCGCGCTAGATAATAGAGCGCTGCCTGTGGGTCTGATCCCCGCAGACTTTTGTGGAGTGCGCTGATGAGGTTGTAATGCCCGTCTCGATCCTTGTCGTAAACGGCGACGCGTCGCTGAAGGAACGTGCCGAGCGCCGCCGGGTCCAGCGGTTCGCTCAGCTTGGCGTTGTAAAGCGTTTCGGCCTGACCCAGCAGAAATCTCCCATCGCCATCGGCGCTGGCGATCAGCGCGGTCCGCGCCTCTTGGGTAAGGGGGAGGGGGCCTTCCAAAGCTTCCGCTCGTGCGAGCAAACCTCCAAGGGCTACGCTGTCCAAACGCTCAAGGATTAGCACCTGAGCCCGGCTCAAAAGCGCCGCGTTAAGCGCGAAACTGGGGTTTTCTGTTGTTGCGCCAACCAGCGTGATCGTCCCGCGTTCGACAAAGGGGAGAAACCCGTCCTGCTGAGCGCGATTGAAGCGGTGGATTTCGTCGACGAACAAGAGCGTTTTCTGCCCCGCGCTCGCCATCTTATCGGCCTCGGCAAAGGCCTTCTTGAGGTCGGCCACGCCCGAAAACACCGCGCTGATCGAGGTGAAACGCATTCCGACGGACGCCGCGAGCAGTCGGGCGATGCTTGTCTTGCCGGTGCCTGGTGGCCCCCAAAGTATCATGCTGGAGAGTTTGCCCGCCGCCACCATCCGGCCAATCGCGCCCTCAGGGCCGGTCAGATGTTCCTGGCCGATGACCTCGTCGAGGGAGGCCGGGCGCAGGCGATCCGCCAACGGGGCGTTGGCGTTGGGGGCACCGTCATTGGGGTGCACGGGCGCCGCTGGGGTGTGGTCTCCAAACAGATCGGTCATTCGCCGATCCTGATAGGCCGCTGGTGGAAAATTGCACCGGAAAACAAGACGACCCTTGAATAGATAGTCTTGCGATATATCTTAAGCGCATAACGAACTATCGGAAAGGATGACCATGACCTGGAGAAAATACAACGGCAGCGGCTGGAACAGCCTTGGCCCGATGATCGCGATGATGGCGACCCAAGCGGCCAATGAGTGGGAAAGAGACGCCCGCCGTGATCGCGCCCGTTCGCGCCGCGATTGGAAAGACAATGTTCGCGCTCGCAAGCGTCGCGGGCGCATGTTTGGCACGGGCGAGCTTCGCCTGGCGCTGCTGGCGCTGATCAACGAAGAGCCGCGCCATGGATACGAATTGATCCGCGCAATCGAAGATATGACCGGCGGTGGCTACGCGCCAAGCCCGGGCGCGGTCTATCCGACGCTGCAAATGCTGGAGGAAGAGGGCCTGATCAAGCAGACCAAGCCCAAATCCGAAGACGAGGAAGGCGGCAGCAAAAAACCGTTTAAGACGACCAAGGCCGGCAAGGCCGAACTCAAGGATCGCGAAGATGAGGTCGACGCCTTGATGGGCCGTTTGGGCGAGCACGGCGAGCGCGCCGAGAAGGTCAAGCAAAAGTCGCCGGACCTGTTCCGTGCGATGGGCAATCTGGCGAGCGTGCTCAAAAACCGCGCCAACGCCGGCAAGCTCGACAAAGAGACCATCGATGAAATCGTCGACATCATTGACGAAGTCGCCAAGCGCATCGAACGACTCTAATCTGATTTGAGCCTCAGTTAGCAAGCCGGGTGTCCTTGCAAGGGCGTCCGGCTTGTTACGTTTGGCGATCTGTGATTATCTTGATCTCGGATCGGGTCGCACCGTGGGAGGGGTTTTATGGACACAGTGGTGGGCGAACGCCCGAGAACGCCGTGGCATCTTTGGGTGCTTGGCGTGGTTAGCCTTATCTGGTTCGCCGGGGGCGCAAACGATTACGTTCAGACCAAGCTGGTCAATATGGACTACTTGGGAATGGCGGCCGAGACAGCGGGCGTGCCGGTTCAGGTCATAATTGACTACTTCAACAACTACCCCTTGTGGGCAAATGTGTGCTGGGCGCTCGGAGTGTGGGGCGCCGTGGCGGGATCAATCCTGCTTCTAATGCGCAGTCGGTTCGCGTTTCACGCTTTGGCGCTTTCGGTAATTGGCCTTTTGGGTTCCACCATTTACGCGTTCATTTCGGATATTCCGCCCGAGCTTGTATCTACGTTCCAATTGGTCTTCACCGCGCTGATCTGGCTGTCGGTGCTGGCGATGACCTATTACGCTCGGACGATGACCACCGCTGGCGTGCTACGCTAGGCGACTGCGGCGGAAGTCTTATTCGGCGGCCTCTGCGGCTTCCGCAGCCTGCAGCGCGCGGCGGTCTTCGATCAGCCGGATATACAGATCCGCAACCACCTGATTGATCGCTTCCCAGCTATACGTCTGGCTGCGCGTTTCGCCCGCCGCGCCGTGCTGCGCCCTCAGCGTCGCATTGGTGCAATAGGGCGCGATCGCTTCGGCAAAACGTTCGGCGGTTTCGCGTGTCGTTTGGCCCGGAGGCACCAATTGACCGGTCTCTCCATCGGCGACAATGCTGGCCGCTCCGGTGGCGCTGGCGGCCACAACCGGCAGGCCGCAAGCCATCGCTTCCAAAGTCACGTTTCCGAAAGTCTCGGTGATCGAAGGGTTGAAAAAGATGTCGCCGCTTGCGAGCGCTGAGCCAAGCGCTTTGCCGGTTTTGAAGCCCGCAAAGATACCGCCGGGCAGCGCCTCTTGAAACCATGAGCGGGCGGGGCCATCGCCGATCACCAGGACTTTGTGCGGAACCTGTCGCTTACGCAGTTGGACAATAGTTTCGGCAAACGCGTCGAGGCCCTTTTCCATCACGAGCCGGCCCAGAAACACGATTGCCACGTCATCATCGGCGAGGCCAAGACTTCGCCTCCAGCTCAAGTCTCGCTTTTCCGAGGCAAAGATCGAGCGGTCGACGCCGCGCGACCAAAGACCGATCGTGTCGTGCATGTCCTTTTCGATCAGTTCGTCGATCATGCTTTGTGATGGCGCGACCAACGCGTCGCAGCGATTGTAGAATCGTTGTAGGATTCTCAGCACCACCGGCTCCAGGAAAGCCAGATTGTAATAGCGCGGGTAAGTCTCAAACCGGGTGTGCACCGACGCCAGCACCGGAATGTCGTGATCTTGCGCCCAGCGCAGGGCCGCATGACCCGATGGATCGGGGGCGGACAAATGCATGATGTTGGGTTTGAAGGTTTCCAGATCGCGGCGGACCCGGCCACCTAGTCCGGTGGGCATACGGTATTCGCCGCGCCCGAAAGGCATCCCGATCGATGGCGTGCCGACTAAATCGCCGGTCGGCTCGAACGCGGGTTCGGCGACCTTCGGCGAATACACGCGCACCGCCGCGCCCTTGGCGAGCAAGGAACCCACGAGCTTGTTCAGGGCCTGGTTGGCCCCGTCTCGCGTGTAGTTGTAGTTCCCACTAAACAGGGCAATTCGAAGATCTGAGAACTGCATGTAGCTCTTGTAAACTGCAATAAGCCTCCAGCCTAGCACACTCCACCGTCGCAGAGCCAATCCTGATTGACACGCGCGCCGCGCGCTCTAAAGGCGTTCGTGGGCCACGCGGTCCCAACGCCGCGCGTGCTCTCTGCAAGGAGAGAATACAATGACTGACTACGTACGTGGGCTCAAGCACGAGCCGCCGCTCAAGCCTGAGCGCCCCCAATTTTCTTCCGGTCCCACCGTCAAGTTTCCCGGCTGGTCGCTCGACAAGCTGAAGACGGAATCGCTCGGCCGCTCGCACCGCAGCGCGCTGGCGAAGGGCCGTCTTAAATACGCCATCGATCTGAGCCGTGAACTGCTCGGCATTCCTGACGACTATCTCGTCGGCATCATGCCCGCTTCTGACACGGGCGCAATCGAAGCGGCTATGTGGTCGATGCTTGACCCGGCGCGACCCGTGACGGTCGCTGCGTGGGAGAGCTTTGGCAATGTCTGGATCCAGGACGCGGTCAAGCAGCTGAAGCTGCCCAACTTGCAAGTGCTTTCGGCCGATTACGGTGAGATCCCGGACCTGACCACCATTCCGCAACGCAACGATGTCGTCTTCACCTGGAACGGCACGACATCGGGCGCGATGATCCCGAACACCGACTGGCTCGAAGAGGGCCGCGAAGGGATCACGATCAACGACGCGACCAGCGCCATTTTCGCGATGGAAATGGACTGGGCGAAGCTCGATGCGACGACCTATTCCTGGCAGAAAGTGATGGGCTCTGAAGCGCAGCACGGTATGCTGATTCTCAGCCCCAAAGCGGTTGAGCGCATCGAAAGCTACGATCCACCGTGGCCGCTGCCGAAGCTCTTCCGCATGAAGAAGGGCGACAAGATCAATAGGGGCATCTTTGAAGGCGCCACGATCAACACGCCTTCGCTGCTTGCGACCGAAGATTACATCGCCGCGCTCGAATGGGCGAAATCGATCGGCGGCCTCAAAGCCATGATCGAGCGGGCCAACACCAACGCGGGCATCGTCAAGGATTGGATCGAAGCCACGCCGTGGTTGAAGAACATGGTCGATGATCCGGCCAAACGCACCAACACCGGCGTGTGCATGCAGTTCACCGGCGATTGGTACGAAAGCCTGTCAGCCGATGATCAGGCGGCGGTGCCCAAGAAGATCGTCAAGATGCTCGAAGAGCGCAATGTCGGCTACGACTTCAACGGCTATCGCGACGCGCCTCCTTCGCTGCGCATATGGTGCGGTGGCACGCTGGAAGCGGAAGACATCTCGCGCCTGCTGCCCTGGATCGAGTGGGCCTACGAATCCGTCAAGAACGGCTGACGCTGGGACGGCTCCTGAGCGAGCCGCCCCCTCCCTTTACACGCCGGGCCGCGACCAAAGAGCGCGCGCCTGAGACAAGGAATTCCCCATGACCAAACCCAAAGTCCTCATCTCCGACAAGATGGACCCGAACGCCGCGCGCATATTTGAAGAACGCGGCTGCGATGTCGATGTCATCACCGGCGAAAGCCCCGAAGAGCTCGCCGCGCGCGTTGGCGAGTATCACGGCCTTGCGATCCGTTCTTCGACCAAGGTGACACCCGCCATTCTCGACGCCGCGACCAATCTGAAAGTTATTGGCCGGGCCGGGATTGGTGTCGACAACGTCGATATCCCCTACGCCAGCGGCAAAGGCGTGGTGGTGATGAACACGCCGTTCGGCAACTCGATCACCACCGCCGAGCACGCTATTGCGATGACGATGGCGCTTGCGCGGCAGGTGCCGGCGGCCAACGCGCGCACGCAGGCTGGCGAGTGGCCCAAGAAGGATTTCATGGGCGTCGAAGTCACCGGCAAGACCGTGGGCTTGATCGGCGCGGGCAATATCGGGTCGATCTTCGCCAGCCGCGCGCTGGGCCTGAAAATGAAGGTGATCGCCTACGATCCCTTCCTGACCGAAGATCGCGCGATCGAGATCGGCGTCGAAAAGGTCGATCTGGATACGCTGCTAAGCCGCGCCGACTTTGTCTCGCTGCACACGCCGTTGACCGACGAGACGCGCAACATTCTGAGCCGCGAGCGGCTTGAGAACGCCAAGCCGGGCATCCGCATCGTCAACTGCGCGCGCGGCGGGCTGATTGACGAAGCGGCGCTGAAAGACTGCTTGGAGAGCGGCCAGGTCGCGGGCGCGGCGCTGGATGTGTTCGCCGAAGAACCGGCCAAGGATAACCCGCTTTTCGGCGCGCCCAACTTCATCTGCACCCCGCACTTGGGCGCCAGCACGACCGAGGCGCAAGTCAACGTCGCCCTGCAAGTCGCTGAACAGATGAGCGACTACCTCGTGAATGGCGGCGTCACCAACGCGCTCAACATGCCTTCGCTCAGCGCGGAGGAAGCGCCCAAGCTCAAGCCCTATATGGCGCTGGCGGAAAAGCTGGGTTCGCTGGTGGGTCAGCTGGCGCGAGGCAACCTGACCAAGATCAGCATCGAGCGCGAAGGCGCGGCGGCGGAGTTGAACGGCAAACCGATCACCGGTGCGGTGCTGGCGGGCTTCATGCGCCGCTATTCGGACACGGTGAACATGGTCAACGCGCCCTATCTGGCGAAGGAGCGCGGTCTCGAAGTCTCCGAAATCCGCCACGAACGCGAAGGGGCCTACAACACCCTGATCCGCGTCACCGTGGAAACCGATGTCGGTCCGCGTTCGGTGGCCGGAACTCTGTTCGGCAGTGGCGGTCCGCGCCTGGTCGAGATTTTCGGTATCGGGATCGAAGCCGAGCTCGAGGGCGACATGCTCTACATCGTCAACGACGATAAACCCGGCTTTATCGGGCGCATCGGGACGCTGCTGGGTGATCACGGCATCAATATCGGCACGTTCAATCTGGGCCGCCGTGACGCCGGGGGCGAAGCGGTGCTGCTGCTCAGCCTCGACGAGGCGCTCGACAGCGCGACTGTCGCCGAGGTCGAGCAGGCCGAGGGCGTCAATCTCGCCAAAGCCTTGGTGTTCTAAGACCCCCTATTACAGCGCCCGAGCGGACGCGCCTTCCGCTCGGGTGCCGAATTGGCTAGGGGCCACGCCATGACCAACCCCACTGATCTGCTGCCCGTCGGTCTGAAAGACCGCCTGCCCGAATCGGCGCGCGCTATCACGCTGGCGATGCGCGCCGCGCTCGACGCTGTGGAGGCGCATGGATATGACCGCGTGCGCCCGCCGCTGCTCGAATTCGAAGCTTCACTCGCCGCGCGGATGGAGGGCGTGCAGACGCAGAACATGTTCCGCTTTGTCGATCCCGCCAGCCTGCGCACGCTCGCGCTGCGGTCCGACATCACGCCTCAGGTCGGCCGCATCGCGGCCACCAGCCTGAAAGACGCGCCGCGTCCGCTGCGCCTCGCCTATTGCGGGGACACCGCGTTGATCGCCGCGAGCCAGCTCGATCCAGCGCGCGAGCGTTTGCAACTGGGCGCGGAGCTGATCGGGGCGGACACGGTCGAGGCGGCGTGCGAAATCGTCACCGTGGCGGTCGAGGCGTGCCAAGCGGCAGGTCTGACCGGTCTATCGGTTGATTTCACGCTGCCCGATCTGGTGGACACGCTGGCCGAGGCCGATGGTTCGATGGCGCCGAAGAAAGTGGACGCGATCCGGCGTGAGTTGGACACCAAGGACGCAGGCGGCCTGCGCGCGGTGGGCGGAGAGGCATATCTACCGTTGCTCTACGCCACGGGGCCGATTGGCACCGCGCTTGGAGCGCTGCGCGAGATCGACGCGGGCGGGGCGCTGCGCACGCGGCTCGACGGTCTGGAAGCAATCGCCGCGCGCGTACCGGAGGATGTCCGCATCACGCTTGACCCGACCGAGAGGCACGGGTTCGAGTATCAAAGCTGGTTCGGCTTTACGCTCTACGCCCAAGGCGTGCGCGGCGCGGCAGGGCGGGGCGGCACCTATAAGATAGCAGGCACAGATGAGGCCGCGACTGGTTTCACGCTCTATGTTGATCGGTGCGCAGAGGCGGCGAAGATCGAACCCCTCTTTAAACGCTGGACTGTTTACCTGCCCTTTGGTCACGATCCAGAGCAAGCGCGCAAGATACTGGCGCTAAGGCAAGGACACCGGGTGATCGCGCAAATCCGCAAGGATGAGGACCCCGTGGCGCTGGGATGTACGCGTATTCTGCTCGGCGACAAGCTCGAGCCGATTGGAGAGTAACCATGGCGGACAAAGCTACCCCTATCGCGCTCGATCCCGATCCGCTGGAGCCGTATCGGTTGGCCCCCGCATGGCGGGTCGGCGATCTGCTGTTCCTGTCCGGTCAGGCGGCGATCAACGAAGCGGGCGCGATTGTGGGAGAGCGAGACTTTGACGCGCAGTTGGAGCAGACTTTCGCCAATATTGAGCGCGTTCTCGCCGCGGCGGGAAGCGATCTTGGAAAAGTGGTCAAAGTCGTGATCTACATGACCGACATGGCGCATTTCCCGAAGATCGTCGAAGCGCGCGGGCGCTATTTCACGCCACCCTATCCCGCCGATACAACCGTCGAAGTGAAAGGCCTCGCGCTGCCCGAACTGATGGTAGAGATTGACGTCACAGCGACCGTCTAACCAAAGATCTCCGCCAAGAATGCATCAACCGCTTCGGTTTGAACTTGGCCTTGCTCGGTCCCAATCTCGCGGTTCATAAGGCCATGATCGGTCTCGGGGATCGACACTGCCCTGGCTGAGCTTCCGGCTGCGCTGAGCCCGTCCACCAGCAACTCGGCCTGATCCTTGGCGATCTCGCGGCCTTCGACATAGAGCGCCAGCCAGTTCGGCGCGTCAGGCCCGCCGATATAAGTCACTGGCGAAAGCGCCTTTTGCCGCTCGATCTCAAGCCCAAAGGCGTCCTCATAAACTCGTTTTTCGGAGAACGGCGCGTCTTCGATGTTCTGCGCAATGTCGTACGCTGCGCCGTCGAGCAGGATGACACCTTTGATCGCGTCGAAGGCCTCGCCCGCGTATTGCGGATCGGTGCCAACCAGAGCGGCCAGGTGCGCGCCCGCGGAATGGCCCATCAGCGCAATCCGATCGGCGTCAAAGCCAAGCGATCCGGCCTGCGCCACCAAAGCTTGAACCGCGGCCCCGACGTCTTTGGCTTGCTCTTCCACGGGACTGCCGGGAAGCAGCCGATATCCGGCGGAGGCAAAGTACACCTCTTGCCCGCCGAAATGCGCCGGTTTGGATTGCACGCGTTCGCGATCACCCGCGCTCCAGCCGCCGCCATGGACAAACAAGACAAGCGGGAGTTCATCAACCGCGCCCTTGGGTTCGTACACGTCCACTTGCTGGCGCGGATGATTGCCATAAGCGACGATGCTGGTGGGGCGCACGGCTGGCCGGAAGGTCTGATTGGCTTGCGCCTGGTTTTGCTCTTTGCGCGATCCCATGCGTTCGCGCATTTCGGCCTGGCATTTGTCCGAGAGTCGATCGCCCTTTTGCTGCAAGCAGGATGGAATCTCCTCACGGTTGCGCCCGCACAGATTAACGATCTCGCGCATGCATTGGCGCGAAGGGCGATCCTGTCCGCCCCCGCGCTGGGCGGCGATCGGGGTGGCTATGACGGCGGTGGCGACAAGGCCAAGCGCGAGGACGCTGATCTGGCGGTTCATAGGGTCTTTCACTGGATTTTTGGTAAGGGGGCCTTTCTTGTCGCGCGTGAGCCTTGCGAGGTCCAGTCCCGGATTGTCGCAGCACTTTGCTGGATTGTCGCAGGCCCCGATTTGGGACATTTGCGAACGGCCCTTCGCGGTTATCGACGCCCAATCGCTCTCCTTTGCGCACCAAGCTCCACGCGCGCTTGCCCTTGGCATCGCAAGCGCCTAGTCCCGCGCGGGTTTCAGCCAAAAACTGAAGGAAGAGAATGGCGAACGTCACCGTGATCGGCGCCCAATGGGGCGATGAAGGCAAGGGCAAGATTGTCGATTGGCTCGCGAGCCGCGCGGACACGGTGGTGCGCTTTCAGGGTGGCCATAACGCCGGGCACACGCTGGTCGTGGGTGACACGACCTACAAGCTCAGCCTGCTGCCGAGCGGCATCGTCTCAGGCACCTTGTCGATGATCGGGAACGGCGTGGTGCTCGATCCGTGGGCGCTGCGCGATGAAGTGCAAAAGCTCGAAAGCCAGGGCGTTTCGATCAACGATGATAACTTTGCCATTGCCGACAATTGCCCGCTGATCCTGCCGATCCACCGCGATCTCGACGCGCTGCGCGAAACCGCAGCGGGCAAGGGCAAAATCGGCACGACGGGTCGCGGGATTGGCCCGGCTTACGAAGACAAGGTTGGTCGCCGCGCGATCCGCGTGTGCGATCTGGAACATCTTGACGATCTCGACGCCCAGCTTGATCGCCTGTGTGCGCATCACGACGCGCTGCGCGCAGGCTTTGATCAGCCGCCGGTCGATCGCGAGGCCCTGCTGGCCGAACTGCGCGATGTCGCGCCGTTTGTTCTGCGTTTCGCGCAGCCGGTGTGGAAACGGCTTAAGAAAGTGCGCAAGGCGGGCGCCAAAATCCTGTTTGAAGGCGCGCAGGGCGTGCTGCTGGATGTCGATCACGGCACCTATCCCTTTGTCACCAGCTCCAACACCGTCAGCGGCACGGCGGCCTCGGGCAGCGGGCTTGGCCCGAATTCAACCGGCTATGTGCTGGGCATCGTCAAAGCCTACACCACCCGCGTGGGCAGCGGGCCGTTCCCCACCGAACTCGACGACGAAATCGGCCAAGGGCTGGGCGAGCGGGGCCATGAATTCGGCACCGTCACCGGGCGTCAACGCCGCGTGGGCTGGTTCGACGCGGTGCTGGTGCGCCAAAGCTGCGCAATCAGCGGGGTGACGGGTATCGCGCTTACGAAGATCGACGTGCTCGATGGCATGGAGACGGTGAAGATTTGCACCGGTTACCGGCTCAGCAACAACGTGATCGACTACTTCCCCTCGCACGCCGCGGATCAGGCCTCGGTTGAACCCATTTACGAAGAGATGGACGGCTGGAGTGAGAGCACGGCGGGCGCGCGGTCCTTTGCCGACCTGCCCGCCAACGCGATCAAGTATATCCAGCGCGTGCAGGAATTGATCGAATGTCCGGTCGCCTTGGTTTCGACCAGCCCGGAACGCGACGACACGATCCTGATGCGCGATCCCTTCGTGGACTAGAGCGGGCGCGCTGCGACAGCGAAGCGCGCCCACCCCTATTAGTCTTCGGCCTGGCCAAGTTCGTCGCGCAGGGCTGCGACTTCGAGCTGAACCCGCTTCACCTCGCGCAGGATGGTCAGCATGTTCATGCGCGCAAACATCCATTCCTTGGCGAAGCCCATGATGACCAGCAGCGCCACGCCGGAAATGGCCCACAGCGCGTGGACGATAGGGTGATGGGTCGTGTTCGCCACCTGCCACAGCACGAACAGAAAGACGAAACCGGCCAGCACGGTGAAGCCGAAGATCAGCTTCGCCCAACCGCCTAGCGGCCCTTTCCATGTGTCGCCGATCTGCTGAAACATGCCGCGATCGTCTTCGAGCTTTTCCAGAAATGCCCAATCGTCTTCGCTCAGGCCCTCGGCGATGCGGGCGTCGGTATCCTTGGTCATCATACGTCTCCTTCGGATGGGTCTTGAAGCGCCGCTTTGAGCTTTTGGCGCGCGTGAAACAGGCGGCTTTTGGCTGTGCCTGTCGGGATGGATTGGGCCTCTGCGATCTCGCTGAGTGTGAGCCCTTCGACGAAATGCAGATGCGCAGCGAAGCGCTGATCGGGCGGCAAGGCGGCGAAGGCTTGCGCCAAAGCGCTGCGATCGTTCTGCCGGGCGGGCTCGCTTGGTTCGACCGCGGCGTCGTCCGCCGCGCGACGCTCTCGCGCTTTAATCGCGCTCTTTATGTAGCTCGCGCCGCGCCGATGCAGCACGCCGAACGCATAGGCGCGGAAGCCGGAGGGGTGGCGCAATCGCGCAAGCCCTTTCCAGATCGCCAGCCAACATTCCTGTGACAGATCGCGCGCCGCTTCCGCGTTGCCCGTGTATCGCTGCGCCGCGCGCGCGAGCCTCGCGTTCCAGCGGCGGTGCAAACGATCAAACGCGCGCCGGTCTCCGCCTTGCGCCATGACCACAAGCAGTTCGTCGTAAACCGCCTCGGATCGGGGCGCGGAAGGGGCGGGAAAGCGGCTCATCAATCACGTAGTCGCTGCAAAGTGGGAAAAGGTTCAAATCCTGGGCGAAAATCGGGTTAAAACCGCTCTATTCTTGACACATTCCGCATTTGTTCTACTCATGTTCCATCAGAAATGGAGATGAGTCGATGGATCACGCCCGCGAAGACGTAGCCGATTTTTCGTATGATTCCACGTCGCTTGGCGGGCAGGAAGCTGGACGAGATTCGGCGGGTTTGCCCGCGCGCGTCACGGTGTTTTCCGACAACCCCCGTGCACGCGATCAGATACTTCGCGACTTGGAGGGCGCGGGCTTTCACTCCATCAAAGGCGGCGCGATCGCCGATGTTCTTGATGGCCCCGTCGCAGGGCTTGGCGACGTTGTCATGATCGATTGCGCTGGATCGCTCGAAGGCGGGCTGGACGCGCGCAACCTTGCGGCGTTGGCGCGGCTCGATATGCGGATCGCCCGTTCGGGCGCGCAGCTGATCGTCTCGACGTCGATGGACGCGCTCGACGATGTGTTTGGCGCGCTCGATCAATCGCGCGCGCAAATTCTGGTTCAACCGACGCGCGGGGAACGGATCGTGGCGGTCGGGCGCGTCATGGCCAATGTCGCCAACGCGCGGTTGCGCGAGATGACCGAAGAAGACCGTTTGAGCCTGCTCCATCTCTCGCAACAGGTTGAAGCGATCGCCCACAAGCTTGAGGGTTTGAGCGGGTCTCGCCATCCGGCGGCAAGCCATGCGGCGACCGCCACTCCAGTTTCAGAATTGCCGTCGCTTTCGACCGGCTCCGCGCGGAGCGCGTTTTTCAGTTCCGGTCGCCACGGGCTGCCCGATTCCAGACTGGTGCGGCAGATCATCGCGGGGCGACAGGCGCGGGCACGTTTTTTTGACGCGCAGCTCTTCGCCGATCCGGCTTGGGACATGTTGCTCGATCTCACCGCCGCGCACGCCGAGAATACGCGCGTTTCGGTCACTTCGCTGTGCATTGCCTCGGGTGTTCCCGCAACCACCGCGCTGCGCTGGCTCAATCAGATGGTCGATTCCGGTGTGTTCATGCGGGTCGCTGACAAAGCCGATCGTCGCCGGGCGTTCATCGAACTCAGCGAGGACAGCCTCGATGCGATGTCGCGCTATTTCGAGCTGGTCGATATACCGCTGGCGCGCGCGGCTTAAACAGCTTTCAGGCGATTGGTGGCGGGGCGCGCAACACCACGGTAAGACCATTGGCTCCAAGCTCCAAAGCCTTGGGGCAGCGCTCAGGTGAATGGCCATCGGCGCTCTCATTGGTTTGACGCAGCGGACAGCTTGCCTTCTCGCACACGACACGCACGGCGTCCGCCCGGGCGCGCGCCATGATGCCCGACGCGACCTCCCCTTGGGCGCAGACCACATCGGCTTCTCCCAAGAGGCGCGCTTGGCGCACCGTCAGATCTTCTGGGTCTACGCTTGTGAGAGCAAAAACGTAGGTGGCCGGTTCGCCAGCGTCCAAATCGCCTTTGGACCAGTCCTCAACGCGCTCATGCGCGGCGCTGTCCAAAGGATCGAGCGTACCGCCTTCGCGCAAAGCGATATCGATCGCGCGCCGCCGCTCGCTCCCATCTGGAAGGCGTTCGCGCAGCAAAGGGCGTGCCGCTTTCAGCGCGTTGGCCAGCTTGCCGAGCGTTTGCGGCAGAATGCGCTCCAGCCGCAGCCGCACATGCTTGGCCATACCGGCGGACGCTCCACCGGTGCCGATAGCGATCAAGAGCGGATCGCGGTCGAGCAGGCTGGGCGTTGTGAAATCGCATAGATCGGGCCGGTCGACGACGTTCACCAGCATGCCCGCGCAGCGCAGATTGATCGCGGCCACCTCGCACGCCTTGGCGTCGTCAAAGGCGACGAACGCCAGGCGCACGCCTTCATCGATGGCGCGGGCCTGATCGTCGACCACGATCCCGCCCGCGCGCTCAACAAGACGGCGCTTGGGTTCCGCCGCTTCCCCGTCGCCCAGCACCAGAACAGGTTGACCCTTGATCTGGTGGAACAGGGGAAGGCTGGCAATCTCGGCCATTAGCGATTGTTTACGCGAGCCATTCGGGCACGCGTTCGGCGTCCATAATCGCGCCCGCTTCGATCCGGTCCGCGACCACCGCGTAACGATCGCCGTCGACCAGCACCTCGGGCACAAAGCCGCGCGAATTGTAGCTCGACGCCATGGTCGCGCCATACGCGCCCGCCGTGCGAAAGACCGCGAGGTCGCCGCTTTCGAGATGGTCGGTCAAGCGGCCCATCGCGAAGGTGTCACCCGTCTCGCAGATCGGGCCGACGATGTTGGCCTTCATGTCCGCTCCGCGCGGCGCCACAGCGACGAAATCGTGATACGCGCCATATAGCGCCGGACGGGCGAGATCGTTCATCGCCGCATCGACAATCACAAAGGGATCGTTGATCCCGCGCTTCACTCGCACGACGCGGGTCAGCAGGACCCCCGCGTTTCCGGCGATCACCCGTCCGGGCTCAAAGATGAGTTTGACGCCCCAATCCTTTGTGACCCGCGCGACCATTGCGCCGTACTGCGCCGGGCTCGGCAATTCCTCGCCCGCGCGATACGGAACGCCCAAGCCGCCGCCCAGATCGACATGCGTGATCGTGTGGCCCGCGCCTCGCAGCGAGGTGACCAGCGTGCCGAGCTTCTCAAACGCGCGCTCCAAGGGCGCGAGGTCGCCCAGTTGCGATCCGATATGCACCGCCACGCCGCGCAAATTGACGCCGGCTTGCCCCGCCAGCTTGCCAAATATCTGGCCCGCCTGGTCGATCGGAACGCCGAACTTGTTGTCCGCTTTGCCGGTGGAAATCTTGTCGTGTGTTCCCGCGTCCACATCGGGGTTGATCCGCAGTGTGCACTGCGCCGCAATTCCCATCCCGGCGGCGATCTTGGCGAGTTCGAGGCCCTCTTCCTCGCTTTCGATGTTGAATTGGCCGATCCCCAGTTCCAGCCCGGCGATTAACTCCGCGTGCGTCTTGCCCACGCCGGAGAAGACGATTTTTTCAGGGCCGACCCCAGCCGCCAAGGCGCGGCGCACTTCGCCGATGGACACGCAGTCCGCGCCGTAGCCTTGATTGGCGAGCACCCGCAGAACCGCGAGGTTCGGGTTCGATTTGACCGCAAAAGCGATCAGCTTGTCCGGCACTCCTGCCAAGCCTTCGCGAAAGACGGTGGCGTGGCGCTCCAGAGTGGCGCGCGAATAGACGTAAACCGGCGTGCCAACCTCTTCCGCGATGCGGGGCAGGGGAACGTCCTCGGCGTGCATAACGCCTTCGCGGTATTCAAAATGGTCCATTGTGCGTGTGTTCGAAGCCTAGTCTTGAGGGGGCAGATCGAAGGGATCGTCTTCGCGATCTTCGGAACGGCGACGCAATTCCACGCTGCGTTCGGGCGCGGCGAGGGCTTCGAGTTCCAGCAATTGATCGGCGTTGGGTTTGTTTGTGTCGCCTTCGGGCGTGCCATAGGGCGCGACCGGCAAGCTCGCGCCTTCCGGCGGCGTCAGCGGCGCTTTAGCCCCGCACGCGGCGATCGTTACGACCGACGCCATCACAAACACAGTGCGCATTACGACTCCAATCCCAGCGCCTTCTTGGCGCGTTCCACCTGACTACGTACCTGCTCCGGCGCGGTTCCGCCATAGGAAGCCCGCGCGGCGACCGAGGCGTCGACGCTGAGCGCGCTGAACACGCGCTCGTCAATCCGTGCGTCGATGGCTTGCAGGTCCGCCAAGGGCAGCGCGTCGAGCGCGACGCCGCGTTCCTCGGCGAGTTTCACCGCAGCGCCGGTGATATGGTGCGCCTCACGAAAAGGGATATCCGCCTCGCGCACCAACCAATCGGCGAGGTCAGTCGCAGTGGCGTAGCCCAATTCGGCCGCTTGGCGCATGCGTTCGGTGTCGAACGCGGCGTCGGCGATCATGCCGGTCATGGCGGCGAGGCTGAGTTCCATCAGCCCGGCGGCCTCGAACACCGGCGGTTTGTCGTCTTGCATATCCTTCGAATAGGCGAGCGGGAGGCCCTTCATAGTGATGGTCAGGGCGGTCGCACAGCCGATCACGCGCCCCGCATGCCCGCGCACGAGTTCGGCGGCGTCTGGGTTCTTCTTTTGCGGCATGATAGAAGAGCCGGTCGAAAGGCTGTCGGGCATGCGGACAAAGCCGAATGGCTGGCTCGCCCAGATGATCAATTCTTCAGCCAAGCGCGACAGATGGATCGCGGTGAGGCTGGCGGCGTGCAGATAGTCGAGCGCGAAATCGCGATCCGACACGGCGTCAAGCGAGTTGGCCGCTGGCCGCGCGAAGTCCAGCGCAGCGGCGGTCATGTCGCGATCAATCGGAAAGCCCGTCCCGGCCAGAGCCGCGCACCCCAGTGGGCATTCGTTGAGCCGCGCGCGCGCATCCGCCAGACGCGAGCGATCGCGGGCGAACATCTCGTAATAGGCCATCAGGTGATGCCCCAAAGTCACCGGCTGCGCGGTCTGCAAGTGGGTGAAGCCCGGCATGATCGAGGCGGCGTGCTCGTCAGCGCGCGTCACCAAAGCTCGCTGAAGCGCGGCGAGCCCATCGTCCATCTGGTCAATCGCGCCGCGCACCCACAGGCGAAAATCGGTCGCCACCTGATCGTTGCGGCTGCGCGCCGTGTGCAGCCGTCCCGCGACCGGACCGATCAGCTCGGTCAGGCGGCTCTCGGTGGTCATGTGGATGTCTTCAAGGTCCCAGTCTTCGGGCACCCCATCGGCTTCGTATTCGCCCGCGATCCGCGCCAAGCCTTGCGCGATGGTGTCCGCGTCTTCGTGGCTGATGATCCCTTGCGCCGCCAGCATCGCCACATGGGCCTCGCTGGCGAGGATATCTTGCCGCCACAGCGCTTTGTCAAAAGGGATAGAGGCGTTGATTTCGCGCATGATCGCGCTAGGTCCACCGGCGAACCGTCCGCCCCACATCTGGTTGGAGGCCTTATCCATGGAGTCTGCCATGCCCCGTCTTTCGCTTTTGCTGTGTGTTCCCGCTCTCGCGCTTGTCGCGTGCGATAGTGCCCCCACGGGTGAGGCGCAACCAGAGGCGACCACCGCGAGCGAAAACGCGCCCGCGCCGCCACCGCTGCCGGGGCGCATCGTTCGCTTCAAAGCCGGCGAACATATCCCCGCGATCACGGTCAGCGATCCCGACGGAAACACGCTGGATTTGGCCGCGATCGGCGAGCCCGTGCTGCTCAACTTGTGGGCAACCTGGTGCGCGCCGTGCAAAGTGGAAATGCCGCTGCTCGACAATCTGGCGGGCGAGCTCGAAGGCGAGGTTCGTGTGTTGACGGTGAGCCAGGATATCCAAGGCGCGGAGAAGGTGGTGCCGTTCTTCGAGAAACAGGGTTTCGCGCACCTGGAGCCGTGGATGGACACCAAGACCGATTTGGGGGTGACGCTCGCCGATGGCGGCCTGCTGCCCACAACGGTGCTTTACGACGCTGAGGGTGTCGAAGTGTTCCGCGTGGCGGGCGATTACGAATGGGACAGCGAAGAAGCGATCGCGCAGATCCGCGAGGCGCTGGCGAAGTAGGGACTGACTCGAACCCAATTGGCTTCGCAAGGCCGACCGGCCGTCTGCAGCGCCACAAATACCCTTCGCTGTCGCTCGGGAGTTTCGCGTCCAAAACCATCCCCCGGATGGTTTTGCGTCAGCGAAACTGGTGGGCGGTGACGGTCTCGAACCGCCGACCCTCTCGGTGTAAACGAGATGCTCTACCAACTGAGCTAACCGCCCTCTCGATGCCGCCTGAGCGGATCGGAAGCGCGCTATCTAGCGTCTCATCCGGCAAAATCAATCGCGATGTGGTGCCGGCGCACTCGCGCGGCTAAAGGCTTCGCCTATGACGGCTCCGAACATTCTTGTCCTGGCGACAGGCGGCACCATTGCGGGCGCGGCTGGGGACGCGATCCGCCACGATTACCGCCCCGGCCAATTGGGGATCGAGGAATTGCTCGTCCGCGTGCG
Source organism: Pseudomonadota bacterium (assembly GCA_039186235.1). Classification (GTDB taxonomy): domain Bacteria; phylum Pseudomonadota; class Alphaproteobacteria; order Sphingomonadales; family Sphingomonadaceae; genus Erythrobacter. Next base: position 45,376 of record JBCDAE010000001.1, on the reverse strand, counting down.
CGCGCTGGGCGTTCCGGCGACGCTCACCGGCAAGCAGATCGCCAATATTGGCTCGGAGGATATGACGTCCGCCATCTGGGCCGCGCTCCACAGCGAAGCCAGCGCCGCCATGGCCGATCCCGCCTGCGATGGTGTGATCATAACGCACGGCACCGACACGGTTGAAGAGACCGCGTTCCTGCTCGACCTGACGCTGCCCACCACCAAACCCGTGGTGCTCGTCGGCGCGATGCGCCCGGCCGACGCGGTGGGTTATGATGGCCTCCGAAACTTCACCAACGCGTTGCAGGTGATGCGCTCGCCGGACGCCAGCGGGCGGGGTGTGCTGGTGGTGATGGGCGACAAGGTGATCGCCGCGCGCGATGTGCGCAAAGCGCGCACGCGCGGCTCGGACGCGTTTGAGGGCTTCCCGCGCGACGCGGTGGGGCTGGTCACGCCCAGCGCGCTCGAATGGTTCGGCGCGCCGTGGCGGGTGGACGAAGAGCCGCGCTTCGCTTTCTCGGAAAATCTGCCCGACGTGCCGATCCTCTACGTCCACGCCGGGATGACGCCCGATTACGTCGACCGACTGGTGACAGACAAGACGCGCGGCGTGGTCGTCGCGGGGCTGGGGGAGGGCAACATGCCCGATCCGGTGCGCCAAGGGCTGGTGGGGCTCGCCGCGCAAGGCGTGCCCGTGGTGCGATCGAGCCGGTTGGAAGAGGGCCTCGTCGACCGCGAGCCCGAGGACGACGCAAACCGCTTCGTCGCCGCCCGCGCGCTCGGCCCGCCCAAAGCGCGGATTTTGCTGCAGCTCCTGATTGCGAGCGGGGTGAGTGATCAAGCTGCAATCCAGTGCGCGTTTAATGACCCTTAGACAAGTTACCGATGGCTTCTCTAGGTAGGCTCTGCACAGGAAGCCGACAGTCGTCAAACGACCCAGCTTCGGACGCCTCCTGCCTTGCATTCTATTCCTCAAAGCAGCCATTCGAATCTTGTCGAAGCGGTTTCCCCGAAAAGTGGGTGAAGCCCCAACCTGCTGACAACTCCCAAACACTATGCCAATGCTCGACTATCGAGAGAGCAGAACTTTGCGAAAACCCATTGTCGTCATTTGCAGCATGATTATCGCCGCTGGGTTGGTGGCGGCTGCGATCTCGCTTGTCATGGGCGGAATACGGCTTTTCCCTCTCACCTTCGTGGTCGTGGCAGTATTGGCATTCGTCTTGGGCCTGCCTCTTTATTTGGCAGCACATACTGCCGGTAGGGCCACGCTGATAAGGGCGGCGCTCGCCGGTTTCTTTGTCGGCGGGGCTATTCCTGCGCTATTGGTGCTGTCTGGACCAGTAGCGGACAGCGCTTCGGTAGGTGGAACCGCGACAGTAGTTGGCGGTGTGTACACGGTCGCCGGGTGGCTCAAGAACCTCGGAATGGTCCTCGCCTTTGGCGCAGCAGGTGCAATAGGCGGCATAGCGTTCTGGGCAATTGTAGGTGGTCGAGACGATACTGCCAAAGTCGGTAACGTCCGCATGGCCATTCTAGTGGGAGCTGCTGCTTGCGTCCTCGTTGCGGCTTCCACCACGACAAGTCTCACCATGGATAGGAGTTGCCACAATCCGCTCAGAAATGGCAGCACCTCGATCAGTCCAATTGCTAGCTTCACCCTTCTCGCTGGGAAGGATCACTGGCCCAAAGTCGAAGCGATCCTTGAGGAGTATCAGCGCTCAAACGACTGGGCCATCCGAAGTGATGTGAGGCTAGGCGATGACTTCCCTTGGTTCCAAGTCAGCGTATGCGAGGAACCGGGCACCCAGATATTTGCCTCAGGCTATCTCGATTTCGGGGGCCGTGATGAAGTACGCTTCGATGCGTTTACGTTTGCGGATGGGGCTGAATGGGAGGATGCTCTTCGCTCAATCCACAACGCAGTAGAATCGCAAAGTCTGGGCGAGCTCGAATACAAGCACGGCGAGGAATGGTCTACCGAACCACCAGCATGGCTGAGCACCGGCGAAGAGCCGCCCGGGCGAACCGATGCACGCGAGACGGCTCTCACTAATTAGCGAAGTTATTATTCCACTCTAGTCGACAAAAGCAGACTGTCCGCTTTCCACCCCAATAGCCGCCATTAGAACGAAAGCTCGGCTCTTGCGTAAGCGGACTCTGGCGCTGGACGAGGGCCGCAGACGCCGACTGTGCTCGCAGGCGACGTCTGCAGCTAAGCGCAATTAGCCCCAGGGCGTCACCAGATACTTCTCGCCCGTTTTCATCTGGCGATAATCGAGGATCGCGTCCTTGGTCAGCATGCCTTCAAGATCGACCTTGGCCTTGTAGCTCGAGGCAAACGTCGTATCGAGATTCTGCTGCACGCGGGTGCGCATCTTGACGACCGTTTCCATACCCGCCTTGGCAAGGAAGGGCGTGAGCAACCAGCCCTGAACGCACCATTGCAGGCCATAGCTGGGTGTCAGGATCGTCGGCTCGGTAAGGTTCAGACGACCATACTGGTACATCTTCTTGTCCTGGTTCGATCCGTAGCGCGAATACTCGTCCATCTGGCTCGCCGCGACCTGTTCCATGGCTTTGAGCACGCCATCAGTGCTTTGACCGCCGCCAATGGGATCAAAGCCGAGGAACGCGCCAGTTTCGGCAATCGCGGCGCGCAGCTGTTTCATGTAATCGTCGTCCGACGAGTTCACGACGTATTGCGCACCCAGGCCTTTCAGCAGATCGACGTGCTCTTGCTTGCGCACGATGTTGACCAGCTTCATGCCGTCTTCCTGACAGATCTTGTTGAGCATCTGGCCAAGGTTGGACGCGGCGGCGAGGTGGACGATCGCGTCGTGCCCTTCCATGCGCGCGGTCTCGACGAAGCCCAACGCGGTCATGGGATTCACGAAGCTGGAGGCGCCCGCTTCGGAGGAATGCTCGCCCAGCGGCAGGCACATCATCGCATCGGCGATCGCGTATTGGCTGAACGCGTTGCCCGGCACGCAGGCGACGCGCTGACCCATCAGCGCCTTCGCCATATCGCCATCGCCGGTGGCGACGACGGTACCCGCGCCTTCGTTTCCGGCGGGGAGGCGTTGGCCGTGGCGGTTCTTCTGACCGGTCAAAAACGGTTCGGGCATGTTCGCGACAACCTTGCCGGGCGAGTATTCGGCGGTCTCGAAATCGGCGGCGCTCGTCAGGATAGCGAGGTCCGACGGATTGATCGGCGCGGCTTCCATCTTCACCAGCACTTGGTTGCCGTTGGGCTCGGAAAAGGTCTCTTCGCTGATGTCGAGTGTTAGCTTGCCGTCGGCGGTGAGCGTGGTGAACAGTTGTTTGCCAGTGGTCATGGAATCGTCTCTCCCGTGATTTTCTTTGCGGTGTCTTTGTCGATCTTTTCGCGCGGCGACAACTCAATTAACACCGCCATCGCGGCCCAGATCGCCAGCGTGGGCTGCAATTTGGGCACCTTGGCGATGTTGAACCAGTCTTCGGCGACGTCGGGCAGGTAATAGATCGCCGCCGCGGCGACGGCGATGTTGAATAGAGTGTATTCGCTGAGCGCGATCGCTTGGATCAGCATGACAATCAGCGCGCTGATCCCGAGCAAGGCCATGAAGTCGAATACGGGCAGGTCTTCCCCGCCGACCAGCACGAAGCCGAGAACCGCGCCAAAGACGATGTTCATCGCGTTAAGCCCCGCGCGGTAATCGCCTTCGCTCATAGTCGAGGTGAGGGGGAGTTTGTACCACTTGGCCATGGCTAGCCCTTCTCTTCTGGGTAAGTCGCGCAGACGAAGTAGAGCCCGTGCGGGGGCGCGTTAAGGCCTAATTCGCTGCGGTCTTTGGCGGCGAGCGCTAGGGCCATGCGCTCCACCGGCCAAGAGCCTTGTCCCACCAATTTGAGGCAGCCGACCATGGAGCGCACCTGATGATGCAGGAAGCTGCGCGCTTCGGCGTGGACGCGGATTTCAAGGCCCAGTTCGGCCTGCGCGGTTTCGACATCGAGGCGGTCGAGCGTTTTGACCGGGTCTTTCGCTTGGCATTGGACCGATCGAAAGGTGGTGAAATCGTGCCGCCCGACAAGCGCTTGCGCGGCGCGCTGCATAGAGTCGGCGTCCAGTTCGGGAACGACCTGCCACACGCGGTTCTTGGCGAGCGTCAAGGGCGCGCGGCGGTTGAGGATGCGGTAGACGTAGGAGCGCCCGGTGCAGCTGAAACGCGCGTGCCAATCTTCCGCCACCACTTTGCAATCGGTGATCGCGATGGGGTCGGGGCGCAGGTGCGCGTTGATCGCTTCGGACAGGCGGAACGGGTCCATTTCCTTGGCGAGATCGACATGGCTGCGCATCGCGAGCGCGTGGACGCCGGTGTCGGTCCGGCCCGCGCTGTGAAGGACCGCCGCTTCTCCGGTGACGCGCTCCACCGCCTCTTCGATTGACTGCTGGACGCTCGGCCCGTGCGACTGGCGTTGCAGGCCTTGGAAGGGCGTGCCGTCAAATTCGATGGTGAGCGCGTAACGGGGCATGGGAGATCAGGTGAGGATCGTGCCCGGCTCGACTGGGCGTCCGCGCAGAAAGTCGTCCAGGTTCATCGCCGGTTTACCCGCGCGTTGCAGCGTGATGGGGCGCAGCGCTCCTGAGCCACAACTTATGGAGAAGCCCTCGTCCAAAACTTCGCCCGGCGCGCCAGACTGTTCGACTGTCTCGGCGAGCAGCAGTTTTACGCGTTCCTCGCCAAGCTCGAACCACGCGCCGGGGAAGGGCGCAAGACCGCGCACCAGGTGATCGATCGCCACAGCGTCCTCCGACCAGTCGATGCGCGCCTCGGCCTTGTCGACCTTGGGCGCATGGGTGGAAAGCGCGTCGTCCTGAGCGACCGGAGGGTAGGCGTCCAAATCCGCCAGAACCTCAATCATCGCCGCGCCGCCAAGCTCGGCCAGCTCGCCAAACAGCTCGCCCGTCGTCTTGCGGCCAATCGGCGCGCGCACGATGTGCCGCATGGGCCCGGTGTCGAGGCCAGCTTCGATCTGCATGATCGTCACCCCGGTCTCTTCATCGCCCGCCATGATGGCCCGGTGGATCGGCGCGGCTCCGCGCCAACGCGGCAGGATCGAGGCGTGGATATTGAGACAGCCATGCACCGGCGCGTCGAGCACCGCCTGCGGCAGGATCAAGCCATAGGCCGCGACCACCGCAATGTCGGCCTCAAGCGCGGCAAAATCCGCCTGCGCCTCGGGCGCGCGCAACGTTTTGGGAGACCGGACCTCCAGACCCAATTCCTCGGCCTTCATCTGCACAGGGGAGGGGCGCAGCTTCTTGCCCCGGCCCGCGCGCGAGGGCGGCTGGGTGTAGACGCACGCAATCGTGTGCTCCGCCCCATTCCCAGCCGCGTGAAGCGCCACGAGCGCGGGCACCGCAAAATCCGGCGTTCCCATGAAGACCACTTTCATCGCCCGCGTCCCTAACGAGGCCATGGGCGCTTGTCGAAGGGCGATTTTGCACCGCGGCGGCGCGCTTGGCCTTCGACAAGGCGGCGCCAAACGGCTAATCGCTGGCCTGTGTCCACCGAGATCGATCAGCTCTCCGCCGCCTTGGCCCGATTGCCCGGATTGGGACCGCGTTCGGCGCGGCGCGCGGTGCTGTGGCTGGTGAAGAACCGCGAAAGCGCGCTGCCCAATCTGCTGGAATCGCTCGCGATTGTGTCTGAAACGCTGGTGGAATGTTCGATCTGAGGCAATGTTGACACGACCGATCCGTGCCACATCTGCGCCGATCCGCGCCGCGATCAAAAGTCGCTGTGCGTGGTGGAGGATGTGGCCGACGTCTGGGCGCTCGACCGTGCGAAGCTCTTCCGCGGGCGCTATCACGTGCTGGGCGGGAGGCTGTCCGCGCTCGACGGGGTGGGGCCGGAAGACCTGAACATTGCCTCGCTGCTGGACCGCGTTTCGGACGGCGGCACCGACGAAGTTGTGCTGGCGATGAACGCCACGCTCGAAGGGCAGACCACCGCGCATTACCTCGCCGAACGGCTCGAACCCCACGGCGTGCGCATCACCCAGCTCGCGCACGGCCTGCCCGTGGGCGGCGAATTGGACTACCTCGACGAGGGAACGCTGGCGCAAGCGCTGCGCGCGCGGCGGCCGGTGGGATAGCGATCACTGAGATCGAAGCTCCCCGCTTGCGAGGAGCGCGTACCCCGCCTATTTTAGCGCCATGGCTATTCGCGAAATTCTGGAAGTGCCGGACCCCCGGCTCAAAACCGTGTCCGTCCCGGTCGAAGCGCATGAGTTCCACGACGAGCTCAAGAAGCTGGTCGAGGACATGTTTGAAACCATGTACGACGCGCCGGGCATTGGCCTCGCTGCGATCCAGGTGGGCGTGCCCAAACGCCTGCTGGTGATCGACCTGCAACAGGCTGACGAAGACGCCGAGCCAATCACCGACGAGGACGGCACCGAGCGGTTTCCGACCAAGAACGAACCCCGCGTTTTCGTGAACCCCGTTATCCTCAACCCGGCCGACGAAATGTCGACCTATGAGGAAGGCTGCCTCTCCGTGCCGGAAATCACCGCCGATGTGGATCGCCCGGCGACCTGCACGGTGCGCTATAAGGATCTGGACGGCGCCACGCATGAGGAAGACCTTACGGGTCTGATGGCCACCTGCATGCAGCACGAGATGGATCACTTGGAAGGCATCGTCTTCATCGATCACCTCTCGCGCCTGAAGCGCAGCATGGCGCTCAAAAAGCTGAAAAAGATGCGCGCGGCGGCGTAGTTTTCTCCCACGGCTGATCGCCCTGTCGGGCGGCCTGCGAGGGCGCGCGGCGTGAGCCGCGACGCGCGGTCGCGCTTGCGGCGCTTCGCGCCGACGCCACACCTACTCGTCACCCCGACTTGATCCGGGGTCCAGCTTCTTTCCGTGGATATCCAACAAACCGTTGGAGTTCCGCTTTTGTTCCATGCTATAAAGCGGAATGGACAGCGCGATTCTTGTCTCTGGTGCCCTTTTGCTTGGGCTCGTTCTCGGTGGTGTGGTGGCCTGGTTTGTGGGGTCGCGCGCTGCGATCGATACCCGGGCGCGGCTTGGCGAGGCCGAAGGGCGCGTCAAAGACGCCGAAACCGCTTTGGGCGAGGCTCGGGTTGAGCTTTCGGCGGCCAAGGAACGGGCGAACCGGACCGAGGCGATCGAAACCGAATTGGCCGAAACCAAAACAAAGCGCGACGCGCTCTCGGAATATGTGGCCCAACTCGAAGCTTCCAAGGAAGAGCGTGAGCGTTCATTCGCCGAGCAAAAGGCCGCGCTGGTGCAGGCGCGCGAGGCGATGCTGACCGAGTTCAAGGCGACCGGCGCGGAAGTCTTGAAAGCCAATCAGGATGAGTTTCTGAAACGCGCCGAAGAACGCTTCAAGCAATCCGAAGAGACGGGCGAAGCCAAGATCAAGGCGCTGCTCAATCCGGTGGGTGAGCGTTTGGAGAAGTACGAAAAGCAGGTCGAAACGCTGGAGAAACAGCGGGTCGACGCCTTCGGGCAGTTGAACGGCCTCATCCAATCCATGCGCGAAGGGCAGGAGGAAGTCCGGCGCGAGGCGCAGCGGCTGGGCAATTCGCTCACCAACGCGCCCAAAGCGCGCGGGCGTTGGGGCGAGCAGCAATTGAAGAACCTGCTCGAACAAGTCGGCCTGGCGCAGCACACCGATTTCGAACTCGAAGCGTCGATCGACACCGAAGACGGACGCCTGAGGCCCGACGCGATCGTTCGCATTCCGGGCGGCAAGGTCTTGGTGATCGACGCCAAGGTCTCGCTCAACGCCTATCAGGCCGCGTTCGAGGCCGACAACGACGAAGCGCGCGACGCCGCCTTGGCCGATCACGTGCGCTCGATGCGCAACCACGTGCAGCAGTTGGGGGCGAAGAGCTACCAATCGCAATTCGAAGACGCGCCCGACTACGTGGTGATGTTTGTGCCGGGCGAACACTTCGTCGCCGCCGCGCTGGAACACGATCCCGCGCTGTGGGATTTTGCGTTTGAACGCCGTGTGCTGTTGGCGACGCCGACCAATCTCGTCGCGATTGCGCGCACCGTCGCGCAGGTCTGGCGTCAGGACGGTCTCGCGAAAGACGCGCAGGATATCGGGCGCATGGGCGCGGAGCTGTACGAGCGTCTCAGCGTCGCCGCCGATCATCTAAAGCGCGTGGGCGGGGGCCTTGAGAGCGCGGTCAACAACTACAACAAGTTCGTCGGCAGCTTCGAACGCAACGTGCTATCCTCGGGTAAGCGGTTGGCGGAGAAAGGCATCGAGATCGGCAAGCGGGAAATTGACGACGTGCCACTGGTCGAAAGCGCCCCGCGCTACAACGCGGCGGACGCTGCCAGCGTTGATAAGGATGAACCGCCGCAGCTTCTTCAGGATAACGATCCCTCGGACCAATACGCCGCCGAATAGCATCGCTTTCCTACTCGCCGTTGTTTGCGCGATGATCCCTGTCGGCTCTTTCTGATCGTCCGTAACTTCGCCTGTATCGGTGATCTTCGATCCACGTGGGCGCGTTTCCGCGCGCGACCCAGTGTCCGTCACTCACATCTATTTACATTTAAGTATCTAGAAAAAATGGGAAAAATTGGATGAAGCGAAAGTGACACGGTGTAACTTTTGTCCGCTTTTTCGGAGACGCGCGCCTTACTCCAACCCCGCCAGCACTTCATAAGCCAGCACCGCGCCCGCGACGGCGGCGTTAAGACTGTCCGCCCGCCCGCGCATCGGCATCGTGACGCGCAGATCGCATTCGGCTTCGTAGGCTTCGGGCAGGCCTTGGCTTTCGTTGCCGACGAGAACGAAGCAGGGCGCCTCATACGCCGCGCCGCGATAGGGCACCGCGTCGCGCAAAGACGCCGCGACCAATTGGCCCGGACCGCCGCGCAGCCATGAGACGAACTCCTCCCAGCGCGCTTGCGCCAGGCCTTGGGTGAACACCGCGCCCATGCTGGCGCGCACGGCTTCGGCGCTGAATGGATCGGCGCAATCGTCGATCAGGATCAGCCCGCCGGCGCCCACCGCGTCGCCGGTGCGCAGCATGGTCCCCAGATTGCCGGGGTCACGCAAATCCTGCGCCACCAGACAGATCGGCGCGGCGTCGCGGTCGAGCTGCGCGAGCGAGGTGTCGAATTCGTCGAACACGCCGACGACGCTCTGCGCGTTCGATTTGCCGGTGATCTTGCTCAGGATATCGGGGGTGGTCGTCACGATCTCGCCGCCCGCGCTCTCCACCGCGCGTTCCAACTGCTCGATCAGCGCGTGGGCGTCGCGCCCTTCGGCCATCACCAATTGGCGCGGGACGCGCTCAGAGATGCGCGCGTCTTCGAGCAGCCGCAGGCCTTCGACCAGAAACTGGCCCGAGCGCTTGCGATGCTTCTTGTCGCGCAGGCTGCGCAGATATTTGACCGTGGGATTGGAGAATCCGGTGATGTGTTTGCGCATGGTCAGTCAAACTGTCCCGATCGCGGCGGGATCATTCTTCGCCAAACCCGTCTTCGATCAGCGCGACCAGCTGGCCGAGCACTTTTTCGGCTTCTTCGCCTTCGACGATCACGTCCACCGTGTCGCCCTTCGCCGCGCCGAGCATCATCAGGCCAAGGATCGATCCGCCCACCGCTTGCTTGGCGTCTTTGGCGACCGCGACGCGCACATCGCTTTCAAGCGCCGCCACCGCGCCGACGAACTTGGCGCTCGCCCGGGCGTGCAGTCCGCGCTTGTTGACGATGGTCACCGATTGTCGAAGCTCGCTCATGTCCCCCAAACCCGTGCGTTCTTAGCCGCTCGCCGCGGTCGCGTCCGCCGCCTGTTCCTGGCTCAGCAATTCGCTGGCGACGGTGATGTAATTGCGGCCCGCTTCCTGCGCGGCCTCAACCGCGTGGGTCACGTCCATCGTCTTGCGCGCTCCGGCGAGGCGGATGAGCATGGGCAGATTGATCCCGGCGATCACCTCGACCCGGCCAGCCTCCAAAAGCGAGATGGCGAGGTTGGATGGCGTGCCGCCGAACAGATCGGTGAGGATGATCACGCCTTCGCCCGCGTCGACTTTTGCGATCGCGTCGGCGATCTCGGAACGGCGTTGCTCCATATCGTCGTTGGGGCCGATGCACACCGTGACGATCGAGGATTGCTCGCCGACGACATGCTCCATCGCCTCCACGAACTGATCGGCCAAGCGACCATGGGTGACCAGAATGAGACCAATCATGTGTGAGGTTGCGTCCGTCTTGTGATCGGGGCGTTTCGCGGGAAAGCGCGGGCCCTCTTAGAGTGTGAGTGTGATGCCATCTTGCCTGAAGCCTGTCGGCTCTTCCTGTGAAACCAGCGTCCTCGTCGGCCTAGGGGCGCGGCGATCGCTCAATTTCGTCCGTCGCGCGCGAGCCAAGATTGCGATGCTGGACAGTGGGCGAAAATCCGGCCTCGCGCAAGTCTTTCGCCATGCGTTCGGCGGTAAAGACCGAGCGGTGTCTCCCTCCGGTACAGCCGAAGGCGACATGGACATACGCCTTTCCCTGCGCAGCGTAGCGCGGCAGCAAGGTGTGAAGGAGTTGGAGGATTTGATCGTAGGCGGGAACAAAGGCGGGATCGCTCTCGATGTGCTCTCCCACGGGCGGGTCTTGTCCGGTGAGCTCACGAAGGCCCTCAACCCAGTGCGGATTGTCAAGAAAGCGCATGTCAAAAACCAGATCGGCCAAAGGAGGCATACCGCGCGCAAAACCGAAACTGGATATGGTAAGCGTGGTTGTCCCGGCGTCGCTTTCATCGAACAGCTCACGAATGCGCCCCTGCAGATCGTTGCTTGAAAGCATGGTGGTGTCGATGACTCGGTCCGAATATTGCCTAAGCGGTTCGAGCAACTCGCGCTCGGCAGCTATGCCTTCGCCAACGGGCCGTTCGCTGGCCAACGGGTGGCGGCGACGGGTTTCGTTGTATCGCCGCTCTAATTCGCCGCTGGCGCAGTCGATAAAAAGGAAGGTGGCCGAAATGTCGGGCCGGGCCCCCAGCGACTCCGCCAAGGATACGATCTCGGCGGGGGCGAAGCCACGAGTGCGTGTGTCGAAACCGATGGCAAGCGGACCGAATGTGCGCTGCGCTCCGGGGGCGACCAGACCCTCAAGCCATCGGATCGGGAAGTTATCGATCGTCTCCCAGCCCAAGTCTTCGAGCACCGTCAGCGCCGTCGATTTCCCTGCGCCGGAAAGCCCGGTCACCAATAAGAGGCGCTGGGCACCAGGATCGGGCGATAAAGGCGGCTGGTTCGACATTCGGTCTATCTTCGGCTCAATCGGGCTTTGGGGAAAGGCCCTTTGTGTTGCTAATTCTCGGTCTGACGTTGCGGTAGGCTCAGGCCATGCAATTCAAGCGCCACGCGCGCTCGCTCGGCTGGCGCTATGTCACCCGGAGCAAACGGTAAGGTCGGGATCGCGCATCCCAGAATATCGCGCCAAACCGGGTTCTCTGGCAACCTTTCATCTTTAACACCCAACATGAGGACCAGCGCGAGCGGGGCAGGCTCCGCAATCGGAAAGCGGGCTAGGCCTACGCCATGCACTTCAAGCAGACCCTCGATATTGGGGGGAGGGGCGACGACAATTCGAGCGTCCCCATCCAAGTCCGTGCGTTTGAGGGTAACGCCGTCATCGCCGATCAACTCGGCGCCGCGTTCGATCAGGGCAAGGGCGAGGCTGGATTTCCCTGCACCAGGCTCTCCTTCGATAAGAAGTGTGCGGCCGTTGATGGCCACCGCCGTCGCCTGAATGACGTGATGCGTGGCGGTCACGCGCTTGGCAGCCGCAGCCGCATGCGCGCGCCGGGCTGGCCGTCGAGCCGCGCCTTGGCGCTCAGCGTGCCGTCATGCGCTTCGGCGATTGCGCGCGCGATGGCGAGGCCAAGGCCAGAGTGATTGCCGAAGTCTTCTTTTTCAGGCCGGATCGAGTGAAACCGCTGAAAGACCTTTTCGCGAGCGTCTTCGGGAATGCCCGGCCCGTGATCGGACACTGTGAGCGTAACGCAGGTGCCATCGTTATCGATGGTAACTTCAATCGGCGCGTCGGGCGGTGAGAACGAGATCGCGTTATCGAGTAGGTTTTCCAATACGCGCTCCAATCGCGCGCCGACCCCCATGACAATCGATGGGAATCCGCGCGTTGAGAGCTCAATCCGATGATTGGGATTTTTCGCACGTTGTTGACGACTGCCAATTATGGCGCGGACGAGTTCCGCTATATCGATCCTTTCAAGCGTCGCGCGACTCATTTCGGAATCAATCCGACTGGCATCGGAAATCTCGCTGACCAGCCGATCGATGCGGCGCACGTCGTGCGTGGCGATCTCCGTCAGTTCGCGGCGCAAAACCGGATCTTCTACGCGCGGGAGTGATTCAATCGCGCTGCGCAAGCTAGCGAGCGGGTTCTTGATCTCGTGCGCGACGTCCGCGGCAAAGCTATCCACCGCGTCGATGCGCTGGCGCAAAGCCCCCGTCATGTCGGAAACAGCGCGCGCAAGCAGGCCGATCTCGTCGCTGCGTTCGGGCAGTCGCGGCACTTCGACATTCCGTTCTCTACCCTGCCGCACCTTGACGGCCGCACGCTGGAGTTGGCGCAAAGGCGTGACAATCGTACGAGCGAGGAAGAGAGATAGCAAAGCGGATGCGAATAGGACGAGCAACACGGCGATTCCCAACGCTGAACGCGCTGACCGCACGCTTTCGGTGATATCCACCGCGTTACGCACCGTGAGAAGCGTCGCTCCATTCAATCCGACCGGCGCCGCCGCCGTGATAACGGGTGAGCCATCCCGCCAATCGTAAAGCCCGATTTGGCTGATACCTTCTTCCCGCGCGCGGGCGAGTTCGGGCCACGCGTCAGCTTGCAGGGATTCCGGTTCGACGTAGTCGGGCACCGCCTCAGCGCTGACGATGGCGTCGACCGCCGTGTCCAACCAACGCGCGAACTGCTCGCTCCAGTCATCGTCGTCGATATCATCAAAGGTAAAGGCGGGTTCATCGAGCGCGAAACTGTCCGCAATAAGAAAACCCTCTTCGTCAAACATGCGCAGGCGCATGCGCTGTTCTTTGCCGATCTGGATTAACAAGGCTTCCTGCCGCTCGCGCCTTGCCCCAGCTAGCGCCTCGGCGGTGATCTGGGCTTCGATCCGCGCCAGCTTATAGCGTTCGTTGATGAGCTGCGTGCGATAGCTGTCGAGATAAAACAGCCCACCACCGAGCAACGCCAAGGGTAGGATATTCACAATGAGGATACGTGCGGTCAGGGCAAAGCGCCCGGTGACGCTTAAGCGCTCTCCGCCGCGTGTAATCGGGGTATCTTCCGACATGGCTTCCGCATCCTGCGAGAACCGGGAGCCCATTGCGATATCGCGTGCTGGATCGGAGGGCGCGTTCATTTCGCCTTACGCGTCGTCAAAACTGTAGCCGGCGCCATAAAGCGTATCGATGGCTGAAAAGCTGTCATCGACCACGCGAAACTTGCGCCGCATACGCTTGATATGGCTGTCCACCGTGCGATCATCGACAAATATGTCGTCCGGATAGGCGGCATCCATCAACTGGTTACGGCTCTTGATGACGCCAGGGCGCGCGGCCAAAGCTTCGAGAATAAGGAATTCGGTGACTGTCAGGCTGACGGGTTTTTCGTCCCATGCGACGTAATGTCGGGCTGGGTCCATGAAGAGCCGCCCACGTGTAAGGCTAGGGTGCACCGGCTCGATGGATGCGGCGTCCACTCCGGCATCACGATCAGGCTCGGCACGGCGCAGAATCGCTCGAATTCGGGCAATCAATAGCCTTTGGCTAAAGGGCTTTGCGATATAGTCGTCCGCGCCCTGCTCTAATCCGGCCTCTTCATCAGCTTCATCGTCTTTGCTTGTAAGGAAGATGACCGGAAGAGCGGATTGTTCGCGCACTCGAGCCAGCAATTCCATCCCATCCATTCTCGGCATCTTGATATCGAACACCGCAAGATCGGGCGGATTTTCGAGTAAAGCCTTCAGCGCCGTTTCACCGTCCGAATACAGCCGGGTGACAAAGCCTTCGGACTGAAGGGCAATCGCCACGGTTGTGAGAATGTTGCGGTCATCGTCTACCAACGCAATGACGCCCGCATTGTCAGGGGCTTTCGAATTGAAACCCATGGGAGCCTGTTGCGATGTAACGTCTGCGCTTGGCATGAGCCATTTTTCCTCCGCAAGAAGGGTCTAGCCCCATCGATGCGGCAAGACAATCAGAGCGAAAACTCGATTGCGTTCCCTGCGTTTGACGCGGCTTTGTCGCTTGCCTATGCGAAGAGGCCTGGGGTCATATTCGTGTAGCGAATCGCGTATGCGTTCCGCGTGAAGCTGCGACGAAAGGCGAGCGAATAGCTGTGCGTTTGTGACCTCGATAAGAAAGCAAATAGTGCACTCTGAAAGGATCCCCCTTTGACCCCGCTTGCCCAATCGCTTGGTTCACAAGGTATTGAAACTCAAGCCGAGATTCGATCCAACTACGGCACAGCTGCGCTTGTCGAAGCGTCTGTTGCGGCGGGCGAAGGCGCCCTTTCCAAAGACGGCGCTCTGGTGGTTCAAACTGGCGCGAAAACCGGGCGCAGCGCGAAGGATAAATTCATCGTTCGCGATACCACGACCGAGGACACCGTGTGGTGGGGCAAGGTCAACGTTCCCATGAAGCCCGATCATTTCGCCGCGCTCAAAGAGGATTTCCTCAAAGCCGTCGGGGAAAAAGAGACGCTTTACGTCGCCGACCTGTTTGGCGGTTCGCAGCCCGAACACCGCGTCAACGTGCGCGTGATCAACGAGTTGGCGTGGCACAACCTGTTCATCCGCACTTTGCTGGTGCGCCCCGAGGTCGATGAACTGGCCAGTTTTGCGCCCGAATACACGATCATCGATCTTCCCAGTTTTAAGGCCGACCCCGCGCGTCATGGCACCAACAGCGAAACCGTTATCGCGGTAAATTTCACCGAGAAGCTCATTCTTATCGGTGGGACGAAGTATGCGGGCGAGATGAAGAAAAGCGTCTTTGGCATCCTCAACTACCTGCTGCCAGCCGAAGGCGTGATGCCGATGCATTGTTCGGCCAACATCAGCGCCGACGGGCAAACCAGCGTTTTCTTTGGCCTTTCGGGCACGGGCAAGACCACGCTTTCCGCCGACGCCAGCCGCACTTTGATCGGTGACGACGAACACGGATGGTCGGACACAGCGGTCTTTAACTTCGAAGGCGGTTGCTACGCCAAGATGATCCGCCTGTCCGAAGAAGCTGAGCCTGAAATCTACGCGACGACCAAGCGTTTCGGCACGGTGCTCGAGAATGTCGTGATGGACCCTCAAACACGCGAGCTGGATTTCGATGACAACTCGCTCGCCGAAAACACGCGCGGCGCGTACCCGATCCACTTCATCCCGAATACGAGCGAGAAGAACCTCGGCCCTGTGCCAAGCAATGTGGTGATGCTCACCGCTGACGCTTTTGGTGTTCTGCCTCCGATTGCTCGCCTCACGCCGGAACAGGCGATGTATCACTTCCTTTCGGGCTACACCGCTAAAGTCGCCGGCACTGAAATCGGCGTGACCGAGCCCGAGGCGACCTTCTCAACCTGCTTTGGCGCGCCGTTCATGCCGCGTCACCCGAGTGTGTACGGCAACCTGCTGAAAGAGCGCATCGCGAAGGGCGGCGTGCAGTGCTGGCTGCTCAACACCGGCTGGACCGGCGGCAAGTATGGCGTCGGTAACCGCATGCCGATCAAGGCCACGCGCGCCTTGCTCAACGCAGCGCTTGATGGCGATCTCGACAATGTCGAGTTCCGCCGCGACGATAACTTTGGCTTTGATGTGCCGGTTTCTGTGCCGGCTTTGATCGCGAAAGGCATCGATCAGTCGATTCTCGATCCGCGCAGCACGTGGGCGGACAAAGCCGATTACGATGCGACCGCTAGCAAGCTGGTGCAGCTCTTCATCAACAACTTCGCCGAGTTCGAAGCGCATGTTGATGAAGGCGTTCGCCAGGCCGCGCCTGCCGCGGCGTGAGGGTTTGCTCTAGCGGACTGGGTTTTTCAGAGATCTTTCGCCGTCCGGTTAAGCCCATGGCGATCTCAAGCTAAAGGCTTCGTTTCGCATCGGAACGGGGCCTTTTCATTTGCCCTTCAATGGCTCAGACTCCGGCGCGGCGGATTCGCTAAAACAGCGCGACTGGGAAGGGATTTGATATGAGCATGCTTGACGGGATTATGCAGCAGATCGCCGGTTCACCGGATACGGTCGCCAGTCTGGCCGAACAGGTCGGTATCGATCCAGCGATGGCTGAAAAGGCGATCGCCGCCCTCACGCAGTCCCACGCCGAAGAAGGTGACACTGTGGAGCTGGCCGCGCAGAAAACGGGCTTCGATATGACCGCGCTCACCGGTATTGTGTCGCAACTCGGCGGCGAAAACGCGCTGGGAGATATCGCGTCCGGGCTCCAGGGCCAGGAAGGCGGTCTGGATGGCCTTCTGGGTATGCTCGATCAAGACGGTGACGGTAACGCGCTGGACGATATCGCGGGCATGGCCTCCAGCTTTTTCGGCAAAAAGAGCTAGGCCTTTTCGGACGCGTAAGCGCGTTTGAGGTTGTCGATATAGGTCCAAATCTGGCTGACCACGACCGAGCCTTCGCCCACCGCGCTCGCAACGCGTTTGACCGAACCCGATCGCACATCGCCAACCGCAAAGATGCCATCGGTGCCCGTTTCAAACGGGCTCGCACGGCCCACTTCCTGCCCGGTGAGGACAAAGCCTTTCTCGTCGGTTTCGACAAGACCAGACAGCCATTCGGTGTTCGGCGCAGCGCCGATCATGATAAACAGCGCCGAAGTGTCGACGGGTGTGTCGCCTTCGGGTGTGGTGAAGGTCACGCCAGTTAGCCAATCCTCGCCATGCAACTGTGTCACACTGGTGTGGTAATGGATTGTGATTTTGGGATCGGCTTCCAAGCGGCTGGAAAGATAGCTCGACATGGACGCGGCGAGCGAGCCGGAGCGCACCACGAGATGCACATGCTTGGCCGAGCGCGAGAGGAACATCGCGGCCTGCCCCGCTGAGTTCCCACCGCCGATCACAACCACCTCAGTTTGGCCGCAGAAGCGGGCCTCCATCTCGGTGGCCGAATAGAAGACGCCCGCGCCTTCAAGCTCGCGCAGCTTGTCCAGCGGCAGTCGGCGATATTGCACTCCGGTCGAGACAAGCACGGCCTTGGCGCACACTTCCTGACCGTCTTCGAGTGTAGCGCAAAACGATCCGTCTTCGCGCTTGGTCATGCCTTTGACCCGGCGCGGCATGGCGAAGCGGGTGCCAAATTTCATCGCCTGAATCTGACCGCGATAGGTCAGGTCCGCGCCGCTTATCCCAGTGTAAAAGCCCATATAGTTTTCGATGCGGCTCGACGTGCCCGCTTGGCCGCCAATCGCGGTGTCTTCCACCACCAGCGCGTCGAGCCCTTCAGAGCCCGCATACACGGCTGCCGCGACCCCCGCGGGTCCGCCGCCGACGATTAGAAGATCGTAATCGCTCTGGCTGCAGATATCGAGATCGAGGTTGAGATATTGCGCGACCTTGCGCGGCGTCGGATCGTCGAGTTTCTCCCCACCGCCCACAAACACGCCTGGTTGATGGCCGAGAACATCGCAGACGCGCTTTGTTTCGGCGTCGGTCGCGTCGAGATCAAAGCTCTGGAATGGAATACGGTTACGCGAAAGAAACCGCTCGACCTCTTGAACACTGGCATCACGGTCCGCGCCAACGCACTTGACCGCCCCATTGCTGAGTTCGAACTGCTTACGCCGACGCGCCGCAAACACGCCGATCAAGTGATCGGAAAGCTCGGGCACACGGCTCATCAGGTCGAGCATCGCCTCGCGCGGGGCTTCGATAACGCGCGTGTCCATCGACGCGCGCATTTTGAGGTAATTGGTGCCGCGGTTGAGGAAATTGATCTCCCCCATGAACTGCGTTGGGCCGAGCGCGGATTCCAGGAGCCGCTCATCGGTGTAGGGATTGACGACCTCAATCTCGCCTTCGAGCACATACACAAAGGTGTCCATCGGATCGCCGATCTCCGCGACAATCTCGCCCTTCTTGTAAGCGCGCTCGCCGCCGATTTCGCAGATCGCCGCTACATGAGGTTCGGCCAGCGGGACACGCCGCATGGTTTCCAGATCTTCGCCAAGCTGTTCCATTGCGCGCGCCTCCTTGAGCGTTCAGGGACCGCACGCGCATCAAGACGAGCGGCGCGGCCCGCGGCGATACATGGGGAGAAACACGCGCGCGTTCAACGTCCGCGTGTATAGGCTGGTCGCTTTGGGCTGGCACCCCGATGTCCAATGCGGCAAAGCGCCGTTTCAGAAGGACTTTTTGAACGATGACCAATGTGGTTTTGTCTCTGGTTATGCTCGCTGCGTTCGCGCTGTGTCTGGGCGCGTTTGCCCTTTGGCGGCGCACGGGCGAGGCCAAGCAGCCGCTGCTGATGGTCCTCTTGGCCGTGATAGCGGTGGTCAACGTGCTCATCTGGACGGTCCCCACCGCTGATGGGACCACGCCGCTCGATGCGGTTGGTGAAGCGCCGAGCGAATAATACCAGTCCAGAGGCTTCGTGGCGTTGCTCGTTGCCACACTTGCGCTGAATCGGCATATTCAAGCTTCTCGAGGCAAGATCGTGGGGCATCACGATGGTAGGTGGACAGCGTGTAGGCGTTTGGCTGACCGCACTAAGCGGGTTAGCGGCGCTGGTAAGCGCGCTTTATTCCCCGCCGGCGGTGGCCGAGACAGTTTCGAGCAAAGCCTTCTTCAACGCAAAGAATGCAAGCTGCAACCTGACCGCGAGCCGCGGTGGCTGGAGGTTGGCGTCGACCTCCTACAGTGGGGGCTCTGGATACGGATTGTACCGAGGCGCTTACGCGGCGTTTCAGCTTGTCCGCGATCCGAGCACACCCGCAGATTTTCAGCTTGCGAATATCTGGTCTTACAAGCGTTACTACCACCGCAATTCCTACAACCCCTACCAGAAGAAGAACCTGAAGATTCCATTCTTCACCGGTTCTTGGCCTCGCGACTATCTGGGCAAATTGGCGGCTGGCCGCGACACTCTCGAAAACACTCTGTTCTCGATCGATCTTGATCCAAGATGGCTTCGTTTTACGATGGTTGTGCCCAACAAGGCGTTCATTGATGAGGCAGAAATTCCGATTAACTACGACACCGCCTTGGATATCGTGACGGGTAAGCCGATCCGAAAGGAGGACACGGCGCTTTTCCTAAAGCTCGGCTCACTGCAAGTCTTGCTTAAGGCCTTCAAGCGGCCCCTCGGAAAGGCACGGCTTGTGAAGATGTATGGCAAGACATTGCAGACCGAACCGGTCCCGATAGCCGCGACGAGCTACAGTGTGTCGGTGCAAACATACACCAAATCCCTGTCCGAGCTGAGGGCTTTCACGAACAAGGGCGAACCGGTGACGCTCGAGCTGTCCGATGAGGCACGAACGCTCATCCGGTTAATCAACGGCGCCGCCGAAGCGGACGGCGAAATGTTGATCGGCGCGGTGGAGGACGGAAAGGTCGTCTACGGGCACCGCCTTCGTGAGATGGATTTTGCGGGGGATCTCTTCCTAGAAGGCGTGGATCACTACGCTGCAAACCTGAGCAACGATGAATGTTGGTGATCAGCGTGCCGGGTCGCGACGATTGTCTTTACCTGTGCGGGCGTGCGCTACGAGGCTGACGCCGAGGACGAACAGCGCCCCCGGCCCCAACACAGAATCAGGGAATCTGCCAAGCTACCGAGCTGACATAGCGCCCGACCACCTTGTCGCCTTGCGCGTCGCGCGCGGGGTTGAAGCGCGCTCTGCGAGAGAGCAGGCGACAGGTCGCCCCGTCCAAAACCGCGTGTCCGGTGGACCGAGTGATGGTGCAATCGCTCACCCGGCCACGCGTGTCGATTTCAAGCGTGAAGGATGCCGTGCCTGAGAGGCCTTCGCGAATCCATCGGGAGCGATAGTCGCTCTCCAGGATCCAGCTGGCCGGGTCGCCTTGAGGTGTCGCGCGAATGGGATCCGGCAAAGCCGGTGCGATGGGTGGTCCGACTATCGGACCAGAGCCGCTGGGCAGCGGCAGTCTGATCAGATCGTCGCCAAGCTTCCCGACCGGAGCCGTTGTGATGATGGGCACGGTCGGATTGGTGATAGGCGTTTCCGGCGCGACCGGATCTGGCGCGGTCGTTTCCAAGACTTTCGCATCCGGCTGGGGCGCCTCGGGCTTGGGAGGTGGGGGCGGAAGGTCGACTGTCACGTCATACGCTTCAGGGTTCTCGACCGGCTTGGTCACGACCACCGTCACCGCGAGACCTACGGCCAGCGCCGCGCCGACGCCGGTGGGAATGGCGAGCGCGCCGAGTATCGCGCCGGTGTTGGGCGCGCGATTTTGCGTCACGTAATTCATGGAGGGGCTCCTCATGTAAGTTTCGTCACATGAGCGCCCGCGCCAATGCGTTAGGGGATGGGATGGGCGCTCACTACAGACGCTAGCGGCCTATCCTATTGTTTCATAACAGTTTCGAGTTGCACAATAAGACCCGTCGCGCGATGCAACGGGTGTGTCATCTGAAACCTAACTGCGAAGCGGCCACCCTCTCGGATAGCTGCGGCGCACTCAAATCACTTGATCGGGCAATCGGGTGAGAGGCGGAAATCGAGGTAATTGTCGACACTCGCCATCATGTCTTCCATCTCGTTTTCGAAGAAGTG
The DNA here is from genome assembly GCA_039186235.1 of Pseudomonadota bacterium. Classification (GTDB taxonomy): domain Bacteria; phylum Pseudomonadota; class Alphaproteobacteria; order Sphingomonadales; family Sphingomonadaceae; genus Erythrobacter. Next base: position 24,589 of record JBCDAE010000001.1, on the reverse strand, counting down.
GTTGGCGCGTGGGATTTCGTCGTGGTGGATCGTGATGTGCTTTTGCGTGCGCAGTTTGTCGACCAGCTTTTGGACGGCGCTGGGCTGAACCACCGTGTCCGCCGCGCCTTGCACAAAGATTCCCGAAGCGGGGCAGGGCGCAAGGAAGCTGAAATCGTACATGTTCGCCGGCGGCGCGACGGAGATGAAGCCACGCACTTCGGGGCGGCGCATCAGCAGCTGCATGCCGATAAGCGCGCCGAACGAATAACCCGCGACCCAAGTGGTCTGCGCTTCGGGGTGGATCGACTGTACCCAGTCAAGCGCTGAGGCGGCGTCGGAAAGCTCGCCAATCCCGTTGTCAAAGCTGCCCTGGCTACGGCCCACGCCGCGAAAGTTGAAGCGCAAGGTCGCGAAGCCGCGATCCACGAAGGTTTTGTAGAGACGCTGAACGATCCGATCGTTCATAGTGCCGCCGCCTTCGGGGTGCGGATGGAGAATCATCGCCACGGGTGCGCGTGGGCGCGGGGGCGGAGAAAAACGGCCTTCGAGACGGCCTTCGGGGCCGGGAAAGATCACGGATGGCATGCTGAAACCTTATGACAGAGGAAGCGAGACACCGGGTGGCGCGCGCCGTTGCGGAGCCTATATACGAGAGCGTACCGTTTGCGCAAATTATTGAGAATCCATCGCAATAAGCGATCATGACTAACCGTATTTACCTCGATCACGCTGCCACGTCGCCGCTGCGCCCCGAAGCGCGCGCGGCGATGGAAGAAGGCTTCGCGCTGTGGGCCAACCCATCCTCTCCGCATGCGGAGGGGCGCAAGGCCAAGCAAAAGCTTGAAGACGCGCGCGAGCGGATCAAGCGGGCGCTTGGGTGGGATGGCGAACTCATCTTTACGTCTGGCGCGAGCGAAGCGCTGTGGATCGCGCTCAACCGCTCAAAGGTTAAGCGCCGCATCGTCAGCGCGGTCGAACACGACGCGGTTTTCAGGGCCGCGCCGGATGTGGAAGTGGTCGCGGACGAAACCGTGTTCGACGCGGAGTCTTTGTTGGCGATCCAGCATGTGAATTCAGAGACGGGCACGATCAATCCGGTAGAAGTCATGGCCGACAGCGTCCGCGAAGCGGGTGTGCTGGTGGTTTCCGACTGCGCGCAAAGCGCTGGCAAGCTCACTTTGCCCAAGGCCGACATGGTGGTTGTCTCCGCGCACAAGTTTGGCGGGCCGATTGGGATCGGGGTGCTGCTGGTGCGCGATTTCAACCTGCTGGAGCCCATGGGCGGACATGAGCGGGGCTATCGTCAGGGCACGGAGAACCTGCCTGGTGCGCTGGGCATGGCGGCGGCTCTAGAGGCTGGTGAGTGGGCGACAACGGCCGATGATCGAGCCGCCTTTGGAAGCGACATCGGATCCAACCGTCTGACGATGGGCGAGCCAGTCGACTACATCTTTGCGCTCACCCACCCCAGCATTTCCGCGCAGGCGCTCCTGATCCGCCTCGACGCGATGGGTTTTGCCGTTTCCGCTGGCAGCGCGTGTTCGTCGGGGACGCTTAAGAAGAGCCGGGTGCTCGACGCGTTTGGTGTGCCCGACGATGTCGCCGCGCGGACTATCCGCGTGAGTATAGGTTGGTCGACCACGGCAGGAGAGTTGGAGCGGTTTGTCGAGACTTGGCGATCTCTAAGCTAATTCGTCATTGCAAGCCGCGAAGCGGCGCGGCAATTCAGAGCGTATCGCGCGAGGCTCTGGATTGCTTCGCTTCGCTCGCAAGGACGGGTAAGGGGCGCCCATGATTTACCTCGATTATCAAGCCACAACCCCTCTCGCGCCCGAAGCGCGCGACGCGATGATCAAGCATCTCGATGGGCCGGGCGGCGTGGGCTTTGGCAATCCGCATTCCCCGCATCGTATGGGCCGTCAGGCGGCCGCAGCTATCGAAGTGGCACGCGACAAGGTCGCCGCGCTCTTCCCAAGCGGCGGGCGCGTCATCTTCACCGGTGGCGCCACTGAGGCGTTGAATCTTGCTATCCGTGGCAGCGGGAGAGGCGGGACCATCGCTGCCTCTGCTATTGAGCACTCGGCCGTGTTGGATACGGCTGAGGCCGTTGGTCCTTGCCACCGCCTCACAATGGATAAGGACGGAACGTGCCATCCGGATCAGCTCTGGCCAGACGATACGCGCCTCTTCGCGATTATGCAGGTCAACAATGAGATTGGCACCGTTCAGCCGCTCGAGAAATGGGCGGCCTTTGCATCTCATAACGATGCACTCCTGCTCGTCGATGCCGTCCAGGCATACGGCAAGATGCCGCTCGCCCAGGCGGATATGATCGCGATCAGCGCACATAAATTCCACGGGCCTAAGGGTGTCGGTGCGCTTTGGGTGCGCGATGGCGTTGAGCTCACTGAACAGCAAACCGGGGGTGGGCAAGAGCATGGTCTGCGCTCGGGCACGCTTTCGCCCGCCCTGATCGCCGGCATGGGCGCGGCCGCCGCGCTCACCGCCGCGCGCATGGACGAAGACGCCGCCCATGTGGAAGCCCTGTGGGAGCGCGCGCGCGACATGTTCGCCGACTGGACGCTCAACGGCAGCGCCGAGGCCCGCTGGCGCGGCAATCTCAACATCCGGCGCGAAGGTCTCGATGTGGCTCGCCTCATGTCCGAAGTGCGCACCGTCATGTTTTCTGCGGGCAGCGCCTGCGCAAGCGGATCGGGGCGAACCAGTCACGTTTTGAAGGCGATTGGGCTGTCTGACGCGCAGGCCAAATCTTCGATCCGCTTGGGCTTCGGACGCTACACGACACTCGAAGAACTTGAAGAAGCCGCCAAACTCATCAATAATGCTGCAGCGCAGCAATTTTGAGAGCCTTGGAGCAAACCATTTCTATTCGCGTCATCTTTCAGGATCCGAGCGGTAAAACGATCGCGGCGACCGGCGAACCGGGCGACAGCTTGCTGCACCTAGGCCAGTCTGTCGGTCTGCCTCTGGAAGGAACCTGCGAAGGACAGATGGCCTGTTCCACGTGCCATGTTGTGGTCGCGCCCGAATGGTTCGACCGTCTGGATCGATCCTCCGAAGAGGAAGAGGATATGCTGGACTTTGCCGCAGGGGTACGCCGCACAAGCCGCCTGTCCTGCCAGATCGAGCTGACTGAAGACATGGAAGGTCTGACCGTAAGCGTTCCAGTCGAGAGCACAGACGCGCGCGCCATTTAGGCGCTGATCGGCCGTAAAGGCCGCATCACTCGGCGGGTTGGGCGCTAATCGGTCGCAGCGGCCACCAGTTCAGATTGCCGGCCAGACTCATCAAGGCAGGCCCCAGGACGGACCTGATGATCAGAGCGTCCACCAGAATGGCGGTCGCGAGCCCTAGGCCGACCATCTGGACAATGATCACCCGCGAAAACGCGAACGCGCCGAAGACCAAAGCCATAATCAGCGCCGCGCTACTGATGACGGAGCCTGTATCGGCCAGCGCACCGACAATGCTGCGCTCGTTGTCGCCGCTTTGCAGATAGAGATCTTTCATCCGGCTCACGAGGAATATCTCGTAATCCATGCTGAGGCCAAACAGGACGGCGAAGATGACCACCGGGACGCTGCTGGGAATGGTTTGCGTGGCGCCAGCGACGCCAAAGAGGTGCGCGCCGTATCCAAGCTGAAAGACGAAGACCACCACGCCATAGCCTGTCGCCACCGAGAGGAGATTGAGGACCAGCGCCTTAAAGGAAGCGAGCGGCGCGCCGAGCATAAGAAGAAGCGCCAAACCGGTAGCCAGCAGGACGGCAATCATAACGGGCGCGTAGCTGGCGATCACTCCGTCATCGAAATCGTTGAGGAATTGGGCCTGCCCCCCGACCTCAACCGAATAACCGGGCAGACTGAGCCATGACGGCACGTCCCGGACCAAGTCGCGAAGTCCAACCAAGCTGGTTTCGGTTTGCGGGATCACCCGGAACAAAACCTTATCGCCGTTTTCGCTGACGAGGTTCTGCGCTCCCGACATCGGGATCGGAGAGAAAGCTCGTCGCGTAGAGAGGCGCGGCGAATAGACCTCGGCGATGCGGGGGTCGGTTTCGATGCGGGATTTGAAGTCACGGAGCTCGGAAGCGCTGTCCGAAGTGATGACAGCCTCCCCGTCCTGCCGTGATACGATCACAAAGATGGGAGCGCTCAGCCCTTTGATCTCCATATCCTCGAGCATTTGTACGCCCCGAACCGATTCCAGCTCAGCCGGAAAGAACTCTTCTTCGGGAAAGCCGAATTGTGTGAAGGCGGACGGCGCAGCCATCAGAAGGACAGGGCAAAGGCTGCACATGATGGCCAGCCAAGGCCGCTTTACCACTATGTGCCCCCATTGGGTCCAGCGCGCGGAGTTGGCTTCGTATCCGCGACCGGGTTTGGCCCGGCCCGGCCAATCGAGCGCCTTCGCTCCGATAAGAGAGAGCAAAGCCGGAAGCATCGTAAGTGCGACGGCTACGCTGAAGACCACCGCCGTCAGTCCACCCCAGCCAATCGACCTCATCTCCATCATGGGGGTGAGAACAAGCGATGTCATCCCAATCGCCACGGCGATGCCGCTGTAGACCACAACCGTGCCCGATTTGCACATGGCCGATATCAAAGCGTCGCGTCTCTTCGCGTTGATCGCATCGGGGGTGCACGCCCCGCATTCGCTCAAGAGTTGTCGGTATCGGTGATAGACAAACAGCGAGTAATCAATGCCCAGCGCGATTGCGAGCATTGTGACGATGGCCTGCGAGACGGTGGAGATTTCAAAGAAGCCCGCCACCGCGACGATCGCCGCAAACGCGACGGTGCGCGCGGTCAGAGCCAAGATGATGGGCAAAGACGCCGAAAGCAGCGCTCCGAAAGCGTAAAGGAGCACGAGCAGCGCAAGCGGCAAGGCGCGCAGTTCGGATCGTGCGCTGTCTTCATTGCTGAAAATCGTGAGGTCGTAGCTCACCGCGCTGCGACCGCTGATCGCCCATTCCAGCTGGGATCGGCTTTCGGCAATCCCTCCCAATCTTTGCCGAACAACCGGGACCATTTGTTCGGCCTCCAACGCGTCGTTGGTGGCGAGCGCGATAATCACGGCATGGCCTTTGTCGTCGCGCGGCTGATCGATCAGTCCGTCAGCGGGAAGGATCCCCTCTACTTGCGGAATATCCGCAAGGCCCGTCTCGACCTCTTCAATGAACGCGTATCGGGCCTCTTCATCCAAATCGATTGAAGGATCGCGATACGTCAAAACCAGGGCTTGGCTTTCGCGGACGCCGAAAGTCTCGGCTAACTCTGCGTCGACGTGCGCGGATTGGCTGCCTTCGATGCTGCCCGCACCGCTTACAAGCCGATCGGAGTAAGCGGCAATGAACGCGACTGCTGCGACGGTCGAAATCACCCAAGCGCTCAGCACCCATAGGTGGCGGTCCCAGCAAAAGGCGCCCAATCGCGCGAGCGCTCGTTCGGTGCGGCTTGGATTCAGGGCCCGGCCTGTCATAGCCGTGTCCAAGGGCGCAGGCGATTATGGCCCCAATCGCCATGATAAGAAGAGCGCAAGAATGGCTCGGCGTGTTGATAACGCCGTGTTCGAACAGCCACGAACAAAAGACCCCATAAACGTGACGAGGTGTATGACTGAACGAGCGGTCAGGCGCGGTCAAGCGCTGGGGTTAATGATCCGGACGGCGACCCGCCCCTTTGCCCAGGATGTTGCAACGAAAGCCGATCGTCTTACGAAAGCTGATTAGTGCATCCCAGTTATTAGGAAATATCACCAACTCTCTGGATGGCCCCCAGTTGGGGGACAGGCGAATAATCAAAAAGCCCCGGATTTGCGCCGTTTTTTAAGTTTGGCACGGCTCCTGCAGGGTAGCTGGCATCAAGCGGAACACCCCGCAACGAACACATAGGAGACCAAAAATGACCGCCACGACCAACAATCTCTTCGCCGCTGCTTTCTCGGTTCTGATGTCCGCTGGCCTGTTCGCCTACGCCATCATCCCCGCCAGCCCGGCCGTTTTCGCTTAATTCTTCAACACGCCTCACACCAAAGGAACTAAGACCATGACCGCCGCCACCAACAACCTCTTCGCCGCCGCTTTCTCGATCGTGATTTCGGCTGGCCTTTTCGCTTACGCCATCATCCCTGCGAGCCCGGCGGTCTTTGCCTAAGACCAACCGCGCCTCGCCCGCCTAAGGACACCTCTCATGCCTACCGCCCAAGATCTCTTCGCCGCCGCCTTTTCGATCGTCTCGTCTGCCGCTCTGTTTGCCTACGCCTTCCTGCCCGCCGATAAGTCGCTGTTGATCTGATCCCTCTTCAATCGATCCCCACGGCCTCTTCCGTGCATCCATTCGAAGAAGAGGCCGTTCCGCTCCGCCGTCGCTATAGATATCCCTAAATCTCTTTCGCGGCGGCGGAGCCTCCCTTTTCTACACTCCCTCAGCGCTTTCTCTGTGGAAACGCCTCTCCCCGCGCCGCAGCCCGCTTGCTAAGCGGGAGCGATGTCCGAAACCACCATACCCGATGATCCGGCGTCCCCCGAGGACGAGTTCAACCTGATCACCGACGCGCCCTTTGATGCGGCGCTATCCGAACGTTATCTTGTCTACGCCTTGTCGACGATCACCGCGCGCTCGCTGCCCGATTTGCGCGATGGCTTGAAGCCGGTTCACCGCCGTCTGCTGTGGACCATGCGCCAGCTCAAACTTGATCCGGCGAGCACTTTCAAAAAATCCGCGCGCGTCGTGGGCGAAGTCATCGGTAAGTACCACCCCCATGGCGACACCGCGGCGTATGACGCGATGGTTCGCTTGGCGCAGGATTTCTCGCTGCGCTACCCGCTGGTCGAAGGGCAGGGGAACTTCGGCAATATCGATGGCGATAACGCGGCGGCTTATCGTTACACCGAAGCGCGCCTGACCAAGACCGCGATCCAACTGATGGAAGGCCTCGACGCCGGGACCGTCGACTTCATCCCGACCTATAACGGCGAAGAGGAAGAGCCCGAGCTGATGCCGGGCCTGTTCCCCAACTTGTTGGCTAACGGCGCCAGCGGGATCGCGGTCGGCATGGCGACCAACATCCCCAGCCACAACGTCGCCGAAGTCATCGACGCGACTCTGGAGCTGATCGATAATCCGCATGTCGAACACGCTCGCCTGATGGAGCTGATGAAGGGGCCTGATTTCGCCACCGGCGGCCAAATCATAGATAGCCCGGAGGTAATCTCCGGCGCGTATGAGACCGGTCGGGGCAGCTTTCGCTTGCGCGGCGTTTTCGAAGCGCCCGAAGCCGACAAAACCGAGGACAAGGTCGCGGGGATCGAGCGCTTGGGCGGCGGCCAATGGCAACTCGTCATCTCGGAAATCCCGTATCAGGTGCCCAAGGGCAAGCTCATCGAACAGATCGCACAAGCGATCGCAGACAAAAAGCTGCCGATCCTCGAAGACGTGCGCGACGAGAGCGACGAGCAAATCCGCATCGTGCTGGTCCCGCGCAGTCGGAACGTCGATCCGGAATTGCTCAAAGAAAGCCTCTTCAAGCTGACCGATATGGAGACCCGCTTCGGGCTCAACATGAACGTGCTCGACGCCACCCGCACTCCGATGGTGATGGGTCTAAAAGAATTGCTCCAGCACTGGACCGCCGCGCAGATCGAGATACTGCAACGCCGAACGCAGCACCGTTTGGATCAGATCGCGCGGAGGCTTGAGCTGGTCGAAGGCTATATCATCGCCTTCCTCAACCTTGATCGGGTGATCGAGATTATCCGCACCGAGGATGAGCCCAAACAGGTGATGATGGCCGAGTTCAATCTGACGGACCGCCAGGCTGAGGCGATCCTCAACATGCGTCTGCGGTCCTTGCGCAAACTTGAAGAAATGCAGTTGCGCCAGGAGAAAGATGATCTGCTGGCTGAGCAGGATGATCTGCAAAAGCTTCTCGACAGCCCAGCGCGTCAGCGCACGCGGCTGAAGAAAGACCTGCGCGCTCTGCGCAAGGACTACGCCGAAGACACCGAAATCGGCGCGCGCCGCACGCGGATAGAAGAAGCCGCCGCGGTGGTCGAATTCAGCATGGACGCGATGATCGAGAAAGAGCCGATCACCGTGATCTTGTCCCAGAAAGGTTGGATCCGCGCGGCGAAAGGCCATGTGGATCTGGAGCAGGAGTTCAAATACAAGGAAGGCGACGCACTTGCGTTCATTCTCCACGCCCAAACAACTGACAAGCTGCTGATCGCGGCGGACAATGGCCGCTTCTACACGCTTGGCTGCGACAAGCTGCCTGGCGCGCGCGGCTTTGGCGAACCGGTGCGCACAATGATCGATCTCGAAGCGGACACGTCGATCGCGAAGATGCTGGTCCACAAAGATGGCGGGCGACTTTTGCTCGCGGCCAGCAACGGAAAGGGCTTTGTCGCGGAGACCGGCGAGCTGATCGCCGAGACCCGCAAGGGGCGGCAGGTGGTGAACTTGAAAGGCGATGCAAGCCTACGGGTGATCCGCGAAATCGCGCCCGAGGACAATCACGTCGCGGCGGTGGGTGAGAACCGCAAGCTCATCGTGTTCAATCTGGAAGAGATGCCCGTCATGGCGCGCGGGCAGGGCGTGCAGATCCAGCGCTATCGCGATGGCGGGCTGAGCGACGCGACTACGTTTGTGCTCGGCGATGGGCTGAGCTGGACGATGGGCGGGTCGGGAGAGCGCACGCGGACCGAAACCGAAATCGGGATGTGGAAGGTTGCGCGCGGCGCGGCGGGTCGGATGCCGCCGACGGGCTTTCCGAAAGACAACAAGTTCTGACCTCACAAAGAAAAAGCCGCAGGGGCCAAACCAGGCGCCTGCGGCTCTTTTCTTAAGCTCGATTAAGGGGCGGTTAGCCGCCCTGAACCGCCGCCATAATGGCGTCGAAGTTGGCGCGGCAGATAACATGGCCGGCTTCGTCGGTCGCCATCAGCGAACGCGGCAACGTGATAAGGCCAGCTTGCTCGTTGGTCACGACCACGTTATCGCCGGCCAGCTCGCTCACGGTGCCGAGCGTTTGCGCGTCCGCGGTGATGACTTCCACGCCCGGTACGAGCACGGCCGCCAGTTTGGCTTCGGCTTCGGCGGCGGCGGCTTCGGCAGACGCTTGTGCTTCTGCCGCGGCGGCTTCCTGCTGCGCAACCTGTTGCGCCATCAATCCATCGATCTGCGCTTTCGTGGCGTTGATCGTCCACTTGCCGTCACGCTCCGCGTAAGTGGCGATGGGCAGAGGGGCCTTGTACGAACCGGTGTCGAGAACAGCGGTTGTCCCATCATTGCTTTCAATTGTGCCAACGGTGCTGTCATCGACTTGGCTGTAGATCGTGACGCCGGCGTCCTGCGCGTGCGCGGCGATCGGCAAGGCGGCGACGGTGGTCGCCAGAACGGCAAGTTTCGAAAGCTTCATGGAATACGTACTCCGTTATTGTGTTTCACCCCGAGTATCGCATCACCTTTGAACCGGGAGAGGCCGGTCGGCGCCCGTGACGTGCGTCACAAGCGCGCTAGGTGATCCGAGGCGCGTAGGCCAAGTGGGCTCACTAATCCTTCCAAAGTAGACCCAAGATGAACTCGAATCCGTCTGGTTGACCGGCAAAGCCTGGAACGCGCGCATCCTGTCAATGACCGAAACGCGCAAGCGGTTCCCTAAGCGAGTGGCGTGGTATGTGACAAGTATGTTGCGAGTGCGAAATGACGCATTGTGTCAGACGAGGACCGTTTTGGCGCAATCATCGGTCCAAGTGTGTCAGATTTGACGCAATTCCTCGTCCAAGAGCTCCGCCACTCGCGCGGCGCTCGGAAACCCTTCGGAGATCCAGCGTCGCTCGATGGATTGAAGCATTCGGGCCACTTCAGGGCCAGCGGCCACCCCGCGAGCGACGATCTGCCCACCCCTGAGCGGAAATTGAGGAGGATCATATTCGGCCAACATCCGCGAGTCTTCGCCGAGCAAAAGCAAGCGGTCCTGTGCGAACTCCGCCCCGACCTTGTAGGCTAGCGCCAAGGGGCTTTGCGTATCCGAAGGATCGCGTTGCGCGGCGTTGATCAGCCGGGCGCGCTGGGCCTTCGAAAGCCTCAAACGGGCCGCGCATGTATCTGCGATCTCTTTCGACGGGGGCAGGAGCGCCGCAAGACGTCGGATCGGCGCGAGTGGGACGGCTTGTTCGGCCTCGTCCTGTATCAGCCGACCAAGCGTTTCGATCTGGTCTGTCGTTGTTTCTGGCAGTACAACGCCAAGCACATCCCGCCGGTGCATGCGCGCGACCGTGTCGAATGGGGCGGGGAGGATGAGCAGCTTCAGCAGCTCATCCGCGATGCGTTCCCGGCTCAATCCTTTGAGCGTGCCCGCCATTTTGGCGCAGGCTTCTTCGGCTTCGCTGTCCAAGTCCGCGCCAAAGCGCGCTTGAAAGCGGTAGTACCGTAGGATGCGCAAATGGTCTTCGGCAATGCGCTGCTCGGCGTTTCCGATAAAGCGCACGCGGCGCGCTTCCAGATCGTCAAGCCCGCCGAAATAGTCGGAGATTTCGAGCGTTGCAGGATGCGCGTAGAGCGCGTTGATTGTGAAATCGCGCCGCGCGGCGTCGTCCTTCCATTCGCTGGCGTAAGCTATGGTTGCGCGGCGGCCATCGGTCGCGACATCGCGGCGCAATGTGGTGATCTCGACCGGTCCGCCTTCCAAAACGGCGGTCACGGTGCCGTGGTCAATGCCGGTCGGCACCGTGCGAATGTCTGCGGAGGTGCACAGTTCGATCACGCGTTCCGGCGCGTGCGTCGTGGCCGCGTCCACATCATGCACGTCGGCTCCCAGTAGCGTGTCGCGCACCGCCCCGCCGACCCAACGCACGCTGTCCGCGCCCAAGGCTTCGGTCAGGGCGGCCAGGTCTGGTCTTTGGGGCCAGACGGTTTGTGGCAGGTGAGTGGTCACGCCTCGCGGTTAATCGGTGAGCGCGTTTACATCAATCCGGCGCGCCAGATTTAGGATGATGGCGGCCGTCACGCCCCAAATCCGAAAGCCTTCGTAATGCATTTCGTAATAGGCGCGCCACGCGCCGCGCCAATGCACTTCGTTGCGCTCCCAATTGGCGGGCTTGAGCAGCAGATCAAGGGGCGCTTCGAACCAGGCTTCGACTTCGGCGGGGCTGGGGGTCAGCTCCAGATCAGGCGGGACAACGCCGAGCACGGGCGTGACGAGGAAGCCGGTGCCGGTTTGGTATTCGTCGCTGGTGCCAATGACCCGCACGCTGGCGGGAGGCAGGGCTAGTTCTTCTTCCGCTTCGCGCAGCGCGGCCTCAATAACGGTCTCACCGGGATCCAGCTTGCCGCCGGGAAACGCGACTTGCCCCGGGTGATCGCGCATGCCCCGCGGGCGCTGCGTAAGGATCACCGTGGGGCGCGGACGGTCCGTCACCGCGATCAGAACGGCGGCGGGCGTTGCCCGACCATCGGACAGGTTTGCGTCGGAAAGCAGACCGGACAGTTTGCGCGAGTGCCCAGCCTGATACAATTTGGAAAGGCGGGCGAACAGATCGGCCATTCAAGAAGCGATCAGCGAGAAGATTGCGCCCTGACTGGTGACGAGCCAGTCGTCCCCGCTGGTTTCCAGGGCAATTTCAGCCAGCTGATTGTAAGTCGAGCGATTCAGTCGCGCCTCCACCCCGCGCCGCACGTGAAGGTATATCGCCGGGGTTTCCGGATCGCCCGCGACGCGGATAGCGTTATCCGGGCCCGCGATCACATCGTCATCGGTGTTGAGCCGGAACGCGATGTCGCTTCCCTTCATCTGGCAATCGGTCGCGACAAAGGCCGCGTCGTCGACTTCGATATGGAGCCTTTCAAACGGGCTCAGCAACCAGTGTTGCCCAGCCTCATCGCGGGTAAGCAGCCCGGAAAACGCGCGCACCATGGCGGGGCGATGGATTACGCCGCCCTCGTGATACCACGTGCCATCGGCGGCGATCCGCATATCGCTCTCGCCGATCTTTTCCGGGTTCCACTTTTCGACGGGGGGAAGTTTGCGTTCAGCCACCGCTTGCGCGATTTCGGCGAGCGTCATCTCAGCCAGATAGGGTGGAGGATCATAGGGCATGGCGTAGCAACGTCAGGCCTACTGGCCGGGTTCCTTGGTCTGTGGTCCTTCAGCCCAAGGCGCCAGCATTCCCTTAGCCGGCATCGCCGGAAGAGCGGGACCGCGCGCAAGCAGGCGCTCGGGTTCGTAAGGGCCTGGGCACTGCCAGCCCCCCGTGAGAGCGGCGGAAAAGCCCCACCGTCCGTAATACGCCGCGTCCCCGATGAGCACTTGAGCGAAGGGCGTTTGGCCATCCTCAGCTAAACGCGCTTCGGCGTCGAGCATAGCGGCCATAAGCCCTTGGCCAAAGCCCTCGCCTTGGCGTTCGGGAAGGATTGCAACCGGCCCTACCATGATGAGCGGGAGCGCGCGCGCCTCAGGATCAACCAGCGCGACGGGCCAGCACTGGATCGTGCCGACCAGCATTTCGTCCTGATCGAGCGCGGCAAAGCTAAGCGCGCTCAGCCAGTCCATGCCCGCGCGAATGCGATAGGCGGTCCGCGCTTGGCGTTCCTCGCCAAAAACACGGTCGAGCAATTCCTCGACCATCGCTTCCGGTACGGCGGAAAGCGGGATCAGGCTTGCGGTGTTGTCGTTATCAGGCGTGGATACGGCCATGCGGTGGGTATTCGACAAGGTTGGGAGACTGTTAGAGGAAGACTACATGCTGACCTTAAGCACGCGGCCTTCGGCTCCGTCTTCGGCCACCCAAAGGCTGCCGTCAGGGCCCTGTTCCACCGAACGGAGGCGGTTTTCGAAGGTGTAACGGTCAGCCTCGGTCGCGGTGTCGCCGTCAATTGCCACTCGGACAAGCGCCTTTGTCTTAAGCCCAGCGATCAGAGCGTTGCCTTGCCAAGGGCCGAACATATCACCTGAATAGATGATCATATCGCCCGGCGCGATGACCGGGGTCCAATGGATCGCAGGCTTTGTAAACCCATCGTCGGCGGTGTGATCGGGAATGTCTTTGCCGTTGTAATTGTCGCCATTGGAGCGCACGGGCCAGCCGTAGTTCGCCTCGCGGGTGACAAGATTGAGCTCGTCCCCACCCGCCGGGCCGTGTTCCACTTCCCAAAGGCGGCCATCCGGTGCAAAGTCCATGCCCAAAATGTTGCGGTGTCCATACGACCAGATTTGCGAGGTGACGCCGCCCTGATCGGCAAACGGGTTGCCTTCGGCCGGGCTGCCATCAAGGTTGAGCCGCACGATAGTGCCAAGGGTGTTTTCCAGATCTTGTGCGGGCGTCTGCTTTTGACGATCGCCGCTGGCTATGAAGAGATGCTGCTCATCGGGTGAGATCTGGATGCGGTGGGAGAAGTGGCCACGACCCGTTACTTTGGGCGTCTGACGCCAAATGGCGTTTAGGTCCTCAATCGCGCACGTGTCGGCTTCTTCATCGCAGGTAAGCAGACCTTTGCCGAGCACCGCGCCGCGCGTTTCTTCGTCCTCTCCAAGTTCGACCCAGCTCAGATAGATCGTCCGCCCATCTTCGCGATTGGCTTCGCTTTCCAGAAAGGCGATATCGCCCAGGCCGCCTTGGCCGCCATCGGCGACTTCCGGCACGCCGCTGACCTCGAGAGTTTCCCCCGTCGTGGTTTTCATCAATTTGAGCGTGCCGGCTCTTTCCGTGATGGCGAGCGTTTCGCTGCCCGGGATGAACTCGATGGCCCAAAGACGCTCAAACGTCCCCATGTCCTCGATCTTGAGGCCTGCTTCTTCCGCCGGCGTTCCCACGCTTTCCCCATCTTGTGCAAAGGCGCAGCTTGCGAGGCCTGCGACGGAAAGAGACAGTGCGAGTGGAAGCGTGGAGAGTGTTTTCATGTCAGAGCGTACTCCAGAATTTGATCTTGGCCCCGTACCGTTGATCATCGGCGTCGATGAGGCCGGAAGAGGGCCTTTGGCGGGGCCGGTGGTCGCCGCCGCCTGCGTGTTGGGAGCGGACCTACCCGCTGGGCTTAACGATTCCAAGAAATTATCGGCCAAACGCCGCGCCGTTCTGGAGCAGAGCATTCGCGCCTCTTGCGCCTACGCCGTGGCGGTGGTGGAACCCGAAGAGATCGACGCGGTGAACATCTTTCAAGCCACGATGCTGGCCATGACGCGATGTGTAGAACAATTGGCCGCTTCGCTTTCGGGCGAGGTGGAGGGTGTCCTGATCGATGGCAATCAGACGCCGCAGGGGCGCTGCGCACAGTGGCGATGGCCGGCGCGCGCGATTGTTGGCGGCGATGGGATTGAACCCGCGATCAGCGCCGCGTCGATCCTCGCCAAGGAGCATCGCGATCGCCTCATGATCCAAGCGGCGGAGGCTTATCCGCACTACGGCTGGGAGAAGAACAAGGGCTACGGCACCGCGCATCATATGGAAGCGCTGCGCGTGCATGGGCCGACCCCGCTGCACCGCCGTTCGTTCGCACCGGTCGCTCAGGCGACTTTGCTGTAGCCCGCTTTGCGTTGGAGCGCGCGGTGCCGTAAGCGCCCGGGCCATCATGACAAACGCGATTCTCTTAAGCCTTGCCGGGCTGATCGGGCTTGCCCTTGGCGGCGAGCTTCTGGTGCGCGGCGCGGTGGGGATTGCGCAGAAGCTGGGCGTGTCGACGCTGTTCACTGGCCTCGTCATCGTCGGCTTTGCCACATCGATGCCCGAAATGGTGGCCAGCGTCGAAGCGGCGCTGCAAGGCTCGCCCGCCATCGCGTGGGGCAACGTGGTGGGATCAAATCTGGCGAATACGCTGATGATCCTGGGAGTTTCGGCTCTGGTGATGCCCATTGCGCTGACCGGAGCGGGGCGGCGCGACGCGGTTGTGGCGCTGGTCGCGACGCTGGCCTTGTGGGGCCTCGCGGTTAGCGGGCTGGGCGCGCGCTGGATCGGTTTCGCGCTGCTGGCCGGTATCGTGGCGTTTATCGTGTGGCGTTACCTTTATCCGGCCGCGGCCGCTGTTGAGGAGCCCGGATCGGACGCACAGGTCAACCCGTGGATCGCGGGCGTACAGTTTCTTGCGGGGCTCGGGATCTTGATTGCCGGCGGTCAGGCGCTGGTCACGGGCGCGATCGAGCTCGCCACCATTTTCAAGGTGCCCGAGACGGTGATCGGCCTCACCGTGGTGGCTGTAGGAACCTCGCTGCCCGAACTCGCCGCCTCGATCGCCGCAGCCTTGCGCGGCAAGTCCGGTCTCGCGCTGGGCAATGTGGTGGGGTCCAACATCTACAACATCCTATTGATCGGCGGCGCCACGATGAGCCTCGCGCCGCAGCCTTTGCCTGGTGATCTCGCGGGCACGCAGATGATCCTGCTGACCGCGAGCGCGCTGGTGGTGCTGGCTCTTGTGTGGTTCGCCAAGAGCATCGGGCGGCTGGTGGGCGCGGCGCTCGTCACCGTTTTCGCCGCGAACGTCATCTTGGTTTTCGCCTGAGTCCTCGACGCAACACCCCCTGATCTGGAGTCTTGGCGCTCAGCGAGGACTCAACATCTTGTGGGGTCACGTTTCGTTCCGCCGCAATGGGTGGGCCGTTGACGCGCCATTAACCATAATCCGCGAAAACTCTTTGCTTGACGGAGAGTCCGCTTGGACTCACCCTGTGGATAACTTTGGCCACATCTATCGTCGGGGACAATGCAGTGGGCGTGATCGATACCAAGAAGACCAAGCCGAAAGCCGCCGTTCAGGCGGAGCTGGACCTTGGCGCGCAGTTGCCGACGGGTCAGATCCTGAGCGGCGATTGCATCGAAGCGATGCGGTCTTTGCCCGATAACTCGATCGACTGCGTCTTCGCCGATCCGCCGTACAATCTGCAGCTGGGCGGCGACCTTAATCGCCCCGACGGATCGGAAGTCGACGCGGTGAACGACCATTGGGACCAGTTCGACAGCTTCCGCGCCTATGATGAATTTACAAGGGCTTGGCTGACGGAAGCCAGACGCGTTCTTAAGCCCGATGGCGCGCTTTGGGTCATCGGCAGCTACCACAACATCTTTCGCGTGGGCGCGATCCTGCAGGATCTGGGCTTCTGGATTTTGAACGACATTGTGTGGCGCAAGACCAACCCCATGCCCAATTTCAAGGGCACCCGCTTCACCAACGCGCACGAGACCCTGATCTGGGCGAGCATGGGCGAGAAGGCGCGCTACCACTTTAATTACCGTGCAATGAAGACCTTAAACGACGAACTTCAGATGCGTTCGGATTGGGTGATGCCGATCTGTTCGGGTCAGGAGCGTCTGAAAGAAGGCGGCAAGAAAGCCCACCCTACACAAAAGCCCGAGGCGCTGCTTTACCGCGTTCTGCTAGCCACCACCGAAACGGGCGACGTGGTGCTCGATCCGTTCTTTGGCACCGGGACCACGGGCGCGGTCGCCAAGCGTCTGGGGCGCGAGTGGATCGGCTGCGAGCGCGAGACATTCTACCGCGACGTCGCGACCAAACGGATCGCGAAAGAGCTGCCGCTTGATGAAAGCGCGCTCAAAACGATGCAGAGCAAAAAGGCCGCGCCGCGCGTTGCCTTTGGCACGCTGGTTGAGAACGCGCTGATTCCGCCGGGCACCAAAGTGTTCGATAAGAAGCGCCGCTGGATAGCCACTGTGCGCGCCGATGGATCACTGGAACTGGATGGGCAGACCGGGTCAATCCATGGCCTCGGCAAAGACCTGCAAGGCGCGCCCAGCTGCAACGGCTGGACATTCTGGCACTACGAAAAAGGCGGCGAGGTGCTTCCCGTGGACGCCGCGCGCCAAATTTTCCTTCTCGCCAGCGAAGATTAAGCCGCCCGCGCGCGCCTATCCAATTTCAAATGGCGTGATATCCCTCTTCCAACGATAAGAGAGGGGCTTCGCTCAATGACACTTTCCCAACCGCTCACCCTGCCGTGCGGGGCGATCATGCCTAACCGTTTGGCCAAGGCCGCGATGACCGAAGGGCTGGCGGACGCGCGCGGCGTGCCCACGCCGGAGTTGGAGCGGCTCTATGGCATCTGGTCGGACGGCGGATGTGGGATGCTGCTTTCAGGCAATCTTCAGATCGACCGCGATCATCTTGAGCGGCCCGGTAACGTCATTCTGGATCGCGAGCTGAACGATGAAGAGATCGCCGCGTACCAACGCTGGACCGCGGCGGGCACGCGGGGCGGCAATCACTTCTGGGCGCAGATCAGCCACGCTGGGCGCCAAACCTTCTCGATGATCAACCCCCACCCCAAGGCGCCGAGCGCGGTCAAGCTGGGCCTTCCCGGCGGCCAGTTTGGCGAGCCCGTTGCACTCGAAGACGCGGAGATCGAGGAGATCATCGCCAATTTCATTCGCGCGGTGCGGATCTGCAAAGAGGTCGGCTTCACCGGCGTCCAGATCCACGGCGCGCACGGCTATTTGATTTCGCAATTCCTATCCCCGCGCTCCAACCAGCGCACCGATCGCTGGGGCGGCAGCCTGGAGAACCGCGCGGCGCTGTTGCTGCGGGTGATCGAGGGGTCTCGCGAGGCCGTCGGCCCGGAATTCCCAATCAGCGTGAAGCTCAACAGCGCGGATTTTCAAAAGGGCGGCTTTGCCTTCGAAGACTCGCTGCAGGTCGTCCAATGGCTGCAAGAGCGCGGCGTCGATCTGATCGAGATTTCGGGCGGCACGTACGAACAGCCCAAGCTGCTCGGTATCGAGGGGATGGAGCCCGCGGAGGACCCGCAAGTCGCCGCCTCCACCGCCGCGCGCGAGGCGTATTTCGTAGATTTCGCCAAAGCGATGAAGGACGCGGTGGATGTGCCGCTGATGGTGACCGGCGGTTTTCGCAGCCGCGCCGCGATGGAGCAGGCGGTCGATAGCGGCGCGGCCGATGTGGTCGGGCTCGGCCGCCCCCTTTGTGTGGCCGCCGATGGCGCGAAGCAAATCTTGGAAGGCGCGGACAGCCTGCCGACGGTGGAAAAGGAGCTCTCGCTCTTCCCGCCGATTCTGCGATTCCTGAACGGGGTGAAGGCGCTGCGCGCCGCCGCCGGGTTCGCGACGCAATTCTGGTTCTACATGCAGATCTACGCGCTCGGCCGCACGGGGCAGACCGATCCGGGCCTGTCGGTGTTCAAGGCCTGGCGCTCGGTCGAGAAAGAGCATGCGGAACGGCTGAAGGCGATGCGCGCGGCGCAAGCCTAACCCAGGCGTTCATATCTCGCCCGCGCGCTGATGATTTGCGGCCTCGGGGCGTGTAGATCGCTTGGCAGATCTCATCGCCTCGCTTGAAAGGCCCCTGCATGACCGCGTCTGTCTACGTCCAACCCATAGCTTTCGCCTCTGGCCCGCAGGCGGAAGACGGGGCCGCCATCCGGTTGGGAGGCAGCTTGGTCTACGCCAGTCGCTTTGCGCTGATTGTGCGCGATGAGGGCAAGGTGATCGAACGTCGCTTGTTCGGCGTGCGCGAGGCGATGGCGACGCTGGGTTCGCTCGACGGCGCGTTGGGCCGCGACGCGCAACAGCAATGGGAAAACCTCGCCAAGGTGCACGCTCCGTTGCAGCTCGGCAGCCGCACGGTGCGGCTCGATCAACCGCAGGTTATGGGAATCCTCAACGTGACGCCCGACAGCTTTTCGGACGGCGGTGATTTCGACGAGGTGGAAGAAGGTCGCAAACACGCCGCCGCCATGGTCGAAGCGGGTGCGGCGATCCTTGATATTGGCGGCGAAAGCACGCGGCCTGGCGCGACGCCAGTCTGGGAAGGGGACGAGAAAGACAGAATCCTGCCTGCTATTGAGTATTGCGCCACGATGGGCGCCGCGATCAGCCTCGACACACGGCGCGCGGGCGTCTTGGAGGCAGGGCTGCAAGCGGGCGCGCATATGGCGAACGACGTGTCCGCCATGCGCTACGATGATCGCATGACCGAGCTCGTGGCCGCGAGCGGTTGCCCGATTGCCCTAATGCACGCGCCGGGCGCGGGCGATGATTTGCACGAAGGCGGCGAATACAAAGACGTCGTCACCGAGGTGTTCGACTTCCTTAAGGCCGCGCGCGACAAGGCGATGGTAAGTGGAGTTTCGGCGGATCGGATCGTGCTCGATCCCGGCATTGGGTTCGGCAAATCGCTTAGTGACAATCTGGCGCTGCTGAACGCGCTGCCTTTGTTTCACGCGCTGGGAAGCCCGCTGCTGGTTGGGCTAAGCCGAAAGCGGATGATCGGCGCGCTTTCAAACGAAGAAGAGGCGGATGCGCGGCTGGGCGGGTCGATTGCGCTTGCGACAAAGGCGATGGACGCGGGCGTGCACATTTTGCGGGTGCACGATGTTTTTGAAACGGTTCAGGCGCGCAATGTGTGGCGTGGCCTGCGCGACGCGGCGCTGACGGATTTCAGCGGGGTTCCCGTTTAGAGTTCGCTCGCGTTCACCGATCACCCACCCCGCCTCCCGCGTTCGGGATTAGGAAGGATTCCGGGGGAATGCTTCCCCCGGACGGCGTCCACCACAGCCTAGTGGCACCATTGGTGGACGGGCTGGGAGGCGGGGTGGGTGATCGCTCCTTACACTAGAGCGTAAAGCCGCCGTCGGTCACCAGCACATGACCCGTGATGTTGGCATCGCTGAGCAGATAGAGAATGTTGTCCGCTATCTCTTCAGACGAGGCGAAGCGTTGCAGCGGCGTTGTCTTGGCCATCCGCTCGATCGTCTTTTCGCGGCCAATCGCTTCAACCGAGCGTTTGAAGTCCTCTCCGCCTTCCCAGATCGCGGTGTCGACGCCGCCGGGAGCAATCGCGTTGACGCGGATGTTCTCGCCCGCGTTTTCCATCGCCGCGATGCGCGCCATATGCGCGACGGCGGCTTTGGCCGGGCCGTAAGGGCCGATCATCGGCACGGGCTTAATGCCGGTGGACGAGGCCGTGATCACCACGCTGCCTCCGGTGTCCTCGCCTTTGGCCTTGATGCCTCTGAGCGCCGCGCGCAGGGTCAAGAACGCGCCGTCGAGATTGATGTCCATCACCCGCCGCCACTCAGCGAATTCGAGGTCCGCCACCGCGCCAAAACCGCCAATCCCGGCGTTGACCACCGCGTGGTCGAGGCCAGCCAATTGCGATGCGAGCGCATTCCACAAAGCTTCATCGGCGACCGACCCGATGACCGGCACGACCTCGCAATCGAGCTGAAGCGCTTCGATGCCGTCGGCGTTCACATCGTTCAAAAACAGCTTGGCCGCGCCGCGCTCTGCTAAGGCCTTTGCGCAGGCCGCGCCGATACCTGAAGCCGCGCCTGTAATGAGGGCGCTGCGCCCCGTGAAATCTTTCATCTCAGTCATGCCGCAGCGGCCTAGTGGCTTCGCATCGGCAAGTCGAGCCTGGTGCGTAGAAGTCAATTTTTTCAGCGCCCTGTAACCCCAAAGGCGAAAGCGCCGAAACCAAGTGCGGGCGCGCGACCCCCTGCGCGCTTTCAAACAAACATTCCCCAAAAGTTATCTTGGAGAGCTCACCAATGCACGTATCGTCACCCCGCCACCTCGCCCTGTTCACCGCCACTGGTTTGGCCGCTTTGGTCGCCATTTCGCCCGCCGCCGCGCAAGCGCAAGACGTGGACGGCGGTATCTACGTTACCGGCCGCGTAGGCGCGGCGCTCCCGAGCGATTTCAACCTCGAAGGCGTGCAAGATCCGCAAGGGGCCTCTCCCGGCGCGGCGGGCGCTCCCGCTAACGTCGAGACCCAGTTGGACAGCGATGTCACTTTCTCTGGCGCCATCGGGTACAAGCTTCCCACGCGCCTTTTCGGTGTGATCGAGCCGAGCTTCGAAATCGAATACACCAACACCAGTCTCGATGTGGATGGGGGCAGCTTCAACGGCGGCAACCAGACATTTCTGGGTGACCTCGATGTCGAGACCTTCACAGTGAACTATCAGGCGGACTTTGCGCTTAGCGAGGGAAGCGTGGTGACGCCGTTCCTGGCCGGTGGACTTGGTATTGCTGATGTGGACAGCAACATTTTGTATTTCCCGGCCAGCGCGAGCGCGCCGACTTTCGGAGTGATCGCGGATGACACCGCCTTCACCTATCACACCGACGCCGGCCTGCGCTTCGATTTGAGCGACACGATCGCCCTGGACGCGCGCGTTCGGTATCAGCGGGTCGACGGGCTCGATTTGGAACGTCGCTTTGTGGCCGGCGGAAACGACGCGTTCAACGCCAATGTTTCGGGCGATTTCGAAACGGTGAACCTGCTGGCGGGTGTGCGCTTCAGCTTCTGATGAGTGGTCTTGCGGGTCGTGGCGCCAAGATGAGGCGCTATGGCCCGCTTCGACCCCAGCTTACGCCGCGTTGTCGATCCCGAGATCGGACAGTTTGCGGTACAGAGTCGAGCGGCCAATACCCAAACGACGCGCGACCTCGGTCATTCGACCGCGATAGTGCCCGATGGCCAAACGAATGACGTCGGCTTCAATCTCTTCCAAGGGCCGCAAGTTTCCGTCTTCGGTGTAGAGCATGATGCCCACGCCTTCGGGCTGAAGGGCTGATCCGCTGGCTTCCAGATCGCCCAGCATTTCCGATAGCTGCGGGAAACTGTCGGCGGTCAGCGTATCGCCTTCGCAATAGACCGCTGCGCGGAACAGCACCGATTGCAGCTGGCGGACATTGCCGGGCCAATCGTAAGCGGCGAGCAGCGCCAGGGCGCTGTCCGTGACCGACAAATGCTTAAGCCCGGGCTGTTCGCCGATACGGCCCAAGAAGTGGCGTGTCAGAGCGGCAATATCGCCCGTGCGCTCACGCAAGGGCGGCAGGGCAATGCGGGTCGCGCTGAGGGTTTCGGCGAGTTTGGCGTCGAATTCGCCGGCTTGAACCAGGTTTTCGAGCGAATGGCTGGTGGTGCACAGCAGACGCACATCCACCCGAAACCCGTGTGCTGCGCCCATGGGTCGCACAATGCCGCTGTCCAGAGCGTCTTTGAGACGTTGCTGCGCTTCGGCGTTGATGCGGTCCACTTCATCCAGCACCAGCGTGCCGCCGTCGCAGTGCTGCATCGCGCCGATCTGACGATCAAAAGCGCCCGGAAACGCGTTGGGTTCGTGCCCGAACAAGACCGATTCCAGCGAATTGCCCGGCACGCTAGCGACGCTGATGATGCGAAACGGCGCCTTGGAACGCGGAGAGGCCGCGTGCATGGCGCGCATCAGCATTTCCTTGCCGGTGCCGTTTTCGCCTTCAATGACCGTGTGGCCATGTCCTCGGGCCGCCTTGGCCGCCTGAGCCAGCGCCGTCCGAAACTTCGGCGCGGTGCCGATCATCGCGTCAAAATCGAGGCTTGCCGACATTTTCTCCGTCAAAGGAGCGAGCTCATTGCGCGGCGCTTCGCGGCGGGTCGCGGCGCTGAGCGCCTCCATCAAGCGATCGGGAGCGATGGGTTTGACGAGGTAATCGGTCGCCCCGGCGCGCATCGCCTCCACTGCGAGCAAGGGCGAGGCGCTGGTTGTGAGCATCAGGATCGGCAGGGCCGGTCGACGTTCCTTTATTTCGTGGATCAGCGCGCAGGTGTCATCGCCTGGCACCCATTGATCCAGCAGGACCGCGGATAGCTGCATGCCCTCGTGCGTGCCCAGCGTGGCGATGGCCGATTCCGCGTCCGTCGCCACAATCGTGCGCCAGCCTTCGCGCGCGGCGATGGCCGAGATCAACCGGCTTTGCGCCGGTTCATCGTCAATTAGCATGACAAGGCGGGTCTCCGCGTCTGACATGGTGTGCAGCCTATGCTCCCGTGCAATTGCAAGCGTGTGAATCCCTTTTTGGGACACAGGGTTGGCATACCCAGATCAGGTAAAGACGTGATTAAGGCTGATCGCGGCGCTGCGGCGGGGTGTCGTGCCTGCGCGGGGGCTTGAGCTTGCGCGACGGCTTCGATACGGGCTGGCGCATCAGGGGTGAAAGATTTCGGCAACCTTTTGCCATTTGCCCCGTTTGGGATCATCAAGAGGGAAATAACAAGGCATGGCTAGCCAGGATTTAGATCAAAAGGACAAACTCTACGGCGGCTTTATGAGCACGCTGAAATGGGTCATCCCGGTCATTGCGATCATCGTTTTCGGTGTGGTCGCGCTTATCTCCAGCTAAACCAGCGGTAACAGGGGCGAAGCGTACGTGAAGATTGCTGTTCTGAAAGAGCGCGCTCCGGGGGAGACCCGGGTCGCGGCAACGCCTGAGACGATCAAGAAGTTCGCAGGGCTGGGCAACGAGCTGGCAATCGAAAGCGGCGCGGGAAGCGCGGCGGCGATTCCCGATGCGGCTTACACCGAGGCGGGCGCCAATCTTGGCTCGGCCGCCGAGGTGGTGAAAGACGCCGATATCGTGCTTGCTATTCAGGCGCCGGATGTGGCCTTGCTCGAAGGCGCGAAACCAGGCGCAATGGTCGCCGCTCTGTTTGACCCCTTCCAAAATGGCGATGCGCTGGAGGCTTACGCGAAGGCGGGTTTTGAAGCGCTTTCGATGGAATTCATGCCGCGTATCACCCGTGCGCAAGGGATGGACGTGCTTTCCAGCCAGTCCAACCTCTCGGGCTATAAAGCGGTGTTGGCTGCGGCGGACACCTATGGTCGCGCCTTCCCGATGATGATGACCGCGGCGGGTACGGTGCAGGCGGCCAAGTGCTTTGTGATGGGCGTGGGCGTCGCGGGCCTTCAGGCGATCGCGACCGCGCGGCGCTTGGGCGCGCAGGTTTCAGCAACCGACGTGCGCTCCGCCACCAAGGAGCAGATCGAAAGCCTCGGCGCGAAAGCGATCTTCGTTGAAGATGTGGCCGGCATCGAAGGCGAGGGTTCGGGCGGTTACGCAACCGAGATGAGCGATGAATACAAGGCCGCGCAGGCCAAGCTTGTTTCCGAACACATCGCCAAGCAGGATATCGTCATCACCACCGCGTTGATCCCCGGACGCGCGGCTCCGGTGCTGATCACCGACGAACAGATCGCGACGATGAAGCCGGGCAGCGTCATCTTTGACCTCGCGGTGGCGCAGGGCGGCAATGTCGAAGGCTCCAAGCCCGACGAGAATGTGGTCAAGCACGGCGTCACGATCATCGGCTATTCCAACACGCCCGCGACGCTCCCCGCCGACGCCTCCGCGCTGTTCGCGCGCAACCATTTCACCATGTTCCAGGCCTTCTGGGACAAGGAAGCGGGTAAACCCGAATTCGACGAAGAAATCGGCGACGCCATCCGCCTGACCAAAGGCGGCGAGATCGTCAACGAACGGCTGAAGGGAGCCTAATTCATGGATTTCATCAGCATTCTTTCGATCTTCGTGCTGGCGTGTTTCGTCGGCTACTACGTGGTCTGGTCAGTAACCCCGGCGCTGCACACGCCGCTGATGGCGGTGACCAACGCGATTTCCTCGGTCATCATTGTCGGCGCGCTGATCGCGGCGGCGGAAGCGGGCAGCCCCGCGGCCGAGATATTTTGCCGCCGGGCTTCCCGCCTCAGCCGCTGCAATCAGCGCACCAACGATAATCACCGAGGAAATCGCATTGGTCACCGCCATCAAAGGCGTGTGCAGCGCGGGCGTAACCGACCAAACCAC